>NZ_CP154467.1:0-600000 GCF_039545455.1 Brucella sp. BE17 | reverse complement strand
CTCATTCCGGGCGGCTTTTCCTACGGTGACTATTTGCGTTGTGGTGCGATTGCCGCACGCATGCCGGTGATGCAGGCCGTGCGCGAAAAGGCTGACAAGGGCGTCATGGTTATGGGCGTGTGCAACGGCTTCCAGATTCTGGTCGAAGCAGGCCTGCTGCCCGGCGCATTGATGCGCAACGCATCGCTTAAATTCGTCTGCCGCGAGGTCAAGCTCGAAGTCACCAATGCCAATACCGCCTTCACCCGCGGTTATGCCCAAAACCAGATCATCCGCTGCCCGGTGGCCCATCATGACGGCAATTATTTTGCAGATGTGGAAACATTAAAGCGCATCGAAGGCGAAGGCCAGGTGGTGTTTCGTTACGCCGAAGGCACCAATCCGAACGGATCGGTCAACGACATCGCCGGTATCGTCAATCAACGCGGCAATGTGCTTGGCATGATGCCGCATCCCGAAAACCTGATCGAAACCGCCCATGGCGGCATTGACGGTCGGGCGCTCTTTGCGGGCGCACTGGGGATCGCCGCCTGATTATCCCATGAACGAACAAAGGAACGGCCCTCATATCTTGATACGAGGGCCGTTTTCTATATCACAAAATCGGCTGGTACCCGATGCCGTTTCATGGCAGCTTCGTTTTTAAAAGCCTCGACGCTATTCGAATCGGGGTTTAATCAGGGAGCGACCACCATGCAGCTTTATAATCGGCCTCTTTCGCCTTATTGCGCTGCGGTGCGCAGTGTCCTCTATGTCAAGGAACTGCCGTTCAAACCGATCGCCCAGCCCTACCCCACGCCTGCTGATTTTGGCGAAGTCGCACCCTTGAAGCGCATTCCGGTTCTCATAACCTCATCAGGCGAAACGCTGTTCGAGGCCGTTGTCATCAATGAATATCTGGAAGATCATTTTCCCGAAATCTCGCTTTTGCCCGGCAGCCCACGCGAACGCGCGCTGATCCGGCTGCTCGCCCGCATTGCGGAAGAAGATGTACTGCGGGAAACAATGCGATTGTTTATTCTTCTAAGCAAATCTGGCCGCGATACGACCACCATTGAAAGACTATTTGAAAAGCAGATTTCCGGATTGAAATTTGTCGAATCACGTCTTTCGGACAGGCACGATTACGCCCTGGGAAACACCCCGACCTTTGCCGATGCGTGGCTATTGCCGGTGCGCTTTTTGATGGAGCCGTTCAAGAAACTTTCAGGTCGCACAGATTTACTCGATGATTTTCCGAAATTTGACGCCTATGCCGCAAAAGCGCCGCAACATCCAGCTTTTGAACGCATATGGAACGAGATGAGCGACGGGCTCAAATCCTTCATGCCCCACCTTGCCTGAATTCTGGCCGGTCAGAATTCTCATCGCCTCAAGCGGAGCCTCATTTGTCTCATAAAACCATTGCCGTTTTTGCCCTGCCTCTGCTTGCGCTTGTGGCTTCATGCATGCCCAAATCAACACCTGCGCCTTCCCTGTCCGATCCTAGCAAGCGAGCGCTGCCGACCATGGAGCGGATTGCGGTTGCCGCCAATCGCTGCTGGTTCAAGTCCAAGGACAAGGATTTCAAAGGCTACTCACTGGCACCCGAACTCAATTCTTTTAGCGGTCGACCGCGCATTCTGGTGGTTCCGGCGCGTAATCCCGGATCGCGGCCGTTGCTGGTCGTACAAGCTGAGGGCAACCCGGCGCGTGTCGAGACTTTTGGCCCCATGATGCAGCAAAGCCATGGCGGCCGCATCATGAGCGACGTCAATCGCTGGGCATCGGGCACGAACGACTGCGACTGATCTTTTCAACGTAGGTGGAAGCGCACCTTGCGCGCTTCCTTCTCGGCTTCACAGCGCCCTAGCCCCACATCGCGCAATTGCTCGTCGGTCAATTCATATAAGGCAAGACGGCTGCGCCGTATTGCGGCTTGCCACGTCAACCAATCGATCAATCGACGCAACGGGCCGCGTCTTGGCCTGATTTGGTTTGACGAGACTTCGGTCATGGTAGACTGCTTCTGCGGCAGCATTGTATCAATTGTATCAATTTCCTGTCTAAAATAGAACATTCTGCTCTATCCTTATGCAAATAGAGTTGTTTCGGCACGTTTTTCGGCCGAGTTTGACTGAATTGATCCTATACATTGACAATTGATCGATACAATTTATAACTTGTCACCATGACAAATTGGCTTCCCGTCCTGACCGGAAAATCCGGACCGATTTATTTGCAACTGGCCGACGCAATTGAAGAGGCTATTGAAACAGGCGCTTTGCCAGCAGGTCAGAAACTGCCGCCGCAGCGCAATCTCGCCTATGACTTGAAGGTGACAATCGGCACAATCGGCCGCGCTTATGCGCTTGCCTACGAGAGAGGGTTGGTGAGCGGCGAAGTCGGGCGCGGCACTTATGTGCTTGATCAAAACATGCGCAAAAATGCGCCACCCGCCTATTCCAGCGATGGCATTGCCGGAACACGGCTTCAGGAAGCGCCGCCCGACAAGATACGTCTGGACACCACAGCGGCACCCGATATCGGACAGCACACAATCCTTGGGCCTATTTTCACCTCGATCCTGCATAATTATCCGCACGAAGTGGGAAATTATACGCGCTATATTCCGCAGCACTGGCTGGAAGCCGGGCGGCAATGGTTGGAGATGGGAGGCGGCTCGAGAAACGAAGCCATCGATCTCGAAACAATCGTCGTCACCAATGGGGCGCATGCCGCTGCAATGGCAGTTATTTCCGCGTTTACCGCGCCCGGCGACCGCATCGTGTTTGAAGACCTCACTTATACGCAGATCAGCCGTGCTGCACGCCTGATCGGACGACGCACCGCAATCGCGTTGAGCGACGAACAGGGCATGATCCCCGACGAATTCGAGCGTATCTGCAACCAGCAACACCCGACCATGGCCTTCATGATGCCAAGCGTCCACAATCCCACGCTCGCCGTTATGCCCGTTGAACGCCGTGAGGCGATTGCCGAGATCGCCGCCCGTCACAATGTCTGGCTGATCGAGGACGACACCTATGGAGTCATGACACCGTCCGGCATTCCAAAAATGGCGGATATCGCGCCGGAGCGTACTTTTTTGACCGGTAGCCTTTCCAAGGCGGTCAGTGCCGGCCTACGCTGCGGCTGGGTCGCCTGCCCGCCACATTGTGCGCAGCGGGTTCACGTCACCCACAAGCTGATGACCGGCGGCATTTCCTTTGTTCTGGCCGAGACCACCGCGCAACTGGTGCTATCGGGTCAGGCGGAAGCTTTGCGTGCGCAATGCGCCGAAGAAATTGCATGGCGCGAAAAACTCGCCCGCACGATTTTTGCAGGCCATGATTTCGTGTCCTCGCCACATGTCCCCATTTTGTGGCTCAAACTGCCCGAACCATGGCTGACTGGCACATTCAAGACCGCAGCCTATGAAAACGGACTGCTGATCGATGATGAAGACGAGTTCAAGCCCGGGCGCGGCGAGCGGACCTATCATCGGGTGCGCATTGCCTTTTCTTCGCCCACGGACCGTAAAAAGGTCGAAAACGGCTTTATCACACTCAGGCACCTGCTCGAAAACGGCCATGCTGGTCACGAAGGCAGCAATTGATCCGGGAAATTGGTATTTTCCTGTCGCACTTGCAAAAGACTTGGGCTAAAGAGACCCCTTGAAACCTTAGAGGCATTCGCCCTTCGGCAGAAGGACTTCGGGTGCCGCAGCCTGCAATGGGATCGCCCTTTTCCATGACTATTTCCAATACTCGAGACATCACGCCAGAACTGATCGCAGCGCACGGGCTGAAACCCGATGAATATCAGCGCATCCTGGAGCTGATCGGGCGTGAGCCGAGCTTTACGGAACTCGGTATCTTCTCGGCGATGTGGAACGAGCATTGCTCCTATAAGTCCTCGAAAAAATGGCTGCGTACCCTTCCCACCACCGGCCCACGCGTCATTCAGGGTCCGGGCGAAAACGCAGGTGTGGTCGATATCGGGGATGGCGATTGCGTCGTCTTCAAGATGGAAAGCCACAACCACCCCTCTTACATTGAGCCCTATCAGGGTGCCGGTACCGGCGTCGGCGGCATTCTGCGCGACGTCTTCACGATGGGCGCACGTCCGGTTGCCGCCATGAATGCGCTGCGTTTTGGCGAGCCGGATCACCCCAAAACCCGCCACCTCGTCTCAGGCGTAGTTGCCGGGGTCGGCGGTTACGGCAATGCTTTTGGTGTGCCGACCGTTGGCGGCGAAGTCAATTTCGACAAGCGTTATAATGGCAATATTCTGGTCAATGCCTTCGCGGCTGGCCTGGCCAAGCATGACGGCATCTTTTTGTCGGAAGCCAAGGGCGTCGGCCTGCCGGTGGTCTATCTCGGTGCCAAGACAGGCCGCGACGGGGTTGGCGGTGCGACCATGGCATCGGCAGAATTTGACGAATCGATTGAAGAAAAGCGCCCGACCGTTCAGGTCGGCGATCCTTTCACCGAAAAATGCCTGCTCGAAGCCTGCCTTGAACTGATGGCTTCAGGAGCCGTTATTGCCATTCAGGACATGGGTGCTGCGGGCCTGACCTGTTCGGCTGTTGAAATGGGTGCCAAGGGCGATCTCGGCGTTGAACTGATCCTCGATTCCGTGCCGGTGCGCGAAGAAAACATGAGCGCCTATGAAATGATGCTTTCGGAAAGCCAGGAGCGCATGCTCATGGTTCTCGAACCCGAAAAAGAGGCTGAAGCCGAAGCGATCTTCCGCAAATGGGGTCTTGATTTTGCCATCGTCGGCAAGACCACCGATGATTTGCGTTTCCGCGTTATCCATCAGGGTGAGGAAGTCGCCAATCTGCCGATCAAGGAACTGGGCGACGAAGCGCCCGAATATGACCGTCCATGGATGGAACCGGGCAAGCACGCGCCGCTTCCCGCCTCCAATGTGCCGCAGGCCGATGATTATTCGGCAGCTCTTCTCAAACTGATCGGCTCACCCGATCTGTCGTCGCGCCGCTGGGTCTATGAGCAATATGATACGCTGATCCAGGGCAATTCGCTGCAAATTCCAGGTGGAGACGCCGGTGTCATCCGCGTCGAGGGCCACGACACCAAGGCGCTTGCCTTCTCGTCTGACGTGACGCCGCGCTATTGCGAGGCCGATCCTTATGAGGGCGGCAAGCAGGCTGTTGCCGAATGCTGGCGCAATATTACCGCGACCGGAGCTGAACCGCTGGCCTCCACCGACAACCTCAATTTCGGCAATCCCGAAAAACCGGAAATCATGGGCCAGCTTGTGAAAGCCATTGAAGGCATTGGCGAAGCCTGCCGCGCGCTCGATTTCCCGATCGTCTCGGGTAACGTATCGCTTTACAATGAGACCAATGGTGAGGGCATTCTGCCGACCCCGACCATTGCCGGTGTCGGCCTGATCCCGGACTGGTCGCAAATGGCTAAGATCGGTGGCATGCAGGACGGGGATGTTCTGCTGCTTTTAGGCATCGACGGCACGCATCTCGGCCAATCGGTCTATCTGCGTGATCTGTTTGAGCGTGCCGACGGCCCTGCGCCCACAGTCGATCTGGCGTTTGAAAAGCGCAATGGTGAATTTGTTCGTTCAGTCATCCGCAATTCCCAGGTAACGGCGTGCCACGACATTTCCGATGGCGGGCTGGCCATTGCCATTGCTGAAATGGCGATCACGTCGGGTAAAGGTGCCTCACTTGACGTGGGCGACGGTTTGCCGCACGCCATCCTTTTCGGTGAAGATCAGGCGCGCTACGTCATCTCCGCAACACCTGAAATGGCGAAGCTCATTGCACTCAACGCAGAAGGTGGAGGCGTTCCTTTCCGAGTTCTGGGTAACGTGGGCGGCGACCGCGTGACGTTCGGCGACATTGTCGATGTCAGCGTAGCAGACCTAACACAGGCCTATGAAGGCTGGTTCCCCGGCTTCATGCAGGGCGAAACCGCCGCAGGCAACTGAAACTGCAAATCACGGTTGACGCGCCCGAAAGCTTCGCTACCATTTCGGGCGCAACGATAAAAAGCCGTATACGGCAGGAGATTCTACATGGCTATGGACGCACACGAGATCGAAAAGCTGATACGCGAAGGGATTCCTGACGCAAAGGTGACGATCCGCGACCTTGCCGGTGACGGGGATCATTATGCTGCCGAAGTTATTGCTGAAAGCTTTCGCGGCAAATCCCGTGTTCAGCAGCATCAGATGGTTTATGATGCCTTGAAGGGCAATATGGGCGGCGTACTGCATGCCCTCGCACTTCAAACGAGCATCCCCGAGTAGCGAATGGACGGGGAAGCTCGTCTTCCCAACCATTTGATTTGCTTTTTGCCTGCAAAGGGTGTTGAGCCAAAAATAAATGATTATATTGGGATAAGCTTCCCATTTGCGCCGGAACAAAACCCGGCGACCGTATTTGACGCATGATCCGAAGCGAAAGCGCCGCTATCCGGGTGGACATGCTCTGAAAGGAACCAGAATGACCGGCATCAATGATTTTATCGACAATGAAGTAAAGACCAATGACGTCGTGCTTTTCATGAAAGGCACGCCGGGTTTCCCGCAATGCGGTTTTTCGGGTCAGGTCGTGCAGATTCTCGATTATATCGGTGTGGACTATAAGGGCGTTAACGTGCTCGCTTCCGACGATATGCGTCAGGGCATCAAGGACTATTCCAACTGGCCGACGATTCCGCAGCTTTACGTCAAGGGCGAGTTTGTCGGCGGCTGCGACATCATTCGCGAAATGTTCCAGTCAAAAGAATTACAAAGTCTTTTTACCGACAAAGGTATTGCTACCAAAGCTGCCTGAGGTTTAATTACCTCAGAACCGGCTTTTGCCTCAACTTTTTTTCTAAAAGGCGCCGTTTTGGCGCCTTTTACGTTTTTCTGCACATTCGATAACCAGAACACGGACCGGTCAAAAAACTGCTTTTTAAAATTGCCCACCGTAACGCATCATTGCGATGCGATACGCTTTTATGCCAAGGATATAGCCATGCCCCTCGATATCAAGAACGGATCATCCGATCAGAAAACATCCATGCACGGGCGCGGCGAATTCATTATCCTGATTGCCGCCATTATGGCGATCAACGCGCTTGCCGTCGACATCATGCTGCCTGGCCTGCCTCAGATTGGTGCAAGCCTTGGCATTCAGTCGGAAAATCATGCGCAATTCGTCATCACCGCCTATCTGCTGGGCTTTGGCGTCTCCCAGCTTTTTTATGGTCCCCTCAGTGACCGGTTTGGACGCAGAGTGCCACTGTTTAGTGGCTTGGCGATCTATATTCTGGCCTCGCTTGCGGCCGCTTTCGTGACCGATTTTACGACACTGATCGTGTTGCGCATCCTGCAAGGGCTGGGCGCTGCCGGAACGCGTGTGATCGCGGTTTCCGTGGTGCGAGACAGGTTTGCAGGCCGTCAGATGGCCGAAGTCATGTCGCTGGTGATGATGATTTTCATGATCATGCCCATCGTTGCACCCGCTACAGGCCAGCTCATCATGCTGTTTGGCGAATGGCACCTGATATTCCTGTCCATGGCCGTGATGGCATTGATCGTCGCCCTTTGGGCATTCATCCGTCTGCCTGAAACCCTGCCTGTCAGCCATCGTCGCCCACTGACGGTCAAAAGCATCGCTGGCGGTTTTGTCATCGTACTGACAAATCGCGTCGCACTTTTCTATATGCTTGGCACATCTTTCATTCTCGGTGCCTTGTTTGGCTACATCAATTCGGCCCAGCAGATTTTTGTCGATATCTATAAACTAGGGCAGTGGTTTCCGCTGGCTTTTGCCGCAGTTGCCATGACGCTGGCGCTTGCCTCGTTCCTCAATTCCCGTCTTGTCGGACGTTACGGCATGCGTCGGATTTCACAGGCAATGTTGCTGCTCTTCACAGCCATGAGCCTTTTATGGATGGTTCTTTCCCTCGTCATTGAAGGTCCGATGCCCTTTGCCTTGCTGATGGCCATCTATATGACGATCATGTTCTCGTTTAGTCTTGTTACGTCCAATTTCAATGCGCTGGCCATGGAACCGCTGGGCGATGTCGCAGGCACAGCGTCTTCCGTGCTGGGTTTTGCACAAACAGTCATTGGTGCTGCATTGGGTGCGGTGATCGGTCAGGCTTTTGACGGAACGGTCACGCCGGTGGCCATGGGCTATTGCTTGCTGGGTTTCCTGGCGCTCGGCTGTGTGCTTATTGCCGAAAACGGGCGCCTGTTTCAGGTCAAAAACCCACAGACAGAAACAGTCATCTGATGATTTGAATGATCGTGCATTTTATCCGAAGACCGCTTCAAACTTTTCGGAATGCGCTCTGTCATGCTTCCCAGAGTGCTGCATGAATGGCTTTCCAGCTTTCACGGTCGGGTGCGGCCAACAATCCGCCCCCGACATGCGACGGTAGATAGTCACTACCATCCCAGCGCGCGCTGTAACCACCCGCCTCGTGATGGATCAATGCACCCGGCAAATGATCCCATGGCATCAGCTTGTTATAGAGTGCAAAATGCGCG
This sequence comes from Brucella sp. BE17, assembly GCF_039545455.1. Classification (NCBI taxonomy): domain Bacteria; kingdom Pseudomonadati; phylum Pseudomonadota; class Alphaproteobacteria; order Hyphomicrobiales; family Brucellaceae; genus Brucella; species Brucella sp. BE17. The sequence goes on along the minus strand of NZ_CP154467.1, from coordinate 591,486 downwards.
CCACCCGTCGCCAGAATGCGATATTCATGCGCGGCACAACGATAGCCGATCTGCGATAAAAACCTGGTATGATTGCGGGCCAGTCGCGAACGCATAGGCTCGGCCACATATTGCCATGAAACCGAACCGGTCATCTGCTCAATATCGCCTGCCTGCGCCACGCTCGCGCGTTTTGTCGTCCCATCGGCGTGACGGATATAGGCACCGCTGCCTTTGGCGGCCGTGATCCAGTCCCTGCCCACAGGATCGTGAATAATACTGGCGATGGTTTCACCCTTTGCAACCACCGCCAGCATGACGCCAAACAGCGGCACGCCGGATGCGAAATTAAACGTTCCATCCACCGGATCGAGGGTAAAGGCAAGATCGGCCGTGCCAAGACCGTCCAGAAGCGCTGGATTGTCCGAACAGGCTTCCTCGCCCACGATCAGCGCATCAGGATAAAGCTCTCGTAACTGTGCGGTCAAAAAAAGTTCCGCACTGATATCGGCTTCAGTTACCAGATCGGCGGGCGAGGTTTTTTGCCTAATATCGGACACATCGAGCCTGCGAAAGCGCGGCATGATTTCGGTGCGTGCGGCGTCGGCAAGCAAATCGGCCAAATGCCCTATTTCCGTTTCATCAAACCGCAATTGCAATATCCTCGTCACCAGAAATGGTAAGCCCCGCAAAGTCGAACAGTTTTCGGTCGAGCAGATGGCTCGGGCGCACATTGGTCATAGCACGGATCATCGTATCCTTGCGTCCTGGCATGCGCTTTTCAATATCCGCCAGCATGGCCTTCATCGCATTGCGCTGCAGGCCTTCCTGACTGCCGCAAAGATCGCAGGGAATAATCGGGAATTGCATGGCAGTCGCGAATTTTTCCATATCCTCTTCCGCCGCATAGGCAAGCGGACGGAACAGCATCAGATCACCCTCATCATTGACAAGCTTGGGCGGCATGGCGGCTAGCCGCCCGCCATGAAACAGGTTCATGAAAAAAGTTTCGAGAATGTCTTCGCGATGATGGCCAAGAACCACCGCCGAACAGCCTTCTTCACGTGCAATGCGGTAAAGATTGCCGCGGCGCAGACGTGAGCATAGCGAACAATAGGTGCTATTTTCTGGCAGTTTTTCTGTGACGATTGAATAGGTATCCTGATATTCGATACGGTGTTCGATGCCATAGCGATTGAGGAATTCCGGCAGGATATGCTTTGGGAAATTCGGCTGGCCCTGATCCAGATTGACGGCCAGAAGCTCTACAGGCAAAAGCCCGCGCCATTTAAGATCGAGCAGCAGCGCTAGCAGGCCATAGGAATCTTTGCCGCCTGAAAGACAAACCATCCAGCGCTCACCGGGCTTCACCATGGCAAAATCATCAAGCGCCTGTCGTGTGAGCCGCAAAAGCCGCTTGCGCAGCTTGTTGAATTCAACCGTTGTAGGCACGTCGCGGAAAAGCGGATGGCAACCGTCGCCACCATCTGCGGCAATGTCTTGATCGAAAGCTGGCATGATGCTTCCCGGAACAAATGAGTTTTCTGTTTCATACAGAAAAGCCGTCCATGGGGAAACCATGGACGGCCATTTCTTTGCTTTAATTCGCCCGAAGGTGAAAAATTAACGCGAGTAGAATTCGACCACGAGGTTCGGTTCCATCTGAACGGCATAAGGCACGTCAGAAAGGGTCGGAACACGACCATAGGTCGCAACCATCTTGTTGTGGTCGACTTCGACGTAATCAGGAACGTCACGTTCTGCGAGCTGAACGGCTTCAAGAACGATCACGAGCTGCTTGGACTTTTCGCGCACTTCAACAACGTCACCGGCCTTCAGGCGGTAGGACTGGATGTTGACGCGACGGCCGTTCACATTGACGTGGCCGTGGTTGATGAACTGACGAGCGGCGAAGATCGTCGGAACGAACTTTGCGCGATAAACGACAGCGTCCAGACGCGATTCCAACAGACCGATCAGATTTTCACCGGTGTCACCCTTACGGCGAGCGGCTTCGTCATAGGTCTTGCGGAACTGCTTTTCGGAGATATCGCCGTAGAAACCCTTGAGCTTCTGCTTGGCACGCAGCTGTACGCCGAAATCCGACAGCTTGCCCTTGCGGCGCTGGCCGTGCTGGCCGGGGCCATATTCACGACGGTTGACCGGGGATTTTGGGCGGCCCCAGATGTTTTCGCCGAGACGGCGGTCGATCTTGTATTTTGCAGATTCGCGCTTGCTCATCGCATTTCCTTTAAAATTATTAGCGCCATGTGGCGCATACAGGAAACGCGCCCTCCTCTGCCCTCGGTTTTCGAGGACTGACAGGATGAAGTGCGCAAGTGCGATCCTCATCCACGGGACACGTCAAATGAAACGCCGGCACCATCACAGCACCAGCGATGGCGGCTTTTAGTCATGCGCATGTGCTATTGTCAAGTTAGAACCGCCAGAAAGCCCCGACATACGTACAGTTTGCGTACTTACACACCCGTTTGCAACATTTTGCCATCAAGCGTGAAGGAACACGGCCCCGCATCCGGTCATTATGCTCCTGCAACTGTCACGACTTACTTTCAACGAGGTGTGCATGGCCAGATTTTTCCTGCCCTTCAGCAAAACGGTCATCGCCGCCATTCTAGGGCTTGGTTTTCTTATGCCTGTCCATGCATTGGGCCTGGGGGCGGCCCCGGCAAAAGCCCAAACATTCATCGAAAACATTCTTAAACGCGATGCGCAAAAAGCACAGGCTCGCAAAAAGCAGGCCTCTGGAAAAAAGCAAACCAGACGCACAGAACAGAAACGAAGCAAAAGCAAGATACAGTCCAAGCCCGCAGCTTCTTCTGCGTCCCCTTCTTCACAGTCTGTGGCCGTCCCAATTCCGGTTCCCGAGCAGAAACCTGATCAACCAGCACCAGTGCAACCGGCAGACGACAAGACTGACCCGGTTCCGGTCAAGCCTGAGGAAAAACCGGCAAGGCAGAACACTGAACCACGGGTAAACGCCCCAGAGAAGTCAGATGATAAGCCTGCCGACAACAAACAGGCCGAAAAATCTGCAAAGGACGAGCGCGTCTATCAGGTGGCTTGTCCAGCCCTGATTGCAGGCGAAGTCGAGGGAAAGCTGCTGCCCCCCATCAACGATGACGCGCAATGCGGTGTTCATTCCCCTTTATTGCTAAGCGCAATCGGCAAGGAGCAGCCATTAAAATTCACGAATCCGGTTACGACAAATTGCGCCATGGCCGTGACGCTGGCGCAATGGAGTATCGAGGTCAACAAGGCTGTCCGCGACGTATATGGAAAAGACATCAAGATCAGCGAAATCGGCACCGGTTCAGACTATAAGTGCCGCAAGGTCAACGGCGCTTCAAGGGGGCGGGTTTCCGAACACGCATTCGCGAATGCGCTCGACATCATGTCTTTCACCTTGTCCGATGGAAGCCAAACACAGCTTGAAAGCGGATGGCAGGGTTCAGACAAGGAAAAAGCCTTCTGGCGGGCAGTTCATGGCGCAAGCTGCAAAATGTTCATGACCGTGATCGGACCGGATGGCGATGCCGCACACAAGACAAACATGCATCTGGATCAGGGCTGTCATGGGAAAACCTGTCTCACCCGTCTGTGTCAATAATCATCGTAACCACACGATACTCATAAATAAATACAGATTAACGCTCTAAGCTTATCCGTATTTCAATTTGATGCCTTCCTGATAAAATGGAGGGCATTTCAAAAGGATTCGGGCATGAAGTTGATTAAATTTATACTAACCACCACTGTCGCACTTGGCTTTACAGCCGCAGCCAATGCAGCCAAGATTCCCACTCGCTCAAAGGATTTTACTGGCAATTATCAAACATTGATCAAAGATCAGCAGGCTTCACCGCAAGTGGCGGATTGCGTTGCTGCGGCTTATGATTTCGTCAAAAAAGACAAGAAATACGATCAGCTCGGCTTTACCAAGGATGACTTGGCGGCGGCACAAACCAGCCAGAAAGCCGCGAAATTCAGCGACGAAGATCCGCGCAAGGTCTCATCGATTCTGACAGTGCCAGGCGAAGCGCGTATTAAGGCGACCGGCTATCAATGGGATGGTATCAATCTGCGTTGTGGCATTACAGACGGAAAGCTCACAGCGATTGAGTTCGTCAAAACAAAGGACGCACAATAAAAAACATTCAAGCTCCTGACACCAAATCAGGAGCTTTTCTTTTCTGGCAGGCCCTTGTGCTTCGTCTCTGCAAACTCTTCCAGCTGCTTTTCGGACATGGATTCATACATCTCCTTTGACGCGCCTACGAGGTCCTTGACTTTCGTGTCGCCGCGCTTGGCTGCTAAGGCAGCGCCTGCTGCCTTTTGCTGGGCTTGCGATTTAGCGGGCATGGCATCCTCCTGAAAATTTGCGATTCTAATTAGAAAACGCAATGTTCAAAGAGTCGTTCCGGGCTATTCCCGTTCGCGATCAAACTGTGAACGCGCCGTGCTCAATGCGGCACGATTGACGACTGCCCACTGCCCGAGACTATTAATTGGACCTGCCAGCGAATGGCCAATATCGGTTAGCGCATATTCCACTTCCGGCGGCGATACGGGCCGGACATGGCGTGAAACCAGACCATCACGCTCAAGGGAACGCAAGGTAACTGTCAACATACGCTGAGATATACCTTCAATTTCTCGACGTAATGCATTGAAACGCTTAGGTCCACCTTGCAGATTGAAGACAACCAATATGCTCCAGGTGTCTCCCACCCGATCGAGCACATCCCGTATCGGACAAGAACCATTTCCGTCCTCTTCAAATGCCGGGGTAGAGGAAAGCAAGGGCGTTTCAGCGCATGGAAGCGTGGATATAGTCATTGTTTTTCTGGAGCGTATTCGATCTGTTTGAATAAGACCGGCACACCTCAACTCCTTGTATTCATATCATAATCTAATCGATGCTCGTTTCACGACGATCGCATTATGCTCTAGCTATTTCTACGACAGTTACTTTGAAGTGCTCTGCTCATGTCAAAGTGCGTTCTTCACGAACATTCGGTCCTGCGCTATATGGTTATCATAAGTAACCTTGTTATGAAATACACCCAACGCTAGAAAGGAAACATCATGGCTAAAATCGCATTGATCGGCGCAACCGGCTTTGTCGGAACGGAAATATTGAAAGAGGCGTCGTCTCGCGGACACAGTGTTACAGCGCTTGTGCGTCATCCGGAGAATGTCGAGAACGCTACGAATGTCACGGCAGAAAAAGCGGATGTTTTCGATGCTGAAGCGCTGGCAAGGCAGATTACCGGGCATGATCTGGTCATTTCCGCATTCAATCCGGGCTGGGGCGACAGCAATATTCGCGAGAACCACATCAAGGGCAGCCGTTCCATCAATGAAGCCGCCAAAAAGGCAGGCATCAAGCGCGTGATAGCGGTTGGCGGTGCCGGTAGCCTATCGATAAACGGACAGCAACTTGTTGATTCACCTGAATTTCCAGCAGAGTGGAAAGAAGGTGCGCTTGGTGCACGTCAAGCGCTTGAAGAACTGCGTAACGAAGACGGACTTGAATGGACATTCGTGTCCCCCGCCATCACGCTGCAACCGGGCGAACGCACGGGAAAATACCGCCTTGGCACCGATGAACCGGTGTTTGATGACAAGGGCGAAAGCATTATTTCCGCTGCCGATCTGGCGGTCGCCATTGTGGATGAAGCCGAGCAGAACAAGCATATTCGCGCACGTTTCACCGCCGCTTATTAATAATGCAGAGGGCTGGACGACTCCTTCGTTCAGCCCATTTTGCTGGGAATGGGTGTAAATAACACAGTTTTACTACCCAAGAGCATGTCTTGCCCCCTATTAAAGCCTTAAAACTGCGGATCAGATACGAATAAACAGGCCTTTTCAGTCGAACATAGCGAAACGGCACAGATATTGTCTGGCTTAGCCCACTTAAACAAGCTCGACATCGATCACGCCCGGAATAGCTTTCATGGCACTGGCGATCTGCGGGCTGACGCGATAGCGATGCGGCAGTTCGATCTCCACTTCGCGCTGGCCATTTTCCTTGATGACGATCAGGCTCACCTGACCATCGCCGCGCGTGTTGAAATGCGGGGCAATATGACGAACGGCTTCGGCTGAGCGCAGATAAAGCCTGAGTGCCTTCTGCATACGGCAGGCTTCGTCCTCCAGCGATTGTACCGTCTGGATACGCAGGCCGATCCCTTCCGGGCGATCTTCGGCCTGAACCGTGATGACCACCGACTTGCCGCTTTCCAAAAGATCGCGATATTGCGCCAGACCTTCCGAGAACAGCACGCCCTCGAACTGACCGCTCGCGTCAGAAAACTGCACGATGCCCATCTTGTTGCCGGTGCGCGTCTTGCGTTCCTGCCGCGCTGTCACCGTGCCTGCGAGACGCCCCGCATTGGCGCCGCGTTTGACGGCTGCAGAAAAATCGGCCCAGCTTTGAACGCGCATTCGATCGAGCACGGAGCGATATTCATCGAGTGGATGGGCGGAAAGATAAAAGCCGACCGCCTGAAATTCGCGATGCAGCATTTCCGATGGCAACCAGGGAGCGGCCTGCGGCAGAATTAGTGTTTCCTTCGGTGCGCCCGAAAGGCCAAAAATATCCGACTGGCCGCTTGCCGCGTTTTCCTGGGTGCGCTGGGAAAAGCCCATGATGCGATCCATGCCCGCACTCATGGCCGGACGCTCACGCCCGAAACAATCCATGGCACCGGCATTAATCAGGCTTTCGAGCACCCGGCGATTGACGATCCTAGGATCAACGCGCTCGCAAAAATCCTCAAGGCTTTCATAGGGCTTTTGCGCACGCACATCGGCAATGTGATCGACTGCCGCCTCACCCACGCCTTTGATGGCTGCGAGCGAATAGAAAATCTGCTTTTCACCCACCTCAAACGGGCGGAAGGAGGTCATGACCGAAGGCGGCACCACCTCGATGCCCAGACGATTGGCCTCGCGGCGGAAATCATTGAGCTTGTCTGTATTCGACATATCATAGGTCATCGAGGCGGCCAGAAACTCGACCGGATAATGCGCCTTCATATAGGCGGTCTGGTAGGAAACGATGGCGTAGGCTGCCGCGTGCGATTTGTTGAAACCGTAATCGGCAAACTTGGCAAGCAGGTCGAAAATCATATTCGCCTGCGCCTTGTCGAGGCCGTTTTCAAGCGCACCATCGACGAAACGCACGCGCTGCTGGTCCATTTCGGCACGAATTTTCTTACCCATGGCACGGCGCAAGAGATCGGCTTCACCGAGCGAATAGCCCGAAAGCTCCTGCGCGATCTGCATCACCTGTTCCTGATAAACGATAACGCCCTGCGTTTCCTTGATCAGATGATCGATTTTTGGGTGAACGGAAGCAATTTCCTCTTCGCCGTTCTTACGCGCATTATAGGTCGGAATGTTTTCCATGGGACCGGGACGATAAAGCGCCACAAGTGCGATAATATCCTCGATCCGGTCGGGACGCATGCCAAGCAGCGCCTTGCGCATACCGGCACTTTCCACCTGGAACACGCCGACCGTTTCGCCGCGCGAGAGCATCTCATACGTCGGTTCGTCATCAAGCGGCAGATGCGAAAGATCAACCTTGATGCCCTTGCGGGCGACGAGCTTAACTGCCGTGTCCAGAACCGTCAGCGTTTTCAGGCCCAGAAAGTCGAACTTGACCAGCCCCGCCTGCTCGACCCATTTCATGTTGAACTGGGTGACCGGCATGTCGGAACGCGGATCGCGATACATCGGCACCAGTTCCGAGAGCGGACGGTCACCAATCACGATACCGGCCGCATGGGTCGAGGCGTGGCGGTACAGGCCTTCGAGCTTCAGTGCCATGTCAAGCAGACGTCCGACCACCGGCTCCTTGTCGCGTTCCTCGACAATTTTGGGTTCGGTATCAATGGCCTGAGCCAGCGATACCGGATTAGCCGGGTTCTGCGGCACCAGCTTGCACAGCCGGTCCACCTGCCCATACGGCATTTCAAGCACGCGACCGACATCACGCAGCACAGCACGTGCCTGCAACGTACCGAAGGTGATGATCTGCGCCACCTGCTCGCGCCCGTATTTCTCCTGCACGTAGCGGATCACCTCTTCGCGGCGGTCCTGACAGAAGTCGATATCGAAGTCGGGCATCGATACGCGATCGGGATTGAGGAAGCGCTCGAACAGCAGTGAGAAGCGCAACGGATCGACATCGGTAATGGTGAGCGCATAGGCCACCAGCGAACCGGCACCCGAACCGCGCCCCGGCCCGACCGGAATGTCATGGGCTTTGGCCCATTTGATGAAGTCGGCAACGATCAAAAAATAACCCGGAAACTTCATGCGGGTTATGATACCGATCTCATATTCGAGACGCTCGGCATAGTGTTGCTCGGTGTAACCATCGGCGAGACCGACGGTATCCAGACGCATTCTAAGGCCTTCGCGGGCCTGCCGCGCCAGTTCGCTCGCTTCGGCGGCAACGGCTGCTTCCGGGTCGTCCGATTCGCCTGTGAAACGCGGCAGGATCGGTTTGCGCGTTTGCGTGTACCAATGGCAGCGCAGCGCAATCTCCACAGTGTTTTCGAGTGCTTCGGGCAAGTCTGCAAAAAGCTTGGCCATCTCCGCGCGGCTTTTCAGATAATGATCAGGCGTCAGGCGGCGGCGATTGTCATTGGACAGAATTTGCCCCTCGGCAATGGCCAGAAGCGCGTCATGAGCCTCAAAATCCTCCGATTGCAAGAAAAAGGCTTCATTGGTGGCAACCAGCGGCAATTGCAGATCATAGGCGGCTGCGATGGTTTTTGCCTCAAGCCCCCGATCATAACCGGACTGGCGCTGCAATTCGACATAGAGACGGTCGCCGAAATACTCCTTCAGATACGTAAGACGCGCCCGCGCCCTGTCCGGGCGGTCGGCAGTGAAAGAGCGGCCTAAGGGACCAAGCGGTCCGCCCGTTAAAAGGATCACATCTCTGGAGAGCTCTGCAAGCCAATTCGCCTCGATATGCACGGGATCGCCCGCAGGTGTATCAAGATAGGCGCGACTAACCAGCCGCACGATATTGGCGTAGCCTTCTTCCGTTGCTGCAAGCAGCACCATAGGGGCGAGGTCGAGTGCCAGCCTGCGATTGGCACTGCGGCCATTGTCGCTATGGTCGCCAAAACCAACATCCAGCTGACAGCCGATAATCGGTTGCAACCCTTCCTTGGAAGCTTTTTGCGCGAATTCGAGCGCGCCGAAAAGATTGTTGGTGTCGGTAATCGCAATGGCTGGTGCTTCATCGGCAACGGCCTGCTTGATGATTTTTCCGACCTGCAAGGCGCCTTCGAGCAGGGAATAGGCGGAGTGCGCACGCAGATGTACAAAGCGGGGCGTCGTCACAACAACTGACGTCGATAGCCCTGCGCTTGCTGCATCACTCATTTTATCGACCCCGATCACGTACCAAACCAAACTGGCAAAAATATCACCAGAAGAACATCGTCATTCAGGATGACGACGAGAGGAGCGACTCTTGCCGCTCCCGGATCAGTTTCAGGGAATGCTTGAACGAAGTCCAGAGAAAGCGGCCTCTCATCGCACGGATGCACAAGAGAAACCGGGATTTTATGTTCAGATAACGCTCACCCAAATAGCAAAGGTGGCAACGAAAAGGCTGACGGAAACGAAGGACAAAACATCGTAGATGAGATCGGTCATGGGGATAACTCCTCTTTGTTCACGTATGTTTATTATTTGTTCTATTTTTGTTCCAATGTCAATGCCTGTTCTGCGACTCCCTTTATTTTAGGGTTTACGAATAGTAAAAACAACCCGCCAGCGAAAAAACGCCAGCAGGCTATATCAAAGGTATCAGAGCTGAGTGCATTACGACGGAATGCGCAGCGCCACCTTTTTAAAGGTCGACGACCTTGCCGTCCTTCAGCGTGACGCGGCGATCCATACGCTCAGCCAGTGCGTGATTGTGGGTAGCAATCAGGGCTGCCAGTCCCGATTGTCTCACCAGCGCCTCCAGCGCACCAAAAACATAAGAGGATGTGGTCGGGTCGAGATTGCCGGTGGGCTCGTCGGCCAGCAGCACCAGCGGCGCATTGGCCACCGCACGCGCAATTGCCACACGCTGTTGCTCGCCGCCCGACAGTTCTGCCGGGCGATGCGAGGCGCGCTTGCCGATTTTCATATATTCGAGCAGAAGCTGAGCACGTTCCTGTGCGGCCTGTTTTGACAGGCCGCGGATCATCTGCGGCATCATCACATTTTCCAGAGCGGAAAATTCCGGCAGCAGATGGTGGAACTGATAGACAAAGCCGACATCGTTGCGGCGCACCGATGTGCGCTCATCATCGGAAAGCGCACCGCAGGAATGGTTATTAAGAATAACATCGCCGCTGTCGGGTCGCTCAAGCAAACCAGCCGTATGGAGAAGCGTCGATTTACCCGCACCCGATGGGGCAACCAGCGCCACCATCTCACCGCGTCTCAACGTGAAATCGGTATCCTTCAGAATAACCAGTTCGCGGTCGATTTCCTTATAGGCACGGCTGACCTTTTCCAGCCGCAGGATCACTTCAGCCGCCATTATTCATACCTCAATGCTTCGACCGGATCGAGCTTGGCAGCACGCCAGGCCGGGAAAATGGTGGCGATGAAAGATAGGACAAGCGCCATAAGGATCACCGAGATCGTCTCCCCCGGGTCCATTTTGGCCGGCAACTGACTCAAGAAATAGAGTTCGGGGTTGAACAATGTCGTTCCCGAAAGCCACGAAAAGAATTGCCGCAGGCTCTCCACATTGAGACAAACCAGTACGCCGAGCGCCACGCCCGCAACCGTACCGGTGACGCCGATGGCAGCGCCCGTCATCAAAAAGATGCGCATCACAGCGCCCCGTGTCGCGCCCATGGTGCGCAGGATCGCTATATCGTGGCCCTTGTCCTTCACCAGCATGATGAGGCCGGAAATGATATTGAGAGCGGCCACCAGCACGATCAGCGTCAGGATCATGAACATCACATTACGCTCGACTTCAAGCGCTGAGAAGAACGTCTGGTTGCGCTGTCGCCAGTCGACCATATTGAGCTGGCGCGCTGCCACCTGTTCAACGGGCGCACGCATCGCATCGACCTTGTCAGGATTATTGACGAATATCTCCAGCGACTGCACCTTGTCTTCCTGATTGAAGAAAAGCTGCGCTTCGGAAAGCGGCATCAGGACAATCGAATTGTCATATTCCGACATGCCGATCTCAAAAATCGCCACCACCGGATAAGCCTTGACACGCGGATTGACGCCAAAGGGCGTCACATCGCCATCGGGAGAAATCACGCGCAGCGTATCGCCAATCGTAAGCCCCAGATTTTCCGCCATGCGCGTGCCAATCGCCACGCCGCCGCTTTGATCAAAGCCTTGCAGCGACCCTTGCCGGATATTGGTGGAGACGAGCTTGAGCTTGTCGAGGTCTTCCTCGCGAAGGCCCCGGATCAATGCGCCGCTGCCAGCACCGACATTGCCCTGCACAAGCGCCTGCCCCTCGACCACGGGAATGGCGAACTGCACGCCGGAAATACCGTCGATGCGCTTGATGAGATCGGCATAGTCATCGAGCGGTCGGTCGATGGGCTGCATGATAAGATGGCCGTTGATCCCAAGAATTCGGGTCAGAAGTTCAGCGCGAAAGCCGTTCATCACCGCCATGACGATGATGAGCGTTGCAACGCCGAGCATGATGCCGGTAAAGGAAAAACCGGCAATCACCGAAATAAACGTTTCGCGGCGGCGCGCACGCAGATATCGCCAGGCAATCATCCGCTCGAAAGCCGAAAAAGGCCCGGATTTCAGAGGTTTTTCCGCAGTCTGGTCCTTGCCCGCTGGGTTACCTGCTGGTTGGCCTTCAGGCTTTGCTGCCGCCGCTTTAATCATGCTTCACTCGTCAAAAGGTTGATGGCAGCATCGACAGTGAGGCTCTGCCGCTCTCCTGTCTTGCGGTCCTTGATCTCGACTTCGCCGCTTGCCACGCCGCGCGGACCGACGATCACCTGCGTCGGCAGGCCGATCAAATCCATGGTTGCGAATTTCGCGCCCGGACGGTCGTCACGGTCATCAAGCAGCGGATCGATACCGGCATTGCTGAGCGCTTCGTAGATCTTTTCACTCACCTGATCGCAGCCCTCGTCGCCCGGTTTCATATTGACGATACCCGCACCGAATGGGGAAATGGCTTTGGGCCAGATGATGCCCGCATCGTCGTGGAAAGCCTCGATAGCAGCCGCCACCAGACGCGACGGGCCAATGCCGTAGGACCCCATGGAAACTGCATGTTCCTTGCCGTCCGGCCCCTGCACTTTCGCGCCCATGGCGTCCGAATATTTGGTGCCGAAATGGAAGATGTGGCCGACTTCAATGCCGCGTGCCGAAAGCTGGTCGTCGGATTTCACCTGTGTCCATGCGCTCTCGTCATGCATTTCATCGGTTGCAGCATAAGGTGCTGTCCAGCGCTCGACGATATCGGTCAATTGCGCATCGTTACGGAAATCTGTGTCAGCACCCGGCACATCAAGCCCCAGATAAGCACGATCGCAATAGACCTGGCTTTCACCGGTTTCAGCCAGAATGATGAATTCGTGGCTAAGGTCACCACCAATAGGGCCAGTATCGGCGCGCATGGGAATCGCCTGCAAGCCGACACGGGCAAAAGTGCGCAGGTAAGACACGAACATGCGGTAATAGGCCATTTTCGCGCCCTCATAATCGAGGTCGAACGAATAGGCGTCTTTCATCAAAAACTCACGCGAGCGCATCACGCCGAAACGCGGACGCACTTCGTCACGAAATTTCCACTGGATATGATAAAGATTAAGCGGCAGATCCTTATAGGAGCGCACGTATGAGCGAAAAATGTCTGTGACCATTTCCTCATTAGTCGGACCGAACAGCATTTCGCGCTCCTGCCGGTCCTCGATGCGCAGCATTTCCTTGCCATAGGCATCGTAGCGCCCGCTCTCACGCCACAGATCGGCAGACTGGATGGTCGGCATCAGGATTTCATTGGCACCTGCGCGGTTTTGCTCCTCGCGGATAATGTCGCAGACCTTGTTCAATACTTTAAGCCCGAGCGGCAGCCAGGCGTAAATGCCTGCCGATTGCTGACGGATCATCCCCGCACGCAGCATCAGCCTGTGAGAGACGATTTCCGCCTCTTTCGGATTTTCCTTCAGTATGGGCAAAAAATACTGCGACAGACGCATGCGAACCACCGTTCATGTGAGAATGCCTGAATGCTTTAAGAATCAGGCAAAAATTAAGCATATCCGCTGGTTTATTATCGGGTTATGCCGCCAATGGAAAGCCGCAGCGTTTCGCTTTGCATGGCGCAGATTTCACCATCCACAGACGGTTTGACGCCGCCTTTTGCCAGCGCTTCCCAGGTGACGCGCCGGGTTTCGCCTTCAATTTCAAGATTTTACCGGTGTTTGAGCCAAAACAGAAAATAATTGCGAAAGAAATGTGACGGGATAGAAGATTTTTGGTGACAAAAGCTGTGCAGTCCGCTATTTTTTTCAGCATAAGAGCACAACGGATTAAAACCGTTGGTTTCACGCGGTCAAAGTCTTGGGAGGATGGATCCAGGCGCGATTATCGCTGCCGCCGGTAAAATGGAAACGGGTCGAACGCGTATTCGATTAGCAAGGCGAAAGCCTTGCTTTTTTTTTGCGTTTGGCCTGTTACGCTGCCACGCGGTTCCTATGCGCCATTTTTGAACGCACGTCCAGTATTAACCTATTATTTTTGTGTGATTATAATACAAAACGACAATTGTGCACAGGAATGGGATTAAACAGCATGGCTGGGCGTTTTCCCGCAAGCCTTAACTACGAGCAGATGTGGAACTGTATCTCTCACGCTTCCGAAAAACGCTAAAGACACAAATCAAAAGCCACAATCTATAATTGCATTAGAGATTTCTAATTAAAAAGAAACCCCGCCTAAATTTTAGGCAGGGCATTGCATGGTCAACATTGAAAAGGCTGTGATCACTTCAAATCAGGAAAGAAGTGCGGGATGTCGTCCAGACCAAGGCCGCGCACTTGCGTCAGATAATAATAGAGCGCGAAGATGAGACTGGCGACTATCGTTGTGCGCAGAAAGGCGCGCCATATGCGTGGCTTTGCCGGTGCGCTTGCGACTGTTCCAAGCGTCACGTTACCTTCCTCAGCCTGCGTACGCAGCCCTACCGGCAAAAGCGCGAAAAGCGTCGTCCACCAGATAATGAAATAGATCGCAATTGCGGAAATGAGGGACATTTATACCTCTTCAAGTTCGATAAGCGTGCCGTTGAAATCTTTCGGATGTAAGAACAGCACCGGCTTGCCATGCGCGCCCTGCTTGGGCTCGCCGTCACCCAGGATGCGTGCACCTTTTGCCTTCAACACCTCGCGGGCGGCCAAAATATCCTTCACTTCATAGCACAGGTGATGCATGCCGCCTGACGGATTTTTGGCAAGAAAAGCGCCAATTGGCGAATTTTCTCCCAAAGGCTCCAGCAGTTCGATCTTGGTATTGCCGACATCGATAAAGACGACAGTGACGCCATGCTCGGGCAGCGCCTGCGGTGCAGACACATTCGCACCCAGTTGATCGCGGTAAAGGGCTGATGCGGCGGCGATATCCGGTACGGCAATCGCCACATGATTGAGACGTTCAAGCATCAGCACCTCCCATGCTTTACGCTTATGCGTTTAACGTACCCTGTTCACGAACACCGTCACCACAGGCTTTTTGCCCCATGTCATATTTGCCGCAGCGCGAACGGCACGGCGCACGGATTCGCGAACCAGTTCAACATCCTTGCGGCGCACCCGCGGAATGCTGTCGATGGCCTCGACTGCCGCATCGAGCAGAATATCTTCGAGAAGATCGCCCTGCCCGTCTTCTTCCGGCAGACCAAAAGCAGCCAGATCCGGCTCGTCCAGAAGCTTGTTTTCGCGGTCGAGCAGAACATTGACCGCGACATGACCGACATAAGCGAGCTTGCGCCGCTCGACCATACCGATCTCGTCCTCGTCGCCGATCAGCTTGCCGTCCTTGTAGATGCGGCCAATCGGTGCTTCGTCGATGATTTCTGCCTTACCGGGTGCGAGCCGCAGCACGTCGCCATTGCGGATTTGGGCTACCTGTTCGATGCCTTCCATGGCACCGAGCGATCCTTGCGCCACAAGATGTGCCGCCTCACCATGCACAGGCACAAGAATTTCCGGGCGCACCCATGCGTACATGCGCTTTAATTCACTGCGACGCGGATGGCCGGAGACATGCACCAGCCCATCCTCGTCGCCAATAATCTTGATCCCGCGATCGATCAGCTGGTTCTTGATATCGAGAATGGCTTTTTCGTTGCCGGGAATAGCACGCGAGGAATAGATGACCGTGTCACCCGGCGAGAGCGCAAGGCTGCGCATTTCATCACGCGCAAGCTTTGCCAGCGCCGCACGCGGCTCTCCCTGACTGCCCGTAAGGATGACCACCACGTTTTCACGCGGAATATAGCCGTAATCCTCTTCGCTTAAGAATTCCGGCAGACCTTCCATGTAACCAAGTTCGGTCGCAACGGCAATCGAGCGCTTCATGGAGCGCCCGACCACCAGCACCTGGCGGCCTGCATCGCGTGCGGCTTCCGTGATGGAGCGGATACGTCCGACATTGGAGGAGAAGGTGGTGATCGCCACGCGACCCCGCGCATTTTCAATCAGTTCGCGCAGGCTCTCGCTCACCTGCCGCTCGGAGGCGGATTCGCCCTCGCGCATGGCATTGGTGGAATCGCAGATCAGCGCCAAAACGCCCTTATCGCCATAGGCGCGGAAGCGCGCTTCATCAATCACCGGCCCAAGCGATGGCTCTGGGTCCATCTTCCAGTCGCCGGTATGGATCACCGTGCCAAGCGAGGTGGTGATGGCCAGCGAAACCGGCTCGGGGATCGAATGGGTGACGGCAATCGCCTCGATCTTAAACGCGCCGAGCTCAAATGTTTCACCGGCCTTGTAGATATTGACCGGAATATCCGGTGCGCCGTGTTCCGACTGGCGTTTGGCCTCCAAAAGCCCGGCCGTAAATGGTGTCGCATAGACCGGCACCTGCAAACGCGGCCACAGATCGAGCAAAGCGCCAAAGTGGTCTTCATGCGCATGTGTAATCACAATGCCGCGCAGATTGTGTTTTTGGGCTTCAAGATAACGAATATCAGGCAGGATCAGATCAGCGCCCGGCTGTTCGGGACCGGCGAAGCTCACACCCATATCGACCACCAGCCATTCACGATTGTCTTCCGGACCGAAACCGTACATAGCCAGATTCATGCCGATTTCGCCCACTCCGCCCAAGGGCAGGAAGACGAGTTCCGGGTTGTTGGATCGGGCCATGAAATTTCCTCTGTTATTATCTTGTCTATCGATTGCGCTTCAACTGAACCCAAACGGCCACAGTTGCAAGTCTTGGCAACACGATAATCCTGTTATTTGCGCAATGTTGCAGCCGTTCCGAAATAGACATCACCCGCCGTGATCGCAACCCGCTCGCCGTCATCGTCGCGAATGACGAAACGACACGCCGCATCAATTGTCTCGAAACGGCCTTCGACGACCCTGTCCTGAAGCTTGATGGCGACATTGTCGCCAAGTCCATGCGCACGCTCAAGCCAGCGCTTGCGGATATGGTCCAGTCCACGCCCCATGTCCCAGATGCGGTAGTTTTCCACCCATGCATCCGACAGCGCTGAAAACAGCGTTTCGGCATCGACCTTGCATCCCACCGCATGAAGCGAAATCGCCGGATAGGGCAAATCTTCCGGGTAGCCAACGACATTGGTCCCGATGCCGACGGCCACGCCGAGGGCCCTTTCACGCACAAGCGTGGATTCAAGACCGATACCGCTTAGTTTCGCACCATTGAGCAACACATCATTGGGCCATTTTAGCGTAATTTTGGAAGGCACCGTGGGGGGAAAGATGGCAAAGACCGCGTCGAGCGCGTTGGCCAGAGAAAGCCCTGCAACAAAGCCGAGTGTTGCGGCACTCGTGACATCGAAATTTTCGACCAGAAGCAGGGTGGAAGCCAGATTGCCGTCCGGTGCCGTCCAGACGCGACCGCGACGGCCCCGGCCCTGTTCCTGTCTTTTGGTCACAAGCCACAATTTTCCGGTATCGCCCGAGGCAGCGCGTGTCAGCGCTTCCGCATTGGTCGAGCCAATCGCCGCAAAACTTTCGAGGCGATAGCCGATATTGTGGGCAACAGGCGATAGCGCAAAATGCATGCGAGACACCCGTTGCAGTCTATCAGAACAACGACTTCGCAGCCATATCGGCATAATTGCCAATAGGGCCAGCGAGGAAGATGTAGAACAGCACGAAAGCGCCCGTGACGCCGAGAACGAGACGAAGCTCACCCGCGACCGGGACAAAGCCTACACCCGTCGGCTCGTCGAACCACATGACCTTGATCATGCGCAGATAGTAGAATGCGCCCACGACCGATGCCACGATACCAATGATCGCCAGCGGCAGCAGTCCAGCCTGAACGGCTGCAAGGAAAGTGTACCACTTACCAAAGAAGCCTGCGAGCGGCGGAATGCCAGCGAGCGAAAACAGGAAGATCGTCATAATGGTTGCCAGCACCGGATTGGTGCGCGACAGACCTGCCAGATCGTCGATCTGTTCGACATTTCCGTCACGCGTGCGCATGGCGAGAATGAAGGCAAACGAGCCGAGCGTCATGGCAAGATAGATCGCCATATAGATCGCAACACCCTTCACACCCACTGCCGTTCCGGCAGCCAGACCCACAAGCGCATAACCCATATGGCTGATCGAGGAATAGGCCATCAGGCGCTTGATGTTGCGCTGGCCGATGGCTGCAAAAGCACCCAAGACCATCGAGGCGATGGCGATGAAGACGATGATCTGCTGCCAGTCATGGGTGACGGGAGCAAAGGCTTCGCATACCACACGCACGATCAACGCCATGGCAGCCATCTTGGGGGCGGCCGCAAAGAATGCCGTCACAGGCGTCGGCGCACCTTCATAGACATCAGGCGTCCACATATGGAACGGCACCGCCGAAATCTTGAACACCAGGCCGGCCAGAATGAACACCAGACCGAAAACCAGGCCAAGCTGGCGCTCGCCGCTGGTAATGGCTGTCGCAATTTCAGCAAAGCCGATATGGCCGGTGAAACCGTAGACGAGGCTGATACCGTAAAGCAGAAGGCCCGAAGACAGCGATCCAAGCACAAAATATTTAAGGCCTGCTTCAGTCGATTTCACGCTGTCGCGGTTAAATGCCGCCAGCACATAGAGTGCGAGAGATTGCAGCTCAAGGCCGAGATAGAGTGAGAGCATGTTGGAGGCCGACACCATCAGCAACATACCGAGCGTGGACACGACGATCAGCACTGGAAATTCGAACTTGTCGAATTTCTCGAGTTTTGCAAAGCCCACCGACATGATCAGCGTGACGATGGAACCAACCAGTGTCAACACCTTCATGAAGCGGCCAAAACTGTCATTGACCATAGCGCCGCCAAAGGCGCTGCCGTCTTTGGGGAAAAGAACCACCAGTGCCAGGGCTGCAATCAGCACTGCGACCGCCAGTCCGTTGACGAGCGTGGTTGCCCGTTCACCGGAAAACACGCCGATCATGAGCAGTGCCAAGGCGCTTACCGCAAGGAGAACCTCCGGTGCAGCAAGGGTCAGGTGAGCTATCAGATCAGTCTGCATGACCTTTTACGCCTCTATTTTCTTAACGTACCAGCATGGCGTTGGCGGCTCCGCCAATCGCAGCATCGTAATGTTGAACCAGAGCGCTCACAGCAGTTGCGGTCGCATCGAAGACCGGAGCCGGATACACGCCGAAGAAGATGGTAAGCACCACCAGCGGGTAAAGAATAACCTTCTCACGCGGAGAAAGATCGAGAAGCGCCTTGAGGCTCTCCTTTTCCAATGCACCGAATATGACCCGGCGATAGAGGAAGAGCGCATAGGCCGCCGAGAGGATTACACCCGTAGTCGCAAGCAACGCCACCCATGTATTGACCCGGAACACGCCGAACAGCGTCAGAAACTCGCCGATGAAGCCCGATGTCCCCGGCAGGCCGACATTGGCCATGGTGAGGATCATGAAGGCCACCGCGTATTTCGGCATATTGTTGACCAGTCCGCCGAAGGCCGAAATATCACGCGTATGCATACGGTCATAGATGACGCCGACGCAGAGGAACAGTGCCGCCGACACGATACCATGCGAAAGCATCTGGAAGATTGCGCCCTGAACGCCCTGCTCGTTTGCGGCAAAGATACCCATGGTTACATAGGCCATATGCGCAATCGACGAATAGGCGATCAGCTTCTTGATGTCTTCCTGCACCAGCGCCACAAGCGATGTGTAGATGATGGCGACGACCGACAGCGCGAAGATGAAGGGTGCGAAATCGGCAGAAGCCAGCGGGAACATCGGCAGCGAGAAGCGCAGGAAGCCGTAACCGCCAAGCTTCAAAAGCACACCGGCCAGAATGACCGAGCCTGCGGTCGGTGCTTCCACGTGCGCATCCGGCAGCCAGGTGTGGACCGGCCACATCGGCATCTTGACCGCGAAGGAAGCAAAGAACGCCAGCCATAGCCATGTCTGCATATTGGCCGGGAAGTCATGCTTGAGAAGTTCGACGATGTTCATGGTTCCGGCTTGCCAGTACATCGCCATGATGGCGATCAGCATAAGCACGGAGCCGAGCAGCGTATAAAGGAAGAACTTCAAGCTCGCATAGACGCGGCGCTTTCCGCCCCACACGCCGATGATGATGAACATCGGAATGAGGCTCGCCTCGAAGAACACGTAGAACAAGAACAGATCCAGCGCACAGAACACGCCGATCATCATCACTTCCAGAATAAGGAAGGCGATCATATATTCCTTGACGCGCTTTTCGACCGACACCCAGCTTGCCAGAATGCAGAACGGCATCAGGAAAGCTGAGAGCACCACAAACAGCATGGAAATACCATCCACGCCCATATGGTAGCTAATGCCGCCGCCGATCCAGTCGATCTGTTCGACCATCTGGAAACCGGGGTTGGAATTGTCAAAATCCGCCCAGATGACCAGTGACAGGATGAAGACGAAGATCGTGGTCAGCAGCGCAACATTCTTGATGTTGCGGCGTGCAGCCTCGCTGTCGTCCTTGATGAGAAGGATCAGTAACGCGCCGACGAGCGGCAAGAACGTGACCGTTGAGAGAATTGGCCAGTCGGTCATCAGAAAGAGCTCCCGAGCATCATCCAGGTGACGAGCGCGGCGACGCCGATCAGCATCGCGAATGCGTAATGATAAAGATATCCGGACTGCATCTTGACGACACGGTTGGTGACATCAAGCACACGAGCCGAAACGCCATCCGGGCCGAAGCCGTCAATGAGCCAGCCGTCGCCGCCCTTCCAGAACAGGCGACCGAGCCACTTGGCCGGACGAACGAAGATGAAATCGTAGAGTTCGTCGAAATACCACTTGTTGAGCAGGAACTGGTAGAGGCCGCGATGGCGCGCTGCCAGTGCCTTGGGCGTTTCGGGCGAACGGATATAGAAGATATAGGCGATCACGAAACCAGTCACCATGGCGATGAAGGGCGACAGTTTCACCCATGTCGGCACATGATGGTAATGCTCGAGGATTTCGTTGCTCGGCAATGTGAACAGCGCACCCTTCCAGAATTCGGCATAGTCGTGGCCGAAGAAGAGCTCCTTGAACACCACACCGGCAAGGATCGCACCTACTGCCAGAATGAACAGCGGCACCAGCATGACGGGCGGCGATTCATGCGCGTGATGCATGACTTCCGCCGAAGCGCGTGGCTTGCCGAAGAAGGTCATGAAAATCAGGCGCCAGGAATAGAAGCTCGTAAAGAGGGCTGCCACCACCAGAAGAGTAAAGGCATAGCCGCTTGCCGCGCTGTGCGAGGCAAAAACAGACTCGATGATCGCGTCTTTGGAGAAGAAGCCAGCCATACCGAACATGGTTCCCGGAATACCAAGACCCGTAATGGCCACGGTTCCGATCATCATCATCCAGTAGGTAATCGGTATCACCTTGCGCAGACCGCCCATGCGGCGCATGTCCTGCTCGTCGTGAACGGCGTGAATGACCGAGCCTGCGCACAAGAACAACAGTGCCTTGAAGAAAGCGTGTGTGAAAAGGTGGAAGACGGCAGCGCCATAAGCACCTACACCGAGCGCTGCGAACATATAGCCCAACTGCGAACAGGTCGAATAGGCGATCACGCGCTTGATGTCGTTTTGCACGAGTGCAACGGTTGCGGCAAAGAAAGCCGTGGTCGCACCGATGATGGTCACCACCAGAAGCGCCGTTTGCGAGAGTTCAAACACCGGCGACATGCGCGCGATCATGAACACGCCCGCGGTCACCATTGTGGCGGCGTGAATGAGTGCGGACACGGGTGTCGGGCCTTCCATGGCGTCCGGCAACCAGGTGTGGAGCAGGAACTGCGCCGACTTGCCCATCGCGCCCATGAAGAGCAACAGACAGATGACGGTGAGTGCTGTTTCCTTGTGCAGATCATAACCCAGGAAATTGAGCACCACCGCGTCGCCATCACCCGGCAGGTAATTGGCGGCAGCGGCAAAGATCGTGTTGTAATCAACTGACTGGAACAGCGCGAACAGGCCGAAAATGCCAAGCAGGAAGCCGAAGTCACCAACGCGGTTGACGACAAAAGCCTTCATGGAAGCGGCATTGGCGGATGGCTTCTTGAACCAGAAACCGATCAGAAGATAGGATGCGAGACCCACGCCTTCCCAGCCAAAGAACATCTGCACCAGATTGTCAGACGTCACCAGCATGAGCATAGCGAAGGTAAACAGCGACAGATAGGCGAAGAAACGCGGACGGTGCGGATCGTGATGCATGTATCCGATTGAATAGATATGCACCAATGCCGACACCGAATTGACCACCACCAGCATGACGCCGGTCAACGTGTCGACGCGCAGCGCCCAGTCAAACGACAGCGCACCCGACGTCACCCAGTGTAGCACTGGAATGCGCACGGTTTCAGCGTCAGCCCCAAGCGGGATCTGGAAGAACACGATCCATGACAAAATAGCCACGATCACCATAAGGCCGGAGGTTACGAATTCACTCGCCTTGGCGCCGATCTGGTTGCCGAAAAGACCGGCAATCAGGAAGCCAATAAGCGGAAGGAAGACGATCGCGTAATAGAGCATTTGCCCGTCAACCTTTCATGACATTGACGTCTTCCACCGCGATAGAACCGCGGTTACGGAAGAAAACAACGAGAATTGCAAGACCGATGGCCGCTTCAGCAGCAGCCACCGTCAGGACGAAGAGGGCGAAGACCTGTCCAACCATGTCGTTAAGCTGGCTGGAGAACGCCACGAAGTTCAGATTGACCGACAGCAGGATCAATTCAATCGACATCAGGATGACGATGACGTTCTTGCGGTTCAAGAAAATACCGAAAATGCCAAACGTCAGAAGGATGCCTGAAACGGTCAGATAATGAGCGATACCGATTTCCATAATATGTCCTCAGATGCCTTTACCCGTTTCAACGTGTCTGATCTCGACCGCCGTTTCAGGCGTGCGCGCGACCTGATCGGGGATCGACTGGCGCTTGACGTTTGGCTTGTGGCGCAATGTCAAAACGATTGCACCGATCATCGCCACCAGAAGCACAAGACCTGCGATCTGGAAGTAGAAGACGAAGTCGGTATAGAGAATGTCTCCCAACGCGGCCGTATTGGAGCGGGTTGCGAGATCCGGGATCGGCACGGCACCCTGCCCGACTTGCGGCGAAAAGCTGTGGCTTGCAAAGACGAAAATCAGCTCGCCCAAAAGGATAAGGCCGATCAGCGCGCCCACCGGCGCATATTGCAGCGCACCGCGCTTTAATTCCACAAAATCCACATCCAGCATCATCACCACGAAGAGGAAGAGAACCGCCACAGCACCCACATAAACGACCAGCAGGATCATGGCGAGGAACTCGGCCCCGGTCAGCAGGAAGAGTGCCGCCGCATTGAAGAATGTGAGGATCAGAAACAGCACCGAATGCACGGGGTTGCGTGCCGCGATCACCATGAACGCGGAGGCGATCATGATGAAAGCGAACAGATAGAAAAACGCTGCCGCAATACCTGTCAGCATGGGGTTCCCCCAACACCTTTCCGTGAGCAAGGCCCTATTGCCCTGCCCGCTTTATAAACTTCGTTCAGTCACCGGATAAACGATATCCGGTCAGCGATAAGGCGCATCCATCGCGATATTACGCGCGATTTCGCGTTCCCAGCGGTCGCCATTGGCGAGAAGCTTGTCCTTGTCGTAGTAAAGCTCTTCGCGGGTTTCAGTCGCGAATTCAAAATTCGGACCTTCCACAATGGCATCCACCGGACAGGCTTCCTGACAGAAACCGCAATAAATGCACTTTACCATATCGATATCGTAACGCACCGTGCGGCGCGTGCCGTCATTGCGGCGCGGACCGGCCTCGATCGTGATGGCCTGCGCGGGGCAGATTGCCTCGCAGAGCTTGCAGGCTATGCAGCGTTCTTCGCCATTGGGATAACGACGCAGAGCGTGTTCACCACGAAAGCGCGGCGAAATCGGACCCTTTTCATGCGGATAGTTCAATGTCGCCTTGGGCGCAAAGAACTGACGCATGGAGAGGAAGAAGGCTCCGACGAATTCCTTGAGAAGGAGCGATTTTGCGGCCTGAGCTAAGGAAGCCATTTTATTTCTCCTTACACCAGATCAAAGACTTTGATGACGGTTGCGGTCAGCACCACCATGGCGAGCGAGATCGGCAGGAATACTTTCCAGCCAAGACGCATCAGCTGATCATAGCGGTAGCGCGGAACGAAAGCCTTCACCATTGCAAACAGGAAGAAGCAGAAGCAAAGCTTTAGCATGAACCAGATGATGCCGGGCACCCAATTGAGGAACCATACATCAACCGGAGGCAGCCAGCCGCCGAGGAACAGCGTGGTCATCAGCGCACACATCAGCGTGATGGCCACATATTCGCCAAGGAAGAACAGAAGGAACGGCGTGGACGAATATTCGATCATATGACCGGCTACGAGTTCCGATTCCGCTTCCACAAGATCGAAAGGCGGGCGATTGGTTTCGGCGAGAGCCGAAATGAAGAACACCACGAACATCGGGAACAGCACCAGCCAGTTCCAGTCGAGGAACGATGCAGGCAAGCCCAGCGAAGTGCCAAGACCCGTATTCTGCGACAGCACGATGTCGGTGAGGTTAAGCGAGCCGACGGTGAGCAGCACGGTCACGATCACGAAACCGATGGAGACTTCGTAAGACACCATCTGCGCCGCAGAGCGCAATGCGCCCAAAAACGGATATTTCGAGTTCGACGCCCAGCCCCCCATGATCACGCCGTAAACTTCGAGCGAAGAAATGGCGAAAATATAGAGAATGCCAACATTGATATTAGCGACCGCCCAGCCTTCATTGACCGGAATGACTGCCCATGTCGCCATGGCCAGAACAGCCGAAATGAAGGGAGCCAGCAGGAACACGCCCTTGTTGGCACCCGACGGAATGATCGGCTCCTTGAAGACAAACTTCAGCAGGTCGGCGAAAGCCTGAAACAGACCCCATGGGCCGACCACGTTCGGGCCGCGACGAAGCTGCACTGCCGCCCAGATCTTGCGATCCGCATAAAGCAGGTAAGCCACGACGATCAGCAGAACGACGAGCAGAACGACCGACTTCAGCGCGATGATCAGCGCGGGCAGCACGTAGGTTGCAAAAATACCGTCCATTATTCTCGTTTCCTCGCCTATTCCGCTGCCTGGCTGAAATGACCAGCTGCGAGAGCCGAACATTCGGCCATCACTGCGGAAGCGCGCGCGATTGCGTTCGTCAGATAGAAGTCCTTGACCGGAGACACAAAAGTAGCACCTCCAGAAAGTTTTGATGCCTTGCCAGCAAGCGTTACGATCTCGCTTGCGTCCGCAGGTGCAATTGCGTCAATTGCCATCATATGCGGGTAATCCGCATAGAGCTTTGCACGAAGCTGCGAGAGTGAATCAAACGGCAGGCGCTTGCCCAGCGTGTCGGAAAGCGCACGCAGGATCGCCCAGTCTTCCTTGGCCTCGCCCGGCGCAAAACCAGCGCGGTTGCCCATCTGCACGCGGCCTTCGGTGTTAACCCAGGTGCCCGATTTCTCGGTATAGGCGGCACCGGGCAAAATCACATCTGCGGCATGTGCACCGGCATCGCCATGCGTGCCGATATAGACAACGAAGCTCGAACCCTTTTTGGTCATGTCGAGTTCGTCTGCGCCAAGCAGGAACACGACATCGAGATTGCCCAGCATATCTTGCGCTTTAAGACCACCCTCACCCGGTACGAAACCGAGATCGAGAGCACCGACGCGCGAGGCGGCCGTATGCAGCACCGAAAAACCGTTCCAGCCTTCGGTGATAGCGCCCACGTCCTCAGCAAGCTTTGCGGCAGCGGCCAGAACAGCCGAACCGTTTTCACCGGCAATCGCGCCCTGACCGACAATGATCAGCGGACGTTCGGCCTTGGCCAGCACATCGCGGAACGCATCCTTGCCGGAAGCGAGATTGACAAGCGTGTCGCCGCCAGCACCGAGATACTGATAGTTGTAACGCAGTTCAGCCTGCTCGCCGATGAGAGCAACTGGGAACGGACCCGAACGCTGACGCTTGCGGATACGGGCATTGAGCACGGCTGCTTCAACGCGAGGATTGGAGCCGATGATGAGCAAAGCATCAGCACTTTCAATGCCTTCAATGGTCGTGTTAAAGAGATAGCTTGAACGACCAAGTGCCGGATCGAGGGCTGCCCCGTCCTGACGCGCATCAATGCTGGTGCTTCCCAGCGACGTCATCAGACCTTTGAGCGCATAGATTTCCTCGACTGAGGCCAGATCGCCTGCAACCGCACCAATCTTGTCAGCAGAGCTCGCAGCCACCTTCGCGCCAATGGCAGCGAAAGCTTCCGGCCAGTTGACGGCAACCAGACGGCCATCTTTACGCACATAAGGACGATCCAGACGCTGCGTGCGCAGACCATCCCAGATGAAGCGGGTCTTGTCGGAAATCCATTCCTCGTTGACCGCTTCATTAACGCGCGGCATGACGCGCATGACTTCGCGGCCACGCGTATCGACGCGGATATTGGAGCCGACCGCATCCATCACGTCGATGGTTTCGGTCTTGGTCAATTCCCACGGACGCGCCTGAAATGCATAAGGACGCGAGGTCAGCGCACCTACCGGGCAAAGGTCGATCACATTGCCCTGCAATTCCGACGTCATGGCGCGTTCGAGATAGGTGGTGATTTCGGCATCTTCACCGCGACCAATGAGGCCCAGTTCCGAAATACCTGCCACTTCGGTCGTGAAGCGGACGCAGCGCGTGCAGTGGATGCAGCGCGTCATCACCGTCTTGACGAGCGGACCGATATATTTGTTTTCGACCGCACGCTTGTTCTCTCGATAGCGCGAACCATCGGTGCCGAAAGCCATAGCCTGATCCTGAAGATCACACTCGCCGCCCTGATCGCAGATCGGGCAATCAAGCGGGTGGTTGATGAGCAGGAATTCCATCACGCCTTCGCGGGCCTTCTTGACCATCGGCGTGTTGGTGAAGATTTCAGGGGCTTCGCCGTTGGGTCCCGGACGCAGATCGCGCACGCCCATAGCGCAGGACGCTGCGGGCTTGGGCGGTCCGCCCTTCACTTCAACCAGACACATGCGACAGTTTCCAGCGATGGAAAGCCGTTCGTGGAAACAGAAACGCGGGACTTCAGCCCCCGCGGCTTCGGCAGCCTGAAGGAGCGTATAGTGATCGGGAACCTCGATCTCTGTGCCGTCAACCTTGATATTTGCCATCGCTTATCCAAACCTGCGGCTCCTGCCGCACCTTCCAGATCAAACTCTTGTAGCCCCTTTTCACGGGGGCATACGCATTGCCCTAAACCTATTCCGCTGCTTCCAGACGGATATTGCGGCTTTGAACGGCATTGCGTGTGTAATCGTCGATACGCTTTTCGATTTCCGGACGGAAATTGCGAATGAGGCCCTGAACCGGCCATGCAGCCGCGTCGCCAAGCGCGCAGATCGTGTGACCTTCAATCTGCTTGGTCACGTCGAACAGCATATCAATCTCACGCTTTTGCGCGTTTCCCTTGACCATGCGTTCCATCACGCGCCACATCCAGCCCGTGCCTTCACGGCATGGCGTGCACTGGCCGCAGCTTTCATGCTTGAAGAAAGCCGACAGACGCGCAATCGCCTTGATGATGTCAGTGGACTTGTCCATGACGATCAGACCGCCGGTGCCGAAAGATGACTTCTTCTCACGCATGCCGTCGAAATCCATGATGGCATCCATCATGTCCTCGGCCTTGATGACCGGGCAGGATGCTCCGCCCGGAATGACGGCCAGCAGATTGTCCCATCCGCCACGAATACCGCCTGCATGCTTCTCGATCAACTCCCGGAAGGAGATGCCAAGTCCCTCTTCCACGGTGGTGGGCGTGTTCACATGCCCGGAAATCTGGAACAGTTTTGTGCCAACATTGTTCGGACGACCGATAGAGGAGAACCAAGCCCCGCCGCGACGCAGAATAGTCGGCGCAACCGAAATGGATTCGACATTGTTGACCGTGGTCGGGCAACCGTAAAGACCCACATTGGCCGGGAATGGTGGCTTCAGGCGCGGCTGCCCCTTCTTTCCTTCAAGGCTTTCGAGAAGGGCCGTTTCCTCGCCGCAGATATAAGCGCCAGCGCCATGATGGAGATAAATCTCCATATCCCAGCCGCACTTGTTGTCTTTGCCCAAGAGTCCTGCATCGTAGCATTCGTCGATGGCCGCCTGTAGCGCTTCATACTCACGAATGAATTCACCGCGCAGGTAAATATAAGCGGTGTTTGCGCCCATGGCACAACCAGCAATAACGCAGCCTTCGATCAGCGTATGTGGATCGTGGCGCAGGATGTCACGGTCTTTGCACGTACCGGGCTCAGATTCGTCGGCATTGACGACGAGGTAATGCGGTCGTCCATCGCTCTGCTTGGGCATGAACGACCACTTTAGGCCGGTCGGAAAGCCAGCGCCACCACGACCGCGCAAGCCTGATGCCTTCATTTCCTCGATGATCCAATCACGGCCCTTGTCGATAAAGCCCTTGGTATTATCCCAATGACCACGCGACATCGCGCCCTTCAAGGAGCGATCCTTAAAGCCGTAAATATTGGTGAAGATGCGATCCTTGTCAGCCAGCATTGTTCTGCTCCTCACGGTCCGCGCTCAAAGTTCCGTCACGATTAAGTTCGTCCCTGACCTTGGCAATTATTTCGCGGGTCGGCGAAATACGATCACCAATCCATCCAAAAATGCCTGAACCGAGTGCACCACCGACCATCAAATGCCAGCGGTAGGGATAAAGGCTCTCGAAAGCAAAAAAGGCAATCACGCCGACCACACTCGCTATCGCAAAGACAAGAGCAAGCAGGCGCACCAGCATCGGAAGCCAGATAATGTGCAATGTTGCTTGCGCACTCATTATCTCGGCTCCTTTCCGAATACCTTGATATATTCCGCAACACCACCCTTGGCCAAAGCCTTGGCCTGCTTCACCCAGTCTTCACGTTCGATGCGACCGTGGAAACTCAAGTAGCCGTCAACCCATTCCCGCTCGGCCTTTTTCCATGCGGCAACCTGTTTGAAGGTAAAGATACCCAGTTCATGCAACATGGTTTCGTTTTTGGGCCCCACACCGGAGATCAGCTTGAGATCGTCGGGAGCGTCAGGGCGTTCCATTGCCAGCGGACGGTTCTTGTCGTCGAGCGTCAATTCCTTTGTTGCCTCGACCGAAGCAGCCTTCTCAGTAGCATTCGACACTTTGACCAGCGACGGCGTGTTGAGCGCCTTGGCCGTTTCCGGCGCATTCGTCACGGGCTTTGCCGCATTCGACGGTGCAACGGTTTCAGCCTCTGCTTTCGCCTTGGCCTCGGCTTCCGCCTTGGCTTTGGCGGTAGCTTCGTCGGATGCCTTGCGGGTTTCGATCCCGATTTTTTTGTAATCGAGGTCTTCGGTCAAAGCGGTCAGACCGCTGATTGGTTCAGACGTTACGCGGCTATTCTGCGGACCGGGCTTGACGGTATCGCCTTTTCCAGCCTCGAAAGCGTCAATGATCTCCTCAAGCCGCTCCGGCGTGAGGTCTTCATAGGTGTCCTTGAGGATCATGACCATCGGCGCGTTGACGCAAGCGCCCTGACATTCGACTTCTTCCCACGAAAGCGTACCATCGGCATTGAGCTCGAAGGGGTCGTGGTGGATCTTGTGACGGCAGACATCCATCAGCGCTTCGGAGCCACGCAACATGCAGGGCGTGGTGCCGCAAACCTGAATATGGGCGCGGGTTCCCACGGGCTTCAACTGAAACTGTGTATAGAAAGTTGCAACTTCCAGAACGCGGATCAGCGGCATGTCGAGCATATTTGAGACGTGTTCGATAGCGGCTTTCGTGACCCAGCCATCCTGCTCCTGCGCGCGCATGAGCAATGGAATGACAGCCGACTGCTGGCGGCCATCGGGATATTTTGCAATCGTCTTCTGCGCCCACGCCTGATTGTCCGCATTGAATGCGAAAGCGGCTG
Organism: Brucella sp. BE17; assembly: GCF_039545455.1. Lineage (NCBI taxonomy): Bacteria > Pseudomonadati > Pseudomonadota > Alphaproteobacteria > Hyphomicrobiales > Brucellaceae > Brucella > Brucella sp. BE17. The sequence goes on along the minus strand of NZ_CP154467.1, from coordinate 561,761 downwards.
GCTGGACATTATCTTCTGCGAGACGGCGAACGGACATCAGCGGTCAACCTCACCAAACACGATATCGAGCGAGCCAAGAATTGCCGACACGTCAGCCAGCATATGGCCGCGGCACAGGAAATCCATGGCTTGAAGATGGGCAAAGCCCGGGGCACGGAGCTTGCAGCGATAAGGCTTGTTGGAGCCGTCCGAAACCAGGAAGACACCAAACTCGCCCTTGGGCGCTTCGACTGCCGCGTAAACTTCACCGGCAGGCACGTGGTAGCCTTCCGTGTAAAGCTTGAAGTGATGAATGAGCGCTTCCATCGAGCGCTTCATCTCGCCGCGCTTGGGCGGCACGATCTTGTTGTCCATGTTGGATACAGGGCCAACGCGCTCCTTGCCGAGCAGCAGATCGACGCACTGGCGCATGATCTTCGCCGACTGGCGCATTTCTTCCATGCGGATCAGGTAGCGATCATAGCAGTCGCCATTCTTGCCGATGGGAATATCGAATTCCATCTCATTATAGCATTCATAGGGCTGCGACTTGCGCAAATCCCATGCAGCACCCGAACCGCGCACCATGACGCCCGAAAAGCCCCATGCCCATGCATCTTCAAGCTTGACCACACCGATATCGACGTTGCGCTGCTTGAAAATACGGTTCGGCGTGATCAGATTGTTGAGGTTTGTCAGGGTAGTGGAAAGAAACGGATCAATCCATTTGCCAATATCTTCAATCAACTGATCTGGCAGATCCTGGTGCACGCCACCCGGACGGAAATAGGCTGCGTGCATACGTGCGCCACAAGCGCGTTCGTAGAACACCATCAGCTTTTCGCGTTCCTCAAATCCCCAGAGCGGCGGTGTCAGCGCACCCACGTCCATGGCCTGCGTGGTCACGTTCAGGATATGGTTCAAAATACGGCCGATTTCTGAAAACAGCACACGGATGACCTGACCGCGCTTTGGCACATCGATGCCCAGCAGGCGTTCAACGGCCAGCGCATAGGCGTGTTCCTGATTCATCGGCGCCACGTAATCGAGGCGATCGAGATAAGGCACAGCCTGCAGATAGGTCTTGGCTTCCATCAGCTTTTCGGTGCCGCGATGCAGAAGACCAATATGTGGATCGACGCGCTCGACCACTTCGCCGTCAAGCTCGAGCACCAGACGCAACACGCCGTGGGCTGCAGGATGCTGCGGACCAAAGTTGATATTGAAATTACGGACCTGAGTTTCGGCCATATTCAGCTTCCTGTCGCTCAGTTCGTTTTGGCTTTTTCATCACCGGGCAGAACGTAATCCGTCCCTTCCCATGGTGAGAGAAAATCGAAATTGCGGAATTCCTGGCGCAATTGCACCGGCTCATAGACAACCCGCTTCAGCTCGTCGCTGTATCGAACCTCCACAAAGCCCGTCATTGGGAAATCCTTGCGTAGCGGATGGCCTTCAAAACCGTAATCGGTCAGAATGCGGCGCAGATCGGGATGACCGGAGAACAGCACGCCATACATGTCGTAGATTTCGCGCTCAAACCATTCAGCGCCGATGAAGACGGTGACGGCAGACGGCACCAGCGTGTCCTCATCAGCCTTGACCTTGAGGCGAATGCGCAGGTTCTGGCGCGGTGACATCAACTGATAAACCACATCGAAACGCTCGGCGCGCTGCGGATAATCCACACCGGAAATATCCGTGAGATTGATGAACTGGCACTGCACATCGTCACGCAGGAAAGTCAGAACATTGAGAATGCTACCCACAGGAACGCAAAGCGTCAGCTCGCCATAGGCAAGCTTCGCTTCCTCAATTGCATCGCCGAGGCGTTCCCGGATATAGCCGGAAAGTTCACCGAGAGCTTCTTCGCTCATTTTCTAACTTCCTTCTTCAGAACTCATGCTGTCCCTGATCGTGCTTGGGAGTCACGACCGGATCATAGCAGAACCCAAGAAAATCGGACATTGCGCATAGAGCGCAAAGCCGGATCAACGCTCGATCGTACCTGTACGCCGGATCTTCTTTTGCAAAAGAAGAATACCATATAACAGGGCTTCCGCAGTCGGCGGGCAGCCCGGCACGTAAATGTCGACGGGCACCACACGGTCACAACCACGCACCACAGAATAGGAGTAGTGGTAATAGCCGCCACCATTGGCACACGATCCCATCGAGATCACATAACGCGGCTCTGGCATCTGGTCGTAGACCTTGCGCAAAGCGGGAGCCATCTTGTTGGTCAACGTGCCTGCGACAATCATCACGTCCGACTGGCGCGGTGAGGCGCGCGGCGCAATGCCGAAACGTTCGGCGTCATAGCGCGGCATGGAAATATGCATCATTTCCACAGCACAGCAGGCCAGACCAAACGTCATCCACATCAGCGAGCCGGTGCGCGCCCATGTGATCAGCGCGTCAGCGGAGGTTACGATGAACCCTTTGTCCGAGAGCTCGCCATTCAAATCATTGAAGAACGCATCATCTTCACCGACAGGCCTGCCGGTACGCGGATCGAGAATACCCTTGGGCTGCTGCGCCACGAGTGTGTTTCCGGTCAATCCCATTCCAGCGCTCCCTTCTTCCATTCATAAATGAAGCCGATGGTCAGCACGCCAAGGAAAAGCATCATCGACAAGAAGCCGAACCAGCCGATCTGGCCGAAGGACACAGCCCACGGAAACAGGAAGGCGACTTCAAGGTCGAAGATAATGAAGAGAATCGACACGAGATAGAATCGAATGTCGAATTTCATGCGAGCGTCATCAAAGGCATTGAACCCGCACTCGTAAGCAGAAAGCTTTTCGGGGTCGGGCTGTCTATAGGCGACAAGAAACGGCGCAACCAGAAGGGCTACACCAATCACCATAGCGATGCCGAGAAAGATGACGATCGGCAGATAGGAACTTAAAAGCTCGTTCATGGTCCTTTATCCGGCTTGAATACGAGGCTGCGCCGCCCGTCTTAAACTTTTTAAAGCCCACGACCATGCGACACATTGCATCTGTTGCAACCCCGTCGCCCCAAGCAGCTTCAAAAGGCATGCCGTGCGAACTAAGCGCTTTTCGAGCGGACGGGTACAGCAGCCCGCGCCCAAGTGCAACCCCTCCCGCATTATCATGCCGGCAAGTCGTGCCATGATGCTTAACGCAAGATGCAGCAGCAGGCCCGATAACCCAACAAAACCCCTTCCAGTACCGAAAGGATCATAATTTTGTGAATTCCCGCTGACAACAGAACAAAGAATCACACACTCTTATAGATAGGATAGAGCTGAGCCGGAAAAAGACACTGCAGGCGCGACAAATAACCCCTGCCCCGTACGATCTCCTCCGGGAAGAATCATCAGCCTTCTGTCTCTCCCACGCAATATTCGTGTCGTCCGGGCGCCAGAACGTGAAAATGGAATCGCTTCACATCGCTGTTCAGCGCCAATTCATGCCTTCAGCCGATCTTTGGACACCTTATCATAGGGGAAAGAACAGGAAGAAAGGAGGTCATCCATGCCAAACACTCTGCTCGCGAGCGGTGACCTCGTCGTCATCGCAGCAATCGTACTCTCGATCGCGTATCTGTCATGGCGACAGTTTTTTCGCTAAAAGGCAAATGACGTGATGCGCCATTTCCATCTCAATCATCTTATAATGTTTCTGAGAGAAAATGGCGCGAGTGACGGGGCTCGAACCCGCGACCTCCGGCGTGACAGGCCGGCACTCTAACCAACTGAGCTACACCCGCGCATTTCTTGCAACCTTTCGGCCACATAGCCTGAACATTTTCGTCCGGCGTGAGCGGTCGTTTAAGGGGTCGACGCAGCGGTGTCAAGCAGAGCTTCAGCAAACAATCGTAATATTACACAATTGCATTGAGCAAAGCCGCGAAACTAGTCAAAAGCCGGGCTTTTCAGGAAAAATATGCGCAGACAAAGGCGGAAAGCGCCACTTTCGTTTCAACAGTCTATTTGATTGTTTGAAGAAAGTGGCGCGAGTGACGGGGCTCGAACCCGCGACCTCCGGCGTGACAGGCCGGCACTCTAACCAACTGAGCTACACCCGCGCATTTCTTGCGACCTTACGATCACTTTGCCCTGATGTTTCCATCTGGCGTGAGCGGTCGTTTAAGGGGTTCGTGAACAAGTGTCAAGCAAGGAACCGCCAGAAAACAAAAAGAATTTCAGGTTTTCCACGGACCACAGAGTCTACAGGCTTATTCAGGCAGCCATAGCGCTTTATAACTTAAAAACCCCGCACACGGCGGGGCTCTTCACTTCAATGCATAAAGCGCTTAATTCGGCAGTTGCGACGCCGCCTGCTTGACCGTATCGGCCAGCGTCTGGCAAAGCTTTTCTTCGGAAACGTTCTGTGCTTTAGCGCTTTCAGCGAAATCCTGATCAACGCCCATGGCCGAAACCTTGCCCTGCTTTCCGCTTTCCTCCGCAGAATCGGCTTTGGATGCATCGGACGGCGCAGGAATCAGACCGATAAGCTTGCTTTGAACGTCAACCGCAGCACCATCTGTATAGCCCTTTTCCTGACAATATTTCAGTACGCCAAGCTGATTACGGGCGGCAGTATAAGCCATTTCCATCTGTTCCGGTGTCGGCTGCTGTTGGGCTGAGACAGGAGCAAGACCGGCCCCCAGCAAGAGAACTGCCAGAGAAACGCGCACCATATTGGACATGATTTTTCCTTCATCAGTTTTAATTCGTAGTGAGCTAAAACGATTTCGGAGGCTGGGAACACTCAAGAAAAATTAAATCCAGAAATAAAAATCTGCATCCAATGCGGCAATGAAAATATACCATTATTGAATTAAAGTTGAAATACGGCGGCGTGCTCAAGCGGATGAAAAAGTCCGGTGTAACGCGCTTTCACACGGTTACGATAACTCGCGCCCGGCCACGAAAAGAATTGAAATTTATCTTATAAGCGAGACGACTTGACTTAGAGGCCAAGGAATTGCTTTTTAACGACGGTTTTGCGGTTATTGGAGCGCGACGATTTTGGCAGAAAAAATACAACCGATCAACCGAAGTGCAGCGGGCAATCTCGTCAGCAAGGTGAGCAATGAGCTCAGGCAATCGATTCAATCTGGCAATTTTGATCCTGGCAGCAAATTGCCAAGTGAGGCGCAACTGACAACGCAGTTCGGCGTAAGCCGCACCGTAGTGCGCGAAGCCATTGCAGCACTTCGCGCCGATGGCCTGGTGGAAGGTCGACAGGGCTCGGGCGTTTTCGTTCTTGAAGCCCCTCGCCCCGAAGCACTGCCTTTCCAGAACATCGATTATGACCGCGTCTCCTCGGTGATCGAGATTCTTGAACTACGTACCGGCGTTGAGGTCGAAGCGGCGGGACTTGCTGCTCTGCGTCGCTCCCCGCAGCAGGAAGAAACAATTATTGGCTGCCATGAGCGCGTATTGGCCTGCATGAAAGAAGGTAAGACCACCGCGGAAGCAGATTTTGCCTTGCACCTCGCCATAGCGGATGCCAGCAACAATCCGCGCTTCGCTGAATTTCTGTCGATGATCGGCGGTGGCATCATTCCGCGTGCTGCCCTTCAGCCCGGACCCGACGCCAGCACGCAGGACTATATCGTGCGTCTTCACAGTGAGCATGGACAGATTGTCGAAGCCATACTCAACGCTGATGAGGAAGGCGCACGCGAAGCCATGCGCTTTCACCTCAAAGGCAGCCAGACCCGTTACCGCAACCTGCTGCGACGCAATCGCGACAACTTATAATATAAGTTATTGACACTCATCTTATGAATATATAATCCATGGTGGAACACTTCACGAGGAGAACCCCATGGATCCGCAACAGATCAAACAAAAGCTCGGCGCTGGCCTGCTTTCTTTTCCGGTAACGCATTTCGATGCGGAAGGTCGCTTCGCAGCTGAAAGCTACAAGGCGCATGTCGAATGGCTTTCCACTTTCGATGCGCCGGTACTTTTCGCCGCTGGCGGTACGGGCGAATTCTTCTCGCTGCGCCCGGATGAGATCCCGACCATCGTGTCAGCGGCCAAGGAAGCCGCCGGCAACAGCGACACCGCTATCGTCTCCGGTTGCGGTTATGGTACTGACGTTGCCATCGAGATCGCAAAATCGGCCGAAAAAGCCGGTGCAGATGGCATCCTGCTTCTGCCGCATTACCTGATCGATGCGCCGCAGGAAGGGCTCTATGAGCATGTCAAGCGCGTCTGCCAGTCGATCGGTATCGGCGTCATGGTCTATAACCGTGACAATTCGGTTCTTCAGGCAGACACCTTGGCCCGCCTTTGTGACACCTGCCCCAATCTGGTCGGTTTCAAGGACGGTGTCGGGGAAATCGGTCTGGTGCGCCAGATCACCGCAAAAATGGGCGACCGCCTGACCTATCTCGGCGGCATGCCGACGGCAGAACTCTTTGCCGAAGCGTATCTGGGCGCCGGTTTTACCACCTATTCCTCAGCCGTGTTCAACTTTGTGCCGGGCCTGGCTGTCGAGTTCTACAAGGCATTGCGAGCTGGCGAACGCGCAACATGCGAACGCATCCTCAATGATTTCTTCTATCCGTTCATGGCCATTCGCGCCCGTCGCAAAGGTTATGCGGTTGCTGCCGTCAAGGCTGGTGTGCGCCTGCAGGGCTTTGCTGCTGGTCCGGTTCGCTCGCCTCTCTCTGACTTGACGAAAGAAGAAGAAGGAATGCTTGAAGCCCTGATCGGCAATCATGCCCGCAAGCAAGCTGCTTAAAGCTTAAAGCAAACGAACAAAGAAAGCCGCAGAATAAAATCTGCGGCTTTCTTTATGTCTGCGGATCAATGGTTTTATATCAGAACTTAAAAAGAAGCCGCCCATCCGGGCGGCTTCTAATTTTATGGACTTATCCATTCACGACATAATCATATTCAAGGTCGCGTTTGACAGCTTCCGCATCGCGCTTATCGACCGGCCCATAGCCGCCGCCGCCCGGCAATTGCAGGATCAGGCTACGACCGGCCGGCACATGCTGGCGACCCTTGGCATTGAGCACCGTTCCGTCATCGAGCAGAACGGCACCGGCCGCACCGTTTTCACCGCCTTCACGGCCGCGCGGTGGGTGCTTGATGCGGTCGAACATGGCGTTGAAATAGATCTCGTGTCCTTCTGTCGGCGCTATTTCGACCACCTGACCGAGACCACCGCGAAACTCACCGGCACCACCCGAACCATCGCGCAATTCCTTGCGCCAGAAAATGACCGGGCCGACATGCTCGGTCGCCTCGATCGACATGGAATGCACACCGCTCGGAAAAGCCGTGGCACTTAAGCCGTCGAGATGTGGTCTTGCGCCGGTGCCGCCGCTGTTGAAAAGAAGCACTTCCGCGCGATGACCGCCATCCTTTGGCGCGTCCTTGCCTGTGAGCGGACGTGCGCTGACATGCAGATTCCACAACGCTCCCGATCCTTCCGCCGGCACTTTTCCCGGCAACATCTTGTGCACAGCCCCGAGCACCGCATCGGGGACCAGATGACCAAGCACGTGACGCACCGAAACAGGTGCCGGACGCTGCGCATTCAGGATACAATCCTTAGGCGCTGCCACCTTGAATGGCAGGAGCGACGCGTGGTTGTTGGGAATTTCCGGTGCGAGCGAGCATTTAAGCCCATAACAGGCATAGGCTGACGAATAGATCAGTGGGCAGTTGATGCCCTTGGGACTCGGTGCTGACGTGCCATCGAAATCGGCCAGAATGTGGTCGGCATGCACATCGATGCGCACAGCAATATCGATCGGATCACCATAGCCATCCACGCGCATGACGTTGGAATAGGTGCCATGCGGAAGGGCCGCGAGCAGTTCAAGGGTTGCATCATAGCTGCGCTTGAAGATGAAGTCGGCCAGCCCTTCGAGATCATCGAGCTGAAACTCGTCCATCATGTCCATCAGGCGGCGATGGCCGATTTCGTTGCAAGCTGCGAGCGAATAGACGTCGCCGACAACCTGATGGCTTTCGCGCACATTGTTACGCAGGATATTCACCAAATCCTTATTGACCACACCGCGCTCGGCGAATTTCATGATAGGCACGAAAATGCCTTCTTCATAAACTTCGTTGGCATCGGGGCCAAAACCGCGTCCGCCAACATCCACAACGTGGGCCGTACAGGCGAAAAAGCCGGTCAGCTCACCCTTGCGAAAGCTTGGCGATACAACGGTGAAGTCGTGAAGATGGCCAGTACCCTTCCATGGGTCATTGGTGATATAAACATCGCCCTCAAAAATATTTTCGCGACCGATATCGTTGATGAAATGTCCGACGGCTTCCGCCATGGCATTGACGTGGCCGGGCGTGCCGGTCACGGCCTGTGCGATCATCAGACCGGCGCGGTTGAAGACACCGGCGGAAAGGTCGCCCGATTCACGCACGCTCGTGCTGAAAGCGGTGCGGATAAGCGTGACGGCCTGTTCTTCGACAACGGAAATCAGGCGGTTCCACATGATCTGCATATGGACATCGGAAATGGGTTTCTTTGTCATGATAGAATTCCTTAAGCAGCCTTGGCGCGCAACAGCAGGCATCCGTCTGCCTGCATGATCGCTTCACGGCTTGAGGTGACAACGGTCGAGGTTTCACGCTCGGTGATGATGGCGGGGCCGGAAATCCAATCGCCGGGCTTCATGGCTTCGCGCTCGATAATCGCGGTATCTAGAAAACGCTCTTCGAGAATGTCGAAGACCTGGCGCTTGCCGGAGATTGCGGCCTCTGCCTGTTTCTGCACGGGCTTTGCAGGTGTGGGCGGCGCGGCATCCGCACTGGCACGCAGCGACCAGCTCACGATCTCGACATCGAGATCGTCGATGACACGGCCAAAGAAACGCTCATAACATTCATCGAACAGCGTACGGAACAATGTAGCGTCCGCATCGGTGTAATCGCGTACATCGATGGTCACAGGCACTTCCCAGCCTTGGCCTGCATAACGCATATAGGCCGTGCATTCGAGCGTCGGGTTGGCGTCCGGGGCACCGGAGCGCACAAACGAGGTTGCTTCTTCAACCAGTTCCTCGATGACCGCATTGATGGCCCTGCCCTCGAAGCGGCTTAAGCGGCTATAAGCACTACGGACCGATTCAAAACCGAATGGCGCACGCAAGAAGCCGATGGCCGACCCCACGCCCGCACCAGGCGGAATAAGCAAGTCGATGACGCCGAGTTTTTCACAAAGGCGCGCGGCATGAACGGGGGCTGCTCCACCAAAAGCGATCATGGTGAATTCGGACAATTCCTTACCGTTTTCAACCGCATGCATGCGTGCGGCATTGCTCATATTTTCGTCGACCACTTCGCTCAACCCATAGGCGGAAGTCGACACATCCGAACCAAGTTTGGAGCCGATATCGGCCTCCATCGCCTTCTCCGATGCTGAGCGCGAGAGTTGCATAGTGCCGCCGGCAAAGCCATCGGGGTCAAGACGGCCTAAAATGACATCGGCGTCGGTAACGGTGGGGTGCGTGCCGCCGCGATCATAGCAGGCTGGTCCCGGTTCCGAACCCGCACTATGCGGGCCGACGCGGATCTGGCGCATGCTGTCGACGGTTGCAATCGAGCCACCGCCCGCACCGATCTCGACCATTTCGATCACCGGAATGGAAATCGGCATGCCGCTACCCTTCTTGAAACGATAGGTGCGTGCCACTTCAAAGGTTTTGGAGGTTTTCGGCATCTGCTGTTCGATCAGGCAGATTTTGGCAGTCGTGCCGCCCATGTCGTAAGAAACGACCTGATCGAGCTTGTGATTGGCCGCGATGTGGGCGGCAAAGATTGCACCACCAGCGGGACCGGATTCAAGCAGGCGCACCGGAAATTCGATGGCGCTTTCGATGCTGATGATGCCGCCGCCCGAATGGATCATGAAGACGGGTGCGACCAGCCCTTCCTCACGCAAGCGCCCGACAAGACGATTAAGATAGGAGGCCATCAGCGGCTTGACATAAGCATTTGCACAGACGGTGTTAAAGCGCTGGAATTCGCGCATCTGCGGGGAAACTTCGCACGAAATCGAGACCGAAAGATCGGGCTTTTTTGCAAGCAGCCGTTCGCGGAAACGGCGCTCGTGCTCGCCATTAAGATAGGAGTGGATGAAACCGACGCCAACACTTTCATAGCCATGCGCAATGATACGGTCGCAAAGCGCATCGACCTCGGTGTCATCCAGCGGCTTCAATACCTCGCCGCTTGCGCCCATGCGCTCATCGAGCACCAGACGGTCATTGCGCGCTACAAGCGGCGCGGGAAGTACTATATCGAGATCATATTGCTCGAAACGGCTTTCGGTGCGCATTTCAATCACATCGCGAAAGCCTTTGGTCGTTACAAGTGCTGTTTTGGCACCGCGCCGTTCGATCAGCGCATTGGTTGCAAGCGTCGTGCCATGGATCACAGTGTCGATCTGGTCGAGCGCAATGCCTGCCTTATCCGCGACCTCGCGAATAGCCTTGATGATGGCGTTTTCCGGAAATGCATAATCCGTCAGCACCTTGGTCGAATGAAGGGTGGAGCCTACTTCCATCGCCACATCGGTAAAAGTTCCTCCGATATCGACACCGACCCTGATCAGTTTGCCATCTATCGTCATGTTCTGCCTAACTCCCGGAATGATATCTATGCCTTGGTTGCGGAGCGGGACTCAAAACACCCGGCGCAGGCACGCGTTTATCGGTTCCCGCAATCGCTTGTTTGCGGGTTCAATGTCTTCGAATGCTGGTAATCTTGCGTCCCCCGATGCGCTCAGGCGCACCGGGAAGGCTTGGGTTTGGTAGCCTTGGGTTAATAGGCTTGGGTTTAAACTTACTGCTTGCCGGTGAAATCCACCCCTTCAAGCGTTGTCGGCAGTTCCGGACGATCGACGCCAATCCATTTTTTGTAAAGCTCGTCGAGTGAACCGTCCGCGTTGTGGCGCGTCACAAAATCATTGAGATAATCGAGCATTTCCTGGTCGCCCTTGCGCACAGCCATCGCTTGAATATTATCGGCTGCCTTGTATTTGCGCTCATATTTGTCGCCATTGCCGGTATTCTCAATCACAAGCCCGTAGGTAAGGCTGCCGAGAATGGCATCGACCTGTCCTGAAAGAAGCGCCTGTACGGTAGTCGCGTCATCGTCAAAACCCTTGATCTTGGTGCCAGCCGGGGCGACCTTCTTGAGGATCGGCTCGAAAGAGCTGCCCCGATTGACGCCGATCGTGTAATTGGCGAGATCGTCATTGCCTTTGATGTCGGCATCTTTCTTGCCCCAGACGGTGATGTCATTGGCCGAGTAAGGAAGCACGAACTGGATGACCTTGGCGCGTTCCGGCGTAATTGTCATCGAGGGTACGAGAAAATCCACCATACCATTGGTAACCAGCGGAATGCGGTTTTGTCCCGTTACGCGCTCAAACTTGACCTTGACGCCCAGCTCCTTGGCAATAAGGTTGGCAACATCGATGTCGTAACCGCCGTTCTGGCCATTCTCATCGATAAAGCCCCATGGAAACTGGTCCATTTGCACACCAATCACCGCCACGCCCTTGGCCTTGATTTCTTCCGGGCTGGCTGCCTCGGACGCACCGACATTCAATGCCGATACGATCATGCTGGTGGCTAAAGTGAGAGCGATTGTCGAACGCTTGTAAACCCGATTGATCATGTTCTTACCTCTGGTTGATTTTACCTGATTGCTTTGGTTTTTACGCATGTCTTTGTTCCGAAAACGGTTCCCAGTTTCAGGAGACATGCTTTATCGCGAAGCATTGAGACGCTTCTCGATCCGGGCGCTGTAATAGGTGAGTGGAACGCAAATGATGAAATAGATGAGCCCCACCGTGCCGTAGACCTTCATCGGCTCGAAAGTGATATTGGCCATCAACTGCCCCGAACGGGTGAGTTCCGTCAGTCCGAGAAGGGCGGCCAGCGCCGTTCCCTTGATCAGATTGACCAGAAATCCGATTGTCGCCGGAAGGCCTATGCGAAATGCCTGCGGCAGCACCACGTCCTTCATGCGATAGAAATACCCGACCCCCAATGCGCGGGCGGCCTCGTCCTGCCCCGCAGGTACAGCCTGAATGCTGCCACGCCAGATTTCGCCCAAAAATGCGCTGGCATGCAGTGACAGACCGGTGATCAGCGCCACCCATATATCGACCCGGATACCCAGGATCGGCAGGCCGAAATAGACAAAGAAAAGCTGTATCAGCAGCGGCGTGCCCTGAAAAATCTGGATATAGGTCGCCATCAGATAGCGCAGCCATTTTCTTGTGGACGTCCGCCCAAGAGCTACCAGAAGCCCGCCAAGACCGCCGAAGGTGAAGGCCAGAATGCACAGGATCACCGTCCACTGTGCTCCCTGAAGAATGAAGAGAAATTCTGAGAAACCAAAACTGCGTATCATCTTTGGGCCTCACTTCGACGGGTAGGAGAAATAGGTTCTGCCGATGACTTGCAGAACGATGGAGAAGAACTGCGAAAGTGCGAGATAGATGACGCCGAGCACGAAATAGATTTCAAAGCTGCGAAACGTTTCGGAATCGATCATCTGTCCGACATAGGTGAGTTCTTCCGCGGAGATCGACGCGACAAGACTGGAGTTGAGCATCATCAGAATAAACTGGCTGCAAAGGGCCGGATAAACCGCGCGAATAGCCGGGCGGAAGATGATGAAACGATATATGTCGAATGTATGCAGCCCCAGCGCCTTACCGGCCTCGACCTGCCCTGCCTTGATCGACTCGACACCGCCGCGCACGATTTCTGCCGCATAGGCCGCGCAATTGAGCGTCATGGCGAGGATAGCTGCCTGTTCTGCCGAGAGCGTGATTCCCAGCGTCGGCATGCCGAAGAAGATAAAGAACAACTGCACCAGAAAAGGTGTGTTACGGATCAATTCGATATAGCCGAAAGCTGTGAGTGAAATCACACGCACCGAACTCATGCGCATCAGCATGAAGACAATGCCGAGCGTTAAGCCCAGAACCATGGAAATGGACGAAATTTTCAGCGTCTGGATCGCACCGTTTAGAAGTGCGGGCCATGCTGCCAGAATCGGTCCCATGTCAAATGTATATTGCATTCGCTATCTCCCACTTATCGCCTTTATTCCCCTTGTTGTTGTCAGTGGTTGAGAATTTGGCCCAAGAACGCCTTGGCGCGTTCGTGTCTGGGATTGCTGAAGAATTCACTGGGTGGCGCGCTTTCGATGATTTCGCCGCGATCCATGAAAATGACGCGGTGAGCGACGGCACGCGCAAAGCCCATTTCATGGGTTACGCAGATCATGGTGATGCCGTCGTCGGCAAGGCTGATCATGGTGTCGAGCACTTCCTTGACCATTTCAGGATCGAGCGCCGAGGTCGGCTCATCGAACAGCATAATCTTGGGACCCATGCATAGCGCGCGCGCAATCGCCACACGCTGCTGCTGGCCGCCGGAGAGCTGCGCGGGATGTTTTTCGGCCTGTTCGGCGATGTGGACACGCTTCAAAAAATGCATCGCCTTTTCTTTAGCGTCTGCTGTCGAGGATTTGTGCACACGGCGCGGTGCCAACATGCAGTTTTCCAGCACCGTCATATGCGGAAACAGGTTAAACTGCTGAAATACCATGCCAACATCGCGACGGATGTGATCGACATTCGCGCCTGTATTTCCAAGACGCGTGCCATTGACGTCTATTGCCCCATCCTGAATTTCTTCAAGATAGTTGATACAGCGGATAAGAGTCGACTTGCCCGAGCCAGATGGTCCGCATAACACGATATGCTCGCCGCGGTTCACATCCAGATTGATGTCTTTTAGAACATGAAGCTGGCCATACCATTTATTGACCGAACTCATCTTGATGGCTTTATCAGTCATCTTACTCTCGCTCATCTGTATCAGCAAAAAGGAAACAGCCCGCAGAACCCGTTTGTTTTATGCATGTCTTTATCCCAAAATCGGTTCCGACTTTTGAGAGACATGCTTCAAGGCTGTACTTCGAATATGGCTTCGACCTCGACGGCAAAACCGCGCGGGAGCGAACCGGCACCCAGTGCCGTGCGCGCATGGCGTCCCTTTTCGCCCAGAACCTCAACCAAAAGATCAGACGCGCCATCGATCACCGCCGGGTGACCCTTGAACTCAGGAACGGCGTTGACGAAGCCGCGGACCTGAAGACAGGCCGAAATGCGGTCGAGATCGCCATCAAGGGCTGCGGATGCCCGCGCAAGCAGGTTGAGCGCACAGACACGGGCCGCCTGATAGGCTTCCGCGACATCCATGGTAGCGCCCACCAATCCAAGATAGCAGTCGACACCATCAACGCGCGGCACCTGACCGGAAATATAGAGCGTTTGACCGCTCAGCCGGTAAGGAACATAGGTTCCGCTGGGTGATGTGATTTCGGGCAGGACAAGGCCCAATTCCTTCAATCTGGATGAAACCAATCCCATTGCATTCCCCCTGTTTTTTTAGCTTCGTGCAGTCGGTCTTTATCGCCGTTCCTGAAATCACAAAGAGATACTATCTCTATGCCCGTTGTTATGATGATAGGTTTGCTAAAATATTATCACTTGTCAAGCACCTATCGGGCCCTCTATCGCGAAGATGCAACATCAACCCTCCCGGAAATTTAATTATTTGAAAACATATCATTACTTATAATCATCAACAGGAAAGCAAATTATATCCTGAAAAAACACAGCTTTTAGAAGTGGGATTTAATTCAATCACGCAGTGAGCTCATCGAGAAAACCCCATGATCAACCTTTCTGTTTTTTAAAAATCAAATGCATTTTTCAAGAGATACTATCTCTAATAAAAAGGTATTATCTTGTTAATCGAAACGTAATTGCGTATTAAGTTCACAAGGATTTGGATGATTGAGATAGGCTCACATTGAAAACACTGACCGCAAGAACAATAGAAAACCTGAGGACATTGATCGCGGACGGGACGTTGGAGACCGGTGACAAGCTACCAACGCTTGCCGAATTGGGTGATCATCTTGACGTGAGCCGAACCGTAATCCGTGAAGCAATCGCAGCATTGCGTTCTGAAGGATTGCTGGAAGCCAGACATGGCGTTGGAATTTTCATCCGCGATTCGAGCAAGGCTACCCTCCCTCCAGACGCGACTTCAATGCTGGAGCCGCTGGCAAACCTGTCACTCCCCTTCATGGATCTTCTCGAGTTACGCATGGCCTTCGAGGTGCACGCCGCAGGCCTTGCCGCTCAACGCCGCTCCTGGGCGCAAGAGGCCAACATGTGGGACGCTCTTAAACAATTCGAGACCTCGATCGACAATGATGATGCGCTGGACGAACTCGATTTCATTTTTCACAGCGCCATTACAGAGGCTACAAACAATTTGGCTTTCATCGAATTTTTTAGCGTGATGAGCCTGAAAATCCTGCCGCGGCCAGCCTTTTCCCGCGATCTCAACCCTTCGCTTATCACAACGGATTACATCCGTAATACAGTGGCCGAACATCGCGCAATCTGCGAAGCGATCAGTGCAGGCGATGCCACTCAGGCACGCGAAGCGATGCAGGCTCATTTGACCAGAAGCCATCAGCGCTACCGCGGCTTCTCGGATAATCACGCCTCACCGCTCAGCAACGTTGTCGGCAAGTCAAGCTGATGGCGCATTGACCCATAGTTTGAAAAACACTGCTGCTTAGTGAATTTTACACTTGCGCTTGACGCACAGATTGCCTAAACGGCTTCCATACGACTGGTGAACAGTCGGGCGATTAGCTCAGTTGGTAGAGCGCTTCGTTTACACCGAAGATGTCGGGAGTTCGAGTCTCTCATCGCCCACCATTTATCTTAATGAAATCAATGGTTTACAGGTCGCTTTGGCGGCCTTTGTTTTTACCGCCACCGAAACCGCCACCAAAAGCATTGCTTGTTTATTTTCGCGCCGGTGGCCATAATTGGGTCAGGCGGTCTCCAGATTGTTTTCAGACCGTAGGCTTTGGCGTGTATTGGGCGCTTGGAAAGCAATGGAAGGCTTGGATCATGGAGAACCTGTTCAGGCCTTTTCTCTTATCCAATGCCAATATATCCGCTTGCAGCTTCCTCACACGACGATTCGAGCTTTCGCCAGAACTCTTCTCGAAAGCATGCCATTCTTCTTACGTAAGTCAGCCTGACTTATCTCACCGCGTTCCAGCATCGCAGCGTCGCGCTTGCGTTCAAACTCTTTCGTGTAAGCCGCCCACACATCAAAATTGTCGACAACCATTTCAAAACCGTCGTTGCTCGACACCACTGGCCGGATAATTTCGTCGCCGAACACGTCTCTCTCTGATTCTGGCATCGGAATTTTCATATTCGCCTCCCCTTTTATGCCGCACATGACATATGTTCTTATATGCTCAGAGCATCATAAAAGAATGCGACGTCGGCCTGAATTTCAAAATAGGCATTCGTATTGCCTGCAAATCACTTCAAGTTAGGAAAAATTGCGATGATTTGAGTTTGTCACCTATAAGTGACATCGAGTGACGCGAAGTCGAAAATGATTAACAAAAAGGCCGCCGGGGCGGCCTCAAACAAATCTGAATGTTGACTTCTTTTACCCAGCGACCAGGACCAAATCATCCTGATATTTTCTCGCTAGATCGAGCAAGTCGCTCAGAGTAACCGTCCAGCCATCCAGATGCCACAGACGTCCATTTATAGGCGCTACACGATGCCCCTCCTCACGCAGCAAGCCCACCATTTCTTCTGTTGCTATAGGACTTTCTTTCAGATCGTAGCGATGTGCTTCTAAAGCGATAGCTGCCGCTGCCCCCGTTTTTCCACGTATGACGTCGCGCCAGTCTTTGTCTGCGAACACGGACTTTCTAGCTGCTTTCTCAAGAGATCGCTGCTGAGCTACAAGCTGACTATGCGTGCGGATAACAGATTCAGGCAGCGTGAAAATTAGTTTGTCGTCTACGCGTGTAAAAGTGATGTCGGTTAAATCAGTATTTTGGGCGGCGATACGGCAGTTTGCACCGTTAAAGTCCAGAAAATGAACGTACTGAAACCTAACACTTTCAGCGCCTGCCAAGACTTTTGAACTGCCGTTTGTCGTTTTTACGATCTCTATATCTCGATCTTGAGTGCCGCACCGTACCGAATATTTATCGCCAGCTTTCAAGTTTATCGATGCAAGAGCATCTGGAGAAACGTGTATCCTTGCCGAAGCCAATGTCTGCTTTCTTCCATGCGGATTCACATTTCTCGTTTTTACAATACCAATTCTTCCGTTGTAAGTATCCATGTCGTTTCCCTTTCTAATAGTGAGTAGAAAGAAATCGTGCATGCATATTTTCGTCGGCGCAAATTGATGAATACTTACAATAAGTTGACAGAAAACCCGTTTATCTTAGTTACGTCCACAAAACATTCTTTTAAAAAAGTTAACTTTGCTCCGGACAACGCTTTCAGATTCTGATAGCTATCTTTTCAGTAAGGGAGATCAGCTATGTCAAATGATGGAGAAAACATTATTTACGGAGCTTCGGCGACTATCGCTTTTCTGACGGCTGGTGCAATGCAATGCCATGAGAACGGGATGGCTGCGGTACGTGCAGCCCGCGAAGAACAAGAGCTGGACCGATTGCGTGCACACTATGAAGAGCAGATCGCGTATCAAGCGGCACTGATCGACACACTGCGTGCAGAGCTAGAGAAGCAGACGTTCAATGCTGCAGCAATGAAAAATGCATTCGATGAAAGCCAGAAAACAATCACTAAAAAGAATATGCAACTTTCAAAGCTAGTCGAAGCTCTCGAAAATAGACTATAATTTAGTATACCACATAATACTTATTTCGTCATCGTTGTATTGATCATCAATACGACGGATAATCTTCTGTGAGCGTATTTTTGCGCTAAAACAGGAGACAAAAATGATGGATTTTACTTTTGAAAAATACTTATCGGAGCCAGCAGATATTGGCTGGGGTATCGTGAAATTTCGCGCGTACGTAGCCGATTTGACAACTTTTGTTGTCGTCAAAGATCTAGGATACGGCTTTCACTTCGCGAAGTTGGAATGCCGCAACGGTCGCACACTGAAGCTCCTGGTCGATGACTGGAAAACGGCTGCTGAGCGCGTGTATCGCTTCGTTGTTTTCGCCGACGACGAAGATCTTATCAAAATTTCAGACGTCGAATTTCATGACATGATCGACTTGGATCATGTTGCAAAAGCTGCGTCTCGGCATCTGCTCGCAGGCTTGCGTGGGGGCGTACTGCATCTTCGCGACGACTTCGATGACTTCAGCTAACAACCATAATTTTAAGGAGAACAAAATGAGAACTTTATATAAGCCACGCTCAGTCAACAAAAACTCGGTGAATCCATTTCCAACTCATCTTGATTACGACTCTTCTGAAAAAATCCGGGACAATTTTCTTCATATTAAGTGGAATTTGTCGAAAAAGGGATGGACTACAGAAGACTTTACTTCGCTTCTCGGTATCTCTCGGTCAACATTTTATCAATACGGACATAAAACGGATAGCAAAGGCTTCAGGCGAATTCCTGCGTCTCAACTGGATTTGCTCCGTCGCGAAGATGCGGTAAAATTCTTTCGCGATCCAGAAGAGTTCTATCTCCCCGATTTCATGAAGCGCGATGAATGGTCCGTGGATGGACAACGAACGTACTCATATCTCGCGGCTGTATATCTTTCTGGCTTAAGCGGACATACAATCGTCGCACATCCGGATAACTCTCGCGATAACTCAAGAGCGGTTGAAGCCTCGAAATTAACTTTGAGATGGTTTTCTGCTGCTCGTGAAGCTACCCGCGAACAGATTATGCGCGCAACGAATTTAAGCGATTATAATATTGGGCGCATCGGATTTGTCACGGCGAGCTGGGGACTGGAGCCAATATCATCCCAATGCGAACGCCTTGAAAAAATCATCGGCGAAAATAAAAAAGCAGCTTAAATGCCGAATACTATAAAAAAACCGATGTCGAAGTTTTTATTTTTGACATCGGTTTAATTATTTTTATCAGTATAAATCTTATATTGTAAACATACTTTGTTTTATACCGCAAAACAGTTATTTTGTCGATATTGTATTAACCGTCAATACACGTCATCTTTATTTCATGAGCACGAAAAATTAATCAACACGCTCATGAAAGGAAAAGACAAATGACTACTACTCACTCTTACATCGCTTCTGTAGACCGCTTCGAAAAAGAAGGTTCCCTCGTCGTTTGGCTTTCAGAAGAAGGCCAAAAGGCTCTCAACAGTGACCGCTACGAAATCAACAGTTCGTGCGGTTGTGCAACCGTTGTCTGGGACGACAACGACAACGGTTATCAAGAAGTGCAGCATTCGCCTGGCGGAACCGAAGATGCCCGCGTTCTCGCTTACATGCTGAAAAATCCCGAGAGTGCTATCGAAGACATTGAGTCAAGGCTGGAGGATTTGAAGGATGAGGCTGCTCATAAAGTGACTGACATCCGTCGTGATTTTGTCGACGGCACTGCGGCCCTTGTTTTCAATCTCGGCGGTGAAAAATCATGCGAGTGGCTCGAAGTTGATGATCACAACTCACTGACATCATCAGACAGCCATCTGGGCTGCAACCATAGCTATCTTAACCTCGATGTCATCAAAGATGCCCTCAACAGCTGGCTCGCGGAAAATCCAGTGAAGATTGAATGGTCTGAAAATAAGGGGTTTCACGGCGGTTTCATGGACGGCGGATCGTACGATACGCTTGCTGAAGCTCAGGCCGCTCTGGAAAGCGTACGAGCTGAGATGCTCTCACAGTGCTCGGACGATGAAGATCGCAAAAACTTCGAGGAAGGCGAGCTGAAAATTCTTTGGTAAATCCAGTCAAAATCTAAAGAGAAAGGAGGCCTCAGGAAGAATTCCGAGGTCTTTTTCTATTGCTGATTTTCTCCCAATAGCCGCTTCACTCCACCCAACTTCTGCCTGCAATCCTCCCCAGCTTCTGACACCCGTACTAAATAAAGCGCGACGTCCTTCTGGCTCTCCCAGACTTCGCGTGCTTCAGGTTCCGGCATGCATATCAATAAAGCTTCAGGCACCGCCATTTCACGCGTTTCTATCTTCGTGATGACCTTCGGATCACTTTTATGAACGCACCCCGAAATCAGTATCGCGAGAGCTATTGTCGATGTTATCCTGATCATTGGGCATCTCCTGCAAACTTGCGCTTTCGGAGTTGCTCAAGAACTGGAGCGACTGGTCCATCCATTTCTGCTGGCGTAGCGGCTAGCTCGCGCTCCAATTCACGATTCAGGAAAGCGGTTTCTGAGAGCGACGTCTGGACCTGGTTCAAAAGATCAAGCGTGCGCTTATGCTCGGCATCCGCATTTTTGACAGCTTCGGCATTCGAATTTGCGGTGTCGACGGCAGTCTGAAAAGCTGCGTTTGCAGCAGCTAACTCGGCGTCTTTTTGCTCGATTTGAGATTTCAGCATGCCGATGTAGAGCCAGCCGCCAAGGATTGTGACGCCAGTTGCTATGGTGAGCGCGAGACGGATATTGGGAAGGATCGGCATTATTCCCCCTCCGTCTTAGCCTCAGGCATCTCAGCTCGACGTCTGGTGAACGCAAGCGCGAGGATGTCCGAAAACCAACTGGGGATGCCCTTCGAAGTACGGAAATCGAGGTGCCCGATGCCCATGTAAATGGCCAGCAACGCTACTACCCAGGGGCCAAGTTCGCCGATGATGGCAGCAGTCTGAGGATTCCCAACCAACAAGCCAACACCAGCAATTCCAAAGAACGATGCCAAACTCGCGATTGTGATCTTTTTGGAAAAACGGCGTGTGATTTCCTTCTCGGTGCTCATGCTGACACCTCCAGCCGAGCATGGACGCCAACAGCTTCAGCGATGCCGAAAAGCATTCGAATGCCGAGATCAGAGCCGCATCCGTTGAGAATTTTTTTGATGTGGGAATCGCGAACTGAAGGGTATCGCGTTGCAATAGCTGCAGCTGAAAGCTTCTGACGTCTGATAGCACTTTCTAGCTCGTTTGCGAGGGTTTCCCGCATATTTTGATATGATTTTGGCTTGTATGGATACGGTGAGATGGGGCGCATTATTTTGACCCCTTCAACAAATCTGCATATTCCGATTTAGCATCGAAACTTGGACAGGCTTTGCCGCGATCATAGTCTCGATGTCCGACCAGTGTCGTGATTTTGTATTTGGAAACCAGTTCGCCGAGGAGTTTGCGCAGCGCAGTTTTCTGGGCTGGCGTGCGTGTATCCTTCGGCTTCATGTTGACGTCGCAACCGCCGACGTACGTCACTCCAATAGAACCCGAATTATGCCCTGCTACATGCGCTCCGACTTGCTCGATTGGGCGTCCTGTGTGGATGCTGCCGTCGCGATAAACGACGAAATGATATCCGATGTCTTTCCACCCATTATCGCGGGTATGCCATTTTCGGATTGTGGTAACGTCTACATCGCGACCCTCTGGGGTCGCTGTGCAATGGACGACTAAAGTATTGATATTTCGCATAAAATAGGAACTCTAGATTAATATTCCTATTTTGTTCTATCAATATGTAAGTTGCAAATTATTAGTGCAATTTATAGCTTTCTGGAGAAAGTTTTCTAAAATTCTTTTCAAATTCCTCAAGTTCATCAAGTAAAGATTTACATAGGCTTTTAATTTCAGCTCTCTTTCTTTCTGTATCATTGGAATACATATCCGTTGCTCTTTCACGATCAGATGCAATAGAGGAAATCAAAACCGTAGTGTTAGGATTTGCAATTGGATGAGAATATATTGAAAGTTTAGAATCTATTTCATCGCACAACCTAACAATTTCAAATGCTATATTATCCAAAATATCATTTTCGAACTCATATTCTGCGCCTTTCCACTCTGCAATATCAGAAATAGGATCAGTCATCTCAATTCTGAAAACTGATAAAAACCCACCATCACGAAGGAATTGTTTATAGTTGACTGTAAAGAGATTACGAATCCTATTTCCAAGCTGAACATCATGTGGATGTAGAGCTAGCTGGTCATTATTTGATGACTTACTTTTAGATAAAAGCGGCCAAAACCATACACCCAGCGATGCCAAAAAAGTGATTAGTGGTTCGAATGGTATTTCAGTGCTTGAGCGGAGTTCATATCCAATCCATCCTGCCGACAAAAGAGAACCAAAAATGCCAATGATATTATTCACAATGCCATTACCACCGCTAGAGCTTTATGTGTCATTGTGAAATACACTAATTGCAGGGATATTTCATCATATTAAATAACAGTATGTAATTGAATTGGCAGCATTTAAGCTGCCATCTCCAATTGCAGACGGTCGCCCATGGCCTGACACCTTCCATCTGCAGACATCAACAGAATAGTGCGCTTACCATTGTGGTACTGGACGATATGAGCATGCGCCCAAGTCGTCGGACCTTTGTTATATCCCTGCTCCAATTTAGCGCTGACGCCTGCTACGTAAGCACCTTCTGAGATCGATGGCGTGTGAGTGTGCCCTGTGCTGGTACGGACGCCAAATCTTTTGAACTGGTTCGGACTACCACGACTTCCGCTAATACCAAGATCGCCATGCAAACCGCACTCGATATCGTCCACCTGGTACCCTTGCCCTGCAGCCACAAATTCAACACTGTCAGGAAGATCAGCCCTTCTCATCGCGTATTCGACAGCATTGAACGAAGAATTTCCCGAACGAATAGCTTTGTGCCACACGGCATTCAGTTCATGCCAGTAGTATGCATTTTGGACGTCTGCAGCACCGTCTGGATTCTTGAGCCAGCGACTAAGAGCATTATCATGATTGCTCTCCACCATCACTGTCACACACCAGTCTCTTGTGCACGCGGAAATGAAATCACTCGCTTCCTGAACCTCATTTTCCACGTTTTCGGAGCCAGCAGCAGTCACGACAGCCATCACATGCGGATCATGCAGATTGTGATGATTTCGACGTCGAAAATCCATTGTGTCGTGAAAGAACTGAACCTCTGGCTGAAGGCCATCCAGAATATTGATGTTGTCCAACGTCACCTTGGTTTTCGTGTCATATCCAAACGACGCCGCTGCAATAGTCGGATCAAGCTGTTCGTGGTGGATATCGCCCCAGGTAATAGCACGAACACGGTTGTCACCACAGCAGATGCCATTTTCAACGCTCGTATTTAGATCTTGGAAAGAACCATCGTCCGCTGCTGAAACAGGCCGCAGGAAAACCTCTCCATCCACGTCGATCTCAACGACAGTGAAGCCGTAGGTGTGATGGAAAATCGACTTTTGACCCGCCGCTCGAGCGGTGTAATTTGGCATTGTAACCGTGCCCGTGCTTATAGCAAACTTAGGGTCCTGCCCTTGCAATCGTGGGATGCTCTGGAGCGCGATACGGCTGTGAGGAACGACAACGTATCCACCATGATTCTGCGTCAACCACCCATTCAAAGGATTGGCGGTTGTTGGCAAGATGTTGGCGCTTCCAAGATAAAGGACATCTGAGGTCAACTGGACACGCTCATGACAGAGATAGGGCTGCAGCTCTGATGCATAAACATTGGCGTCGGCTGCATGATCATCGAATAAACCGAGCTGATACGTGTGGCCGCCGATCAACATTGAAGCACCCAGATATGCGGCATAAGCCTCCATATTTTTAAGGAAATCAGCATGAACAGGGGTGTCATCCTGCGCAGATGAAATGAGAAAACGATGCACTTTTCCAGGCTCCAGCATTGCCTGTATGGTCGGCAGCTCGGAGATGCGTGGCTTCTGCTTTTTTGCTGGCTTTTCGTCGTCAGAGGCTGTGTCTGGGGTATCAGTCGGCCATAGCTTTTCTACGACTTCAGCGACAGTTTGTGTATCTTCTGGCTTATATGTGGAAAGCCTAATTTTTCGAGCTGCGTAGTATGTCAGCCCGATTTTGTCAGCTACTTCGCGTATAGTGAAATTTATTTCAAAAAGAGCTTTCGCTTTTTCTTCATTTGTCTCGTGCTCGGCAATGTATTTTTCTATTTCTATTTGCGTGGAAAGTTCTTTGTCTACGTGAGTTTCAATTGATTTTTTTGATGACTTAGCTGACAGATTTGGCTCCTCATCGGAAGAGCCGTCTTTTTCTGCTTTTTCTTCTTTAGCTTCTGAAAAAACTGATTTTGCGATGTGCAGAGGGACGTCTAGATGAGCTGAGATAGCTTTAGCCGTCATGCCCATTTCATATGCCTGCTTCAACAATCGAACAATTTCAGAAATTCTGAAACTTATTTGATTTAATTTATCAAATTGTTCGTCTTCCGAGATGCGTCCATCTTCAAAATCTTCTTGAACTTTCCAATATTTTATTTCGAGATGGCGAGCTGCTGTGTCGAACAGAGTTTCACGTTTACTTGTCATGTCTTTTTCCTTTCTTCAACAGTGACAAGCAAATTGTCGCCTTGTATTAACGATCAATACAAGCAATTTTTATAATGAAAACAATATGTTAAAAACCAATGTGTTGACGAGCCGCTGAAATGCCTATCGAAAATCTATACTTTAGATGCCAAAAAATTTTCGTGCGGCAGGCACAATAAACGCCATCGCAACGCCGAAAACCGCCGACAGGGCTGCTAAAAATGCTTTGTCTTCACGGCGTTTAGATTTGAGCTCAGCAACGTCAGTCTCGATAGCGGTCAATTTCGCTTGCATGGACGTCGAATTTTTAAGAAATGAATCGAGCTTTTCTTCCATGCGTGCTTGCGAGCGAATAACTTCAAGGAGTTCTTTAGAAGGGAATTCTACGGACATAAATAGCGCTTCTCGTAAACTAGTTTGTTGAGCTTACGAGAACACGCAGGATTGCAAGATTCTAGCTTTGATGCTTAGTTATTGAATGGCATCTGATAAAGCGGCAATGCATGTCGCATAGTCCTGAATTGGTTTGATACTGTGATTGCGATTACCGTTTGTGAAATCGGTTGAGATAACGGTTAAATCAACTGGTAGCTGTATATCGGTTCCACCATCGCCTTGATTAAATGCGATAATAATTTTTTGGTCGCTGATGGCAGCGGTCATTATTTTCATCGATGGTTCAAGATTAAATATTGAAAACAGCCCACCATCAGCATCAGATGGAGCGGCATTTACGAGTGCACCATAGTTATGTGAATAATCGGATCCGACAAGGTAAGCTCTCTTCGGTGCATACGGTGTGAATTCAATATTGTAATTCTGTCCTTGTGACATTTCATTCACAACAACGTTCAGCGTGACTGCTGCTTTTTCACTAGCAGTTAAAATACCGAAAGAACCAGAAACCTTGATGGGCCTGCCTTTTCTATAGATGTCATCTCTAGCAACGGCATCGAATGTTAATGTACACCCAGTGAGATTGCCATTCGTCATCACTGGGCGTGCATCGACTTCCGTTGTACCAACCATTGAATTTATTACTGAATCAAACGGCGATTGCGCGTGCACTGAAGAAGCCGACAAGCATAAAATAGCACTGCATAGAGAGAATAATTTGCCCATATCCCATCCCCAAAAAAGTTGTATCAATATGGGACAAATCCGAAATAAATCCTAGGAAATTCGTTCTACGTTGATGGAAATGATAGCATCTGACAGATCACATGTTTCGAAGGGATTAAGTTTCGGAATCAACCAAAAATCTTCGCTCCAAGCGCCGCTGCAGCCCTCCCGTTTTTTACGCCCAAGTTTTTATAAAGGGCCTTCAGATGAATTTTGACGGTGCCTTCAGCAATGTGTATTTCGCGAGCTATGAGCTTTGAAGTCAGGCCTCGCGATAAGCATTTCCATACTTCCATTTGACGCGCAGAAAGCCCGTATTTTTCAAGCCGATATTCAATAGCTTCATCATTATTTTCACTGGCGTCGGCTTCATTGTCTGAAACTTCTGCAGTTAATGTGAGCGGTAGATGTCGTTTGAACGTTTTTCCTGCAATAGCCTGGCCGATGCCATGAGACATGGTAATTGCGCCAGCTTTACGAGATATATAAGCTTTTGCATGCGCTGCCATGAAGGCCTCTGGAGCAGTTTCTGTTTCACCATCCGTCACAACAACAAAATTTAGATTAGGAAACTCGTCGCAAAAAAGCGCTACATTTTCAGGAGAAACGTACTTTTCATCGACAATAACAACGGCAATTCTCTCGCCATATGTCCTAAAAATTGGCCGGAATTGCGCAGTTCGTGCCTTCTGCACAACTTCTCTTATTCCATGCTTTTGATTTAAAATGAGTCGAAGAGCTATGCGAAAAAACTCATCAGGATGTATGATGAGCGCAATTTTTTCCGGTGCCGTACTCAACTCGATTCCCCCTAAAGCCGAGTAAATTTAAACTGCTTTAGGTTTCCGAACAACAATCGTATCAACTAGCGCTGCACCGAGATCAAAACGTTCGGCTGACCCGATGGTCATTTTAGTGCTGACGCTATCACGACGTCGAGCACTGCTATCGCGTATAGACGGCCTCGCAGGCTGTGACATGCGATCACGCCTCGCCTGATCCTGAGCTTGCAACCTCATGGCTTGTAGAGCAGCAAAAATTTCACCCGAATTTTCAACGACTATATCTGACATCGCAATTCCTAACTTCCGATAACTGCGTTCTGCGGCAGCCAAATCGGTGAACAAGTCACCGCCAGTTGGCGCGTTAACAGGTCTTCTTCAAGTATAGGCCTGACATCTAATTCGATGCGCGTGGGCATCCTTTCAATGACGTCAACTGGATCATCTTCATAGAGTGCAGCCGTTCTCTGATCAGCATACGGATTTATGATGTCGACTGTGTGCACTCTCCCCGGCAACTGGCCAGAAACGGTGGGTGTTGAGGGGGTTGGATAAGACATCCAGTATGTCACATCACCCGTCTCTTCGTCGTACTGATCATCGGAAACAGGCGGTTCAGAACCGTCTCCGAGGCATGCCAAAACAGTGATTTCCGCATATCTTTTCCCTCCATCGGCAACCAATTTGACCGATGAAATCTTGGCGGTCACTTCGCCAATTTTCCTGTTTTCAACACGGCAAGCGTCACGGCATGTCATCGTGCGAGCGAGTTCCCAAGGGGCTTGGAACGAAATTTCGAGACAACGAGCGCGCACTAAAACACGACGATGAAGCATGCGAATTGCGTAACGAACGCTCCGGACGCCGCGATTAGTGTCGAAATATCGCGCAGCCGTAGGTGTTATCGCACCTTTGCGAGCAATGGACGTCCATTTCGAATAATCAAAAAATGTCGTTGCGTAGTGGGATTCTCTGGCTCGCCATTTTCTGCCATTAAAAATGACTTCATCGCCTTCCCAATAGTATTTTTCATGACCGGAGAACTCGTCGTACATCTCCCAAATCGGTGTATTGGGGTCCAAATTCAGCGCTGCAAGGTTGATCACGTCAACAGTTTCGACTTTGTCATCACCCAAAATTTCTTGTTGCGCGACTGGCATATAAACAATGAGATGGTCTTCACGCTGCTGTTGAAAATCGTAGCCGAGGCGGACTTGGACACCCACAGTTGCTGGCTGCAGCAGAACTTTTGCAGTCAGAATATCGGGATCATTCAGCGTATATTTCTCGCTCTCAACTTCAAATTCGTCGACAACACCGTGCGGATTCACATACGTAATCTCGGATTCAGCTACATGCCAGCCAGTATTTTCACCGACAGGCGTGCCGGGTTGAGGAAGGCTCTGTATAAGGTCTTGCCAGCTGTAGGTGTCGATTGGTTCCGAAATGACAGGAAACGTCTGCACGCCCTTAGCTTCCTGAGTCCAACTCGCCACCAGACGCATGCGCGTAGCGCTTCTAGGCGGATTGCGAAGTGACACACTGAGAGTGTCTTCAAACCCAAACTGGTTGACTTGATGAACGACGTCGCCTTCGATCATGCTGACGCGTTCTATAGCCAGCGTTTTCCGATCCCAGCGCCAGAATTCGGGGCGTCCAGCTAGTGCAGACATGGGATCATCGCGGGCATCGCGAGGGTGAAAAAGGCCGTCATAAGTCTCAAATTTTTGACGTGCAGGAATTGGCCCATCTGGATCATATCCGTCTTCTTCGCCAGTGCGCAGCGCGTTAGCGGCGGTCTTTAAAACTAGGTCCTCATCTGGTGGAAGACACAGAAATCGAAGTGTCAAAGTCTGTTGTCCAAGCTCAGAGGGCACAGCAATCACACGGCCACGAGCCAGTTCTATTGCGGTCGGATCAGACGTCAGTTTCTCTGAAAGGACGGCATAGCGTTCATTGCGCCCAAGCCCAATCAAACCCAGTCCGGGATTCGGAATTTCGACTTCGAATCCAGAAACGATAATATCGCCCTCTTCCTGCTCGTAGATGCATCCACGAATGCAAAACTCATCTTCCCGCGCATGCGTAGTTGGGTTGAAAGGCGCATTCCACGATGTAAGCCAGCTTAAATACAACATCAGACGTCACCCCCCCTCTTCTTCTGCAGTCAAAGACCAAGAGACGTCTGCGTTCTGTTCATGAGTGCTCACCGTCCACGGCTCGGTCACGAACAGACGGAGGATAGGTCTGTAAAAAATTCTTACAGGCTCAGATGCTGGTGCCGAAAGCGTCACCACGCGACCAGCCACACTGAACGGAACAGCAACAAAATTCTTGGTCAGACAACGAACTGACCCCGGATGGGGATTCCGAATAAGCGTTCGCGACGTCGCACCGGGCTGGATGACATCGCCCAGCTCTGATGTTGGAACCAGTGTGAACGTTGCACCTGGCCACATGCTCGAAAGCGCTGGCGGCCGCATGTCTTCAGATGATGAGATCGTGCATGAGAATAGCTGGAATTCTTCGGCTGCTAGATTGCGAGCGCGGCCGTTCCACGACCTCACGATGCTGGCACTTTCCTCAATCGGAGATAGCTCAGTCGTCAAGCCAAGAGCCGTTTGCCAACCGATAGCCAAATCGGTGGATACGAGAGCTGTAGTGATAGGAAAATCAGGCATCTCAATACCCTCCACTTTGTTGCATTGAATAGAGGCCCTGCTTGATTTTCCGTGCATTCAACGGATCAGCTGTCACTTGTCCGAGCTGCTTGCCGTTTGCAGAAAGATTTATTTCTATGGTTTCGCGTGCTGCGATTGGCTTGAAGTTAGGGTCAGACATATATTTTTTCGGATCAGGAGCTTGCAGTCCTGCACTCGACCAAACGTCTATGAGGCCGCCGGGCATCATCCCAGCCTGTTCCAGGCCCATCCGTGTGTTCACACCGCGAGAACGAAGATAATCGCCCTTGCGCTTGGTGTTCCAACGAGCAAAATCTTTCTCAAAATTCGCATCATTGATTGTTTTCCAGTTCTCACTGTTACGCTGGAAACGGGCATCGTCAGATGCCTGCATGCCACTCCACTCGTAAGCTTTTGTGCCGAGCCAATGGCCAGCCAAACCTCCTCCGACAGCGGCAACACCGAGCACACCAGCCTTTGCTCCGAGTGACATACCTGCTGCGGCTGCGCCTGCTCCCCCAGCTAATGAAGTTCCTCCAGCAGCCGTTGCTATTGCGCCGATGCCTTTTGCCAGCGCTCCGCCGCCCCCCATTGCAAAGAGGCCACCTAATGCTTTTGCAAGCACACCAACAGCGGTTGTGGCGACCCCAAAAAGTCCAATGAACTTCATCATGCCAACGAAGAGCAACATCGTGGTGACGTCTGTTCCAAACAAATCAGCGATGGGCTGCAGCAGGCTGTGGATGTAAGAAAGGATGGTTTTCACCATTTCCAGAGCAGCCATAAAATCCGTGCCGAAAGCCTTGGCTTGGTCGCGAAGATCATTGAGCCATTTGAACTCACTGGCGTCCTGGCCGCGCAAAACGGCATACAAATCCTTCACGAATTTTATTGCTGTTTGAAGTCCATCACGGATCGAATTTAGCCATTCAAATCGGCTCTTTTCGCCGTCCCACAGCTTCTTCAGCTCCGAATACATGTCAGAAATGAACGCCCGAGCGCTCTTCAGCTTGTCAAAAAGCGTATCGAGCCATGGCGTTTTGAAGCCAGTTCTCTTACCCTGAAACACCGATATAATGTCGCTGACCAAGTTCCTCGCGTAGACGAAACCGTCCTTCAGAATGCTCGCGATCTGTTGACGATAGCGAACCATGAACTCGGTCATCGCGTTCGTGCTCTCGGTCAACAGCGGCAGAACTTCACGAGCCACAGCCATTCGCACACCAGCTATAGAGCGGCGGAAATTTTCGGCTGACGTCGCATATGCCGTCCCAATCTCTGTGTCTTTCTTGGTAACTACGCCACCGAGGCGTTCAAGTTCCTTGCGGTACGCTTCGATAGCTGAGCGGCCACCTTCGAGCAACGGTGCCATTTTCGCGCCCGCGTCATCGCCAAAAAGTTGGATCGCGAACCTCAGACGCTGAGTCGGGTCCTCGACTTTCTGCATAGCATCAGAAAGCGCAAGCAGGCCTTCCATGCCGCCCTTGCTAGCTTTCTCGACGTCAAGACCAAATTTTTCGAGACCAAAGAGGGCTTCACCAACTGGACCAAAACTCTTCTTCAGTGTCTGCTCGGCTTTCTCAAGTTCTGCCAGCTCTTTGCGCAAACGGTGCACAAATTCTGCAGTCTGCAGGTTGCGACGTTCGTATGGTTCGGCTCTTTGGATGTAGTTTCGAAGCGTTGCTTGGCGCTCTTGCACGCCAGCTAGAGATGACATGCGAGCTGCCCCAACGGCTTCGCCAGCCGACTTCAGGCCATCTACGTTACCAGCTCTCAGCGAGAAAACTGCATCTTTACGAGCATTGTCTTTAAATGCCGAAAATTCATTGTTCGCTTCGGTGATTTTCTGTCTGATACCGAGAAATTCAGACCCGATCTTACTCAGGCCTTTAACAATTTCTTCCCCAGGTACACCCTCGTTTGCACCTGCAAAACCGAGAACCGAAAGGTCTTCAGGGCTGACGCCGAGCGTGCGCGACTGACGAGAAAGATCGTCCCACTCTTTTGCCGTGTCCTTGCTCATTTTTACAGCTGCTGCAGACACTGTAGTGAGAGCAGCTACAGCACTGGCAGCACCGATGGTGATTGTTTTGAAAGCAGAGTCAGCACCTTTTTTGATCGCGCCGAAACCTGCGTCACCAACAGCCATGGAAGCTGCTTTCAGGGTCGCCAGAGACTTTTTGGTCTTTGCAATATCTTTCTGAAACGGTTCGAGTGCACGTGCACCCGACTGTCGGATGGATTGCATATTTTCGCGAGCAGATTGCTGAAATTTGCGAAAGCCAGAAACAGCCTCAGACATACCGCCTAAGCTGAACTTTGTTTTGATTTCTGGCGTTACATTGCTCATGTTTTACAAAATTCTTCCCATGCATTTTTATCGCCGTGCTGAGCGACCAGAAACGCCTCTGCCAACTGTATTTGCTCGCGTTTTTGATCACGACGGAGAACTTTCATTCTCATCATCAACTGTCGCGCTGAAAGATTTAAGCCAGAAATTCCCGTTATGTTTTCAAAACTAATCGCGTCCTTCACCAACGCTACAAAAGAGCCTGTTAAATTCAGGCCGCCCTTGCGTTTTGGTCTGGGGAACCTGACTTTTTCGGCAGAATTCCGCTGAGCGCTCCCGCGATCTTCGTAAAAAAATCTTCTAGTGATCCTTCACCTAGGGTGACTTTTACGGCCGAAGAAAAAAGGCCAAGGGTCAGATCATCAGGTTTCGTTATGATAAGCGTTTCGAAAGCGGCGTCGCCTTCCTTACTGCTCGCACAAGCAATGAACGCGGCAGCAGCTTCGACACCAGAATCCATAAAAACATCGATCAATGATGGCTGCATTTCTTCAGGCAGGAGGTTGCCGTCAACATCCAGCTTTGGTTCAAAAAGATCGATAAGCTTCGGAAAACGCTTCACTAATCTCAAGCATTCCAGAATCGTCACGGGGCGCAGCTGAGTGTGTTTGCCGAGGATTTCCACGGTCTGAAAAGAATGGTCGATGGCGGATAGAAGGTCATCAATTGACGTGATGTCTGGTCTTACTAATGCGTTCATTTTTGGCTCCTTAAATATGAACTAGAGAAAATTAGCGGCGAGAACTGGCCCGCCGTTGAGGAATTAAGCTGCTTTAGGAATGGTGCGCATCTGCCCGTATGACTTGCCGTTGCCCTTGCCCGACGTCGCAAAAACACGGCCAGTCAAAGTGGCTTGGTTCAGGCTCTCAGTGTTGATGGAAGGCACAGCACCAGACGGGCGAAGTTCAACATCCCAGTAAGTCTGTTCGACTTCTTCGCCTGGCATGCCGTCAGCGACGACGCCAAGGATAACCAGCTCGCCCCGAACACCTGAAGTCGCCATGACGCCAAGATCTAGCAGCTTTGCGGATTCGGTTATTGCTGGCAGCGAATATTCGACGACAGCGTCAGTACCAAAACCAGCAGGCAGAGCGATGATTTCGACAAAACCCGTGCGGTGTACAGTGTAATGCTGGTCTTCAACTAATTCACCAGTCGCACCATCGGTGATCTCGGTAATAGTTGGATTCAGGCCTTCAAGACGGAAGATGTCGCCAACCGCAACGTCCTCAAGCGTCAGTGTTCCAGACACCAGAGCAGATTGCGTGACATACTTCTTGTCAGACATGAAAAGAGCTTGGTGCAAAAATTCTGTCCAACTCTCGACAGTCAGGTTGATCGTACCGTCCTTGCCTACTGCCCAAGAACCAATAAGGCGGCGGTCACCGAATTCGGCCGAGAAGCTTTCAACCTCGGTCAAATTAGGAGTGAATTCGACGGTCGGGCACGATCCAAGTGACACATATTTGTTCGTGCCTTTGATCTTAAAAGCGACCTGTCCGCCGCTGATGCGCTGCTTGTCTGTGATCTGTGCGAAAGCATATGTTGCCATTTTGTTCTCCAAAAAAACTAAGGGTGAAGGTTGACGTCAGGCGTGATGTCTTTCGTCATCACCGCGCATGAGAAATTGAGAGGTTGGACGATTATTAAACCGTCTTCGGTCGGCTCGCCGTTCATTGCTCCAGAGCCGTTGAAGCGCCAAAACATGAGCTTTCCAGCACCGATTGAGGACGGCATTAAAAGGGCCTTTTCGACCGAGACAGACAGATCGTCGAGGATATCTTCGGCATCTTCGACGCTGTCTCGCACGGCCAAAGTCACATCGATATTGATGTTGCGCTGCAGGAGGCGGGAACCGATCGGATTTTTGTCAGCGAACTCGATTGTCTCCGACACGGCAATAAGAGCCATGGGAAACTCATCACGCTGTGCAGAGCGGAAAGTACGGCTTACTGAGTGGACAGACGCGAGTTCAGGAAGCGTTTTCAAAACGTTCTTTACCCCATCTCTCACCTGTCTCTTCACATGCGCCATCAGCCAGAATTCTTTCTCGAAAGCTTAATCTCCAACTGAGCGTAACCGTCCCCCCTGCAAGATTCTATTCCGTATCTGACACCAGATATTGTAAGTTCGTCGCGGTTGCTGAATATCAAATCTAACGGTCCAGATGCCCTCCCCGGTGCTAGCCTGCATGCATCCTCAATGAGTACGAAAGCAGTTGGCTGAGCTTCTTCAACACGTACGCCAGCTGCATCAACTTCGGCGTAGGCGTCGTTAAAAATCAGCTGTATCGGCTGCGCGATGTCAGCATCGTGCTGGTGCCAGAAGTGCTGGCCGCGCTCACGAAATACCCTATTTGCGGTTCGTGCAAGGGCGTTGAATGCCGGGTGCTTAGACATCAGGCACCCCCGCTTTTCAGTTCTGCAACTTCACGTAAAAGATGATTTATGCCGTTCTGCAAGTTGTGAATTTCACTGCGCATGAGTTCAAGCGTTGCGTCGACTGAAAGCGGATAAGTGCGGTTCAAATCATGTAGTATTTCTGTTGCTTTAAATCCGTACGGAAGCTGCTCAAATTCTCGCGTCGTTGCGCTGGAATTCATGAAGCCAAACAGTTGAGCGATTTTGCCGCTTATAATCTGGATATCAGTATTGCCTTGCACGACGATACGAAGTTGACCGCCAAAATATTCAAGCATCAACGGATGCGGCAAAGAATTAGAAATGGCATTAAATATGCCCCAAAAACTGAGGTCTTCACCTGCAACTACGGTAATAAGATTACCGTTAACGGTCATTTCCATAGTATCTGAAGCGATCAGATAGAATGATAAATCTTCAGCTCCATTATAATAACCTTCTCCAGAGCTGTAGATATAAGCAATCTGCCCAATCTGAGGATCTTGCAGAATATCTACAGGCCCAACCTTTCCGCTGACATAGTCGAGCATATCCAACTCGGTCTGCAAACGTTGAAAGCGATCATCAACATTTTCGCCGCCAGAGTTTTGCAGCAACATTTTTTGCGGAGACAACGTAAAAGGATCTTCAATTGCGTTCGAATAAACGCTTTGTCCGCTCACACCGAGCACTGACCAGAGAGCTGGCCAAGACGTTTGTGGGAAGCGCAAGCTAGAGCCGAGACTAGCTTCGAACCGCAGATTTCCTAAAAACATGCTCGGATATGTATAGTATCCAGCAGCTGACGCCGCGTCGTAAAACTTGCTTACAACATCATTGACTGTGTCGGTTTCTGTGACTTCAAAAGAGCATTCAACATCGTTTGCTGTAAAAACGACCGTTCCCAGCGCGGTATTGAAACGCGATAGTGGTGTCTGCCAACTCAAAAAATTTCCAGCTTGTCCGTACAAATATGAAACAGAAAAACCTTGAAATGGCAGCGTTGCGCTCTCTTTAAAACGTTCGGTGTCAGCCAGGCTATTTTCGTGTGCCTCAACAGTAGTTTTCAGCTCATCAAAACCGTTTTCGAGCGAGTAGACTTTTGTGTCGATCTCACCAACAGAGTCGGACAACGGCGCGATGATGTTTTCATACAGCGACGTCACATCGTGAGCGGTCTGCTCTGTTTTTTGCTCAAGCGCGTCGACACGGCCTTCCAGCTCGGGATCAGTACCGCCGCCAGTGCTGGTTGGGAGAATAGGATTCAGCATGGTTTAGCCCTCCAGCACATAAACGAGAGCAGCTTTATCGGCCGAAAAATGAAGTGTGCAGCCTGCTTCTACAGAGAATGAGAAATAGCCTCCTGCGGCGAGTGGCATGCCGAAATCGGGCGTGAACTCTTCGCCTGGCTTGTCCGCATAGAACAAGACATCCGAGGTTGGCTTGATCTGCACGAGCGAAGTGACAGCGGAGACTGTGTGTGCGGCAGGAGCATCAGCAGCTACTGAAATTTGTGCTACGTTCATGCTCACGGCGCTTGGAGCTGGATGAGCGGGTAATGCACCGTTCGGCGCGATGGCGGTCTTAACGACTGGTATCGTCATAAGAATCTCCTAAAAACAGCGCCTTAAATAAAAACGGCCGAGGATGGGAAGGAGCGCCACCCTGTCCTCGGCCTGGTAACCGCGCTGGGAGGTAAAAGCGCGGGAATCTCTGGTTACTTGGGTTCGATTTTCACGATGGCCTGGAGGCGCTGCACCCAGCTGATGACGTTAGTCTGAGCCTTCAGCTCGACGCCTTCATCGTGCGGCAGGTCGTACGGTGAGACATATTCTGGCAGGCCGATAACGCCGAGATCGCCCATTCCAGTTCCTGGACCAAAACGTGTCTGAAACATGCCGTCGACGACAGGCACGAGGTACATGTCGCTATCGCCAAAGATAGTCTGTCCACCGATTTTGTTGCGAGTATACTTCACCGCAGTGATGTTCGAAGCGATCTTGAAACCATCGCTGAGATCATCGCGAAGCGTCGCGCCGTCGTTGTAGCGCTCGAACATTTTTTCAAAGTTCGGATGATCCGTGATCAATGGAAAAGCGTCTTTGCCAGCTATCAAAATCCAGCGGTCAGCGGTAAATTCGCCCAGGTTGTCTTCGCCCTTATCCTTCGCTTTCACAAGTTCAGTGCGAAGCTTCGTATTTGCAGATGCAAAGTCGATCTGCACCTTTGTCTGAGCAGCCGAAAATTCCTTGTTCCAGTTCTTGATCACTTGACCCTTTGAACCAAGGAGCTTGCCCGTTACAGCACCGATACGGGACACTTCCCACATCAGGCGATTGCGCTTGTTGAAGCGCGAGAGCAGCTTGTTGCGCTCAGTTTCAACAGTCACCAGAAGCTCGCTACCAGCTGCACGGATGCCTTCAAACTGGGTTGCAAGCAGAGTATTCTGCTGAGGGTAGTGAGGGATTTTCACGAGCACGGAGCTGTCGGTATCGCGCTCTGGAGCATCGCCTGGCGCACCACGAACAGCTTCAGGGATCATGTCGAGTGTGCCATCGGTAAAATCAATGGCAACGGTTGGCAGGTGAACGCCTTCGCTATTCCAAGGCAGCCACTTGCTGACCAAGTCAGGCACGTAAGGCTGGGTGACTACATGGTCAGTAAGAGCCACCTTCGAGAACAACTCGTTGCCGCTGTTAAGAATGTTATTCAGTTCCATTAGTTTCTCCAAACAATATTTGTTTACGTTTTGTTCTTTTTACGAACGAAGGATGAGGCCCTGTTTTTCCAAGTACGGTGCAAGCACGTCGATGGTGACCCCAGCTGGCAAAACGAGTTCAAAAGCTTTGATCGTGGCATCGCGAACGACGGCAAGAGCCGGAGCTTGTGTCTGCTCATCATCAGCATGGAAAACGGTACGAGCACCAAGGATTGCGAGCGAAACCTTCACTTCATCGCCTTCTTCAGCTGGCTCCAGATCAGCTGAAGTTAGAACCGCATAATTGTCTTCACCCTTCACCAGAATGGTGCCAACTTCATACGGAGTGGTCGACGCAACAACGGCGATCTCTTCAAAAGAACGGTCGCCGCTGGCTGGAATAAGAAGAAACGCTAAATCAGGGCGCTGCTTGTAAAATCTTGTCATTTATCTTCTCCAAAAATGGGTTTTGTTTAGCCACGCTTGTTGAGTTTGGCGTATATGTCACGAGCTGACGTCAGCTTGGCTTCTTTACGAACAGGCTTCGGCTCGATGTCAGAGCGAGCGCCAGACGTGCCAATTGCCTTTGAAAGGATCGCAGAGCGAATGCTGGCTTTCAGGTCCTTCGAGCGAGTGCCTAGGGCGACCAGATCGTCGACTGCTTTCGTGAGGCCATAGCTCTTTGCAATGGAACGGATAGAGCGAATTTCTTCCTCTTCCTTCTTCTCGTCATCAGCAGCGTCTTCACGTTTGCCGTGCTTACGCTGCTCTTCGTCTTCATTGTCATCTTCATTACGAAGTTTACGAGCACGTTCGAGAACTTCCTCGGGTACGCTGTCGCCCAGCTCTTCGATAGCTGCTTCAACAGCGGCTACCGCTTCTTCAACGATCTCTGCAGCAGCTTCTGCGGCGTCAACGAGTTCAATAAGGTCTTGTTCTTCCATAGTTCTTTTCTCCAATTTTCTAAGTTTTCTGGTGGAATTAGCCTTCGGCTTCGCCGCTTTGGCAGGCTTGTTGCGGAAGGAAATTGTGGGTGTCGGTATCGTGCGACCTGCTGACCTGACACTCGCATTCGGATCAGCGCCAACGGCGACAAGGCTGGCTTCATAGAGCGTCCAAGACGTTGCAAATGCGAGTGGTACATCGTCGTTGCGGAATTCGATTTCATACGCGTTGACGCCGTAACCTGCACTGATCTGGTTGTAGTGACCGCGCTCGATGTCGGTGATCAGACCTGCATTTTCAGTGTTTAGAACGGCAGTTCCGTGGATTTCCGAACCCACTGCGCGGACGTTCTCGACCATGCCGAGAATGCTTTTGATGCCAGAAAAAGTATCGTGGCAATCAATGAGTGGCATATTTTCGGTGCGAGAATAATCCAGACCCGAAGCCAACAAAATCTCATCAACTTCAATGGTTTCGGACGGATTGTTAGGATTCTGAATCCAGGTACGGACAGGCGTCTCAGTGCTGATGATTATATCGAAAGATTTATCTCCGACATTGACAGTACGTGCACCGCGAGCATGTGCTCGTGTGCGCATCTGTCCTTGAATTTTTTCGATTTTCTTCGGCATTCGTCAGTCCAGAAAATGTTATCTGGACTGATCGTGCGGGATAGTTCTGCAAGATTTAAGTGCGGATTTGAAAATAATAGTATAATAAGCGGTGAATATTATAGGGGGTAAAATGACGATACATCGTCCGACATGGTATAAGCTTCGCACCCAAGACAACTTATCATCATTTCCTTGCCCATCATGTGAAATGGGAAAAGTCCGTCTGGCAGAAAAAAAACTAGCTATAGTAGAACCTCAGTACTCAATAAATAGTCATGGTGAATATGGTCCTGAACCTTATTCCATAACACAACGATGGGCCGCAGAGTTGAAATGCGACGAGGCTCATTGCGGAGAGATAGTTTATTTAACTGGTGACAGTGAAACTGTAGAGGAGGAAGAATTTCACGAAGAGTATGGTATAAGTTTTAATTACATAGAAGCTTTGAGAATACGGACTGTCTTTCCGCCTTTGCCAATATTTAAGATATCCAATTCCGTACCCAAACGAGTAAAGGATCAACTCTTATTAGCTTTTCAAATTTACTGGACCGACACATCTGCTTGTGTCGCTCGATTACGAACGGCTATTGAAGCAATGCTTGATGAACAAAGCGTTGTTACCAAAGGAATTGATAAAAATCAAAAACCATACCGTTTAAATCTCTCTCAACGTATTGATGCGTTCACACAAGGTTTAGATTTAAAGACAGAACTACAAGGTCTGCGAAATATCGGTAATCTAGGTACTCACGGTAATGATAATGTCGAAGATGATGATTTGTTTGATGCCTTTGACGTTCTTGAGCATGTATTAAATGGCGTATACAATAAAAAATTAATACTTAACAAGGCAAGCAAACTATCTGCTAAAAAATCCAAATAATTTTTGAAATACCATCACAGTTGAAATATATAAAATTTAACTGCGATGGTATTTAATCGTCTTAATGCACAGTCTCCTCATCCGCCATAATCTTCTCAAATTCCTCATCTGACATCAGCTTTTCGTATATCGGATACAGCAATTTCAAAAGCCTAGCTCTTGTCTGATCTTCGGCATTTTCTGTATCGATATCCTCAACATCTTCACCAA
The DNA here is from genome assembly GCF_039545455.1 of Brucella sp. BE17. Lineage (NCBI taxonomy): Bacteria > Pseudomonadati > Pseudomonadota > Alphaproteobacteria > Hyphomicrobiales > Brucellaceae > Brucella > Brucella sp. BE17. The sequence continues at coordinate 522,721 of NZ_CP154467.1, read as the reverse complement.
AAGATGCAGCAACGCGCTTGCGCGATGTGAAACCGTTTTTTACCGCTTCTGAGAACGCTTTAATTTCATGAAGAGGATGAATATGACCACGAGCAGGAGCCATCCACTCGATCTCGAACAAATCATCCAGCTCCTGGTTTTCTGGCACCGACCATAGTCCATGAAGCACGGCATAAGATAGGAACCTCCGCCAAACTGGCTTGCAAAATTGATTTACGAACAAGTGATATTGAATGCTCTCAATAAATCTCTGGGCTTCGAGCATGACAGCGCGGTATGTCCTGTCATTGAGCTTTTCGAAGTTCATCGTAATGTGTTCGACGGCTAATCCCATCGCTACTGCAAGACCGCTCAAATGCTCACGCCTGAAGACGCCATAATTGGCATCTGACTGCGTTTGAGGAGCGAATTCAACATCGTAATCGTCAGGTACAATTGCAAAAGTTCCGCGTTCTACCGGAACAAAATCTTCGCCGTCTTCGTCTTTTTGGGTTTCCAGTTCTTCCTTCGGCTCATCACTGGAAAGTCTCGGCTTCTTGAAAACACCAGCGAAACCTGCTTGCGTGAGCTGCTTCTCAACCTGAGCTTCATCACTAGTACGAATGCGTTCCGTGATATTGAGCGCGCTGGCACCCCACGGATAGCCTCTGCTGTCAGACAAGCGCTCTGGCATGTAAATATGCAATACATCTTCAGCAGAAACACGCTTTGGAATGAGCGATTGCTGACCAGTTCCCTGCCAATCCTTAGGATGAAAATCATAGAGCCAGTAGCCTGAAGGGCGCTCGATTACGTCCCTTTCCACACCACTTACGATCCAATTTCCATTTGGTGCTTGCTGCGTATAATCGAGCGGTAGATGATCAGCTTCCAGCATCTGAAGCTGGAAATTGACACCGCTTCGCATATCGCCATCTCGTCTTTCACGAAAACGAACTAGGGCTTCTCCGTCGCGAGGTATGACAAAACCCGCAACATACTGAAGTCCGTAGAAGTCCATTCGACCACGAACGTCAGCTTCTTTCTGCCATCTATTCCAGAGCTTTAGAAGGGCCTTATCTTTGACGACTGGCTTGATGCCGTAGTGAACGACATTATTTGCTACCTGCCTGCATGCCTGACGATAAAAGCTGTCATTGGCATACATCCAACGGCTTCGACGCCTGACTTTCTCAATGTCGGAATTGTAACCGTTAGGGCCGACGTCAACGGATTGTTCAATAGTTTTCGAGTTGCTTGCTGCTTCGAAGAAGTGTTTGGCACTCTTAAAAATGTTGGAAAAAATAGACGACCGAACGCTGCGTGCATGTGTGCCGATGCGTCTTGATTTAGGTGTTGACGAGCGGGCTTCTGCTTGCTGAGCCATGACTTAGTACCCCCTTTTTACCACGAAGGGGATCAGTTTGACTGCTGGCTTTCGACGCTTTCCGTCGAGGTCATCAAGTCGTGCATAAAGAGCAGACAGGAGCTTTTCGGCGTTCTCAAAATTCGTGTAAGAAAGGGAACCGCCAGCTGGGTATGAGATAGATTGAGCGCCGGACGCCAAACCTTCTTCAAGTGCAAGGATCGCATCCGTGCATTGTTCACGCGACCAAAATCTGAAGAGCCTCATTCGGACACCTCATCGATTTTGTAAGTGCCATCTGCATCAAACGAGATGACAAATGAGATGTCACGAGGCATCTCGATGACTAAAGCATCATCATTTTTAGACATATCAAATGGCTCAAAATTCCCATCTGATTTCATAATAAAGTTGCCTACTTCTTTAAATTCACTCATCCAAAATCTCCCAATTACCAACGTCTCGCGGTCGAACCCACAACTCGGCCGCCCTGTTTTTTCTTCCGCTTGGCTACAGACTTTGGAACCTCCTTCGGCACCTCTTCTCTGTTCTCCTCGGCACCATGCCGATGCGGCTTTTCAGTTTTTTGTTCGCTTTTTGTTCTCAATTGAGAACTTGCGGGAACATCAGCTGGCGCTTCATCCAGTAACTCGCCTGTTTCGGGATCGTGCGGAGGTAGCGCATCTTCTATACCGAGCTTACGTGCTGCAAGATTCAAGTCACGGTATGCAAGGGCGGATGCCTGCAAGCCGCAAAGGGCGGCGTAGGCATAGACAAGACAGTCCCATTCTTCGCCAGTGTTTGTCGACTTCTTACGCTCCCAGTGGCGTCCACCTTTCTTTTTGTCTATCTTCATTTTTTCAGCCGTGAGACCGTCAAAATAAGAGTCTGGCGTATCCGCTGGAAAGGTCGCAGCACCGGGACCTCGTATAAGGATCATGCGGCCGACAGCATCTTTGGCAAGCTGTGTGTCGAGCATATACCAACTCGAACCATTGCGCGTAGAACGGCTGACTTTACGGGGCCAAACTGACGAAGATCGCGTGCCCTTGGCGTTATTATTTCCCTTTACCGCCCATACCCGTTTTGTCGAACGTGCCTTGGCAAAGGCCTTTGTTTGGTCCCCGTAGCTACCGCCGAGATCGATGGCAGACGCCGCAATCTTCATCGTGGTGCCGTCTGCCTTTGTGAATTTACGGTTGATGATCTCATCAAGTTCGGCGTCGGCATCCGCATCACCTGGTTCTCCAACAATCACTTTATGCATTATCAAGCGAGGCATACGCTTTTTATTCCAGCCAAATACGGACACTTCACGTGACGCGATACTTTCGTGATTGCCTCCCTTTAATCCCTCTTTATTTGTCTGGGTGTCGCCTCCTAACGTCAGTACGACAACGTCATCAGGTACCTCCGCACGATATGGAATACGCAGGCTTTTTAGGCTGTCGGTATCGATACTTTCGCCACCGAGATCGTCCCACGGTTCTGCGAGTACGTTGTTTATGAAGCGTTTTAGAAGTTCTGTGTCGCCCTGAGCATCCAACCATTGTTGCGCGAGAATTGACCATCTCGCTTTTGGAGCCGAAGAGTGCCATGCAGGCCAATGATAACCGCGATGGCCAGGACGGTTCGGGATCGCAGTCGGAACGAATTCCCCAGCCTCGACTATGTCCTCCTTATGATGCTCGTCTATGCGGCAGCCTTCAGCTTCACACTGGTACCAAGACTCCGTGACGTGTCCGTGCTCATTGGTTTTCCATCTGAAGCCGTAGTCGGTTTTGTCAGTTCCCCACTTCAGATACTGGCTGGCTCCACAATGTGGACAGGCAACATGCAGACGTCGCTGATCAGATAAGAGCCATTCGCGCCAAACAAGCGATGTGTCGCGGGATAGAGGTGTGCTACCCACCCACAGCTTGCTGTCAATGAAAGCCGTGCCACGATCTCGATAGAGAGCCAGTTTATCAGCTTGAGATTTCTCACCTTTTGATTGCCATGCATCTGCATCAACTTCGTCAGCCATTTGCCACTGCGCGCTTATTCGGCGGAAAGCGTCATCAGAAGCAGCACCACGAAAATAGAGCTGCGCACCATTGTTAAAACGATGTTCGTCCCAGGTGTCCTGTACCTCGCCCCTTGATGGAGAGCGGCGAATTCCTGATAAAACGTCAGCAAAATGAGGTTCTATCTGGTCTTTATAGTAGCCCTTGGCGTCGTCATCTGTGGGCTGGGTCAAGATGGCTTTCAGCGCAAGGTAGCTGATGCCATAGAACAGCATTGCCTTCAGGAATGATGACCATCCTACCTGCACGCCTTTCAAAACCGTGATCTGGTCGACGTCTGGGTCGAGTGCGTCGAGCGCAACGGGTCGCTGGAAACCGTTCAACTTCATGTTTCCAGGCCTAAAAGTAGCCTGTTTCGGTAACTCGATGCTATCGTAAATCCATTCCACTGGATCTTTGAACGGCGGTATTTGCAGGACGTCATTGCGCAAGCTGTCGAGCGCATCATCAAAACTGATGGCACCTTCTGATAAATCCAGCTGTTCAAAAAGGGATTCATCGAGCATGAAAATCACCCCTCAGACTGCTGGAAATCCCGATCTACACGAAGAGCTTTCAGTGCTGAACGCACTTGCTCGTCAGCTATTTCGCGCACCTTCTGCGCGACTTTTGTCTCTACGCGACCAGAAATGGCATCAGGTAAAGATATCAGACGGCTACGAATTTCCGAGTAATCTGCAGAAATGCGGTCGACAACGTGAGACACACGTACGACGGTTTTTACCGCTTCAGCTGCTTCCAACTCTGTGATGATCGCTGCAGCAACAGCGCGACGTCGCTTCGCTTCATCTTCAGATGTCTTGCCGTCGAGACCAGTCGTACCAAGCTTTTCAGCAGCCGCATCAGCTGCACGTTTTTCAAGCCAGCGCACGACTTCGGCAGTGTCGAAACTCCAAGCCTTGCCGAGATCACGGTCTGCTTTCTCAACAAAGGGAAGCCCAAACTTCAGCCAGCTTGAAACTGTATTTCGATCTCGTTCGAGAAAATCAGCAAGTTCCTTCAAAGACACCAGCCTGTTTTTTGCAGCAGCGCGTCGTGAAGATGAGATGTTACGTTCTGTCTGGTCTGTGCTGATTAGTACCGACTGTTTGTCACATAAATTCAGCACATCGTCGCCGGATTTCTTTCTCGCCATATACGCTCCAAAGTTCAGTAAAGCCACTGAAAATATTGAACTTCTCGGCGCTGCAAGATTCTAGTTCAGATTTAAAATTGCGGAGGGGTGCTGATGATGAATGCCTAAAAAAAATTTTGGAAAGAGCGACACTATGCGGTCGCCAATTACCCGCATTCCACCTTGAAAGCTCAGGGTCCCATCGACGTTTTTTTGATAGACCATCTATCCGAAGGCTGTCCTGAGTTCATCCAGTGATGCGATTTTGTATTCTATCTCTCTACCAAAACTATTTCTTCTCGGATCTCTGAGAACATAGATCATACGGTCTTCAAAATTATTTCTATATTTGTCTGAAAAACACGGAGGATAGTCTTGCCTCAAGATGTAAACATTTTGGTCTTCAGTTTTGAAAATGTTGTCGCCTGAAGATTTGATTATTGGTGAACTCACAATATGTATTGGGTATTCGTGATCTCCGCCAACTAATCCAACAATGCGATAATTGCCGTCAACATTGATAATTAGCCATTCGATGATATTAATATCTTCATTAAATATATTCATATTTGCTTCCTCGTCGTTTTACACATATCTTGCAGTGTAAAACTGTCGGCCGCAATTAATAACGACGTATATTAGCAGATCGGAAGAATATTTCTTACTCTACACATTCTGGATTTTAGTTGTCGTGGCCAATTATTAGCGTTGTTCTTGGAAAGCCCGGCGTCACATTCCAAAGAATTTTTACTTATTCAAGCGTTTAATAACAGCTTCTAATAAAGCTTTTGAGTGTGAAGCTATTTGCTTGCTATAAGTAGAAGCATGATCATTCACCTGATTGACTTTATCGCCATTAACAAATGATATTAAAGGAACTTGCTTATTCGGATCTCGTATTAGAACCAAACAGTTTTTCGGCGAAATAGGCATCCATACTTCTGCACTCATACTGGACAAGCCGTTTGATCCTCCGTTTCCAATACGATAACAACAAAGGCTGGACAAAATAAACGAGGACTTGCCTTCCGTTCTAACCCACCTAATATTATAATTCTTTAGAACATCGTCAACTAAAGTCATGGGTAGTGTTTTAGCTTTAGCAATGATGTCTTTACCAATAAGATCCGTTAGATTGGAGTCCTTCAACATATTATTTAGATTTCTTATAACTTCATCTGACGCACTTTTAGATAAATCATTTATAGCCTCTAAAACTGTATTCCTCCCTACATCACTGTAACTTTCACAATTTCCGAACTCTGGTGTACGCTTCAACATCTCTATCACCAAAATTTTCAATTTATTCGAAGTGTCTGCAGTAATCACTGGAATACGGTTTTTAGTTAACTCTTCATTTAAGTAAGGAATTATTTTGCTCAAATTTTCATCGATAGGACCGTAATATTCCCTCTCAAGTATATCCGATTTCTTTCCCTCGACATTAATTGTATACAAATCTTTCTTTTTAAAAGTTGTTTTTATATTTCTGATAACGGGATCGCCATACAAGCCGCCCTCACCTCTCTCGGAGAAGAAAACTTGCGTTCCCATCCCGTCAACGGTAAATGACTTTTGAAATGTCTTAGGTAAATAATGGTGTTGCTTACTGCGACTATCGCCTGACATGTAATCTCGCTATTCAACAGATAAACACTGACCACGAATCAATGTTTTAACTTACAACGAACACCGCCGTCACTTACCTTTAAAATATGCGAAATTACACATGAAATGCGCAAGGGGTAGCTGTGCACCCTATTGATTGAAAGCCTACGATCAAGAAATGGGCTGGTATAAGGTAGGAAGACGCCATTGAGAAAATAGCCAAGGATTGATACTTTCTTCACTCAGGAACTCTGTGAGGGGCTATGTGTAAGAAGACCGTGATTTGGGCAATCGCTTTTTCATTCGTTTCAACTTCCGCATTTGCCGATTGGCAATATACAAAATGGGGAATGACTACTGAAGAAGTTATCACAGCTTCTGGGAACAAAGCATCAAAACCAAAAAAGCCAAATACCATCAAAGATGGTCATATAGTTAATTTGCTTTCCGCACCATACAATACAGAACGTTTTAAATTTAAAGCAGATTTTTGGTTCGGTAAAAAAAGTCGCCAACTCGAAATGGTAAAACTTGATCTTATTGATTTAGATCAGTGTCCTTCTCTTATTGGCGAACTGAAAAGCATATACGGTACGGGTGAATTTAAGAAGTTAAGTTTCGGTGATTCATATAAATGGCGGGACCAGGAAAATAAAAACAATATATACTTAATGGATGTCCCTAACGGGTTCTGTAGCTTAGATTATCAATCTGTAGTTAAGCCAGGTTCGAAGGGATTGTAATGTATCAAGTTTTGATTTCCTTCTTCGTGATTTTCGCCTCTTCTTTTGCGTCTGCACAAACTCCTTATGGTTCTTGTTCAGAACCCGCGCAATATTATCAAGAGCGTTACGAAAAAAATGGCCAGGTTAAAGACATGGTTTGTATGCAGAAAGCTTTGGAGCGCGACCTGACTGATACGAGCAGCTACTCCTGTCCGCACTCAGCACAGTATTATCAGACCCAGTACGAGCAACATGGTCGCTCAGGTGATCTTATATGCATGCAAAAGGCGCTCGAAGAAGAGCTTCAGTGAAAAAATCGCCGGATGCAAAGCCTGTAGATGTCACAGGCAGACGCCGCTGGCACAATCACTTCTTCTCGAAGTTCACACCTGCGGCTTCTTGCAATTCCGCATTCGTAAAGAGATTGTAGCCTTCTTCGGCCGCCTGACGATGCAAATTTGCCCAGTAATTGTTGCGATCCGCGTCGTTTTCAAACTGGTCGTGCCATTCGCCCCATTCGTAAATTTCATATTCAGCTTCATGTTGTTTTACGTAAGCATCATCCTTGTAAAGCATTTCAAGACACGTGCTTCTGGCCTCCGGCATGCAATCATACATGCTCTTCATTTTGCCAGTTAGCCGCGCTTGAGGAAGGTCATCAGGTGCGATTTTCGCCTTGTTAATGCCGATTTTAGCTGCATTCAGAAATACAAGCTTCTTGGCATGTTCGCCGCAATTCATCTTAGTATATACGTTGGGTGCAATTACGCGTTCTTGCTCGGTGTCAGGTTTGCTAAATCTCTCGACATCAATTCCACCTGAGTACCATGCGCTCTGAGTTAACGCGGCTAAAACGATGTATCTATCTTCATCTTGATCATCCGAAATGGTTTCATATGAGACCGATAAACGGTCATCCTCTTTCTTTTTCTCGTCACGGTACTGTTCGAGCTTTGGAAAGAGCATGTAACAAGTCGATACACCATCCGAACATGTTCGCTCTGGAGATACGCGCCAAGTCAGCGATCCTTTATCCCATCTCTCCAGATACAGCTTACTTTCCCATTCGAAGCCTTTAGTGCCATACAGATAAAAGTCGGCCTTCTGTTTATCTTGAGCATGCCAAGCAGGTTGTCGCGCTGGACACTGAAAATCGGCATAAGAAGCGGAAATTGATGCAAAGAGAGCGGCAGCGCTCAAAGCGATTATACGCATGTGAAATCCCCCTAATCACTGCATAATAGCAAAGCTAGAAGGGATTTCTATCTACACTTTCAGTCTATTAGCCGGAGAGGCCAACGCCAGCTCGACTTCTAAGGCATCAGCCAGTCCGACATCATCAATATCCAAGCCGTAGTGCGCGCAATATCCCTTCAGAAAGCCATTCCTGAGATGTCCCAGCGGTACTGTTGATCCTTCCATCAAGCGATATTCACGGCCCGACGAAGTCGTGGCTAGCCAATTTCTGGCGTCCATCTCCGCTATCGGCGAAGAAATTCTTGGGCCACCGTCAGCGCGGTTCAGCGGTTCACCGACCAGGTGATAACTGCCCGCGATTTTCAGGATGTGCCATAGCGTGAGTTCTACGTACGGCTGGGTTTCGACGGTTGGGATCATTGCGACACCTTATTCCAAATCCTCCAATAATCATGGAGGGTAGAGCCGCCGGCGGCAAATAAGAAACGGGGCAGTCGAAAACCACCCCGTTTTGAAATCTTATGCAGCTTCTCGGATTTCATTCAGCCTGTCCGTTGCATATGCTTCCGCATAGCGCTGCAGACATCTCAGCGCCGCCGCTTCCGCTTCAAATTTTGCGTCGTCCAGTTGCGGTGCTACACCTTTGATAACCAGTTGATTTTCTTCAAGAATTCGCCAATGCGTTTTGAAGAAGTGCCGTCTCGCTGTCAGTTCAAAGATAACTGCGCCCTTATGCTTGATGCGATAGTGCTGCGCGAGCGCGTCAAGAGGATCAGCTCGCCAATCCTTGATCAAACAGTCGTATAAAAAATCAGCGATCTCCTGTTCTTTCACATGCTCATCTGAAGCATTTTCTTGCCAGAGCTGATGCAAAATATGTTTCGAAAACTCGACGGCATCGCGCTTTGCTGATGTGACATCTGGTGTCATGCCGTCACCGAGTTCATTCCCCGCGATCAGATCAGATACAACATAGTAGCCGCCGCCATCGCCGCTGTTTGAAACGGTCAGGATAAGGGTATCGAAGCGGCCAACTTTCACTACAGACTTGAATCCATGGACACTGTTATCAGTACTCCACTCCCCAAAGTCGACATGCTCGGAAATGAAGGTCGTCAAATTAGTATCAAACATCTCGTAAGCTCCTTTTGCTGAGAGGGAACAACAGGGCTTCGAAATGTCCTTTTCTCTTCGCTCTTGTTGATCTTGACTCGACGTCTAGAGATCCATCCGACCATCGTCAAAGGCGCATACGGATTATCCCTTTCGGACTATGACCGACGTTTCCTCATCTGACGGTTCAGCTCTGCACCAAACGCGGCCGACGTCGCTTTCACGCGCATGGCTTTCGCGATTTGAGCTTGGTACTGATAGCGCGGCTTATATCGAGCCTGATCGGCAACACTCAGTAATGGTTTGATCTGCTCAGTCGCACGAACGCTGATGACGCCAGGAAGACGCTTTCGTGCAGCTTTCGAGCGCTTCGGACGCTGCCAGTAACCTTTTACGCCGCCAACCTCGCCAAAGAATATACCTGGACGATTTCGAGTGGCTCGAAACCAGGCCAGAGAGCTTGTGTCTTGCCCCTGTGCCCGTGCGGCCTCTCGCTGAGCACGGAGCGACGCCCGTTTCCATTTCTCCTCGCGGTTCTGCTTCGACAGCTGCTTCGGGTAGCCCCACCTGATGTTGCCTGCGCGGTTCCTCTTTTCTCCGAAAACCATGAGGTCGAACGGGCCGGAACCGACATCGCCTGTTTTTCGGACACCACCCTCTATCTGGAAACGCAGATATGCCGCTTGTGCTGGCTGAACCCGCACTTCGGCAAACATGCCCTGAAGACCCGCTGCTGGCTTCGCTTTCTCAACCACAAACCCGCGCTCAGTGAACGGAACATGGCCGTCAAAGGCTTTCTTCACGTGAGATTTCAGCTCCTTCTGAGCCGCGAATGCGATACCGTTGAGCCAGCTAGCGGCGGCTTTCGGCAGAACTTCGCGTTGGATGTGCGAGAGAGATTTCTGAAAAGCGCGTTCGTCAATTTGTAAATCAAGCCTCATCGCACCTCACAAACGGAAAACGGCCGCGGATCCTGAAACCGCAGCCGTCTCTTCCCAGAAAACATCAACTTGGCGAAAGGATAACTCCAAATGTCGATGACATTTATGATGATGTGAGCGGCTGATGTAAGTTTCAAGAGCATTTTTATTCATTCAATGAAAAACCAGTATGGATTTCGAGAAAACGAACGCGCTCTTCCAAATAATTCATGTCGCTTCGCATCTTTTTTACAGATGCCAGTAAATCAAATCTGTTGTCTGTCGCAGAAATAAAATTCAGGTCCGATTGTATTGACCCAGTACTATACCCGAAAATCAGATTGAACAGATCTTTGCTCAGGTCACTAGTTAGAAACTCAACGACTTCCGGTCGCCCCCAGAGACAGCGGAACAAATTGTTGTAGCTGTTTTCAGCGTGGACTTCCGCATTTGTTGCCGATCCAAACAATATCCCGAAAAGACCACCGGCAGATTTCAAAACCTCAAGTCGAGATTCTATTTCTGTCCATGTGTTACTTCCGAAAAGAAAATGGATCAGTGCCTCGCCGTTCGCGAAATAATCAACGTAGCTGTCTGTTGTAAGATTACTCTGTCCAAAAACCGCTTCGGAAAGAGAATAGGCGTTTTCAGAAAATTTCCCGGCATGTGAATAGCCAAAAACTTGTCTATAAAACGGCTTCTCGGAAACAGATTGATAGATAGTAGGATTGTATTGATACTCTCCGTAGAGAGACGTCGAAAGACTCGGATTTCCAGCTACTTCAAAAAAATATGTATTTTTCGACCAGTCCGCACCTGTGCCAGACGTAGCAGAGCCAGCAACCGTCATCTTCGCGAGGCGGCCAGTTAACCCGGCATCCGGCTCTTCTGGGTCGGGTACTTCAAAGTCATCGAATTTCTGCTCCAAATTGTTGAGCCTGAGCGCCAAGCTCGCTTGGCTTGCTGACTTCTGCATGCGTGATCTCCTGCTGAGAGATCAGCGTCTGCCTCACCTCCGCAAGATTCTATCCAAAAATGAAAAACCGCCCGCAGTAGTTGGGCGGTGTCTCTACGAGGATTTGCCAGTTTTCGATTCTGAAATGTGGAGTAATGGGGGGAATACGATTCTAATAGTGCGACTTCAAACGCTTATCGAACGCGCCTGCATCGATGAAATCTGCGATCTCTGGGCGTATATCACGCGACATCCGACGTCGAAGAACGCGAGCACTCTGCTCACGTGAAAAGCCGTCTGCTTCGAGAAGAGCCAGGGCACCACGAACGAGCGCGATAACTGACGGCTTAAAGCCTTCGAGCTTCTCATCCGAAACGACCGACGAGAAAGCGACCATAGCGTTAGCTAGCGCTACGTCTACGCGGTCTGCTTCAGGTTCACGCCTTTCCTGCAGACGCTGCCTGTAACGCGCCTGACGCTCAGCTTTGGCTTGCCCCGAGGGCGTTAGATTAGTTGGACGTGGCATCATCATCTCCTTTCCGTCTCTACGAGATGAAATGATGCGGCCGTGCCTTGCATACGACCAACTTAGTGCAAATCCGCCGACCGTCTCTACGAGAGGCTTATACCGCGTAGCTTCAAACGGTCTATCCAAGCCGCAGGTCTGAAGAAAAGAAGTGCAACAAGTCCTCGTGCGAAGCACCCTCGCGAAGCGACCAGACCATCCAAAAAACAAAACCCTTTTGGAAGCCGATTTTTCTCTATTTAGAATCGTGCATTTCCAATGTTGACACTTTTGCTGTTTGACGCAGACAGGGTCTACGTCCGTCAACATTCTTTTTATGACAAGAATCCCAAACCAGCTTTAAATGACACCACTGAAAACCACGTCATATAAACGTCTATATGACATAAATCCCAAGCGTGTCATTTAAACATGGTCTGTCTATATGACGCGTTTCTCAACCGTGTCATATAAAGAGATATCGTTTAAATGACACGAAATGAAATCATGTCATTTAAACATGTTGACTTAGTTTCCGCCGTCGCAAACACTATTAGTACAAATCCTGAGTACTAAGCATGCCGGAACTTATTCAACCTGCCACCCGTGGCACCATTGTTAATGCAATTGCTTCCAGTTCTCTTACAAAAGTCGCACCGGAAAGCCCACGCCCGCTCGAAATGTTGGAGGCCGTGGAAATTACTTCTGCGGATATCCTAACGGCCGCCGACGCCGCACTGCATGAACTTTTGATCTCAGCTGCTTACGAGTCAGACAAAGGCATGCCAAACGAACTCACGGCTCTGCCAGTCGCAACGGCGCTGAAATTTCTTGGTCAGCATGCGCGTAGAGACGCACTGAAGGTCTCTATGAGGCGGTTGATGAACACGACTGTTTCCTACGGCACTGCAAAAACTCGCCGTTTTGAAGACGTACCACTCGTGTTCAGCTATCTGGAAACGACAGAAGAAGCCGATGTCATCCGCTACTCGCTGCCCGAGCCCATCCGCATTCTCATGCGCGAGATGCCAGCATACGCATACCTCGAACTCGCACCTATCAGCCAGATGAAGTCAAAATATTCGGTTCGGCTCTACCGCGTGTTCGCTGCAGCTGCCGCTCGTGAGAAATGGATTCCGGGCGGTGAAAACAAGGTCATCGTCTCGGCTACACTAGAAGACCTGTATCAATGGACTGGCTTTCCGCTCGAAAACGGCACCATGACATTCGGCAAATTCCGGCAACGCGTGTTGAAAGACCTGACGTCGGAACTATCGACCGTGCGCCGCTTCTCAGTTCGTATTGACGAAGTCCGCAAGGAAGCGCGTGGACGCCCACTCGAACGTGTCGATTTTCACCTGAACCTGCGTGCTCCCAGTCACCATCTCACGCGTGCGCCATTTGAACCCGGCGAACACAACAATCGAGGCGTCGGGGGCGTTGACGCTCCGGATTACCGCGTCAACAGCAACATCTGGGTGAAAGCTCAGAACTCGTTTTGGAGCATCCAGAAGCGGTCACACGATCTCTATTTCGCGGCTTGGCAGATCGCTATCCAAGAAGCTCTGGCAGAGGAACCAGTTTCACCAGGCTACACGACGCGGCAGTATCGCGGGCATCGCTTGCTCTTAGCCATCGAAACCCTCGGAGCGGATGAAGCAGCTTTCAAATTTTGCGCCGAAGAAGTCGACAAGCCTGACTTACTCGAAGCCGGAGCACCTGACCTAACGGTCGACTCGACCGAAGCTCAGGAAGCCAGAAAAGCCCGCGTCGGCATTGAAGCACCAAACTTTGGAGCATCAAACCACGCATATACGAAGCAATCTGCTTCAAAAGTCGAAAAGGATGACAACTCCCCGAAAAAGGGAATTGCATTCACCAAGCCAATTTTTTCGACACCAACTCAAAGCGGTTTCAGACGTCCGCCTGAGCCGCAGGTTTCCAATTTCATTGAAGAAGCTGGCGAAGTGGCTATGTCCGACATCGCGGCCGACATGCTAGCCGAGCTGATCTCCGATGAGCCTGTTACATTTGATCCCCAAGAGGTTCCAAAGGGGACAAATGTAACATTGGCTGATGCCTCAGAAGTTATCTGGACAGCTGATCGCGGCATGTCGATGGACGAGATCGAAGCTGAGATTTGGCCAGCATTTCAGGACGAAAATGAAGGGCCTCGGACAGTCAAACTAACTGTCCGAGCATGGGTGGACGGGTGCGCGAGAGAGTTTTCCTTTGGTCAGTCCAGTGTTGACCAGTCCGCTATCGACCAGATCACCCGCGCCATTGGTCACATCCACCTAGATCCTGATTTTGATGCACCGGAGTATGTACGATGAGCGAGCTGCCATTTGCCCCGACTTATAAAGAAAACGCCACAAAAACCATCAAGAAGCCCACTTTGAAGAAGGTTCCGGCACCAAAGTACGTTTCGCCGACGATGCCAACCATCGACATGAGTAAGGTACCAGAAGACCTGCTTTTTATGACTACGCAGGGGTTCAAGGATGCCGCGACCGTCTTTTACAACGACCTCGGACACATCTACCCATCATCGGATCGCGCATGGGTACAGAAGCGATTTGTCGATGGGCTGAGCACGTGGCCACATATCGAGCGAGCGGATGAAACTCTAGGCGGCATGATCTCAACTGCTCTAACTATTGTCGCTAAAAATCCTCATTTTCCGACATGGTGGAGGAGCTTTGGGGTAGCCATGCTGCGCGGAAATCCGCTCGGGTGCACCCGATCTTTGAAGGACATTATTGCTTACAAAGGAGCGATTATAGCGCATTTTGACAACGAGATGACCGATCAGAATTTTAATGACAGTCAGACCAATGACAGGCGCGACATCAAGATTGACGTGGTTGACGACAGTCCGCTTGATTTCGACGTCGAATGCCCACTATCGCTGCCGCAGGAGTTGTGGGATCGCATCCCTGAGGAAAAGCGGAGACAGGCCATTATTGAGATGGCTCTTGGTATGCGAGTTGGTGTCCATCCCATCGAAACGGTCGAAACATTGTTCTTGACGTCAGGAATAAGATCCTAGTATACAACCGCCACGGCATTGGTGCTCGCAAAACGCGAGCATGGGTGTCAGTCCCGAGGCGTAAAAATGAGGTTCCTTCTCTCGATACGAACGAAAGCATGAAGTCTTCAGGCTAGCGGCCTGATTTCATTGCATAAACGTATTCGAAAGGAACCTGTTATGACTTACGTTAAAAAGTTCTATATTGCCGATACTCATTTCGGCCACGAAGCCATCATCGGCCTCTGCAGTAGACCCTTCAACAGCACTCGCGAGATGGACGACTATCTGGTCCACGCGTGGAACTCCACCGTCAAACAGACCGATATCGTGTACCACCTTGGCGACTTTTCCTTCGGCGGTGCTGCGCATGCCAAGGCCATTTTTCGACGCCTGAATGGTCGGAAGGTTCTGATCCTTGGCAACCACGATGTGGACAGGGACGGCAACGCTCTGGGCTATCTTGCTGATCTCGAATGGGATCAGGCACCTACTCACGCGCTTACGACTACCGATGGCGGCGAGAGGCTTTATCTGTCTCACTACGCTCATCGCGTGTGGCCTGCCAGCAATCGCGGCTCCATTCATTTCTATGGTCACAGCCACGGTTGTCTCGACGCCGTTGGTATGTCACGCGACGTCGGTGTTGATCTGCCAGATGTGGTTTTCACTCCGCGCACCTTTCATCACCTGCGCGGCAGCCTCCCTGGTTTGAAGACCTTCGCTGCGGCCTGATCTCGGCCGTCGCCTCCATTCCCCACGACTACGCATGCGCATGCCTCGCTCCCCGAGATGGCTCGGGTTGAGCGCCAGCTATTAGGAGAAACCATGAGTAAGGAAGGCACTGACCAACACCACGACATCGATTTTACGGGCCTCGACTTCGAAGGCATCGAGCGTGAAGAAGAGATGGATAAGACTGGCGACACTTATGTCCAGCCGATCATCGAAGATTTTAAAATTGGTTTGCTCTACGAATCTTTCGTCGACTGCATTCGGAACGGCGCGTCATCATCGAGTGCTCGGCAATATTTTCACGCTGACAAGGCCTGCACGCTCGCGGTTCGTTGCCGTAGTGCGGATGAAAAGACTCTTTTCTTGGCAGCTCTCTCCGACATTTTGGAAGGCGGTTACCGTCAGAAATTTGTTGGCGACAAGCCTGCGAAAGCACAAGCTATCGATTTTGACCACTATATCTCCGACACCAAAAAAACTGGGAAAGACGGTCTTCTGTCTGTTCTCTTTGAGCACCGACGCATCTTCATTTTTATGTCTCATGGGCAATGTCTTCCTGAAGAAATTCGGGGATTTGTCGACGCGGAGATCGAGCTACAGTGCACAGCTGAGGCGTTGGAGACGGCTGTAAAAAATTACATCGATCAAAAGTTCTGGCTTCCGCCCCGGCTGGCTCGCGAGCTGATGCAGGTGCCAGTCGCTCAACTCATGTCAATTTTTGCGGCGCATCGTTCGACTGGCTACAGTGTCAATCTGGCTTACGCTTGGCTCAAGAGAAGTCGGAGTAGTAAGATTGCGCGCACGAAAACGGTTGCATCGCCAGAACCAACTATCGACGACCTTCACGGCCTAGGCGCTGCAGGCGAGTGGGGCCGCGATCTCGCGCTGGATTTAGCCGACTGGAAGGCTGGCAAAATCAGCTGGGCTGAAGTTGACCGTGGTGTCCTGATCAGCGGTGCACCTGGCACCGGAAAGACGACATTTGCGGCCGCTCTGGCTCGTACATGCGGTGTGAAGTTTGTCAGCACTTCGATGGCTCAATGGCAAGCCAAAGGACATCTGGGCGACTATCTGAAAGCTATGCGCAAGTCTTTCGAGGAAGCTCAGAAATCGGTTCCGTGCATTCTTTTTATCGATGAATTCGATAGTTCTGGAGACCGCAACTCTAAGTCGTCTGATAACGATGATTATATCCGCAGGGCTGTAAATGGGTTATTGGAATGTCTCGACGGTATCGGCGGCCGAGAAGGCGTAGTCGTGGTCGGGGCTACCAACCATCCAGACAAAGTTGACGAAGCCCTTCGTCGTCCTGGTCGTCTAGATAAACTCGTTGTAATCCCGTTGCCGGATGCAGCCGCTAGAAACGGTATCCTGCGTTTTCATTTGAAAGGTGATCTCGAAAGCGTTGACCTGACACCTGTCGTGTCCCGCACGGATGGCATGGCTGGCGCGTGGCTTGAAGGCCTCATTCGTGATGCAAGACGGTCGGCGCGACGTCAACGGCGGGAGCTGAAACTTGTTAATCTCGTTCAAGCATGTCCGGCTCGGGAACGGATGCCTGAGGCTTCATTGCGTCAGTCCGCTATCCACGAAGCGGGTCATGCAGTGATGTCTCTGGAGCTGGGAAAATCTATTCTCTCGGCAAAAGTCACCCGAGATTTTTTAGCCTCGGAAACCAATTTTCACGGCGGTTCGGTGCAAATTACTCGGGCAGCTGAACACATTTATCTGCGGTCAAAAAGTTATTCGATAACCATGGTCAAGCAGTTGCTCGGCGGATTAGCTGCTGAAGATCATTTTTTCGGAGAACGCAACGACGGCGGATGGGGGGATCTGCGCGAGGCAACGTTCTGGGCTGCTAGACAATGGCTTAGCACGGGTCAGCAAGACACTCTGACTTTCTTAAGCGAGCCGGACGTTGAACCAGTTCTGGCTGCTCTTAAGTCCCGCCCTGATGTTCAAGCGAAAGTCGAAAAGCTGCTGCAAGAATGCATGACAGAGGTGAAGGCTGTCATCGAAAAGAGGCAGGCCGACGTCCAGACGATTGCGGACGCACTGGTCGAACGCGGGTCCTTGGATGGTGCTGAAATCACCGTCCTGTTGGCTCCGAAAGCCAAGATTTTCAGTCTTCCGAGGCCGAAAGACGGGAGAACACACGATGATGTAGAGGAGTACGCGTATGAGTTCGCTTGAAGAAAAATGGCGTTGGCTCTGCGTGGAATGCAACACAGAGGGACAGGGTGCTGAGCCAAGAGTTTGCCCGACCTGCGGCAGCTCAGACAGTTGGTACATGAACAATTGCTACGCCCGCGATCCTCGCAGCATGCGTGAAATCTTGGCCGACACCGTATTCGGAAACCTTAAGAAAAAGAAGGAAACGGAATGAAAAAACTGACCACTGTGCCTCTCGTTCTCGCTGCCGCCTGCTTCGGTGCGACGTCAGCTTTTGCTGATATCTCGGGCGAACACTCAAGTAGCGGTACCTGTTCAAATTCTAACAGTACGCAGTGTTGGCTGGAGATTAAGAAGTCGGCAACAGGCTACCGTGTGAAGCACGTCGTGGCCGACCGTCAAGACGGTCGCAAGATCCTGTGTGCGACGTCGTTTAGTGTAGAACCGCATGTAAGCACCATACATGGCCAAAAGTCTTATCTCGGAAAGCTGAATGGTGATTCCGTGTTTATTCGTGCATTTGATCACGGTCGCATTGATTTATACCCTGGGGCTAAGACCAAGGTGATCTGCGGAAAATATAGCTTCATGGGGAGCTACAGCGAAATCGGAGATTAATTTGGAACTGGAACCGTACAACGACGAACGAGATATTCTTGACCAGCTTCACGACGGCATCGCCCTGCTTGAAGCTGGTCGCAAGGACGATGCTGAAGTCTTCGAAAAATTGGCTCACCTCAGTGATTATTTCGACGGTGCGGTGCCTGCTGATCTGCATGAAGATGCGCTCTTGAAACTGGAGCAGGCTATCTGTCTTCCCGAGTTAAATGGGATTTACACGATCAATCCTGAACTCCGGACACCGAGCGAAAGTGTGTCTATTAAGACCCTACGTCGAGCGATTTCGGACGGTCATTTGGCCGTTTTGAGACCGAATTCTAAGAACTTGTTCACAACCCAACGAGCCGTAAAGGAGTGGCTGCACATTTGTCGAGACCAAGAAAATCAGCCCATTTGTTCCTCCGTCGCGAGCGATACGACAAGAACGGAAAACTCACGCACAATGCGGTCTACATCATCAAGGATGGCGAGCTCAAAATTGGCACGGGATGCGGCCGAGACGACCTTGCTGGCGCTGAAAAACAGCTCAACGACTACTTCACAAAGAAGCACTCGCACGAAATCCTGAAGGGTGCGCCACAGAAGCTGCAGGCTCATGAAGTGCCTGTCGCGGACGTGTTGAATCACTACATCGCCGACGTCGGGCCGCGCTTCGAGACAAAGCCAAAACAGAAGAGGGACTTCATCAAACGGATGGAGGCCCTATTGGCATTTTGGGGCGAAAAGTTCGTATCTGACATCAACAAGCGTTCATGCGTCGAATTTGCTGAAAAGCATGCCGCATCGACAACCAGACGCTATCTCGAAGACCTGCGCGCAGCCGTAGAGCTTGCTATTGCTGACGAACTGATGGCCGACACACGCATCAATTTCAAGCTTCCTGCACCTCAGAAAGCTCGTTACCGCTTCTATACACGCGAGCAAGCTGCAAAAATTGTTTGGGCTGCTTATCGAGAAAAAGGCACGTACTCATATACTGGGAAGCGTGCCAAAGCCGAAAACCGTGGTCAGACTATTTATACAAAAGCGAGACCCAAGCGTCACATCGCCAGATTTTTTCTCACGGCCTGCTACACTGGCACACGAACAGATCGCATCGAACAAGCGAGCTTCATTAAAGAAGACGGGCGTCCATGGATCGACCTTGAACGAGGCATCTTTTATCGTGCGTGGGAAGGCGAGTTAGTGCCAGATAACAAACGGGCCGACCCCATCCGTATTCCTCAACGCTTGCTCACACATATGCGCCGGTGGCATCGCAATGGTGCTAAATATCTGGTTGAGTTCAACGGAAAACCAGTTGGTACTGCTTCTGCATTCTTCCGCATGCTCAAGGAAGTGCTGCCAGACGATCTGGAGAGAAAAGGCCTGAATCGTCATTCAACACGGCACACTGCAGCCACCTGGTTGATGCAGGGAGGTGGAAACACCTCCGACATTGCAGGCTACCTGTCTATCGATGAGAAAACGCTCAAAAAGCATTACGGGCACCATCACCCGTACCATCAAGTCGCCATCGATGAAAGCTTCACTTCCGGCAGAGCGGGTCGTATCCAGTCGCGAAATCCGAACAAGAATATACAGGTGCCAGCGCCAGTCGCAGAAACGGCTTCAGGAGCCGATCTGGCGGCCGAGAGAAGAAAAGCTATCCTCGACCTCATCGACATCACTGATGGGCCTCTGGAGCTGATCCCTGTTGTCGAGAGTGCAACTGACGAAGAACTCGGCATGCTGCGGGAAAAAGTGAAGAGAGCGGCTCGGAGCGGAAAATGGGAGGCGCTGCTATGAGAAAACCGCATCTGTCTGTTTTCACGGGAAAGCCAACCACGGCTCATCCTCTTGATGTGACCTGCATTAGGTGCGGGCGTGTTAGCCGTGCAAAAACACGAGCAGAAGCCGAGCGACAGGTTGCGGAGTCTAACGCGTGGATCGACAGCCTGCCTGCAGATGAGCAACTTCGTCATACTCGCGCCAGTCTCGATATGTATCGGTGCCTCGGCTGCGGCGGCACTACTTTTCGGCCGTCAGAGGATGGGGACTGTCCAGATGGCGTGTCTATCTCTCCGGTGATATACGAGCCATGAATTTGTCATTCATTATCTTAAAAACAGGAAGGTGAGTGACAAAAGCGAAACGGGCTTTTACCGCCACCACCTGCCACCGAATGAACGGAACACACAGGGAACCAACGAGCATCAAATCAGAAAAATACCAATAAATATCAATGACTTATGATGCGAGCGCCACGTTTACACCGAAGATGTCGGGAGTTCGAGTCTCTCATCGCCCACCATATATTCCCATTATTTTTTGATTTTTATCGTATTAATTCAATACATTAGCCATTGTGTTAGCTTACGAGATTCCCTCACCTACCAGCCCAAAATGCCCGTTGATTCTATTGTAGAATCCCACTTCTGCCCTTCACCTTTTTCTTGCCAATCAGCGCGCATTTTTTCGTTCATTGTCACGCTGTTCTGTTGTGTCAACGAATCGCGCCACACGATCTATATTGATCGCCATGTTTTGAAGCGTGACCTCCATTCTTGTCATACGGTCGCGCACATCGCCATTCTGGGTTTCCAGCCGGTCGATGCGTGTTTCCAGTTTTGTGACATCGATCTTGGTTCGATCAACACCCTCTCGAATGACTGCATAAGAAACTGATATCCCGACAACGACTGTTAGAATGGTAATTATGTTGCCGAGGCTCATTTTCATGTCGATGTTCATCCCCATCATTTGTCTGTCGCCCATGGGTTCCTCCATCATTTCCAGCAACCCGCCCTTTTTCCATACAGCTTCCACCAAACCTGCCTCAAAGCCACGTGCCATCAATCGCGGTTCTCTTCCAAAGCACCTGCCACGTATCGACGAAGTGATAGAACCGGAAAGCCTGACATGTACCTGCGGTGGTTGTCTGCATTGCATTGGCGAAGATGTTTCTGAGCGACTGGATGTGATCCCTGCGCAGTTCCGTGTCATTGTCACGCATCGTCCAAAATATGCATGCCGCGTTTGCACTGATGGTGTTGTGCAAGCACCCGCTCCAGCGCGACTGATCCCGTCAGGCTTACCGACGGAAGCAACAGTCGCACATGTGCTGGTTTCCAAATATGCGGACCATCTTCCGCTTTATCGTCAGGCCCAGATTATGGGCCGTCAGGACATCGACATAGATCGCTCGACACTGGCTGACTGGGTAGGACGGGCAGCCTTTGAGCTGCGCCCTGTCTTTCAAGCGCTGATTTCTGATCTGAAGCGATCAAGCAAACTCTTCATGGATGAGACGCGTACACCGGTTCTTGAACCCGGATCAGGAAAGACGAAAACAGGATATTTTTGGGCTTTGGCGCGGGATGACCGACCATGGGGCGGCAATGCCCCGCCCGGTGTCGCCTTCACTTATGCGCCCGGACGATCTGGCCAATATGCCGAACAGATATTGCAGAACTTCAACGGTATCCTGCAAGTGGATGGCTATGCGGGCTACAATCGGTTGGTCGCGCCAGATCGTGTTGGTCCGAATATACAATTGGCTTATTGCTGGGCTCATGCGCGTCGAAAGCTTATTGAGATTACGCGCACAGGCTCGTCCCCGATTGCTGAAGACGGTGTAAAGCGGATTAGCGAACTCTATAAGACCGAGGCTGAATTGCGCGGGCTCACCTCAGAAGCGCGGCTCGCGGTTCGTCAGGCACAATCAAAGCCGCTGATCATCGATATGCAAACATGGTTTGCGCATCACCGAGCACGCGTCTCGGCAAAAGCGCCATTGGGCGAGGCGTTGAGATACATCGCTAAATACTGGGACGGCTTGTGCCTGTTTCTGTCTGACGGTCGCGTCGAACTGGATAACAACAGCGTCGAAAGAACAATAAGGCCAATAGCATTGAACAGAAAAAATGCATTATTCGCAGGTCATGAAGCAGGCGCTCATAACTGGGCTACGATCGCCTCACTGATCGAAACATGCAAACTCAATTCAATCGATCCCCAGAAATGGCTGACCGCTACGCTCACCGCAATCGTCAATGGCCATAAGCAGAGCCAAATCGACCAACTATTGCCATGGAATTATACCGCCAAGGTGTGAGTGAGACACCGCTTACCTTAGAGCCAAAATTAGTTTCAATATTAGCGGTACGACCGGCACCGGCATACGCACCGAAGGCTTACGAAGCAAGGTAATGTTCAATGACATTGGAGGCTTAAATGGGATTCAGGCGACAAGTGGTGCTGGCAATTCACAAATTGGGGGTAATGATTTGTCACAAGTGACTGGGGAGAAGTTCCAGAATACGGCTACCGGCGTCGTTTCGAACCCGCCGAACATCACAGTTTAACGAGTGGAGGGAGACCGTCGCAATTTCAAACGCGAGAGGATTCGCGGCTGAGTGGGCGATGCCTGCGACGACTCTCGTATAGGGTCCCACGCCTTTTGGATATCACGGTTCAATGCGTTCATATGGGTAATAAACCCTTGTCTCCAAAGTACTCGTTGGAAGACTGATTCCATGCGTGGTTGAGAGTTGCCTCTAAGGACCTCTACGGCGGCTCCGAGAACCGACCGACCATCCCATAAAGGATCATTCGTAGCTTTAAGCAAAACGTCGAAGAATTCCTCGGATCGCTCACCCTGCCAAATACGCAGCCCTTTCTCTAGTTTTTCATCCCTGTCACTTGGTTTAGCTTTGAAGAAGGGGACACCTCTCCAATTTGGTATAAGGTTGCTAATGAAATCCGAGTGAACCTGATTGGCTAACCGAGCGTCTGGCGTTTGGTCCATTGAGTATCTAACAAAAGACGGCGATCCGAACAGCAAAGGGCTTGAAGTGTTGTGTCCTGCCGCAACCCAGCGACGAAACCTTTCAGTAAGATAGAAGGCATCAAGCATCGTTGGGCCAGCTAAACCTAGCCTCGCCATATCTTCGTACAAGCTGTCACAGAAGGATTTCACTTCTCCGGCAGCATCGAGGGAAACCCCCAAACCAGTGAACGCTGAGACCAGTCGATCGGTTCGGCGCGTAAGTTTTTGTACCCGATCCAGCATTGCCCGTGATGCGTAATAGTTGCCGTGCGCGATTTCGCCGCCACCTCCTGTAATAGTAAGCTGTCGCACAGGGGCTGGGCTAATGAATCTTTGGGATAGACGGTTTGGGTTCATGTCGCCGTCCCATATAGCCATTGATATGGTTTGCCGTTGAGAAATCGTCATTTCTTCCATTGAATCGGTCCCGCGCTTAATGATTTCGTGCTGCGCACGTTCACCGGCAAGCTCCGCTAACTGCTTTGCGGTTTCCGATTCTGCGGAGACATCGCCAAAAGTTAGCACCCTAAATGGGGTACTTAGGGAGAGAAAGGCTGCGCTCGTTAAACGCGAATCTCTTCCACCTGAAAGATGCAGTGTTGGAGGATGACTGGCGAGCGCGGTAATATTCTGGGCGGCTGTCCGCATTTCGGCTTGCGCTGTCTTGAACAACGAACTGTCAGCCTCACGAGCGTCGAAATAATCCTCATATCGCGCATAATTAGTCTTATTCTTTCGTCTATCCCGGTTGAAGAATATATGTGTGGCTGGCGGAATACGCCTCACCCTCCTGAACGGGGATGAGTCCCCGTAAACCATCCAAACCCCGAAAACAACTGCCACGCATAAGTATCTTCCTCTGCTAACTCGCTGTCGAAGAAGAGACATGGAGCAATTGCGTTTGACGCTACAAAGAATAAGTCACTTTCGAGCATGTACGCTCGACCGATTCCTAATGCATCTGTGAATACTCCGCTGACGCCATCCAGATGATATGAACCCATAAACGGAGGAAGTAGGTAGCGAAGAGCTTTAGGGCTCTTTATCCTCGCTTTGATGTCAGCATGAAAATCATGGCGAGAGAGAGCCGTATCTACAGACATTGGAAGTGTGGAAAGAGAAACAGCACCTGTATTGTCTTCCCAGAAAGGGGGCAATGACCAGACATCGCCCAATCTATTCGTGTTGATCAGGGTTGTTCTACCACTTGTATGATTAAATGTCGCTTCCGGTGCCTCATCCGCTAGCCCATTCTTAATGAGGTAGTTCAACAGTGATCTTAATATGGGGCCGGAAACAGTCCCTGCTTCCTGAGTTTTAGCGTAAACGAAAACGCATATATTCATTTCATTTTTTCCTTACGGAATTGTTCAATTTCTTAGAAAATTATGGCATCAGCGGCGGAAAACAACGCCTGAAATAGGACATCTAAATCCCGAACCGCCCTATCGTGTTCTACACTAGAACTAACTGCCTCTGTAAGACTGTCCTTTCAGGTACATGAACAAATTAATCGGCCAATGCAGAATGATTGATCAAGCTGTCATGGCGCAACCTTTTTGCACGCGAGATTAGGTCGGCGCTATTGAGGTGGCCTAAATTCTTTTCTGAGAACCGAGAAAAATTAATTACTCAACACGAGCAGCCTTAGTGTCGTGACCCTCGCCTTTCATCTCTGCAAAAAGCCCTTTCAGATCGTCCCCGGTGGCCTTTTGGGCTTCCTCAAGACGTTCCCAACGTTGATAGAAAGATTTGAGACGGGAGTTGCTCACACACTCACCCTCCCTGTACGGTGGGGATGGGGATCATCGCCGGTTCGAAAAACCAACGGTCATCCCATTTGATCTTTCGGGAAGACGCCGCCGCTCGTATCACCTTCATTTCTTCGAGAGATGGCGCAAGCCACAACGCGATACGGCAGAGAGCGCCTTCTAGAAACTACCGATCTGGATCACTCGATCCAACCTGTCAAACGCTGCAAGGCGCGGTGCCGGACTGTCTTCGAAGCCCGCGAAAATATCGTCCTCTATGATGGTCAGAATAAGCCCTTCAGCCAGCTTGAAAACGCGACAAGTCACGACCAGGGATAGTGTTGCGCCAGTCGGATTGTGGATGCCGGAATTGGTAATGTAGAGGCGTGGCCGGTGTCCGCTCAGTATGATGGCGGGCGCTGTGGCGTCTGGCCCAGTGTCGTATACGGCACGCTGACCAGACGCGCCCTATGGGCTCGCAACAACGCCTTGACGTTGAAGTAGCAGGGATCATCTATGAGGACCGTATCACCTGACTCGAGCAGGAAACGGCAAAGCAGATCGATGGCCTGGGTATCGCTTTCGGTCAGCATGATCTGATCGGTCGCCGCTTCGACGCCTCGCTCCTACAATCGGCGGGCTATCAATTGGCGCAGCGCTGGCACACCGAGCGGTGTACTGTATTCCGACAAGAAGAAGCTATCTGACCTTAACAGGCTGCACAGTGTCCTGCGGCTTGCTTCCTCCGTCAACCAGGATTGCGGTGCTACTCGCAACATGGCTTAAGTGCGGTATCGTCGGCTTCGAGGCATTGACGGGAGACCCCGTCCCTATCGAGCTTCGGTCCCACCTCTGTCAGGGGGCTGTGCCATGGCGGAGCGCACCTGTCCGGAGATGCTGCGAATGCTGCAAGGTCACATGATGGGAGATAACCGCGTCCGCTTTACCAACTTACAACCGAACCGGCGCATTCTTACAATTAAGTGCTAAACGAAACAATACCACTGGACTATCCCCAGCCGGTAGACAAGCATAGAAAGGCTAGTGATCCATCGCAGAGAATGGTAGAGATTGGGGTTGATGATCTCTGGAATGGACCTGAAGTTGGCCAACTTAGCCAGCGGGCCAATGACTTAGTGTACGATACGCAGTCCATCCTGGGGATTAAAGAAATGCGGGGCATGGCTACCCAGGCCGACAGTGACTGTCTGGCCCACAGCATTATCCAGTCTGGAGCGGTCGATTGCGACAAGCTGGGTTCCGCCGATATCAATGAACAAGTGCTGTTCAGCGCCCATTGGATCGATCTGGGTTATGGTGCCCGACAGGCCTTCATCAGCAAGCACGAAATTTTCCGGCCGTACCCCCAGTTCCACCCTTGCCCCCGCCAGAGCAGCATTGGTTTTTGCGAGAGGGAGTGACCCAGCGCCAGTCCTGAACACCATCTGATCTGCCTCATCTATAACGTCGCCGACGATCAGGTTCATGGAGGGCGAACCGATAAAAGTGGCGACGAATCGATTAGCAGGACATTCGTAGAGCTCCTGCGGCGTACCCAATTGCTCAACGACACCGCCATGCATAACAGCGATCTTGTCGGCCATAGTCATGGCTTCAACCTGATCATGGGTGACATAGACGATGGTACTGCCCAAACGCTGGTGCAACTGCTTGATTTCCGAGCGCATGGTAACGCGCAACTTGGCGTCGAGATTCGACAATGGCTCGTCGAAGAGAAACACCTTGGGATCGCGCACGATGGCGCGACCCATGGCAACACGTTGTCGTTGCCCACCTGACAATTGTCGGGGATAGCGCTTGAGCAGAGGCGTCAGCCCCAGAATGTCCGCAGCTACGGCAACGGCTTTTTCCCGCTCGGCGCGCGGCGCACCTTTGAGTTCTAGCGAGAAACCCATATTTCGCTCCACGTTCATATGTGGATAAAGGGCGTAGTTCTGAAACACCATGGCCACATCCCTCCCCTTGGGAGGAAGATCAGTCACATCCTGCTCACCAATGCGAATGTGGCCAGATGTGATACCCTCAAGGCCGGCGATCGAGCGCAGCAGCGTCGACTTTCCGCAACCGGACGGACCGACAAGTATTAGAAATTCGCCATCGGCGATGTCGATATTGATGCGCTTGAGGACTTCAATCTCCCCATAGGACTTCCGGAGGTCGTCTATATTGACGTTAGCCATGGTGTTTCTCCCTATTACGATCAGGCCGCTGCTAGCAGCTGGCCAGGCTTTGTCCAGAATGGGGCAAGGCAAAGGGGCGTGGAGGACAGAGGCAGGATGCAGTCCTTTAGCGAAATGCCAAGCACTCCACGCACGAAGTCCCGGCGGGCCTGCATACGCGCATAGACTTCCGGGTGATCCTTAGCCATCCTGGCACGCAATTGAGCATCGGCTATCGCAACACCATCTTCGCAGTTGAGGGCCTGCCCCGCGGCCATTGGCGTGGGGATGATGTCGACCTGGAAAGCCATGCCTGACTGGATAACCTCGGCCGAACCGGGACGAATTGGACTGTTCATCCATTCATCGTGGCTGATGAGATGGCCGGGATTGAGTGCGGGACGCAGGCCAGACGGTGCCAATGATTCCTCGACGGCGCTGACAATATCTGCACCAGCCACACCAATATCGACGGTTTCATACCAAGTGCGAAGGGCGCCAAAATAGGCTTTGGCCTTGGCGAGGAAGGCATCATCATCGTCGGCCATAAGACCGGCGCGGCAGGAAAGACCGCCCCAATATCCGACAGCGATGGTCACGCCGTCGCCATTGTTGATCGGTCGGGCAGATGGGCTGGACAGGCCGATAACACTATCGGGCGCGCTCGCACCACTCATCATCACGTGACAATTGAGTGGTTCGCCTGCATAGCCCATCAAAGATGCACATTCGAGCTCGCTCATACCCGGCTGCGCGCCCTGCATAACCTTCCAGACAGCGACAGACGCGCGAGCGGAGGCCCATTCGAGCTGGGCAATTTCATCGGCATCGACAATTGCGCGCAAGCCATCGACCGGACTCATTAACAGAGCCGTCGCATCGCTGATCCTGCTGGAAGAACCAGTGATTACGCGCAGACTATCGACAACGAAAGATGGCACAAAGAATGTTGGCGCTTCACCGCTCCATTCAGCCTCGGACAGGTATTTCCACCCAACCAGACCTATGGACTGGCCTGTGGCTATCCCGCAATCGCGCAGCACCTTGATCAGATCTGCGGCCTTTGTGCGATCCTGCCCCATGAGGCTGAAGCACTGCGCAAGCACCCCCCGCGAGCCGGGCAGCCTGCTGACGGGTGTGTAGTCGATGCTCTCATTACCGGTGACGATGATGCGCTCGCCGTTACGGCCCAGAAGCAGTAATGCCTCTTCGAAGCGCGGTTCGAAACCCGTGAGAAATGCAATATTGGCCTGATGTTCGCGGTCGGAATAGACAACGACCCAATCACTGTCTGCCTTCTCGACAAGCGCAGCAACCCGCGCTTCATATGTTACTGCGGGAATAGCAGGACGAACGGCAGGGACACCAAAATCAGGAATGGATATTTCTTTGAGGACGACGGTCATATCGAGCCCTTTCGGCAATGGTTGGTCGGGATGTGGCTGTCAGCCGGTGTAGGTGGATCGGGCCGCGGACCAGTCGAAATTCGAGTCTGCGGGAATGGCGGGGCGCTGGACGTGCTGCCAGTCGCGGTTTTCGAGATCGAGCGAGACAGTGCCCTCGCTCAGCAGCAGTATATGACGGCTGGCAATGTCTTCGAGACGCGGATGCAAATATCCCAGCTTGACCACGAAAACGTTGAAGTCGGACCGATTTAGGCCCATGGAATCAAAGTGCTCAGGCGTGGTGATCCCAATCGGGCAAGCGTGGAAGGTGGCTACCACATCCCCAAAACGGATGGCGGCCCAGGCGGCTTCGACGCTGCGATAAGGCTGAAAGCCAGAAAGATGGAGCTCCGGACCGCCATTGATGACTTCCCCTTTGACACGCATCCTGGTGCCAACCGAACTGACATGTTCGGCACCCAGGACCACTTCGATGCTCGAACCAATACCCGCGTCCAGCGCCTGCTGCACGAGACCGGGTGCCGTGATTCCTGCCACCACTGCCTTGGGCCGGCTTTCCAGATTGAGCACAGCCTGCAAAACGCCGGTCAGGTCACCCGGCGCGCCAGCTGTGGTGTTATCGCCCGAGTCGCTGACAAAAATCTGCCCGTTTGACGCTTCGGTGAGGCGTGTCAGCCCATCAGCAACACTGGCAGTCTCCATGCGCAACACGAAATCGTGGCGCTTCTGCCAAATGTCATTGGCCAGTTGGTGGGCAGTAGCGCGCGCCAGCTCTTCATCTCCCTCGCTGGTAACGACAGCTGCCATGCCTCCCCACGGCACATCGTTAAATGCAAACCCAACAAAAATATTGGCTTCGAGGATGCCAGGGCGGGCATCGTAGATATCGAGGCTGTCATAAAGACTTGCACCGGGCTCGGTCGTGGTAACCGCGGCTTCGCCCGCAATAAGGATTGGCACACGAACGGCGGCAATGCGGGGCTTAATGCCGGTGTGAAGCACACGCAGTAACTGATCTGTCGCACGATAGCCCGCCTCGCGATCATCACGATGTGGTGCGGTGCGCAGGGCTCCGATGACGGTGATGTTTTCAACGAAACCAGGGCTTATGTGACCATGGAGATCAAGGGATGCCGCCACCGGTACATCGGGTCCGACAACCTCCCGCACAGCCTTAAGAAAATCGCTGTCAGGGTGAACTTTGATGCCATCCACCTCAAGCGCGCCGTGATTGACCATCACCACGCCGTCGAAAGGACCATTGGCGCGTAGCAGGTCGATGGTTTCCTTGCGCAGGGCGGCATAATTGTCGGCAGTCAGTGAGCCGCCCGGAAGGGCCGTGGCCCACATCAGCGGGACCGCCTCTGCAAACTCTTCCTCAGCCAGCCGCTGCACCACTCCACGCACCATCCACAGATTGGCGTCGATCATATCCTGGCCGCGATAGATCTGCATGTCCGCGAGGTGGGTCTTGAGCGGAGATTCAATCAGACACTCCACCGAGAGACCGACAATAGCAATTCGCAAGCTAGTCATGAAATAGTCCTTGGAAACAAAACTTTACCATGGGAATGGTCCGTCAGAATTGAGTTGAGAAAGCCCCTGTAACGCCACAGCCAGAGGCCCGCGCGAATGAGGCTGCTGGGACAGGTCCGAGATCAGAATAGTGCAGTGAACGAGCGCCTCGGGCAGCGCATGGCGGCGCAGAATACGCTCGGCGGGCGGCATAAGATGCGAAGCAAGCACAGCCAGCCCACCGCCGATCACGATATTGGGCGGGTTCAAAAGATTGATGAAATTGGACAAGGCGAAACCCAGGATTTCTCCGGCTTCATCGAGCACACTTAAAGCGTGCAGATTGCCCTCGTCGGCCAGAGCTTTCATATCGGAGAAGGTCTGCACAACAAGATTGGAGCCACGAAAGCTGTCCCGCAGGGCTGGGCCGGAAAGATAGGCGGACAGACAACCACCGTCGCCGCATTGGCATAGCCGTCCATGCGGCACGATTTTGGTATGGCCGATTTCGCCTGCAATGCCCAAGGAGCCAGCATAGATACCCCCTTCGAGATAGAGCGCACCACCGACACCAGAATGGGAGTCGATGAAAACATAGTCGTCCACATCGATGCAGCAGCCGAACAGACGCTCGGCAAGGCCGGCACCGCGCGCATCATTATCGACCCAGACACGCTGGCCAAATCTGGCACTCAATTCCCCCGCGACATCCACCGAACCCCAGTGAAAATTGGATGATGAAATCAGCCGCCCATTGCGATCGATCAGACCCGGCAGACAGACGCCGATGGAGCGCAGGTCAACTAGGTCCTTGCGACTGACCTTCAGATGATCAGCAACCGCAGACGCAACGCCGTCTGCAAATTCTTCTTCGCTCAGCAGAGCAGGATATTCACTGGTATGAAGCGGCTGCCCATCGAGACCGGCAGACATCAAGACCAAGCGCTCCGGGGTAATATCGATCCCTAAAATAAGCCCGACCTCACCTTTGATACGAAATCCCTCGGTCGGTCGCCCCCTACCCTTGCGCGTCTCACCCGAAACGCGTTCAAGCAGGTCGTAGCTATGAAAGTGATTGATAACTGCGGAGATGGTGGACTTATCGATGCCGGTGCGGTCACCGATCTCGCGCTGGGAAATACCAGGATTCAAGCGAATGGCATGAAAGATCGCAATGGAATTGGCTCGCCGTAAAACCGACGAATGCGACCCGGCAACACCCCTGCTTTCTCTGATCATCCACTCCTACTTTCTCTGATTATTTTTATCCGATACTCAAATTAATTAACACCAAAAACCGACATAGACACCTCCAATTCTCAATTAAAAGAAAACAAAAATACACATATAAAATCTTCAATACTTACAAATTAGTATTAACCTATAATTTATATCTTATTATAATCAAATTAATAAAAAGATTAATCAACAGATAAAAACTATTCAATATAATGTCGCCATTATGTTTATTTTCATCAATAGAATCCTAATTTTTATTTTGTTTCACCACTTAATGTCGCTGGCGCTTGACAGTTTCCAATTATCGTCGCTATCATTTTTCCTAGGATCAGAAAAAAAGATCCTCAAGTCAAGGGAGATTTTAGAATGATGAAATTTGGAGCTGCAACCGCCCTGTGCGGACTGATGTGTGGGACGGCTTACGCCCAGGACGCAAGCCAGGTCTGGCACTACTGGGGCGGCGGGGCCGAGCTCAATGCAGTCGAAGCAATGCTTGCCGTTGCCAACGAGCAGTCCCCGGACACACCAATCGTTGGCCAGGACTTCCCGGGCAGCGCGATTGAGTTGCGTCGCCAGCTTCAGACGGCGCTTTTGGGGGGAACGCCTCCCGCGGCCTATCAAAGCGCTATGGGATATGAACTAAAAACCTTTGCCGATGCTGGTCAGCTGCGCGACATTTCCGCTCTCTGGGATGAGTTCGGCGGCAACCGTATTTTCCCGATCGGCCTGCAACGCGTCATGAAAGTGGATGGCGTTCCTTATGCAGTACCGCTCAACATGCATGCCATCAGCAATATCTTCTACAATAAGGCGCTGGTGGACGAACTCGGCATTGAGCTTCCAAGCACTTTCGAAGAGCTACAGGCCGCCTGCCGAACCATTGAAGCGGCCGGAAAAGGATGTCTTGCAAATGCCGGCGGGCCGTTCTGGAGTCTTTACAACTTCTACGTGCCACTGATCGCCGCTGTTGGCTCTGAAGGTTACTTCCAACTTGGTTCCGGCGATTTGTCTTTTGACAGTCCTGAATTCCGAACTGCGTTGAACACCTATCGCGACACCTATGCCAAGCACTACATCGCTAACTGGTCGGGTAAGAGCTGGCCGCAAGGCGCCGATGACGTCGTTGCAGGCCGCGCTGTATTCTATCAGATGGGCGACTGGGCTTCGGGCTATTTCAAGGATGTGGGGCTCGAGCCCGTCACCGACTACGACTTCTTTGCGGCTCCAGGCACCGGTGGCGCAGTTGTGATCCAGGTGGATGCTATCGCAACCCCGAGCGGAACCGACACGTCCAATGCCGCAGCCGACGCCTTCCTACGCGCGGCCGCCAGCCCTGATGGTCAAGCGGCGTTCAATGTCCACAAGGGGTCGGTCGCGGCCAACCTTGAGACGCCAACGGACATCTACGACGCCATCGGCGTCAAGACCTACGAAACCATGATGGCTGCCGAGGCGAATGGCGCGGTGCTGCCGAACCTGTTCTTCCTGCTTCCCACCGAACTTGGCTCCGAGCTTGGCGTTCAGATTGAACGATTCGCGGCCGACCCAAGCGACGCCACGATGGAATCGGTCATCCAGACGCTGGAAAATCTACGCTTGTCCGCCAGGGACCAGGGCCTTTTCATAACCTGGTAATCCCCGGGCATCCCTAGAGGTGAAAGGTAGCGACCGTCTCAGGATGCCCGTCCTGCACGCAACTTACGGCGGCCCGCCGCCCGGCCCTAATCGGAGCAATCGACATGGCGAAAAACAGTCCGGCACCCTGGCAGCGCGGTTCAACGCGCGTTTATGCGCTTTTCCTGGCCTTGCCCATGGGCATGTTCTGTCTTTTCTATCTGTACCCAGTATTTGAAACTTTTGTGCTAGCCTTACAGCGCTGGGATGGCCTGTCGCCGGTACGAACCGAAGTGGGATTCGCCAATTTCATGGCGCTGCTGCAAGACAGCCGTTTCCACAATTCTCTGTTCAACAATCTGCGCTGGTTGATTTTTTACGTTCTGGTACCGACCGGACTTGGCTTGGGCCTAGCCCTTCTGGCCAATTCACTGGTGTATGGCAAGAGCCTCGCCAAATTCGTCTATTTCCTACCCTACACTCTGCCGCCAGTGGCCGTCGCTGCGATCTGGCGCTGGCTCTACGAACCCAGCGCGGGCCTCATTACCCGCGTTCTGAACGAAGTCGGCCTAGGTTTTCTAGCGCAAAACTGGATCGGAGACACTGCGATCGTCACCTATTCTCTAATGGTGTCGGCGGCCTGGTGGTCTGTGGGTTTCTCGTTCATCGTTTTCTTTGCTGGATTGCAGAATCTGCCGCGCGAATGTCTCGAAGCCGCACGTATCGATGGCGCCAATGCGTGGCAGACGTTCACGAAGGTTACATTTCCGCTACTGTGGCCGTCCACCGCCGTGGCGCTAGGTATGTCCAGCGTCGACGCCATGCGATTGTTTGACATCGTCTGGGCAATGACCGCAGGTGGCCCCGCCTACTCGTCCGACGTTCTGGCGACACAGATGTTCGACGTGGCTTTTGGTCGCCTCAAGATGGGCGAGGCCAGTGCCATTGCGGTCTTAATGCTTTTCGTATCAGCGGCAGTGATCCTGCCATTCATTATCTACATGGCCCGCCGCGTGGAGGAAGCTTCCAATGACAATTGACCAAAGAGCATCCTGGTTGCAACATGGCCTGGCTCTGGTGATCGGTCTTATCATGGCCGTTCCTATTCTGGTCGCAATCAACACTTCGCTCAAAACTCCGGCGGAAGTGCTCGACGTGTTGTCACTGCCCGGGTCTGCTACCTTCGCCAACTATGCCGAAGCGTGGCGACGGTTAGGTGCTACCTTTGCCAACAGTCTTATGATCACAGTGCCAGGCGTTGCGCTTTCGGTGCTAGTTGGAGCCATCGCCGCCTATCCTTTAGCGCAGATCAAGGGGCGACTGGGCTTCATCATTTACATGTTCCTGCTCACCGGCATGCTCGTGCCATACCAGATCGTTCAGATTCCGCTGTTCTCGCTGATGCGAACTCTCGGGCTCTACAATTCGATCCCTGGCATGTGGTTGGTGCATGTGGCCTATGGCGTGCCGATCTGCACCTTCTTCATGCGCAATTTTTTTGCTTCGGTGCCTCGGTCCATGTTCGAAGCAGCGATGCTCGATGGTTGTGGCCACGCGCAGTACTTCTATAAGGTGCTGCTGCCGGCATCCAGCTCGGGACTTGCCGCCCTCAGCGTCATTCAGAGCCGCGCCATCTGGAACGACCTCTTGTTCGCCATGACGCTGACCAATAACGACAATGCCCGCCCGGTCACTGTGGCGCTCAATGCCTTGACCAGCGGTTTTCAGGTGCAACACGGAACACTAATGGCGGCGACAATCATCACCATCGGCCCGATCCTGCTCGCTTACCTCCTGTTCCAAAAGGCATTCGTTGCCGGGGTGCTTGGCGGCAGCTCCAAGTAAAAAGGATGAGTGTCATGACAGCGCCTGGACACAGGATTTATCCATATCTTCTTCGCAAGCTGGCAGTCACTCGCCCTATTCAGGTCTGGCCATGGACCTGACCTATATCCCCATAGCGCGAGGCTTCGTCTATCTTTGCGCTGTCGTGAATTGGATAAGCCGCCGGGGTTCTGTCCTGGCGGTTTTCGATCACGATGGAGGCGAATTTCTGCAATGAGGCGGTTAAAGAGGCACTTGCCCGTTACGGCAAGCCGGACATCTTCAACACTGATCAGGGCTTGCAGTTCACTTCCACTGAGTTCACCGGCGTGTTGAAGAATGCCGAGATTGCAACTCGATGGATGGGAAAGGCTCTCGACGCGACAATGTCTTTTTTTAGCGGCTGTGACGCTTGATCAAATATGAAGAGGTCTACATTCGCGCCTACAAAACGTGGCCGAGGCACGTGCTGGCATCAGCCGATATCTGAGCTTTTATAACAGCCGATGCCCACATTTATCACTTGACCGGCAGACGCCGTGCCAGGCTTACTTCAATGCGCCGACACTGATGATCGTGTCGGCATAATCGAGACGGAAATCCACTTAATGAGACGCCAGAAACTGTTCAGAAAAACCGAGCCGCCTCTATCCGCAATACTTTCCACGTCCCTCTAATGGGTTGTGAAGAAGATAAAAGCTAGCGCGACCAATACTGAAATAGCAGTGCTTCTGCGAAATGTTACCGTAGCGCTCAGCATACAGATCAACCCGCACCTTGTGCGGAACCTTCCGTCGAAACGTTAAGATTTCAATTGCCCTTTCATCGAAATTCAACAACAACGCCCCCTCAAAGGTCCCTACATTTCTACAATCATTCTATCCATTCTGAGCGTGAGGGTGATGACATTTTCAGATTGCCGTTCAAGCTTTTACATTCGCCATGAGCTAACGTTTGGAGCACGTTGCACGTATTCCTTATAAAAGCCTATAATGCTCAATAATCGCCTAATTTAAGGCTTCACAGTGGGTCGTGCATCAGCATCAGTAAAGACTTGACCAAATATGAGTTCTCATAAATTCTGTCGCGACATCTGTCTGGAGCGGGGTGAACCTATGCCCGGAGCTGGTGGGACAGCCCCACGTTACGCGCTCCTCCATTGGCCGCGACGCCATTGGCGTGTGCCGAGGACGAGCGCTTTCGGTATGCCTGAAGAGCTGTCTGAGGCAATCATGACTGCCAATCAGGCTGGTATACATGTAGCGCTCGTGGAAGGGGATGAAATTGCTCTGTCATGCGAAACCGTTATGCTGCGTACGGCCACGACCGAAATTTTGACTGACCAGCTGCTTATGCTGGCGGCAGGAGAGAAACTCTGCGGAGAGCGCGATGAGCGCATAACAATTCTGTGCTGCACAGATGGAAAGCAGGATCCCTGCTGCGCACGTTATGGCTTTGCCACGTGGAAGGCGCTACACGATCATGCGGATCCGGAGGCCTTTCGCGTTCTCCAGTCAACGCATATCGGTGGTTGTCGTTTCGCTGCATCACTTCTTGTTTTACCACAACGTGCGAGATACGGCCGTCTAGAACCGCAAGACGTGCCTGATTTCCTGTCTTGTCTTAACAAGGGTATTCCATTCCTTCCTGCCTACAGGGGGAACCCAGAACTAGATGCTATCGAGCAAGTTGCTGAGTACGCGGCCCTTTCGTTCTGGAACAACATTGGAGTTCAGGAAAAAATCACTCTTGGCCAAAAATCCGATGAGGTTAGCGAACGAGATGTGGAGATTATTGCTTCTACTGAATCTCAACGGCTGCTCATTCGGCTGAGGTTAGATCATTTCGACGTAAACACACGTTGCAACACCCTGAAGCCAGATGGCCAGACCGATCAGGTTGGTCGTTGGAGCGCAGTTTCAGTTACGCCGTTGACTTAAAAGCCCACCTATTGCGAGCTGTGTCGAATGATTTCCCGCTCACCAATATGCGATAGAAGCAAAGTTGCAGAACCGATCAGACCTTCCATCGTCTCACCATAGCGGCTGCGATTGAAGTACAAAAACTGTCGATTGCGCACCGCAAACAGATTACGCCACTGAACAGTTGAGCGAAATGCTCGCGTCTCAGCTTCCTCATCCAGCATCTCTTCATAGGTGTCGATAATGATGTCGCTGTCAAAGTCAGAAAGGCGTTCCAGGCTATAGGGAATATCTTGTGAGCTATTCTCATAAGCGGGAACGTGACCAAGGCCAAAATCTTCTATCACCTGCTCCACGCCACCACGCCCGATAATACGGAAGCCATCGCGATAGATCTCAATCGGTGTGACGGTAATTGAAGCAGGGTTTTTGACGCGTTTCCCGAATTCGCTGACTATATCATGATACTCGCGACGCATCTCATCATAGCGGTGGCGTTTGCCAACGAGATCAGCCAATTCTTCCGCATAGGAGAGTATGCCCTCTTCGCGTAACGGCAACAGCACAACGGGCGCGATGGCTGCAAGCTTGTCGCGCAGTGCTTTGTGATAAGAAAGTCCCACGATCAGATCGGGTTTCAATGCTGCAATCGTTTCGATATCCGGGGCCTGATGCGTTCCGATATACTGAATTGCCGACGTATCGTATCTCTGTGATGCGCCTCTATAAATTGTATCGGAAAACAAACGCTTGCGGCCAGATGAGCCACAGGGAACAACACCTAATTCAAGCAACTGTGTTGTCAGGCTGAAGTCGTGCAAAGACACCACACAGCGTGGGTTAACCGGCACCTCTACTGATCCAAATCTGTTAGAAAATGATCTTTTTTCTGCTGCTTGAGAGGAAACGGAAAATCCGAAAGTGCACATAACAATAAGCAGAGCTGACGCTATACGGGTCATCTGGAAGGTCCTTTGCGCGACAGCAAATAAAGAAGATACGGCGCACCGATCACCGCCACCACAAGGCCGGCAGGTATCTGAAGCGGAGCAAAAACAGTCCTGCCTATCGTATCGCTTACAAGCACGATGCAAGCGCCGATCAGGGCAGCGAGCGGTAATAGCAGGCTGTGTCTTTCACCTGCAAGAAGCCTTGCCGCATGAGGCGCCAAAAGACCAATGAAACTCATCGTACCCACATTGGCTACAGCAGAAGCCGTTAGCATCACACTGAGCAAAAGCGATATGATCTGGAAACGGGCGACATTCAGACCGCGACTTCCTGCGACAGCATTGCCAAGCTGAAACAGATCAAATTGGCGGAAGAGCAGCACCACCGGAACGCCAGATAAAAGCAGCCACAAAAACTGACCGCGCACATTCTCCCATCCCGCCCTGTGCAGGCTACCCGAAAGCCAGAGTAAAGCAGATTCCACATGGTCGATACGGCCATAGGTAATCATCAGGTCTGCAACTGCGCTGAGAATGGCTGTTACACCAACCCCGACCAGAATAAGGCGCAAGGGCGAAACACCTTTGTTCCATGAAAGACCAATAACGAACAGTGCCACCAACAATCCGCCAAGCAAAGCAGCGAGCGGATAAAGCTCCACAGCAAGGACTGAAGGCCAGAGAATGAACGCCGCAAGCACCGTTATACCCGCTCCTGCCTCAACACCGACCAAGCCGGGTGCAGCCAGTGAATTGCGTGTCAGCATTTGCAAAACCACACCGGCAAGAGCCATGGCCATGCCCGAAGAAATCGCGAGTAATATCCGCGGAAGACGGGTGTCGAACACAATGCTGCGCAGAATACTATTCGTGCTCTCAGGAGCTATAAAAGCCCGAACAATCTGGCTGGGTGTAACCGGATAGCTTCCCAGAGTTATCGCCGCTAACACTGCCACAGCAAGAAAGACAGTTGCAGCAAGCAGGATTATCCGACCATGGGAGAAACGGTTGTGGCTTTGGTTGGTGAAATGGGTTTGACCTATGCTCATTTCACTCGCCCTAGAACAAGAGCAATGAAAATTGGGCCCCCCACAATAGCGGTTACAATACCCGTATTGATCTCCAGTGGACGTACAGCTGTGCGGGATACGATATCACTGATGACGATAAGCAGCGCACCAATCAGAGGTGCTGCGGGTACGAGGAACCGGTAGTCGTTACCGAACAAAATCCGCCCAATATGCGGGGCGATAAGACCGACAAAGCCAATTGGACCAGCAATTGCAACTGAAGATCCGGCCAGAAACACAATCGCCAGAAGCGATGAAACACGCATCCGCAACACATTCAATCCCATCAGCTCCGCTGATTGCGCTCCCAATCGGTGAAGGTTAAGCGCAGGGATATTCGCAATGGCGATGCATCCCGCCAGTATAATAAATGGGAATGTCTGCCAACGCGCTTGCGAACTGTCAAAAGCAAGCGAGCCGACGAGCCAGCGCCTGAGGGTCTCAAGTCCCTGCTGATCGAGCAAAAGCACCATTGATGTCAAGGCACTGAACAGGGCTGCAACCATCACGCCTGATAAAACGAGGCGAACCGGGTTGGGATCGGTTCCACTGTTAAGAAGAACGAAGCCTGCGGCAACAATTGCCCCCATAAAGGCGAGAAGTGGTATCATAGCAAGCGTATTGCCCGGAAGCACCAGCAAGCCGATCACTACGAAGAACGAAGCACCGCTGTTGACACCCATCAGCCCCGGATCTGCAAGCGGGTTTTCGCTGACTGCCTGCATCAATGCGCCTGCAAGACCAAGGGCTGCGCCCACAATCACAGCGCCGATCAATCGGGGCATGCGCATTTCAATTACGATATTATGCAAAGGATCGGCTGGAACATAGGCGACAAACGCCTGCCAAACGACGTCCCAGTCAAGTTCACGCGCACCAAGTTTCAGATGTAGGATGACAGCCACAATAAGCAGCAAAAAAATAACGAAAAACTGGAAAACACGCCAATATACGGACAAGGATGCACCCATTACGCCATTGAAGAGGCAATGCACATGGCAACACCCGTCTCGGGATCATCCAGCATTCTCGATCGAACTGAAAACACGTCATCAATATTGGACACATTGAAGACATTCTGCGTGTCTCCCTCTGCAAGCACACGGCCATCTTTCAGCATGACAAGGTGATCTGCATAGCGTGCCGCCTGATTGAGATCATGAAGTATCGCGACCACTGTCCGCCCCGCATCGCGCAAGACCGAAAGCAGATCGAGAAGGCTTAACTGGTTTGCAACGTCGAGAAATGTCGTTGGTTCGTCGAGCAGAATAACCGGGGTGTCCTGAACCAGTGTCATTGCAATCCATGCGCGTTGCAGCTGGCCGCCTGAAAGACTTTGCAACGATCTATCGGTAAGCTGCTCGATCCCGCACAGCGCAACAGCACGCATGACGGCATCCTCATCTTGCGTTGACCAGCCGCCCAACCAGCTTCTCCAGGGAAAACGGCCCTGCACCAGTAATTCGCGGACATTCATACCAGCTGGCGTGTGTACATGTTGCGGCAGAAACGCCATTTGTCTCGCCAATTCACGTCTAGAATAGGCAGAAAGCTTCTTGGAACCGAGTTCTATATGGCCGCTTTCGATTGCAATGGTGCTTGCCATGCTGCCCAGAAGAGTTGATTTACCCGAACCGTTCGGCCCGATCAAAGCCGTAAAACGGCCAGGAAGAATTTTCAGGTCAATGTCATGAAGAATGTGCTGGGCACCACGATGAACATTCACTCCCTTTATTTCGAGCATAGCCAGCATTTCCTCGTCCAATTGTGAGAAGCCGCTCTCATCAGGCTCTTCCAATCGCGTCATAACATCGGCGCGGCATCGAACGCGCTGCAATAAGTGTGTTGTGACACTTTCTTGATTTATTCAAAGTGAATCACATGCTAGCCAGAGCTTATCTTTGTTGATTGTATTTGTCATGTTTATGCGAAGGCTCTACCGGCTTTCTGCTAATCATGCATTGAAATTGGGGAATCGCTATGCCGGTAAACTATCTGAAATCGAATATCGGCAGCCTGCCCTATATTTCATCGTTGCCCTATAGCATTCCGCTTGCCTGCGCGATGATGGCGGTCTCCGTCAGCAATCTCTCGGCACAGGAAGCAAATACAGGAATTCAGCTGCAAACGATTGTTGTTCAGGACAATGCTGGCTCAACAGAACCCGTTAAAGGCTATGTAGCCAAGGTCAGCAGCAGCGGCACGAAAACCGATACGCCTATCGTGCTCACACCGCAGTCAGTGTCGGTGGTTTCAGCGACCGAAATCAAAGATCGTGAAGCGCAAACCCTGGCTGACGTACTTGCTTATACACCAAGTTTCACGGCACAGCCCGGCCCATTCTCGCGCGTCGCCGACCGGTTCAGAATTCGTGGCTTCGACGTCGAATCGGGTACCGGTGGGATGCTGCGCGACGGAATGAGGCTGCAGAACAACTCTTATGATGGTACGCAGGAGCCATTTGGTCTTGAACGCGTAGATGTTGTACGCGGTGCGGCTTCTGTTCTTTATGGCCAGCTTTCGCCGGGCGGCTTTGTGAACGGCGTCAGCAAACGCCCGACAGCCGAGCCTCTGCGTGAAGTCTCGGTTCAAGCCGGGCTTCATAACCGTAAACAAGTTACTGCAGATTTCAGCGATGCCATAACCGACACATTGTCATATCGTTTGACTTTTCTTGGTCGCGAAAGCGACACCAACGTCGATTACATGAACAATGACCGCATCTATATCGCCCCGGCTTTGGAATGGAAGCCAGATGAAGACACATCGCTGACCGTGCTTGGGTTCTACCAGAAGACCAGCACACGCTTCCCCGCTGCCTTACCATACGAGATTGTGGAAGGCATTGGTAATGGCCCCTTCATCCTTGGTCGCGACACCTTTATTGGCGAGCCGGGCTATGATCGGATGAAAACTAATATGGGTGCGCTGGGGTACGAATTTACCCATCGTTTCGACAATGATGTTCAGTTCTCAGCAAAATCACGCTATTACAAATCCGACCTGGACTGGCGTTATATGATGGCACAGACGAGCGCCGCTGCCGTTAGTCAGGTCGCACAGACAGGCATACTGGCTCGCCAATACAGCGACCGTCATGATCGTGCGAAGGGCTTCACACATGATATGAATGTTGCATTCGATGTGGATACAGGTCCGCTCTCACATTCATTGCTCGTCGGTTATGACTTTTACGACACAACATATGATTCAGATAATTTTCGCGCAGCTGCTCCATCAATCGACCTGAACAATCCCGTCTATGGTGGGAGCTTCACAGTTAATCGTGACCCTGCTCGTAACCGTGGTGCGAAAACAAAAACCGTACAGCATGGTATTTATCTGCAAGATAAAATCACCTTTGATGAACGCTGGAACGTACTGCTTGGCGTAAGACACGACTGGGCTAATCAGGATTTCGGCTATCACGCGAACAACCAGTCGATCAGCCGCAGTTCTGAAAAGACAACATGGCGCGCTGGGCTGGTTTACGAAGCTGAGAATGGACTGGCTCCCTATATCAGTTATGCGCAATCCTTCTTCCCGATCTCGGTGTCTGAATATGTCGAAGACATGAATTTCTCACCTATGACGGGAGAACAGATTGAAGCCGGCATTCGTTATCAGCCAACCGGCACCAATATGCTGTTCAGCGCAGCCGTCTATCAGCTTGATCAGAACAATATCGTCACTCGTACGCTTGCAGATGAACTCACACAGATCGGTCAACGGCGTGCGCGCGGATTTGAGCTTGAGGCCAAAGCCGAGCTTACCAATTACCTCACGATGGTGGGATCATATGGCTATACGGACGCACGGATCACCAAAAGTGAAGACCTTTTGCAACTTGGTCAGCGCAGTGAAAACACGCCCTATCATCAAGCGGCACTCTGGATGACTTATGATGCGGCTCAGCTCGGCATCGACGGGCTGACTGTTGGAGGTGGCATCCGATACACCGGCACGACCCGCGCATCGGGCATAGATAAATCAATTCCGGGCTATACGCTTGTTGATGCCATGGTCCGTTATGAAGTGAGCAAGAACATCAGCCTGTCATTGAATGCGAGCAATCTCTTCAACAAAGAATACGCTGTTTGCGAATTTTCAAAGTGTCTTTACGGAGATGGCAGAGAGGTTATGGTGTCGTCCAGCTTCCGCTGGTAACGCAATTTTTGTTCGAGAAGAACAATCATCGACAGGCCATGATAATTTCCTAGAACTCAATCACAATCTTGAGAGTTCAAGAAGGGTCACTTATCTTCAACCGCGAGAGCAATGTAAGCCCCGCGGCAAGGTCTTCCATGCCAGGCCCGCCCAGGCACAGCCGGATGCCCGTCGCTTCATCGTTGCGATCAGCACGCACAGCGTCCGGCTGTGTAACAACAACACCGAGCGCTGCCGCCGCTGTCTCAAACGCTTCAGCTTCCCAATGAGGCATCGGGAGCCACGCATGAAAAGCATTGTCGTTGGTCATGATAATGCTGTTATCAAAGAATGATCGGGCAAGTTTTGCCCTTTTACGCGCTTCGGCCCGCAATGTGTCTCTCACTGTTTCCATCACGCCACTGGTTGACCACTCTTCAAGAAGCGCATAATCCACCGGCGAAGAGGATAGTGGCAATGCGCGCAATGCTTCTTCCGCGCGCTCTACCCAGCCCGATGGCAACACCAGAACGCCCAGCCGCAACCCCGGACTAAGTGATTTGGACAGGCTGGTAACATGAAAGACGCGATCAGCTGCCAGGGCAATGAGCGGTGGATTGTCCGGACTGGCCCCCAACGTATAGACGCCATCCTCGACGATTGGGACGTTTCGTCTGCGGCAGACATCAACTATTTCTTTTCTGCGCGCTTCCCCCATAGAAATTGTCGTGGGGTTGTGCAGTGTAGGCGTAAGATAGACGAGCCGACGGCGCCCGCTGTTTTCCTCCTCGGTGAGAACCCGATCAAGATCATCCGGCACCAAGCCTTCTGCATCAATATCGACGCTTCGCATCGGATGACCACGGTAGCGGGCAAGTGCTATAGCTCCCGAATAGCTAAGCCGTTCTGTGATAATCAGACCTCTGCCGCCGCATAGAATATCGAAAGCGAGCCAAAGTGCCTGCTGCCCACTTCCGGTTAATATAATCCGTTTTGGTGCCGCTTGAATGCCAAGACTTTCGAGCCACCGTGCCAATAAGCGCCGATGCTCATCATGACCGGCAGGGGGTGGGTAAAGATTGACATGCGCGGAATCAATTTTTCTGGAGATCGTCGAAAGTGTGCCAGCCAACAGCCTGTCACTGAGCATAACAGGCAAGCGGTTTACAGAAAAATCAATGGCAGGCCCCTTGCGAGACTCAAAAACCGCCACGAATGTACCGCTGCCCTTTACGCTACGCGCAAGGCCGCGTCGTTCAAGCATCGCATAGGCTTTTGTAACCGTTCCTACTCCAAGGTTCAGTTTCCAGGCCAGATCGCGATGGGCAGGCAGTCTGTCGCCCCCAACCAATTGTCCTGAAAGAATGTCTTCTGACAGAGCCTCGACAAGACGATTTGCAGGATTATTGCCATTTTCCGATAGACGGGGTGCCCATGGGGACTGAAGACGCATATATTTAACCCACAATGCTCGAGACAACATCTAATACAGACATAAGACACCAGTGGAAACTGCTTAGCTTTCGCTCTATAGGGAAATAGGTCTGGATCGTTTTCGGGGCCCGATGACATTGCCCGCTGGTTCGCCTGCGCTGACGCGCCATCTGAAGGAAAGCAGCCTCAAGCAAGCAAGCATTGCGATTTCTCCGCCGCTAGCTGTATCGATCGGCCAATCACATTGTAACCCCAAATAACTCCTTTCATTTTCATCTGACTATGCTCATCCAGATGATGCTCAGCTTTGCAAGCTGCAAACAAGTATCTTTGTCGCGTTGACATGGGGCAACGCCTCAACTATTGCCTTATATAACGCTTCGTCCTGCTGAGGGCGAGAAAGTGAATTAGTTCAAGGTTTTTCAAATGGTTGCACGCATTTATCGTCCAGCTAAGACAGCCATGCAGTCTGGCAAGGCCAAGACCGATCAATGGATTCTCGAATTTGAACCGGAAAGCCCGCGTAAGGTCGAGCCCTTGATGGGGTATACCTCGTCAGGCGATATGAGAAGCCAGATTCGTCTATTTTTCGACGGTAAGGAAGAGGCTGTTGCTTATGCGACGCGCAACACAATTCCTTATCGGCTGTTCGAGCCGCATGAACAGAAGCGCCGTCAGGTTTCCTATTCAGATAATTTCCGCTTCGATCGTTCAGTGCCCTGGACACATTGAGCGCTTGTCTTCGCTTAGCCGACACGTTAAGGCTGCGGTCAATTCTTGCTGATTGGCTGATTTTTCTTCGACTTTCTCAAAGGCGAGGTCCCGTAGCTCAGTTGGATAGAGCACCGGCCTTCTAAGCCGATGGTCGCAGGTTCGAATCCTGCCGGGATCGCCAACAAAATCAACAGATTAGCAACCGATCACTGTTTCCAGCTGACTG
Organism: Brucella sp. BE17; assembly: GCF_039545455.1. NCBI lineage: Bacteria > Pseudomonadati > Pseudomonadota > Alphaproteobacteria > Hyphomicrobiales > Brucellaceae > Brucella > Brucella sp. BE17. Next base: position 477,813 of record NZ_CP154467.1, on the reverse strand, counting down.
GAGGATGCTGCAATGGATAGCGTTTACTGGAAACAAAAAGGGTCGCGTCGGCTAGAGTCTCAATAATAAGAATTTTATATGAGCTCCCTAACCCGAATTATCAGGAGCGGTTTTTGGATGTTAAAGGGTCTAGTTTGCAAGTCATTCTTCTAATAGTTCGACGCCCGCTTGTTTCATTTGCCCCAGCATCATGCCCATGGAATTGTTAAGATCGATGCCGCGGCAGGCATCGAGCCGCACACGCACCTGAAAACCGTGAGCAACCGCATCAAGCGCGGAATAAGCAACACAGAAATCCGTGGCCAGCCCGACCAGCGTCAGTGAGCTGATATTGCATTCACGCAGATATCCTGCCAGTCCGGTCGGGGTTGTCCGGTCATTCTCGAAAAATGCCGAATAGCTATCGATGCCGGAACGAACCCCCTTGCGGACCACCATCTGCGCCCGTGTCCATTGCAGGGAGGCGTGAAAATCCGCGCCGTGACTGCCTTGCACGCAATGATCCGGCCATAATGTTTGCGGCCCATAAGCCATTTCCACGGCATCAAAAGGACTTTTCCCGGGATGGCTTGAGGCAAAGCTTGAATGATGCGGCGGATGCCAGTCTTGTGTGAGGACGACATGCTCGCTTTCCTCGATCAACCGGTTGACTGTGGGCAGGATTTGGTCGCCATTCTCGACGGCCAACGCTCCTCCGGGACAGAAATCATTCTGGATATCGACGACAATAAGGGCATGTCCGGTCATGAAATGCTGGCGCTCCAACGTACGGATCTCTGATCATAACCAGTTACACCATAGGAAACCAGTGCGATTTCGCGTTCTGGTATAACATGGGAATCGGTGGTAGAGGCGATTTCAACTCATCAAACTTTACAGGAGCAATCATGTCAGACGAGATCGTCCGCGACAGCAACGGAACGCAATTAAACGATGGCGATTCCGTCACTCTTATCAAGGACCTCAAGGTCAAAGGAACATCAACCACGTTGAAACGTGGTACATTGGTAAAGGGCATCCGTCTGACGGGCAATCCTGATGAAGTGGATTGCAGCACCAAGCAGGTAAAGGGTCTTGTTTTAAGAACCGAGTTTCTGAAAAAGGCCTGAGCTTGACCTTGCAAAAACAGCTTCTGGCTCAAGGATATTGAAGCCTTATAGGTCAAATTAACTCGCCGCGTCTGCTGGCCCTTGTCATGGGGCGCTTTTTAACCATGTCTCATAGAAATCGTACCAGCAAAGACTGAAGGATAGCAGGAGGCCCCATGACGACACAAAAAGTAGCGATCATAACGGCAGGCGGCAGCGGAATGGGGGCGGCGTCTGCAAAGCGCCTGGCAGAAGACGGGTTTTGTGTTGCGATCCTTTCCTCATCCGGCAAAGGTGAAGCGCTGGGCAAAGAGCTTGGCGGCATCGGCGTCACCGGCTTGAACCAGTCCAATGACGATCTCAAAAAACTTGTCGATCTCACTTTTGAGAAATGGGGACGTATTGATGTGCTGGTCAACAGCGCCGGTCATGGTCCGCGCGCGCCGATCCTCGATATCAGTGACGAAGACTGGCATAACGGCATGGAAACCTATTTTCTCAATGTCGTGCGCCCTGCCCGCCTTGTGGTGCCCACAATGCAGAAGCAGAAGTCTGGCGTCATCATCAATATATCCTCCGCATGGACTTTCGAGCCAAGTTCCATGTTTCCGACTTCGGCTGTGTTTCGCGCCGGGCTTGCCTCCTTCACCAAGCTGTTTGCCGACACTTATGCGCCCGACAATATCCGCATGAACAATGTTCTTCCGGGCTGGATCGACAGTCTGCCCAAGACGGATGAGCGCCGTGATAGCGTGCCGCTTGGGCGTTATGGAAAATCGGAAGAAATCGCTGCGACGATCAGCTTTCTGGCCTCAGACGGTGCCTCCTATATTACGGGACAGAACCTGCGCGTTGATGGCGGCCTGACGCGTTCAGTCTAATTCTCATCCGGTAACGAAATGCGAAGGAAGACTTGTTAGCGTCTTCCCATCGCGATTCGGATGGGGATCAAGGACATGGCGCCACGCAAAAAGACATCTCGCACGCCCAAGCGCTCCACAAGACGCAAAAGCGGATCGGGTTCGTCTGCGCCGGTTTTGACGCTGGCCGCAATTTTAGGCCTTGGCGCTTTCAGCCTGTGGGCAACATCGCAGCACAAAAGCCCGCAAGTGGCCATCACAGCCCTTTTTGATCGCATTCCATCAAAAGCGGCACCATCCACACCAAAACGCACCGAAAGTAGGCCAGCCGTCACGGAACGCGTGACGCCGCCGAAAGTACAGTCCAAACAGGACGTCGCCGTCACAGCCCCTGTGCCGCGGCCTTCGGCACCTGTTAAACCGGTTATACAAAAACCTGTCCAGAAGGCCGCAATAGACCCGGTAGAACCGCCTCTTTCGACGGCTCGTCGGAGCACCGCACAGCAACCGTCCTTACCGCCACGCGGTGTCAACACCGCCGCCCATTCACCCTCAGTGGTTCACGCCAAAGCACGGCTCACCATTCACAAAAATGCATGGGACAAATCACCCGGCATCGGCACGGTCGAAAAGGGGCGAGAGATGCGCTCCTATGGCAAGACCGGGCGCTGGCATCGCGTTATCGTCCCAAAGACCAATATGATCGGCTGGGTGCACGAGGATCAGCTTATCGGCGGCAAAAGCAAACCGGACAGCGCCTCTCTGGTGACCGGATCGGTTGTCAAAAAACCGCAAGTTGTAAAAAGAACATCTACCCAGACGCACATTAAACCACCCAAAGCCGTCGGACATTAATTTCTCATTGCGTCCCTCGCCATGGCGTCGATCTGCTTGTCACCGGGCAGATAATCGAACCCGGCTTTGGTCATGGCCGAGCCGTCGGCGACAAGATCGCCAAAAAGCTGATCGTAAAGCCCTTGCCTGCCTATTGAAACAAGAGCCAATCTCATCAGCCATTTTGGCACGGGTATTATTCGCGCCGGACGTCCCATGGCAGCACGCGCCTTTCTCACGAGTTCTCGCATCGAACGCGGCTGAGGTTCGGCCAGATGGAATACACGGCCCGCGACTTTTTCAGTTGGCGCTTTGGCCAGAAAAACAAGTGCCCGCGCCACATTCTGCAAGGAAACATAACTGCGTGCATTGTCCGCAGCACCGAATGGCAACGGCAGGGCGCTATGACAAAGCCGCATCAGGGCGTTGAGATTGGCGCGCGCTCCGGGCCCATAAATCAGGACCGGACGTGCAATAACGATCTCGATGCCCTGCATTGCAAGAAGTTCGGCTTCGGCTAGCGCCTTGGCGCTCGCATAGGCGTCGCCTTCTTTGGGCATGAGCGGCATGTCAGGTTCAAGCGGCTGTGGGTTGCCAGCGATTGTGTAAATGGTGGAGACAAAGACAAAACGCTTTACACCCGCGTGTCTTGCCCGATGGGCGAGCTCCACCGCCAACCGATGGTTGATCGCATCAAAGGCTTTTGGATCAGGGCGTTCTGCCCCGGTTCGGTGCGCCAGTGCCGCGCAATGAATGACTGCTTCGACGCCGGATAAATTGGCTTGTGATAGATCATGGCGCGACAAGGGCAGAGCCGCATGGTCCGCCTGCCCCAGCGCCTGCAAAACCGCGCTGCCGACAAAGCCGCCTGCCCCGGTAACAGCGACGATCATTCCTCATCCTTGGCGTCATTCGCCGCGAGAACCTGCGCGGCCAACGCGCGCGTGATGCGGGTTTTCTGTTCCAATGCCGCACGATCCAGTCGATCGACAATATCAATCGCCGAGCGCAATGAACGCTCGATCCGGCTGACCAGATAGCTCACAACATGCGGCTCCACGCTGACCTGCCGGTCGGAAAAAAGCTTGTGCATGACACCCGACAACAACATATCGTCAGGTGCTGCAATCTCTACCACTGTTGCTGCCTTGAGCCTTGAAGCGAGATCGGGCAGCTTCACATTCCAGTTGGCAGGCAGCAGATGAGACGTCATTAAAAGCGACGGTCCCGGACCAAGGGCTGCATTCTGACGAACGCTGTTGATAAGATGAAAAAGTCCGGTTTCGTCGAAAGATGAAGCGCCTATCGCCTCGATCAACACGGGCCTCTCGGCAGCAGCATTGATATGCGTCACTGTAATATGCTCAGGATCGACCAGCAGCGCATCTGTACCAGCACGCCAGATTTCCGCAAGATGCGTCTTTCCCGCTCCTGTCGGCCCGGCGAGAACCGTAACCGGCGACAACCAGTTCGGCCAGCGGTCGACCAGATCGACCGCAGCACGATTGCTCGTCGTCACGATCAGGTCTTCACGCTGATAGCCCGGCTGATGCTCAAGGTTCAGCGGAATCTGGCGCGGCGCATCATGCATCGCGGCCTCCTGATTGACTTGTCTTGCGGCGGCTCGCTGTCATATCTCCTTACCTGCATTTTTTCCCGGGCTTGCATTTTCACCCGCCTCGATCAGCGGACCCGAGGGCGCTGTGCTTTCATGGGCGTGATCATACATGGGGGATTGCAGATAGCTGTTCAGAGCAAAACGCACAAGCACCCCCACGGCGGCAGCGGCGGGCACAGCAACAAGCATGCCGGTGAAGCCGAACAACGAAGCAAAAGCGAACAGCGCGAACATCAGCCAGACCGGATGCAGGCCGACAGACGACCCCACCAGTTTGGGTTGGAGAATATTGCCTTCCAGAAACTGGCCGGTGAAAAATACCGCCGCCACCGCACCGATCATGATCCAGTCGGGCCAGAACTGCACCAGTGCCACGCCGATGGCCAGCGCCAGACCGACAAAGGAGCCGATATAGGGAATGAACGAGATGAGGCCTGCGAAAAAGCCGATCAGCAGGCCGAAATTGAGTCCGGTCAAAGTCAGACCGATGGCATAATAAGTACCAAGCACGAGACAGAGCGTACCCTGCCCGCGAATGAAACCCGCAACCGCCGCATCCATTTCGCGCGCGATCTTACGCACGGTATAAAGCTGCGAACGCGGCACCCAGGAATCGATTTTTGCAACCATGCGATCCCAGTCGAGTAACATGTAGAAGGCCACCACCGGCGTCACGACGAAAAGCCCCGCAATATCGATCAGTGATTTCCCTGAATTCCAAAGGGATTGCAGCAAAGTCGTGAGGAATCCGGTGCCTTGCTGCACCAGAGAACTGAGATTGTCGCGAATGGTGGAGCTGTCCATGCCGATATAGCGCTTGAGCCATTGCGAATTTTCATTGGCAAGAAGCGATTGCAACTGCGTGATATAGCCGGGCAGTTTTGAAATGAACTCGGTCAACTGCGTAGCCAGTACCGGCACGATGACCATCAGCGCCATGATGAGCAACAGCAGAAACACCAATAGGATTACAATGGTTGCCGAGAGCCGCGACAAGCCGAGGCGTTCCAGCCAGTCGGCAACGGGATCGAGGAAATAGGCGAGCGCCATGCCTGCAACGAACGGCAGTAGAACCGAGCTGAACATTACCAGAAACAGCGCAAAAACTGCGGCAGTTGCCATCCAGAACAAGGCCTGCTTTCGGACGGTGGATCCGGTCAGCCCGCCTCCCACGGCAACATTAACATGAATATCGCCATCACTTCCCTTGGCTTCCGCTTGCGGCACAACTTTCGTTTTTGTCGTAGACTCAGTTTTTGTCGAAGACACCGGCGTCTTGGCCGAAGGCGTTGATGGCGATTTTCTGACCATAAGGTTCCATTCTTTTGTAAACAGACTTGGCGCTTTAAAGCATGACCGGGCAGGCAATCGAGAATCGCCCTGCCTGGCACATAGTTGTTGTTGCCGAGATTAAACGCGTCTGCAAAAATTGCCAAGGATTGCTATTAAAGCCAAACATAGCCCATAGATTTGAAAATTTGGCAGAAAGGCACATAGAACTGCGATTTTCGTGCGTGTCGACCTTGCGGCGAACCCCGTCTCGTGGCATTGCCCGCACATCCTTCCCTTTATAACGCAAACGCGGATCAGCATCCAGTTGCAGGAGCAGGCCATGAGCATGGACAAGAACCCCGAAGGCAAGAACGGCCTGACCTATGCGCAGGCCGGTGTCGATATCGATGCCGGAAACCTGATGGTCGAAAAGATCAAGCCCTTGGTGCGCTCCACACGCCGTCCGGGTGCGGATGGCGAAATCGGTGGCTTCGGCGGCTTGTTCGATCTGAAAGCCGCAGGTTTCAGCGATCCGGTTCTGGTTGCCGCCAATGACGGCGTCGGCACCAAGCTCAAAATCGCCATCGATGCCGACAGGCACGACACGGTCGGCATCGATCTGGTTGCCATGTGCGTCAATGATCTCGTCGTGCAGGGCGCGGAACCGCTGTTCTTTCTCGACTATTATGCAACCGGAAAACTCTCGCCCGATCAGGGCGTTGATATCGTTTCCGGCATTGCCGAAGGCTGCCGTCAGGCAGGCTGCGCGCTGATCGGCGGCGAGACGGCGGAAATGCCCGGCATGTATCGCGATGGCGACTATGATCTCGCGGGCTTTGCCGTGGGTGCTGCTGAACGCGACCGTTTGCTTCCGCGTGGAGATGTCAGCGAAGGCGATATTATTTTAGGCCTTGCTTCGTCCGGTGTGCATTCCAACGGCTTTTCACTGGTGCGCCGCATTGTGGAAGTTTCGGGCTTAGGCTGGCAATCCGATGCTCCCTTTGCATCCGGTAAAACGCTCGGTGAAGCCCTGCTCACGCCAACGCGCATCTATGTGAAGCCTTTGCTCGCGGCCATTCGAGCATCTGACGGCATCAAGGCGCTTGCGCATATTACCGGCGGTGGCTTTCCCGACAATATTCCGCGGGTCCTGCCGGAGGGACTAGCTGCGGAAATCAATCTTGATGCCATCTCCGTACCTGCAGTCTTCTCATGGCTTGCAAAAACTGGTCGCGTGGCAGAGCAGGAAATGCTTCGAACCTTTAATTGCGGCATCGGCATGATCGCAGTCGTGACACCTGATAAGGCCGATGAAGTAATTGAAGCGCTGGAAGCCGAAGGCGAAAAGGTTGTGACGCTGGGCCGTATGATCGAACGCCAGCAAGACGGCGTAGTCTACAAGGGCAATCTGGCATTATGAGCCGCAAACGCGTCGTCATTTTCATTTCGGGCGGCGGCTCCAATATGGAGACACTGATAAGCGCCGCGACAGCACCAGATTACCCGGCTGAAATCGTCGCGGTTTTTTCTGATAAAGCCGATGCAGGCGGACTTTTGAAGGCAAAAGCCTTGAATATTCCGACCGCAGTTTTTGTGCGCAAAGATTTTGCCTCAAAAGACGCGCATGAAGATGCGATCCTTGAAGCCCTTGCCGATCTGAAACCCGATATTCTCTGTCTTGCAGGCTATATGCGGCTGTTGTCGGGGCGCTTCATCGCCCCTTATGCGGGCCGCATTCTTAATATTCACCCATCGCTTCTGCCGCTCTTTGCGGGCCTTCATACGCATCAGCGCGCTCTCGATGCCGGCATGAAGCTTGCAGGCTGCACCGTGCATCTGGTCACCGAAGGCATGGATGAAGGGCCTATTCTGGCACAGGCAGCCGTTCCTGTCCGCACGGGTGATACGGCAGAAACGCTGGCAGCACGTGTATTGAAGGCTGAGCATAAACTCTATCCACTGGCGCTACGCCGTTTTGCCGACAATGAAAAATGCCCCTGCCGGAAGCCATGATCCTCAGCGCTTAACCATACGACGCGACAATTTCGTCACGTCCCCATTTTTTTATTAACAAAACTTTAATATTCCGCAAAAAGCCCTAATTGAAGCTCGTAACGGAACCCGCCTTGGGCATTCACCGTTACTGAGTCGAAACAACGACTCTTTCAACACGCATTCATAGAAGAGGACAAAGTGATGTCTCTCCGTTTTTCAACGTCCTTCCTTTCGGCGATGACCCTCGTTTCGGGTATTGCTGTCACCGCTCCAGCAATCGCGGCCGACTACACAGCAACTCCCGGCTCGGGTCGCACACAGCCGCGCTCGGAAGTGGGCATGCTGACTTGTGAAATTTCGCCGGCAATCGGCGTCATCATCGGCAGCCAGCAGGAAGTCGATTGCGTCTTCAACCCGTCGCGTGGTCGCGGTCCGGCCGAGCGTTACACCGGCCGCATCACCAAGATCGGCATTGATATTGGCTTCATCAATGGCGGCAAGATTGCATGGGCCGTATGGGCGCCAACCGTTCGCCCTGAAGGCGCACTCAAGGGCCGTTATGTCGGTGCATCTGCCAATGCAGCCATCGGCGTCGGCGTGGGCACTAATGTGCTGACCGGTGGTTCTTGGAAAACGATTTCGCTTCAGCCGATTTCGGTACAGGGCCAGCGTGGCCTCAATGCAGCCGTTGGCGTTTCCAAGCTGAAGCTCAACTACGAAGGCTGATTTTCAGCTTCTTGATTTAAAACCGCGCCGGAGCAATCCGGCGCGTTTTTTTAGAGCACATCCAAAAACGTGTGAAACGGTTTTTGGATAATATTCGCCTTTCAAATCAAAGAGATAGAGCCTGATCTGACTAAATCAGATCATTGCTCTATTGAGCGATTTTTCTAATCCAGATTTTGGTATCATGGACCGCCAGCCCTCCGTAAGGGGCGGCCGGTTCCGCACCGACCAGCGTATTGATACCCTCGCCGCGCTCAAAAGACGAATTGGGAAAAATCCCTTCGGAAATCACCACGCCGCGCTTTTGCCCGGCGCGCAGGACTGCATGTAACACCAGTTCGCCGCGTGTGTTGCCTATCTCTATGCGCTCGCCGTTTTCAATCCCCAGTTCCGCCGCATCGTCAGGATGAATAAGCAGTTCCGGGCGGATTTCCTTGGCAAGTGACCCAGCCGTCTCAGCAAAGGTCGAATTGAGGAAATTATGCGCCGGAGACGTTGCAAGCCGAAACGGATGCGCGTCATCGGCGCTCTCGATTACATCCCAATGATCGGGAAACTCCGGAATGGATTGGAACGGCCCTTGCAGACCCATGACTTTGGGCGGCTGGTTCGGCGAAGGACTGCCGGTCCAGTCGGGACGGAAACGGAATTTCTTGTCCGGCCAGTTGAACCCGTCGAGATAATGCGCTTTATCAAAAGACGGCTGAATATCAACGAAGCGCTTTTCCTGTAAGGCCTCGAAGCCCGGCAGATTACTGTTGGCATTCATATTGTCGATCAATGTGCGTTCATCGACATGGAAACCGGGCAGATGCCCGATACCGAGGCGATCGGCCAGTTCGTTGATGACAAAGATATTTGGCCGCGCTTCGCCATAAGCCTCGATCAATTGTGGCCCCAGAACCACATGTTGCTGCCCGCCGCCGCGATAAATATCGTCGTGTTCCAGAAAAGTTGTGGCGGGCAGGACTACATCGGCCATTTTGGCCGTATCGGTCATGAACTGTTCGTGCACGACACAAAAAAGGTCCTCACGCGCAAAGCCTTGCCGAACAAGGCGTTGTTCCGGTGTCACATTCATTGGATTGGTGTTCTGGATCAGCATCGCCGTCACAGGCGGGCCGCCATAAAGTGCTTCCGCATCGCCGGTGAGAACGCGCCCGATCTTCGACTGGTCAAGAAAGCGGATGTTCTCATCCTGCATCGACCGGCCTTCAATCTCGCGCTTATCCATCTTGAAAATGCCAGAATTGGAGTGAAACGCGCCTCCACCCTCATATTGAAAGGCCCCGGTCACGCAAGCAATGGAGGCCGCGGCATGCATGCTGACCGCACCGTTGCGCTGGCGGGTAAAACCATAGCCAAGCCGGAAAAACGTGCGCTTTGTCTTGCCGATCAAATACGCAAAAGCCTCGATTTCCGCGACCGAAAGCCCGGTAATGCTCGCTGCCCATTCGGGCGTGCGGTTCGCCAAATGAGCCTCCAGCCCCTTTGGATCATCGGTATAGCGATCGAGATAATCCCAATCCGCAAAACCGTCACGAAACAGCACATGCATGACCGCACAGGCAAAAGCGCCATCGGTGCCGGGTTTGAGCACAATGCCCATATCGGCCTGGCGCACTGTGGCATTAGCATAAACGTCGATGACGACAATCTTCGCACCGCGCTGCTTTCGGGCGCGCACGGCATGGGTCATGACATTGACCTGCGTTGCGGCGGCATTCGTCCCCCAGATCACCACGCAATCCGATTTTGCCATCTCGCGCGGGTCTGGCCCGGTCAGGCTGCCGGTTCCGGCAAAATAGCCGGTCCATGCCATATTGGTGCAAAAACTGTCGAACTGGTTGGAATAGCGCTTGGCAAAGCGCAGCCGGTTGATGGAGTCGCGCTGCACCAGCCCCATCGTGCCTGCATAATAATAGGGCCACACGCTTTCGCTGCCATGTGCCTCTTCGGCTTTGATAAACCGTTCAGCGACCAGATCGAGTGCCGTCTCCCACGAGGCCTGTTTCCATCCCCCCTCGCCTTTTGCGCCCACACGCACGAGCGGATGTTTGAGCCGGTCGGGATGATGTACGCGTTCAGCATAACGCGCCACCTTGGCGCAGATGACGCCTGCAGTATAGCTGTTGTCCTTTGCGCCACGCACCCGGCCAATCGTGCGCTCATCCAGCAGTTCGATATCGAGCGCACAGGTGGAGGGGCAATCATGTGGACAGGCGGAATGGCCGGTCCTGATATTGGAAAGCGTTTGCTGCGTCATATGTCTTTCTTATCGCAAGCGGGCCTGCACAGAAACGAATTTCTGCGGCCTGATCTGCGGCGAATTGTTTATGCAAGTCTGAGTGCGACCGCACCGAGTACGATCATAGCGGCCGCCGCAAAGCGCGGCACACCCACTTTTTCTTTCAGCACCAGCGCCGAAATGAGTACGCCAAACAGGATCGCCGTCTCACGCAGAGCTGCGACGACGGCAATTGGTGCCATTGTCATCGCCCATAGCGCCAAACCGTAAGATGCAAGCGTACCACCCCCTCCAATTAGCGCCGAACGCCAGCGATTGCGTATATAATGGATGTAGCGGTCCGGGTCGCGGTAAAGCGCCCAACTGGTGAGCGGCACAGCATTGATTACAAAAAGCCACAGCGTGTAGGACAGGGTATTGCCGGACATACGTACGCCCAAGCCATCGATGATGGTATAGGTGGCAATGAAACCGGCATTGGTGAGCGCAAGCAGAGTGGTGCGGCTGGATGCACCCTGATTGCGCCGACGCGCGTCCAGCGCCATTGCCAGAACGCCAGCACATATCAGCGCAATACCGAGCCAGCTACACCAGCCCATGACCTCGCCTATAAGTGGTGCACTGACCAGCGCCACCAACAAAGGCGGCGTACCGCGCATGATTGGATAGGCCTCGCTCATATCACCGGATTTATAAGCTGCGGCCACCAGAGACATATAAAAAATCTGGGTGATCGTGGACATCAGGATGTAATTCCAGCTTGCAGCACTTGGCCAGGGCAAGAACGGCACCACTATGAGCGCGATCAATCCGGCAGCCGCCGTAACACTTGCAGCACCGAAAAACTTGTCGCCGCTTCCCTTGACGATAGCGTTCCAGCTGGCATGAAAAAATGCGCCACAAAGCACTATCAGCAAGACACTACCGGACATGGCAGACTCGATTCGGATGGGAACGACCGCAAGGGACAAGGTTTCTATGCCATAATTATACCCAAGGGTATATTGCCCAAAGCGACATGACATGAAACAAGCGCGGACATGAATTATCGTCACGCATATCACGCTGGAAATTTTGCGGATGTCGTCAAGCACGTCATCCTTTCCCGTATTGTCGACTATCTGAAGCGCAAGGAGCAGGCATTTCGCGTTATCGATACCCATGCCGGCATCGGGCTTTACAACCTGAAAGGTGTTGAAGCGGGAAAGACGGGCGAATGGACAGGCGGCATTGAACGGATTACTGAGGCAGCCAGCCAAGGCCGTATCGAAGCCGAGGTTCTTGACCTTCTCGCCCCCTATCTCGACGCAGTGCGTGCAGTGAATGATCAGGATACACTACGTCATTATCCCGGCTCGCCCTTTGTCGTGCGGCATCTTTTACGCAAACAGGACCGTCTTTCGGCGCTGGAACTCCACCCCAAAGACGCCGCCACTTTAGCCAAGCGTTTTGAGGGCGATTATCAGGTTCGGGTGATCGAACTCGATGGCTGGCTGGCGCTTGGCGCGCATTTGCCGCCAAAGGAAAAACGCGGCCTGGTTCTTGTCGACCCCCCCTTCGAAAAAGAAGGCGAATTTGATCGTCTGGTCGACGGCCTTATCAAGGCGCATAAGCGCTTTTCCGGTGGCACCTATGCCTTGTGGTACCCGGTGAAGGACCGTCGCCAAACAGAGCGCTTTTCAAACCAGCTTTACGAAACGGGGATCGCAAAAATCATGCAGATCGAGGTTGCGATTCGTGCGCCATCCTCAGAAACACGCCTTGATGGCACCGGAATGATCGTCGTCAATCCCCCCTATACACTGGAAAGTGAGATGCAAACATTGCTTCCCTGCCTTACCAAGCTTCTTGCAGAAGATAAGGGAGCAAATTTCACTGTGCGGTGGATACGCGGCGAGACGGATCGCACTTGACGATTTTTGCAGGCTGAAAGAAACTGCACCCAAGATCGGCTTCGGCTATCACGAGACATGAGCAAGGCGTCAGCGCCGGAAATTCGGGACAGGATAGAATAATGCAGACACATTCGGGCACACGAAACCGCATTGCACAGTTTTCGCGCAACGCCCTTGTGGCAACCGCAGTCCTTTCCTGTGGCTTTTCCACGTTGCCTGCAAATGCTGCCGATTACCTCACCAATGCGCCTGTAGTGACGGATAATACAGTGTGCAGCCAGCAAAGCGTATTGCGCAGCGTTGTCTCGGACTTCGGCTATCAGGTGCGCCATGTACCGGAACTGCCGCGGGTAGGCATCACCGCCATGAGCGATGTGCGTCTCAACCGCTATGAACCCAAAACCAATCCCGCCGAGATCGAGCGTACGTATTGCAAGGCAACCGCTTTCATGAGCGACGGCCAGTATCGCTCGGTCTGGTATCTGGTCGAAGAAGGTCAGGGCTTTGCGGGCGTCGGGCGCAATGTTGAATCCTGCGTCGAAGGTTTTGACCGTTGGTATGTCTACGACGCCCCACACTGCCGGGTTCTGCGCTGAGCTGGAAGGTGAAAGGCTTTTTGTCGGCGATCCCACACGCCCTGTTGTCATGCATGCTGATGCTGTTTGCAGCACCAGCATGGGCTAATGACCGCAACGATCCCGGTGACTTCGATTTTTACGTTCTGTCACTATCGTGGTCGCCGAGCTATTGCGCGATGCAAGGCCCACGCGCCAATCGCCAGCAATGCGCTACAAACCGCCCGTTTGGCTTTATCGTGCATGGGCTCTGGCCACAAAATGAGTGGGGCTACCCGTCCAATTGCCGTCTGGACGGCGGACGCAGCCGTGGTGGATATGTGCCCCGTCCAATCATTTCGAGCCTCTCAGACATCATGCCGTCCACGGGATTAATCGCGCATCAGTGGCGCAAGCACGGAAGCTGTTCCGGGCTTTCACAAAATGATTATTTTTCGACACTGCGCGGTGCTTATAAAGCGATCACAATTCCGCCAAGTCTGCGCAATGTGACGACCAACCGCCGGGTAGACCCGATGCTTGTCGAAAAGGCGTTCATTGCTGCCAATCCGGGCCTCAAGCCCGATGGCATCGCCATCACCTGCCAGCGCAATTACCTTCAGGAAGTGCGCATCTGCATGACCAAGGATTTGCACTACCGCTCCTGCAGCCAAGTCGAGAAAAGTTCTTGCCGCAGCCGTTCAGTCGCGCTGCCCTCAAACCGATAGGACCGAGATGATGCAGATACTCTATTCGCCTGCCTCCCCGTACAGTGCCAAGGTGCGCATGGCAGCACACCATGCGGGTATCCCTTTCGAAAGCGTGGTTGTAAACACGGGTGACGAACCAGAAATTCTGATCCACGCCAATCCGCTCGGCAAGATTCCAACCTTGCTGAGTGATGACGGCAAAGCGGTTTTCGACAGCCGTGCCATTATGCAATATCTCAATCGCGTTTCAGGCAACAAACTCTTCCCGCGCAATGCTGAAAAGCGCACCGATGCTGAACGCTATGAAGCCGTTGCCGATGGTCTTGCGGATGTGTTGCTTGCCCATGTCTATGAGCGTCGCATGCGTCCGGAAGAAAAAATCCATCAGCCGTGGCTTGATCTGCAATGGCGCAAGGCGGAACGCACACTCGATTTGCTCAACGAAGCCCCACCCCGGCTTGCAGGAAAACTGCATGGCGGCCACATCGCCGTTGCAGCCGTGCTTGGCTATCTCACACTTCGCTTCGATGGCAAATGGGAGCGCGGTCGTCCGAAACTCAAGCGCTGGATGAAGCGCTTTCAGGAACTTCATCCTGAGCTTTCTGCTTTGCTGCCGCAGGCCTGAACTGTTTTAAACCACACAAAAACCCCGGTTTATGATCGGGGTTTTCTTTTAAATTCAACGCTTTGAATTCAACGCTTTGAATTCAGGCCTTGCAGAATTCTATAACCTGCTTCCACGCGGACTTGATTGGGATAATTGCGGTTGGCAAGCAGCACGACGCCGATTTTCTGTGCAGGGATAAAAGCCGCATAGGCACCAAAACCACCTGTCGATCCGGTCTTATTGATAAAGACATTGGGCGATTGCAACGGCGGATCGAGCTTTTCGATTTTTTGCGGTTTCAAGGCCATATCGGCACTATTTCCACTGACAAGCGTCTTGAGGTCAACTGGATAATTGTATAGCTCCCAGCCCAGCCCCTGCATCATGTCGCCCACGCGATAATATCCGGTTTGCGTGGCTGCAACGGCGTTCTGCAAGTTGCGATCAAGCGCTGCATTGTTGATGTTCAAATGCACGAAGTGAATAAGATCAAGCGCCGTTGTCTTGATTCCATAGGCTTGTGCGTCGAGCGCACCGGGAGACACACGGACGGCCTTGTCGGCTTTGGAATAGCCATAGGCATAGTTCTGCATGCGGTTTTCCGGCACGTGGATAAACGTGTTTTTCAGAGCGAATTCCGGCAACAGCTTCTTTTCCATGATCGTCTCAAACGGCTCATTCATGCTTTGAGCCGCTAGATAGCCGAACAGTCCGATGCTCGGATTAGAATAAAGCCGCTTCGTCGCGCGCGGATAGTCGGCTTTCCAGCCTTTGTAATAGTCGACCATCGACTTCTCATCGGTGACACTATCGGGAAACTGGAGCGGCAAACCGCCTGCGCTATATGTGGCAAGGTCCAGCATGGTGATGGTGTCAAAGCCGCTGTTTGCAAGTTCCGGCAAATATTTCGTTGCGGGGTCGGAAAGATTGAAGGCACCATTTGCCACACCCAGACCACCCAGCGTTGCTGTAAAGGTTTTGCTCAACGAACCGATCTCGAAAAGCGTATTCTCGCTGACCCGCTCGCCGCTTTCCCGAGAGGCTATGCCATAGGGAAAGAAATAGTGTTTGCCGTTCACAGTGATCGCGACGGCCATGCCAGGAATCTTGTGGCTTTTCATGATCGGCATAATCGTTTCATCGACGATTTGGTGCAGCACGCTTTCCTTGATCGCACCTTCGGCTTTTGCGGAAAACGGGCTGGCGGCGGCAAATATACCGCTCAAACAAAAAGCGATTTTTCTCATCACTGGCAGATAATCCTCTTTGGAAATCTTAATTCAAACAACGAAATAGCAGTCTCTCAGGCAATAAAAAACCGGGCAGTTTCCTGCCCGGTTTTTGTATGAACTAATCTAAGGATTAGAACTTGTAGCCGACGCCAACGCGAATGTCGTGGGTGTCGAGCTTGTTGCGGATCGATTCGCCGCCGAAGTTGTAGGTCTTGTTGCCGAACTGGGTGTAGCGGTATTCAACGCGGCCCAGAATGTTTTCGGTCAGCT
Source organism: Brucella sp. BE17 (assembly GCF_039545455.1). NCBI lineage: Bacteria > Pseudomonadati > Pseudomonadota > Alphaproteobacteria > Hyphomicrobiales > Brucellaceae > Brucella > Brucella sp. BE17. The sequence goes on along the minus strand of NZ_CP154467.1, from coordinate 461,904 downwards.
TGGTTTCAAGACCGGCACCTGCAGTCCAGCCAACGCGGAACTTGCTTTCATCGTCGATGCCATTGTCAAGCTTAACCTGCGAACCGGCAACACCAGCGGTGATGTAAGGCAGAACCGGGTTCAGATCGTAACCAAGACGGGCACGCAACGAACCTTCAAAGCCCTGCTTTGCTTCAAGACCGTTCTTGGACTTCTTGGCCCAGGAATAGCCGGCGTCACCTTCAACACCATAGACGAACTGGTCCTGCTGGAAGTTCCAGCCAGCATAGGCGCCAGCTTTCCAATCGTCAGGCTTGATGTTGCCATCGGTATTGGTCTTGACCTTGTTCCAGCCATAGCCGAGGTACAGACCGGTGTAACCGCCAGCCCAGGTATACTGCGGAGCCATTTCAACGGGAGCCGGAACCGGGGGCTGCTCTTCGATTGCGTCGGCTGCAAAGGCGGTTGCAGAGAACGGCAGCAGCGCAGCCGAGGCGATTACGAGAGACTTAAGAGTGCGCATAGCATTCTCCTTCTAAATAATTACGGGCGCGGTCCCTTATCGGGCGGACAGATCGGGAGTGGTTGTCCATGCCGCGGCGATGGGGAGAGGTATCGAGGGTAAATGCGGCACGAAATGCCCGCTTCTGTGAAGAAAGCCTGTCAAGAAAATGGCTAAAATGCGATGTTGCATTCTCGCAACGCCCATTTTTGCTGCCTATATGAATAACTCGATTTGATCGCGACAGTCGGTTGTCTCACTCTGACTTTTACAACAATTTGATTTTATTGTTATTTTCCAGGGTTCAACTAATTGCCGCTTTCTTTTTGGCTGCAATTTCTCGCGGAAAATGCCATGTAATCGGCAACCAAACCACGATAAGAAAGTATTAACTGTGTTAAAAAATCGCTCTTCGCATTCGCTTGCAAAATGCCCCGTTCTGGTGACGGGCGGCGCACGGCGCATTGGTAAAGCGATTGTAGCGGATCTTGCAGCTCACGGTTTTGCAATAGCGATTCATTGTCATCGCTCGGTAGCCCGAGGAGAGATTCTGGCTAAAGAAATCGAAGCAAAGGGCGGAACAGCCATGATCGTCGAAGCCGACCTCGAATCGGAAAGCGACGTTCGTGGTCTCATTGCACAAGCCGAAGGCGAGCTCGGGCCAATCCGCCTTCTCGTCAACAACGCGTCATTGTTCGAGGATGACCGCGTCGGTCAACTCGACATGGATTTATGGGACAAGCATTTTGCGGTGCATCTGAAGGCACCGGTTCTTCTGGCTGAAGAGATGGCAAAAGCGCTGCCGGATAGCGAAGACGGATTGATCGTCAATATCATCGACCAGCGTGTCTTGAAGCTTAATCCGCATTTCTTCTCTTATACATTATCCAAGACCGCGCTTTGGAATGCCACACGCACTCTTGCCCAGGCGCTGGCTCCTAGCATTCGGGTGAATGCCATCGCTCCCGGACCGACACTGCCAAGCGAACGCCAACTGCCAGAGGATTTTAAAAAGCAGATTGCGAGCCTTGCCTTGCAACGTGCACCTGAATTGCCGGAATTTGGCCGCACAGTGCGCTATTTTTGGGAGAATCGTTCCATTACCGGGCAGATGATTGCGCTTGACGGCGGTCAGCACTTGGCTTGGGAGACGCCCGATATCGCAGGAATTACCGAATGAGCAGCAACCCAAACAACCCCGACGATCCTATTGTCCCGACATCATTTGATGAAGGACAGGATATTGCGGGTCTTCTCATGAGTGAGGCGGAAGCCGCTGAAGATGATGACGTAGTCGAGGAAACGCCGCTTCCCGTATCCGCGACCGATTCGATCCAGTGGGATTCATCCGACGGCCTGCCAGACACGGCGGGCTTGAGCGGGCAGGACATTATCAATGCTTTCGTCAAGCACCTGCCGAACAATCCCGGCGTTTATCGCATGTTCAATGCCTCCGGCGATGTGCTTTATGTTGGAAAGGCACGTAGTCTCAAAAAACGCGTTTCCAATTATGCGCGTGGCATTGGTCATTCCAACCGCATCACGCGGATGATCAGCGAGACGACCATGATGGAATTCGTGGTTACGCGCACAGAAACCGAAGCGCTTTTGCTTGAAGCTAACCTTATCAAGCGTATGCGCCCACGCTTTAACGTGTTGCTACGCGACGACAAATCCTTTCCCTACATTCTTCTCACCCGCGATCATCGAGCCCCCGGCATTTTCAAACATCGCGGCGCACGCTCGCGTAAGGGTGAGTATTTCGGTCCCTTCGCCTCAGCAGGTGCGGTCACGCGCACCATCAACGCACTCCAACGCGCCTTTCTGCTACGCACCTGCACCGATTCGGTGCTGGAGACGCGCACGCGCCCTTGCCTGCTTTATCAAATCAAGCGCTGTTCTGCGCCCTGCACCTATGAAATCAGCGACGAAGACTATGCCGGGCTTGTGACGGAAGCCAAGGCTTTCCTGTCTGGCAAAAGCCAGTCGGTGAAAGACCATCTCAATGCGGCCATGCAGGCGGCTTCCGCCGATCTCGATTTTGAGCATGCAGCCGTCTATCGTGACCGCCTTGCAGCACTCTCCCACGTGCAGTCACACCAGGGCATCAACCCCCAGACAATCGAAGAAGCTGACGTCTTCGCCATTCATCAGGAAGGCGGTATGACCTGTATTCAGGTCTTTTTCTTCCGCACCGGTCAAAACTGGGGCAACCGCGCCTATTTCCCCAAGGCCGACAGTTCGCTTGGAGCAGCAGAGGTTCTCGGCGCTTTCCTGTCACAATTCTACGACGACAAGCCCTGCCCGCGCCTGCTCTTGCTTTCTGAGGTCGTGGAAGAACAGGCGCTCATTACCGAAGCGCTCTCAACTCGTGCCGGACACAAGGTGCAAGTCACCGTACCGCAGCGCGGAGAAAAGAAGGAACTGGTCGACCACGCGCTGACCAATGCGCGCGAAGCGCTAGGGCGCAGACTGGCGGAAACCTCCTCACAGGCACGACTGCTGCAGGGGCTGGCCGAAACCTTTGGCCTTGCGCGAACGCCACGCCGCATTGAAGTTTATGATAACTCTCATATCATGGGCACCAACGCGGTCGGTGGCATGATCGTGGCCGGTCCTGAAGGCTTTGTGAAGAACCAGTATCGCAAGTTCAATATTCGCTCGACCGACATCACGCCCGGCGACGATTTCGGTATGATGCGAGAGGTGATAGAGCGACGTTTTTCGCGACTGGTGAAAGAACATGGTGCACCGCAAGAGGCCCCAGCCCCGGAGCTGCCTGAACAAGATCAGAATGACAGCTTTCCCGCATGGCCGGACGTTATTTTGATCGACGGCGGTCAGGGTCAAGTCGGTGCCGTGCGCCAGATATTGAATGAGATGGGCATCGCGCATCTCGTGAACGCCATCGGCATCGCCAAGGGTGTGGACCGCGAAGCAGGCCGCGAACGCTTTTTTGTCGAAGGCAAGCAGGCCTTTACGCTTCCGCCACGCGATCCGGTGCTTTACTTTATCCAGCGCCTGCGAGATGAAGCGCACCGTTTTGCTATCGGCACGCACCGGGCGCGACGCAAGAAGGAAATGATCAAGAACCCGCTCGATGAAATCGGGGGAATCGGTCCATCACGCAAGCGGGCACTGTTGCACCATTTCGGAACTGCAAAAGCAGTTTCACGCGCAGCGGTCGAAGACCTGATGCAGATCGACGGCATATCGGAAGCGATAGCGCGGACCATTCATGATCATTTTCATGAGCGCTGACATAATTTTGTCCGGGATAGTTCCACAAACGGCGTCATGCGGTCCTCATCGGTGGCGCAGCTGTTGATTTTATGTGCTATCCCTGATCATGTGCGCGAATAACGGACACGGCGGAGCTATGCAAAACAAACATACCCTCTCATTGCCCAATATCCTGACCTACGGCCGGATCGTCGCCGTACCACTGGTCGCTTTGTGCTTTTTTATCGAGGGCCGACTGCATTCCAGTGACTTTGCGCGCTGGAGCGCGCTGATTATCTTCCTTCTGGCCAGCATCACCGATTTTTTTGATGGTTATCTGGCCCGCATCTGGCAACAGACATCGACCATCGGCCGCATGCTCGATCCGATTGCCGACAAGCTTCTGGTTTCGATCTGCCTGCTGCTTCTGGCAGCAGATCCTGCCAAAACGATCGCCGGCTGGTCGCTATGGGCCGCAATCATCATTTTATGCCGTGAAATCCTTGTATCGGGCCTGCGCGAATATCTGGCAGAACTCAAAGTCAGCGTCCCCGTTTCGCGTCTCGCCAAATGGAAGACAACAGCACAGATGGTAGCGCTGGCCTTTTTGCTGGCAGGCCCCGCTGGCGACAAAATCCTGCCCTATACAACGGAGATCGGCATCACTCTACTATGGATTTCAGCGGTACTGACGCTTTATACTGGCTGGGATTATTTCCGAGCCGGTCTCAAACACGTTATGGATTGATAAAGTGCACGTGAAAATCGTCTATTTCGCATGGGTGCGGGAGAAAATCGGCAAGGATGAGGATAGTATTTCCCTACCCTCATCCAGTATCACGGTTGGCGCTCTAATCACGTATCTCAAAAGCCTAGGCGAAGAATACGCGCTTGCCTTCGAGCACGACACGGTCATTCGCGCCGCCATCAATCAGGAACACGTCGAACTCGACGATCTGGTCAAGGACGGCGACGAAGTCGCCCTCTTCCCGCCCATGACGGGGGGCTAAGGTGAGCCTCTCCTGCCCTCTCCTTGTCAGCGTGCGTAGCGAAAATTTCGATGCGGCGAGCGAGACCGCAAAGCTTTGCGCAGGCCGCAAGGATATTGGCGCCATCATAAGCTTTACCGGCCTTTGCCGCGACGAGGACGGCAGATTGTCAGCGCTCGAGCTCGAACATTATCCGGGCATGGCAGAAGCGGAACTCACCCGCATCGCCGAACAGGCCAAAGCGCGCTGGCCTCTGTTTGGTATCTCCATCATTCATCGTTTCGGCTTGATCAGACCGGGCGAAAACATCGTTCTGGTCATCACGGCTTCTTCGCATCGCCAGGCGGCATTTGAAGCTGCATCCTTTGTGATGGATTTCCTTAAAACGGGTGCGCCATTCTGGAAGCGTGAGCATCGCGCTCAAGGTGAACCGGGCGGCTGGATCGCCGCCAAGGAAGAAGATGATCGCAATCGAGCGCGATGGAAAAAAAACCAGCCGGATTAAGTTTCTTAATGCCGGCTTTTTATCTTTTCATGTGGAATTAACTATTTAACCCTCTAATATTTAGGGGAAATGAATGGCCCTGTCTGATTGCCACAATTTCCACACGAAGGTTCAGCTATTGTTGTGGAGCAGCCTGGAATCAATACGGGCATCTGATCGATGAAAACGCAACTTTGGTGAAATTATTGCTAAGAGTGAGCGTGAGATAGATACAACGGGAACCCTGTGGGGGATAGTTTCGGACGTTGAGAATGCGAAACGAACTGAGGAAAACACTCTCTATCACGGCAGCTGTGATCGTCGGTCTTGGCGTGCTTGGCACGACGACGCTGTTTTTGACGACATCCATGCCGACAAGCAGCATCGCTGCGGAAACGACCGTCAGCGGCACGGTTTTTTATCGCGAGCGCATTGCATTGCCGCCCGAAGCCAAGCTGACTGTGCAGTTAGTCGATATCTCTAAGGCTGATGCGCCTTCAAGCACAATCGCCGAAACAAGGATCGAATCCGCGCAAGGCTCGCCGATCCCTTTCGCCATTAATTTTGACACCAGCGAAATCAAGCCCGGTCACACATACGCCTTGCAGGCGCGCATTACCGCAGGTGACAGCCTCTGGTTCGTCAACGACCACAACTATACGGTGGATACAGCAAACCCCGGCGCACCCGTGGAAATGCGCGTTATCATGGTGCGCAAGAGCGCGCCGACCCCCGTTGCCGCTGGCATCGAAGGCAAGGACTGGCTCGTCGAAGATATTCAGGGCGGTGGCGTCATAGACAATGCCCAGACCACGCTTACGATTGCCTCAGACGGCGCGGTCAGTGGTTCGGGCGGCTGTAACCGCTATTTCAGCAAGGCAACGGTGACACAAGAGAACCTTTCTTTTGCAGTCATCGGATCGACCTATATGCAGTGCCCGCCCGCACTGATGACGCAGGAGCGCAAGTTCCTCGATGTTCTCAACAAGACCCGTTCCTATAAGATCGAGCCGGGCGGAAAGCTTGTCCTTGTCGATCAGGATAGCAACGCGATGGCAACGCTGACGCCTAATCTTTGATGATATGAACAAAAATAAAAAAGCCGGGCTTGCGCCCGGCTTTTTTATTGAATGAAAACGGATCAGCCGACGACTTCGGTGCCCGAGAACCAGTAGGCGATTTCTTCGGCAGCGGTTTCAGGTGCATCGGATCCGTGCACGGAGTTTTCACCGATGGAAAGCGCGAACTCCTTGCGGATGGTGCCCTCAGCAGCGTCAGCCGGATTGGTGGCGCCCATAATTTCACGATTCTTGAGAACGGCGTTTTCGCCTTCGAGAACCTGAACGATGGTTGGACCGGACGACATGAATTCGGTCAGTTCGCCGAAGAAAGGACGGTCCTTGTGAACAGCGTAAAAACCTTCAGCTTCACGCAGGCTCATCCAGACGCGCTTGGAAGCAACCACGCGCAAGCCGGCCTCTTCGAGCTTGGCGGTGATAGCGCCAGTCAGGTTGCGGCGGGTCGCATCGGGCTTGATCATGGAGAAGGTACGTTCGATTGCCATTGTGACACCTTATGTTGAGGATGTGGGATTTTTTAGAAAAGTGAGGCTCTATAACGTTGATAGACCCGATTGCCAAGAGGCGCACGGTCTCTCCTGCCTGCTTACGCGCTTGAGATGGCAGAAAATTGAAGGCATAGATAGCAAAAGCGGATCGAGGCGGATCAGAGCCCGGGGGGCATCGCGATGGAACAGCACTTTCAGATGTTTGCGCATTATAATCAATGGGCCAACAATCTGGTCTATACGGCAGCGGCAAATCTTAGCGACACCGAATACCGGCTCGATATGGGCTTGTTTTTCGGCTCGATCCACGCAACGCTCAATCATCTCCTCGTCACAGACCGTATCTGGATGAAGCGTTTTACCGGCGAAGGCAATCACCCCAAAAACCTCGATGCGACCATCAGCGATAATTTCATAGCACTACGTGATTTGCGCAAGGCCGAGGACGCGCGTATCTGCCATTATATCGAAGGGCTCGACGCACAAAAGCTGGCCGGACGTTTCACCTATGTGACCGCCACCGACATGCGCACGATCAGCCAGCGGCTGTCGCCCGCCCTTGGCCATCTTTTCAACCATCAGACCCATCATCGGGGCCAGATACACGCCGCCCTCACTCGGCTTGGAACAGACGCACCTTCGCTCGACCTCATCCGCTTTCAGCGTACCGAAGATGGACGGCGTTTTGCCTGAACCGTTTCTTGCCGCTTGCGAAAATGCCGAAAGCCGTGCAAAAGCCAATCCATGCTTATTCTCGATGATATTTCCGTCCGCATTGCCGGACGCCTTCTGATCGACCACGCCAGCGTCACGCTGCCCGCAGGGTCAAAGACCGGCTTCGTCGGTCGTAACGGCACCGGAAAATCCACGCTGTTTCGTGTGATCACCGGCGATCTTGCGCCTGAAACAGGCAGCATATCGCTGCCGAAAAAGACGCGTATCGGTCAGGTGGCGCAGGAAGCGCCGGGCACAGAAGAGCCACTGATAGAAATCGTCATGAAGGCGGATAAAGAGCGCACTGCCCTCATGGAGGAAGCAGAAATCGCCACCGACCCGAACCGCATTGCGGAAATCCATACACGGCTTGCCGATATTGATGCACATTCGGCGGAAGCGCGCGCAGGCGCAATCCTGTCGGGCCTCGGATTCAGCACAGAAGCCCAGCGTCAACCCGCATCCGCCTTTTCGGGCGGCTGGCGCATGCGCGTAGCGCTCGCGGCCGTCCTGTTTGCCCAGCCCGATCTGTTGCTGCTCGATGAGCCGACCAACTATCTCGATCTGGAAGGCGTGTTGTGGCTGGTCGATTACGTCAAGCGCTATCCCCACACGGTGCTGATCATCAGCCATGACCGCGATCTGCTCAATTCGGCAACCACCTCGATCATGCATCTCGACCAGAAAAAGATCAGCTTCTGGCGCGGCAATTACGACCAGTTCGAGCGCCAGCGCCATGAAATGCTTGAGTTGCAGCAAAAGGCGCACGTCAAGCAGGAAGCCCATCGCAAGCATATGGAAGCTTTCGTGGACCGGTTCCGCGCCAAGGCCAGCAAGGCCCGGCAGGCGCAATCGCGCATGAAGGCGCTGGAAAAGCTCAAGCCCATCGATCTTTATATTGAAAGCAATGTGCAGCCATTCCGCTTTGTCGATGCGGAGAAGAAAGCCGCCTCTCCGATCATTGCGCTCGATGGTGCCGATGTCGGCTATGTGCCGGGCAAGCCGGTGCTGCGCGACGTGACGCTGCGCATCGACAATGACGACCGCATCGCATTGCTCGGCTCCAACGGCAACGGCAAATCGACGCTTGCCAAGCTGATTGGCGGACGCTTGCAATCAGAAAGCGGGTCGCTCACCTTGTCGCCCAATCTCAAGGTCGCATTCTTCGCCCAGCACCAGATGGACGATCTGGTGCCTGAAGACAACGCCATCGAGCACGTCCGAAAGATGATGCCGGGTGCGACAGAACCAAAGGTTCGTGCGCGCGTGGCACAAATGGGTCTTTCGACCGAAAAGATGCTCACACCTGCAAAGGATTTATCCGGTGGTGAAAAGGCACGGCTTCTGATGGGTCTTGCCACATTCCACGGACCAAACCTACTCATCCTCGACGAGCCAACCAACCATCTTGACATCGACAGTCGTGAAGAGCTTGTGCATGCGCTCAATGAATTCAACGGCGCGGTGATCCTGATCGCCCACGACCGCCATCTGATCGAAGCCACCATGGAGCGTCTGTGGATTGTGCGCGAAGGCCATGTTCAGGCGTTCGACGGCGATCTCGATGAATACCGCCAGATCGTGCTTTCCGATGCCAAGGGCAATTCAGGACCAGAACGCGAAAAAGGCCCGAAAATCAACAAGGCCGAACAGCGAAAACTGGCCGTCAAAAAGCGTGAAGCCTTAGCTCCCTTGCAAAAAAAGGTTAAGGAAACCGAGGGCTTGGTGCAGAAATTGCAGAAACAGATTCAAGGTTTCGCAGACCAGCTCGAAGACCCAGCCCTTTATGACAAAGAGCCGCAGGAAGCCCTCCGCATAAAAAAACATATGAGCGATGCGAAGGCGGCACTCGCGAAAGCCGAAGACAAATGGCTTGAGCTTTCAACCGAATATGAAGAGGCTATGGCCGGGTAATTATGCGATGCGCTGACGGCGCAGCCGCGTGCGCATCAGGCCATAGACGCCCAGAACACCAAGGACGAGGCCAATCGTGGTATAGGTCTCGTCCGCTTCTTCTGAACCACGGCGCAGCACCAGATCGGCTTTGGCGATCTGCAGCCCGTCGGTATTGCCCATAACAAGCCGGAAAGCGTAGTTGCCCGGAATAACGGGGTCGATATCGCCAGCACTCTGGCGCAATGCACTGCCATCCTGTGGACGGTCCGTGTTGATGGAACCGCTGGTGGAGGCAAAATCCAACCCTTGCGATAGGACCGGATGACCATCACGACTGACAGCCAGCGTCAGTGCTGAACGGCGCTCGGCCGGGATATAACCCGGCAGCGGTGTCGCATCGATGAACACACGTACCGGCGCATCGCCCGTCTCAAGCCGGACTTCCTGAACTTTGAAGGCGCTCTGGCGGCTTTCCAGCATGGTCCAGCGGCCGATCTCATCGCCGGTAAAGTGGCGCATGTACCACGGGTATCCGAGGCCGAGTGCTATGCCTGCCACGATCATGGCAACGAAAATGCTGCGTATCATGCCTTGCGCTCCCAGCGGCGATCGGGTGTCTGCTGCCAATAGGTCAGATCGTGGCTTTCGGCCTTAAACGCTTTCCATTGCGCACGGGCAATATCGAGCTGCTCCTGATCGTGGCCGTCAAACATCACCACCAGCCGTTCATAATCGTTAGCCCCCTTCAGTGACGCCCCTTCCACCAGAAAGCGGACGGTCGCACCGTTAGGATTGGCTTCGCTTGTTGTCAGTAGCACCGGCTGGTGTTCAGGATGCAGCTCCTTGTCAGTGCCATGCGCGACAAAGGATGTGTCGGAAAAGGTCCAGAGCAGATTGTCGAGGGCATCGCGACGCTCTTCGCTCACACTTTGCACGACCACACGCCAGCCGCGGGCCTGCGAGCGCTCGACAAGCCCCGGCAGAGCCTCGTCGAGGGTCGATTCGGTCAAGTGATAGAAAAGAATTTCCGCCATGCCGTCCTGAGACTTTCCTGTCCCGATGTTTCAGAGAAAGGGCGAAGAAAATGATTCATTTTCTCGCCCTATCTGATTGTTATGATGGGTTTTAGCCCTCAAAATTATCGCGCACAAGACGGTCAAGCAAGCGCACGCCATAGCCCGAGGCCCAGCTCTGGCTATATTCGTTGGCAGGCGAACCCATTGCAGTTCCTGCCACATCGAGATGTGCCCATGGCGTCTCACCGACAAAACGCTTGAGGAATTGCGCCGCAGTGATCGAACCGGCATAGCGGCCAGAACTGTTCTTCATATCGGCAAATTTCGAATCGATCATCTTGTCGTATTCGTCGCCCAGCGGCAGACGCCACAGCCTTTCACCGCTGGATTGACCGGCCTCGTAAAGCTGGTCCGCCAGCTCATCATCATTAGAAAAAAGTCCGGCATGATGCTGGCCAAGCGCCACCAGCACCGCACCCGTCAGCGTGGCCAGATTGATGATGAAACGCGGCTTGAAACGGTCATTGGTGTAATAGAGTGCATCAGCCAGCACCAGACGGCCTTCGGCGTCGGTATTGATGACTTCGATAGTCTGGCCAGACATGGAAGTGACGATATCACCCGGACGCTGCGCATTGCCATCGGGCATGTTTTCCACCAGCCCGATAACACCGATCACATTGACCTTTGCCTTGCGCCCGGCAAGTGCGCGCATCAGGCCTGTGACGGCTGCAGCCCCCCCCATATCGCCCTTCATATCTTCCATGCCAGCCGCGGGCTTGATCGAAATGCCGCCGGTATCGAAAACCACACCCTTGCCGACAAAAGCCACCGGTTGATCCTTGGCCTTGCCACCCTGCCATTCCATGACGACCAGACGTGGCGGACGCACAGAGCCTTGCGCGACACCTAAAAGTGCACCCATGCCGAGTTTCTTCAGTTCTTTTTCACCGAGGATCTCAATTTTTACACCGAGCTTTTCCAGCTTTTCCGCCTCATGCGCGAACTCCACCGGTCCCAGAACATTGGAGGGTTCATTGACGAGATTACGCGCCTGAAGCACACCATCAGCAACCGCTTCCGCAACCTCGAAAGCCTTTTTGGCCGAGGCCGGGTCAGCCACGCAAATATTGATTTTGGCGGCATGTTTCGGTTCGCTAGTGTCGTCTTTTTTGGTCGTCTTGTAGCGATCGAATTTATAAGAGCGCAGAATCATACCGAGCGCCACATCGGCTGCTTCATCACCGGCAATCGTTGTTTCCGGCAAGGCCAGCGTCACGGTTGCGCGTTCCGATTTGCCGATACGCGAAAATGCCGCACCGCCGATTTTCAGCCAATCGTCATTACCGAGTTTGCCGGGCTCTCCGACACCGACCAGAATGATCTTTTCCACACCTTCTGTAGATGTTTCAATTGCTTCGACAGTCTTGCCCAAGCCACCGGTAAAACCTGAAACTTCAATAATACGCTTGATCTTGTCGGCTCCGCCTACGGCCTCCGCCGCCACGTCCTCAAAGCCCCCGCCCTTGGCAACCAGCACGATGGCGGCACCCTTTTGCGGTGCTTCAAACTTTGAAAAAGAAATGGAAGGGCGTTTAGACATGACGACTCCAGACAGATGGGCGATTGACGTTGACACGATTGTGCCGCGACTTTTCAATACTCATGTGAGACGAATAAGGCAAAACAGCAAGGGGTCGAGCGCCCCAGCCATCAGATTTTCGTTAGTGCGAGTAAACCCTGGGAAACGATGCGAAAATCTTGGTTGGCCGCCGTTCACGCAAAAATTTGTTGCCTGATACTGTCCTATCCTTTTAACAGATGATTCTTAATGTAACCGGACGCTGGTGTTCGCACCGCGCATTTAGTACTCTGTTAACCGTCTTTGTTTGGGTAATCTTAGCCAAACACTATTAGGTTAAATCACGAAGCCGGCATATCTGCTCGACGTTAGAGAGCGTGCCCTGAAACTGAATCGGGATGTAAACTCCACCTATGCGATTGATAGAGTTATACATCCTGCGCCGCGTGGCGATCATGTTTTTCGCAGTGCTTGGCGCTGCGGTGGGCATCACCTGGACGGTACAGGTGCTGCAGCGCATCGATTTTTTGACCACCAGCGGACAGAATTTCCAGACCATCGTGCAATTCAGCTCGCTGCTCATTCCGTCAGCCATTCCGCTAGTGATGCCCTTTGCGCTGATCATTGCCATCACCCAGACACTGTCGACGATGAACCAGGATTCTGAACTTGTCGTCATCAACGCATCCGGGGCACCACGCAGCGCCGTCATGCGTCCAATACTGCTGCTGGCTGGTGTGATTTCCGTCGTGTCCTTTCTGGTCGCCAATTATGTCGACCCTTATGCGCGCATGAACATGCGCGAAATGATTGCGACTGCGAGCGCCGATCTGATGAATGTCATCATTCAGGAAGGCAATTTCCGCAAACTGGCGGACAATCTTTATATTCAGGTTGCCGAACGACGCAGCGATGGCAGCATCGGCGGCCTTTTTATTGCCGATTCGCGCGACCCGTCGCTCGATCTCGTCTATTATGCTGCAGACGGTGCCATCGCCTCGACGCCGACCGGTGATATGCTTTTGATGAACAACGGTGAAGTGCAGCGCCGTGACGTATCAGACGGCACGGTATCGATCATCAAGTTCGATTCCTACGCCTTCGATCTCAGCCAGTTTGCCTCGGCCGGTGACAGTTTCGTGATTTATGCCAAGGACCGCCCGCTGTCTTATCTCCTCAACCCCGACCTCAACGATCCAATCTTGCAAACTCGCCCCCTGCGCTACAAGGCAGAATTACATCGCCGTCTCACGCAGTGGCTCTACCCTGTTGTTTTTGCAATGATTGCCTTGGCTTTTGCCGGTGATTCCCGCTCGCATCGCGAGGCGCGTGTTTCTGCATCCTTTTCGGCCATTAGCCTAGCACTACTCGTTTATTGGGCGGGTTATTTTTCGTCGGACCGCGCGGACAAGGACGAGACCTATATGGTGGTCATGTATCTGGTTCCGCTGGCTGTGATGGCAATTACAGGTTTCGCGCTGGCGACGGGGCGCAGCATAGCACTACCAGCCAGATGGAACGATCGTATATTTGATAATTTGGACCGGACGCGCAATGGTGCAATAGGCCTTTATGAGCGTCTGACCGGACGCCTGCGTGGCAATGCGGGAGGTCAGTCATGATCGGCTGGACCCTTGGGCGCTATTTCTTCATTCGCTACGTGCAGACGACGTTTTATTTCCTGCTCGGCATCTTTGCGCTGGCGCTGCTTCTGGATTTCACTGAAAACGCCAGCAAGCTCTCAAATCTGCCCGACTACAGCGTATGGGCCGCGCTCGCGCTGTCGGGCATGCGCGTACCATTTCTTTTGCAGCAGATGATCCCCTTCGTGGCTCTGTTCTCGGCCATGGCGACGCTGATCTCTCTCAACCGCAAATACGAGCTGGTGATTGCACGCTCAGTCGGTGTCTCAGCCTGGCAATTCCTGTTGCCCGCCTGTTTCGGCGCGCTGATGTTCGGTCTGGCGACGATTTTTATTCTCAATCCCTTTGCGGCATATGGTTTTGCCAAGGCGGAAGAGATTGCAGCGGTATGGAAAAACGGCAAAGTCACCGATGTTTCCGCTTTGCGCGATCCATGGTTACGCCAGAAGACGGATGAAGGCGAGACAATCATCGGTGCCAAGAGCATCTTGAACAGCGGCGCGACATTGGTCGATGCCACCTTCATTCAGTTCGATGCATCCAAAAACATCGTGCAACGCTATGACGCGCGTACCGCGACACTCAAAGAAGGATATTGGGACCTCAACGACGTGACGCGATTCGCGCGCGGCGCAGAACCCGGCAAACTCGATCACCTGCAGGTCCCCACGCAGCTGCGTCCGGAATATGTGGAAGAAAAGCTTGCCTCGCCCGACACGATTCCCTTCACACAGCTGCGACGTAAGATTGAGGTCGCGCGTTCATTCGGCTATTCAGCCAATGAATTTGACATGCAATACCAGTCACTTCTGGCCTTGCCTGCCCTTTTGATGGCAATGACACTCATTGCAGCAACAGTATCGCTGAAATTTGTGCGTTTTGGACAATCGGGCGCAATGATTCTGGGTGGCGTTGCCGCCGGGTTCATGCTTTATGTCGTGTCGGTCTTGGTGAAGGCATTTGGGAATGCGGGATTCGTTCCGCCCTTTGTGGCTGCCTGGGTTCCAGTTATTATTGCGACATTTTTTGGTGTCTCCTTTTTGTTGCATAAGGAGGATGGTTAGTGGGTTTGAGTAACACCCGCATGGTACTGCCGCGGTTCCTCTCGCGCCTTTCGCGCGGGACTGCATTGGCGTGCGTCCTTGCTTTACCTTTCATTTCTGTCGCAACCATGCCTGTCCTGGCTCAGGAGCAGGATGCTCTAGGTGCCAATTATCAGGCCGACCCTAATGCCCGCATGCTCTTGCAGGCAGATGAACTGGTCTATGATCGCGACGTGAATACCGTTACTGCACAAGGTAAAGTGCGCATTGAATATGACGGCAATCGTCTGGTCGCTGACACGGTGACCTATAACCAGCAGACCCGCCGCATGACCGCGAGCGGCAATGTTGAAGTTGTCGAACGTGACGGCAACAAGATTTATTCGGACCACATGGACGTGACCGACAGTTTCCGCGACGGCTTTGTCAATGGCCTGCGCGTCGAGACGACGGATAACACGCGCTTTGCGGCTGAGAGCGCTGAACGCAGCAATGGTGAAATCACCACCTTCAATAATGGCGTCTATACCGCCTGTGAAGCTTGCGAGAACGATCCCGACAAGCCTGTTCTCTGGCAAATCAAGGCTCGCAAGATCATCTGGAACAGCACGACCAAACGGGTACGCTTCGAGCGAGCGCGTTTCGAGTTTCTGGGCATGCCTTTGGCGTGGTTTCCGGCTTTTGAAATGGCAGACCCGACCGTTAAACGTAAAAGCGGGTTTCTGTTTCCCGAATTTGGCTACAAGGATGAGCTCGGCTACCATGCCAAGGCGTCGTATTTCTGGGCGCTTGCACCCAATTATGATCTGACCGTCTCCGGAAGCGGCTACACCAGTCAGGGGTTCCTAGGCGAGGCCGAATGGCGTCATCGGCTTGAAAACGGTCAATATAATTTGCGTATTGCCGGCATTCACCAGAACAAGCCCGACGAATTCAATGCCCGTACAGTGGATCGCGAAGAAACAAATCGCGGCATGATTGCATCAAAGGGTGATTTCGCAATCAACTCGCGCTGGCGTTATGGCTGGGATGTCATGGCGCAGACCGATCATAATTTCAGCCGCACCTATTCCATAGACGGCTATAGCGGCTCGACACAGGTTTCCAAGATTTACCTGACCGGGATCGACAAGCGTAACTATTTCGATCTGAATTTCTATCGCTTTAACGTGCAGGAATCGCTCCTACCCGACAGCCCTAATGAAATGCATTCAAAGCAGCCTTGGGTTCTGCCGAGTCTCGATTATTCCTACACCTTGCCGGAACCAGTCTACGGCGGCGAACTGAACATCAATACAAACTTGCAGGTGCTCTATCGCGACAACTCGAATTATACAAATCCATACTTTGACAGTCAAAATAAAATACCTAACCCATATTCCCGTATTCCGGGATTTGGTGGCACCAATGCCCGCCTGACCTCCGAGGCGGAGTGGAAACGTACCTTCATCACGCCCTCCGGCCTCGTTATTACGCCCTTGCTCGCCTTGCGAGCTGATGCAATTGGTGTGAATACCAGTCTCGATCCTCAGTCTCTAGGGGGAGGTTTCGCGGATGCCATTGTACGCTCTGAAGCCCTGCGCGCCATGGCGACTGCCGGACTTGAAGTACGTTGGCCAATTCTGTTTTCGACCACCAGTTCAACGCATATTCTCGAACCCATTGCGCAAATTTATATGCGCAACAATGAGCGTTATGCTGGCCAATTGCCGAACGAAGACGCACAAAGCTTTGTTTTTGACGCAACGAACCTGTTTTCGCGCGATAAATTCTCCGGCTATGACCGCGTGGAAGGCGGTACGCGTGCCAACCTCGGCCTGCGCTATTCGGGCAATTTCGACAACAGCGACTGGGCTCTCTATGCGACGGTAGGCCAGTCCTTCCAGCTTGGCGGGCTGAACTCTTATGCTGCCAGCGATTTCGTCAATGTCGGCAGGGATTCAGGACTTGATGAAGCGCGTTCAGATTACGTCGCGATGATCGGCACCTCGAATTCACGCGGCCTCGCACTGGCAGCACGCGGACGTTTTGACAAGGGTGACCTTTCCATCAAACGCGGTGAAGTAGAAGCGCAACAAAACTGGAGCAAACTGTCTCTGAACGCTCAATATGCTTATATCGCGCCGCAGCCTGCATATGGTTATTCTCGGGTACGACAGGAAGTTTCCGGCGGTGCGACTGTGCGTGTGAATGAAAACTGGCGTGTGTTTGGCTCAGGAACCTATGATCTGGTTTCCGATACACTCGTTCGCGCTTCATCCGGGCTTGCCTACGATGATGAATGCTTCACCTATACGATGTCATATATACAGACGCGCAATCCAGATAAGGGCAAGGCTTCGCATGGCTTCGGCATCCAGATTTCCCTGCGTACGCTCGGTGATATTGGGACTCCTGCGCGGACATTCTAATGCGCGACTGAAAACAAGAGAACCGGAAGCATTCCTCCGGTTCTCTGCCTCACACTGACGCGCAAGAATTCAATAAACCGCCTATTTCCATGCAATCAATGATGCTTTATCGCCCTTTAAATTGTGCGAGGGTCATTGTTTCGCCCAACTGGCTCCTTTATACAGGCTGGATCACAATAGGTTTACGTGGATTTACCGCTTGAGTATAAATCCATTGAAATCGAAGAACGCATCCGGTGAAGGCAACTTTCATCGACCGGAAGGAAATCGAGAAAACAAGATGATGTTTGCAAGACCTCTTTTCGCCTCTCTGTTCAGCGCCAGTGTCTGTCTGACCGCGCTCGGAGCCGTTGCGTTGCCTAATCCAGCCCATGCCACTGGGGAGGCCGAGGTCAAGGTTATCGTTTCGGGTAATGCTATCACCAATGGTGATATCCGAAAGCGGGCTGCTTTTCTGAAATTGCAGCGCAAGGGCGGCAATATCAACCAGCTTGCTCGTCAGGAACTTACCGACGAGATGCTCAAGCGGATCGAAATGAAGTCCCGCAATATCAACGTCCCCGATCAGGAAGTCGATCAGGCTTATGCGGGCTTTGCGACCCGCAACAAAATGAGTGTTGCCCAGCTTAATCAGGTCATGAACCAGGCAGGCATTACTCCCGACCATTTCAAGAAATACATCATGGTCCAGATGGGCTGGGGTCGTCTGGTCGGCGCGCGGTTCCGCTCGTCCGGCATGGTCAGCGAGCAGGAAGCTGTGCAGCGTATGTTGAAGGATGGCGGCAAGAAGCCCGTCGCAACAGAATATCAGCTGCAACAGGTCATTTTCGTGGTACCAAATTCAAAGCGCTCTCCGGCTCTGCTTGCAAAGCGCAAGCAGGAAGCCAATGCTTTGCGCTCGCGCTTTCAGAACTGCGGCACAACCCGCCAGCAGGCAAAGGGTATTCTTGACGTGACGGTGCGCGATCTTGGTCGCATCATTGAGCAGCAGTTGCCGCCAGAATGGTCCAAGGCCGTCAAGGCCGCCGGTTCGGGCCGGGCTACGCCGCCGCAGGACACCGAGAAGGGTGTAGAATTTCTTGCCGTTTGTTCGACGCGTCAGGTCTCAGATGATCGGGTAGCACAGCTCGTCTTCTCTATGGAAGGAACGGGATCGGGCGACAGTCAGGAAAAGAAGGCGGAAGCCCTTAGCGCGAAATATCTTGCAGAACTGCGCGAAAAGGCAAAAATCGTCAATCGCTAAATACCGGCCTTTACGTCTGGAATTTCGAGCATGCGTGCAATATCTTCATCTCCGCTCGCCGTCAGCATTGGTGATCCCTCTGGTGTCGGCGCGGAAATCGCGCTTGCAGCATGGCTCAATAGAGATCAACTACCCCCCTTTGTGCTTATCGCCGACGCAGAACAGGTACAGGCGCGCGCGGCCACAGTTGGCCTCACTGTCCCCATCGAACTTTTCGCATCCGCCCGTGAAGCAACAAACACATTCGCTAAAGCTCTGCCTGTTCTTGCGCTTAAGAACAGGCATCAGGAAAGTCCCGGCATACCGCTGGCACAAAATGCAGCCGGGACCGTCGAGGCTATTGAGCGTGCCGTGGCAATGACACTGGCAGGTGAAACTTCTGCGGTCGTCACCTGCCCCATTGCCAAAAAGCCACTTTACGATGCCGGTTTCCACCATCCGGGCCATACGGAGTTTCTGGCTGAACTCGCCAGCCATCATGTCGGCAAACCGCTGACACCGGTTATGATGCTGGCCGGACCGCATTTGCGCGCCGTTCCGGTGACGATCCATATTCCGCTCGCGCAAGTGCCGCTTCATCTCACAACCCAAGAGGTATTGCAGGTGTCGCGTATTACGGCGCATGATTTGCGCGAGCGTTTCGGTATCGCAAAGCCGCGGCTTGCTCTTTCCGGCCTCAACCCGCATGCGGGTGAAGGCGGAGCCTTGGGACACGAAGACGACGCCATCATCCGACCGGCAGTTGAACAGCTTTTGCAAGAAGGCATCGATGCACGCGGTCCCCTACCCGCCGATACGATGTTTCACCCTCAAGCGCGTGAAACCTACGATGTCGCAATCTGCATGTATCACGACCAGGCACTGATCCCCGCCAAGGCGCTTGCCTTTGACGAGACGGTCAATGTCACACTCGGTCTGCCGTTTATTCGCACCTCCCCTGATCACGGCACAGCTTTCGATATTGCAGGCAAAGGTATTGCCCGCCCCGACAGTCTGATTGCAGCTATCCGTCTGGCGCATGAACTGGTCAGCAATTCTGCGAAAGAGAATGCATGAGCATCGACAATCTGCCGCCGCTGCGCGAGGTTCTGGAGCGCCATGACCTCATGCCGAAAAAGTCGCTCGGGCAGAATTTTCTGTTCGACCTCAACCTGACATCGAAAATCGCGCGGCAGGCGGGCAAACTTCAAGACCAGCCCGTCATTGAAGTCGGCCCCGGCCCCGGCGGTTTGACGCGGGCGCTTCTGGCGCAAGGCGCACATGTCACGGCCATCGAGCGCGACGAGCGCTGTCTCGATGCACTGGCTGAAATCGAGGCGCATTATCCCGGTCGATTGCGGGTGATTTCAGGCGATGCGCTTGAGCAGGATTTCAAAGCCCTGTTCCCGGAGGGTCCAAAACCAAAAATCGTTGCCAATCTGCCCTATAATGTCGGCACGCAATTGCTGGTCAACTGGCTTTTGAGCGAGCCTTGGCCACCGTTTTACGCCTCCATGACGCTGATGTTCCAGCGCGAGGTGGCCGAGCGCATCGTGGCAGCCCCCGGCAGCGATCACTATGGGCGTCTTGGCGTGCTTGCGGGCTGGCGTACAAAAGCAAAAATTGCCTTTGACGTGCCGCCGCAAGCCTTCACGCCACCGCCGAAAGTCATGTCCTCGGTAGTGCATATTGTACCGAACGAAGCCCCTTTACCCTGCGACGCAAAAAAACTCGGGCAGATCACACAAGCGGCCTTCGGCCAACGGCGCAAGATGCTGCGCCAGAGCTTGAAACCGGTCGGCGGTGCGCAACTGCTGGAAAAAACCGGCATTGACGGTACACGCCGGGCCGAAACGTTGAGTGTCGAGGAATTCGTAGCGCTAGCCAACGCGTGAACCGACTGCCGATCAAAGTTCGGCAGTCGTCGTGACATGCGCACGATTGCGGCGATGCTCTGAAAACATCGACCATGTATAGAGTGCAAGTCCGCTCCAGATCAGCATGAAGGCGATGAGCTGTGTGAACGAAAACGGTTCGTTGAAAATGAAAATCGCGAATAAAAACAACATGGTTGGCGTCATATATTGCATGAGGCCAATGGTCGTATAACGCAAGAGCTTTGCGCCGCCCGCATAAAGAATGAGCGGAACTGCGGTAAACGGCCCGGCAAGCAACAGCAGACCAACATTGGACGCCAGCCCTGCGAAGAAATGATCCTGTCCGGTTGCGACTAGCCAGATAATATATGCGGTTGCCGGAACGCTGAGTATCAGAACTTCCAGCGTAAAGCCCTGCAAGGGTTGCATGGGAAGCGACTTGCGAAAGAAACCGTAAAGACCGAATGTAATCGGCAGCACCAGCGACACCCAGGGCAATCCGCCTGCATTGAATGTCAGCAGCAGCACGGCCGCAACAGCAAAACCAACGGCTATATACTGCACCTTACTCAGCCTTTCGCCGAGGAAAAGGCCACCCAGAATGACGTTGAACAAGGGATTGATGTAGTAGCCGAGTGCAGCACCGACAACCTGATCATGTGCAACGGCCCAGACATAAACAAGCCAGTTGATCGTGATCAGCGCAGCAGTCAGTGCCGCCATGGCAAGAAGGCGCGGACGGCGGAAAGCGTCCACGATCACGTGCCACTGTCCCAGCAGCACGAGCAGTACAAGAGCCACCGGCACTGACCAGACCACACGATGCGCGACCACTTCCATAGCTGAAAGATGCCCGACCAGCTTCAGATAGAATGGCAGCGCTCCGCCCCAGAGCAGAAAGGCACCGAAAGCCAGCAGAAAACCTTTTGCCCCATCGGAAAGGCGGGGCGTAGATAGGGGCTGATCGGTCATTTTTGTCTCCGACAAGAAAAACAGGCCGCGTATGGGAAAAGCGGTCTTTTCTTGTCCTATGCGCTTATGCCCTCATAAAATCCATTGAAATAAAATGATCGAAGCATCAATCGTGATGAAGGATGCCATCTATTCAGCAGCGACAAGTCCGGCAAGAGAACGGTTTTTCATCAATTTGAAATTGACTGAATCCATCAGGGCCTGAAAGGATGCATCGATAATGTTGTCGGAAACACCAAGAGTGCGCCAGCGTGCACCTGTGGCGTCACCGGATTCGATCAGCACGCGCGTGATGGCTGCAGTACCACCATTCAAAATACGTACCTTGAAATCGAGCAGTTCGAGATCCTCGATCTCCGCCTGATAGCGTCCGAGATCCTTGCGCAGTGCGATGTCGAGCGCATTGACGGGGCCATGGCCTTCTGCAACCGACATATGCATTTCGCCGTCAACCTCGACCTTGACGACCGCTTCGGAGACGGTTTTGAGCATGCCATTTGAGTCAAACCGCCGCTCGACCAGACAACGGAACGAATCGACGCGGAAAAATTCGGGCTGCGGATTGAGCATATTGCGCGCCAGCAACTCAAAACTCGCATCCGCCCCCTCATAGGCATAGCCCTCGGCCTCACGCTCCTTAACCAGCGTGATCAACGTATCGAGCCGCACATCGTTTTTCGCCACGCGAATGCCCCGCCGCTCCAGTTCGGCGATGAAATTCGACTTGCCGCCCTGATCCGAGACCATGACGCGGCGCGTGTTGCCAACCGTCTCCGGCGGCACATGCTCATAGGTCTGCGGTTCTTTGAGTAAGGCCGAGGCATGAATGCCTGCCTTAGTCGCAAATGCCGACGTTCCCGAATAAGGTGCCTGCTCGGTGGGCGAACGGTTGAGGATATCGTCAAAGCTACGTGAAATGCGGGTGATGCTTTTCAGTGCTGCCGGTTTGACACCAAGCTCGAAACGTTCAGACCAATAAGGTTTGAGAACCAGCGTCGGGATAAGTGAGATGAGATTGGCATTGCCACAACGCTCGCCGATCCCGTTGAGCGTGCCTTGCACATGCCGCACACCGGCATCAATGGCAGCAAGTGAGACGGCAACCGCCTGTTCCGTATCGTTATGGGCATGGATGCCAAGGCTTTCACCCGGAACCACGGCTTTGACCGCCTGAATGATGCTCGCTATTTCAGAGGGCTGCGTGCCGCCATTTGTGTCGCACAACACCACCCAGCGCGCCCCTGCGGCATAAGCCGCCTTTGCACAGGCAAGCGCATAGGCGGGATTGGCTTTATAGCCGTCGAAGAAATGCTCGCAATCAACCAGCGCCTCACGCCCCGCCATGCGTGCCGCCGTAACAGACTCGGTGATGGATTCCAGATTTTCCTCATTGGTGCAGCCAAGCGCCAGACGCACATGATAATCCCAGCTTTTGGCGACAAAACACACCGCATCGGCGTGCGCCTGCAACAGGCTTGCAAGTCCCGGATCATTGGAAGTGGAAACACCCGCGCGCTTGGTCATGCCGAAGGCTGTGAACTTTGCCCGCGCTGTCTGCCGCTGCTTGAAAAAAGCCGTATCGGTCGGATTGGCACCCGGATAGCCGCCTTCGACATAATCAACGCCCAGCTCTTCGAGCAGCGCAACAATCGACTTTTTGTCCTCGACAGAAAAATCAACGCCGGGTGTTTGTTGTCCATCTCTGAGGGTCGTGTCGTAGATATAGATGCGTTCGCGTGCCATGTTGCCTGCCTGTCGGTGGGTCAGCCGTTAGAGCGCGTTTCGATCTGATAGAATCAGATCGGCGCTCTAACTCATTTTATCTACGCATCGTGCTTTCCAAAAATCTTAACCGATTTTTGGGCCGATGCTGTAGTCTGTCTCGTGATCCGGGTGCTGGTAAGACACCATCGTTTTCACAAATTCGATGCTCTCAGGATCGCGCTCGCTCGTATAGAAGGGAAGATTGGCAAGCCCATTCACATAAGAAAGCCGGTTCTCGATGCCCCATTGAATGGTCGGATGGATTTCTTCCGGTGCATCGAACGGAGCAATCGCAAGCGCTAGACCATCGGGTGCCTCATAAGTCAGCGGTGTGCCACATTGCGGGCAAAAACCGCGCTGCACATGATTGGACGACTGAAAGCGTTTTGGCTCGTTGCGTGTCCATTCAAGCTTTGCATCCTCGATGGACACCAGCGGCGCATAGAAATTGCCAAACGCCTTCTGACACATGCGGCAATGACAGATGGAAGCAGCCCCCAATGCGCCTTCAACACGAAACCGCACCGCGCCACACTGGCATCCGCCGCTATAGATCGGACTGTTATCGAGCGTCATGACATCCTCCCTCGTAAGAGGTCTTATCCTACCACATCCCATGTAGTGATGCGTTCGCCGGTGTCAGGGTGCTTGCCGTCCTTCAACTGAACACCTTCGGCCAGAAGCGCATCGCGAATGCGGTCGGCTTCTTCCCATTTCTTTTCTTGTATGAGTTGCAGCCGCTCAGCTACCCTTTGTTCGATCGCCGCAACATCCACCTCGGCTCTGGCAAACAGCGGCAAGTTTCGGGCCGTCACGAAGTGCTTATCGAAAAGCCCCATCAGCACGAGCCCCTCACCCAGTGCGCCCGCATTCTTTTCCTTGAAGGATTTGCGCAAAACGGTAATTGCAGCCCACGTATTGAGATCATCCGAAAGCGCTTCCGCCATCTCGTCTGCCAGTGACAGGGCTGCAGGTGCTTCAAAGCTCTCATCGCGCAGCAAACCATACCAGCGGCGCAATTCGTCTGCCGATTCAGCCAGACGCTGCCCAGTCCAATTGATCGGCTCGCGATAATGGGTTTGCAGCATGGAGAGCCGTGCGGCAAGTCCTACCCATCGGTCGCGGGCAGCGACATCATCCCATTCCCCCAGTTGTGGCAAGCCATTGTTGAGCACATCGCGGATGGTGATGAAATTGCCGAGCGATTTCGACATTTTTTGACCTTCAACCTGAAGAAAGCCGTTATGCATCCACAGATTGGCCATGCGCTCGGTACCAAAAGCGCAGCAGGATTGCGCGATCTCGTTTTCATGATGCGGAAAAACCAGATCGATGCCGCCACCATGTATGTCGAAACGGTTCTTTTCGGGATCGTCGCATTTCAACCCGCCGCCAAAAGGTTCCAAAAGCTTGGCCATCGACATGGCCGAGCATTCGATATGCCAGCCCGGACGACCGAGCACCTCGATCCCCGCCGGTGACGACCAGCCCGGTTCGCCCTCTTTCGATGGCTTCCAGAGCACGAAATCCATTTCGTCACGCTTGTAGGACGCGACATCCACGCGTGCGCCCGCCAGCATTTCATCGAGCGAGCGTTTTGCCAGCGCACCATAGCGCGGGCCTTTGAGCCGGTTCATTTCCGAGGGCGAAAACAACACATGATCTTCCGCCACATAAGCCACGCCGACCGTGACCAGCCGCTCGATCATAGCTCGCATCTCATCCATATGCTCGGTGGCACGCGGCTGAACTGTTGGCGCCAGATTGCCGAGTGCGCTCACATCGGCTTGGAACTGCGCATTGGTGCTTTCGGTGACGCGGCGGATCGCCTCGTTAAACGGCAAATCGGGATAATCACGCGCCGCACGCGCATTGATCTTGTCATCAACATCGGTGATGTTGCGGGCATAAGTGACGTTTTCAGCGCCATAGACGTGGCGTAAAAGCCGGAACAACACGTCGAAGACAATGACCGGACGCGCGTTGCCGATATGGGCGAAATCATAGACGGTGGGGCCGCAGACATACATGCGCACGTTTTTGGCATCGATGGGGACAAAATCCTCCTTCGTGCGCGTGAGCGTATTGTAAAGACGCAAGTTTGGCGTTTGAGCCATCATCCTATTCCCCAAAAAGACCAGCCTGATCAAAGCATGAAGGATCGCAGCCGGCTGGCCGGGGCGTTATCATCCTGTTTTTGAAAAGGGAGACGAAAACGGCCGGGCCAGCAGGCAGCTAGCCAATAATGATCGCACAAATACAAATGTTCGTGGTCGGCGTTTTCATGATTGTTCTTATCTCTGTCCGCGTGGCTTGCGTCAAGCGGTTTCGCTGTCGGGTAACTGAAAATGTTGCATTTCTGCAACCGCCGCATGTGTTAGCGAGCGTTAACCCGAATTCCTCAAAACCGGCTTCAAACAGCCTTCATTCAGTCTCAATCTAACACAAAATAGTGATCATGGACTGCCTGGTCGTGATCGCGTCTGAAAAACTGCAAGCCGTTTTTCGGGATCATGGCCGACAAGAAAGGAAAGAGAAATGTCCAAGAGTGAAAAGCAACCGCGTCAAGACAGCCTGGTCGAGAAGTATCGTGAAATCGGTCCAGCAGCGCTTGCCGCAGCGCTGTTGAATACTGCGCGGCGCAACCACGAAAAGCGCAAAGCCAATCAGCGACCATCAATTCTTGCCGTCAAGAAACCTGTCTGAAACCATATCACACAGGCGTTTTGCAAAACGGTCAGAACATGAAAAGCTGACCGTCGGAACCATCCTTTTCCGGCTCTTTTTTGCGACTTTGCGGCACAAGCTGTTGCGCTTCTCGCTCCTCCACCCGGTCCTGCAAATCGGGCGTGGTATTGCTGACCTTGTTGACCTTGTCCGAAACAGGGATCACTTCAAAAAAATCGTCGTGCACGGGGCGCATAATATCTGCAACGTCACGCGGCAGGACATTTTTACAATCCAGCCAGCGCGTAAAATCCTCCGGCTTGACCACCACCGGCATGCGATGATGTATTGGCTTTAAAAGGCCATTGGCGCTGGTCGTCAGCATGCCGCCCGTATCGATCTCTGATCCTTCGGCAGTGCTCCATGTTTCCATCAAGGCACCAAAGGCTACCACCCCGCCATGGCGCGGACGCACCCAATAGGGCTGCGCCCTGTCTTTTCCCTCACGCCGCCATTCATAAAATCCCGAGGCGGGGATAAGCGCCCGACGATGATTGAGCGCTGCCTTGAAAGAGTTCTTTTCGCCCGCCGTCTCCGAGCGAATATTGAACACCAGCGGCCAATCATTAAAATCTTTCACCCATGACGGCACGAACCCCCAACGCACCAGCGTTCCGATGCGGTCGGGCCTGTTGCTGCCGACAGGAGGCGTTTCGGCTCTATGGATGGCAAGGATCGGCTGGCTCGGCGCAATATTGTAGCGCGGCGGAAAGTCCTCGGGGATCATCGCCGCAAGAAAGGCTTCCAGTTCGTCCCGGCTCGCTGTTAATGAAAAACGTCCACACATGAGGTACATGTTCAGGCTTTATCACGACGGGTCAAGGGCTGGTTTTGAATTGCCAAAACTTGATAACAGGATCATAGCTAAGCGATGAAAACAGTTGCTGTCATCCCCGTCCCGCTTGCAGTGCATGGTGTCTCGCTGATCTGTCGCCGTGAAGGTCGCTTCCTGCTGGTCGAACGCGGCAAAGAACCGTGGAAAGGCTGGCTGGCTTTTCCAGGCGGCAGTATCGAAGCGGGCGAAACACCCGAACAGGCCGCACTTCGCGAACTCAAGGAAGAGACGGCACTTGATGCTGGCAGGCTTTCGCACGTAATTACAGTTGATCTGGCGCTTGAAGGCAAAGCTTACGCAAAGAGCTATTTTCTGTCCGTGTTTCGGGCCTTCGATCTAACGGGAGATGAATTCCCTGGCGACGATGCGGCATCCATTCACTGGATGAGCATCGAGGAAATGACGCATGCACATGTAACCGACAGTACGCTGGACGTTGCACGCGATGTTGCAAGGCGTGAAGACACCCAACAATAGTAGATAAGCGTGAAGCCTGCCTTGAAGCGGCCTCTATTTCACGCGACAACTCTTGCCGTGTGGGGAATTTTAGAGTTGAAAGACGTGCGGCTTTTACGAAAATATCTATGCATGCTTGCGGCATGTCTTAGTGTGGCAAGCCCTGCTCTGTCGCAGGAAGTGCCGTATGAAGGCAAGATATTGCGGCTCGCGGAAATTCTCGGATCGCTCCATTACCTGCATAATCTGTGCGGCGAAACCGGAAGTGAATGGCGTAATCGCATGGACGCGATTATCGTCGCCGAAAAGCCGGGCGAAGACGAAAAATTACGGCTGATATCCAGTTTCAACCATGGCTACCGCGTTTTCAGCGATAATTACACGCGCTGCACTGCATCCGCGCACGCGGCGATCAATCGTTATATGCAAGAAGGCGAGCACTTGTCGAACGAGATCATTTCGCGCTATGGAAATTAACCAATCCTTCACTCTTGTGCGAATTACGAGGAATTGTCTCGCTTAAAGCTGCTAAATTCTTTAATACAGTTTTAAGAAATCAGACCGAACGCAACATGATCGCGCTCCCGCCCGGTGAGTCATTCATGCAGCGGTAGAAAGGCGCAAGCCCGCATGAAACCAATGGAACATCCGCTGACCGATCTCGATGAGATGATTGCGCGCGAAAAGAAGCTTGTGGCTATCGAATATCATAACGAGGCCTGGGCAGACGGCATTTCCGAAGGTATCGAGCCGGAAATTCTCGCCGAAGCCGCCTTTACGACCGCACTGACCGAGCTTATCCGCGAATCCGGCGAAGATACAGCGCTTGATCTGATCGAAAAAATGCGCGACCAGATCGTCGCGGGTGCATTTTTGCCAAAACGCTCCCTGCAATAAATTTCAACGAAACGATCTGCCCGCTATATAATGCACATATAATCAGCTGCGTGGCAGCGCCTCGATGAATTCGACCGGCTCGCCCTTGTGCGCGTTGGTTATCTCGGCTTCCCACATCACCTTGATGCCGCGCACAAAGGTGCCGACCGGCCAGCCCTGCACACTCTTGCCGTCATAAGGGGTCCAGCCTGCTTTGGAACCAGCCTGTGCGTGGGTGATCGTCTCGACGCGCTTCATATCGACAATGGTCAGATCTGCATCGTAACCCACCGCGATGCGACCCTTGCGCGCCATGCCGAAAATACGGTTGGGGCCGTGGCTCGAAAGATCGACAAAGCGTTCGAGTGACAGTTTCCCCTTGTTGACATGGTCGAGCATGATCGGCACCAGCGTCTGCACACCGGTCATGCCTGAAGGGGACGCAGGATAGGGTTTTTGCTTTTCTTCCAATGTATGCGGCGCATGATCGGAACCCAGCACATCGACAATACCCTGATCGATGCCCTTCCAGACACCATCACGATGGCGCTTGTCGCGCACCGGCGGGTTCATCTGAATGAGATTGCCGAGGGTCGCATAATCATCGGCTGAAAGGGTCAGGTGATGCGGTGTCGCCTCGCAGGTAGCAACATCCTTGTGATTTTGCAGAAACTCAATCTCTTCCGCCGTTGAAATATGAAGCACATGAATGCGTGCGCCTGTTTCATGCGCAATGCGAACCAGACGCTCCGTGCATTGAAGGGCTGCAATCTCGTCCCGCCATACCGGGTGGCTGGACGGATCATCTTCAATCCGTAAGTTTTCGCGCTCTTTCAGGCGGAATTCATCCTCGGAATGAAATGCTGCGCGGCGGCGTGTATTTTTGAGGATCGAGCGCACGCCTTCATCATCATCAACCAGCAGATCGCCGGTTGATGAGCCCATGAAAACCTTGATACCAGCCGCACCGGGAAGGCGCTCAAGCTCTGCCACATCTTTCGCATTGTCACGCGTACCGCCAACCCAGAAGGCAAAATCACAATGCATGCGGTGATGCCCACGCCTGATCTTGTCCTCAAAGGTTTCAACCGATGTGGTCAGCGGCTTGGTGTTGGGCATCTCGAAAACCGCCGTCACACCGCCCAGCACGGCAGCTTTCGATCCCGTTTCCAGATCTTCCTTATGTTCCAGGCCCGGCTCGCGGAAATGAACCTGACTATCGACCACACCGGGCAGGATATGCAACCCCGTGCAATCGACCGCCTCGCCCGCAGAACTTCCAGCCAAAGAACCTATCGCCGCGATCAGTCCGTTGCGTATACCGATATCACGCTGACCAGTGCCATCATGATTGACGATGGTAGCGCCTTTCAGGATCGTGTCGAAAGTCTCGGCCATGATTGTCTCCTGCTATTTGTGATGGGACTTGCGAGCCTCTGCATTGGGGCTTACGTAACGATGATGCGAAAGGCAAGGAAGAAGCGATGACGATGGCTCGTGAAATGATCAATCTTTCCAACAGGGCGCTTGTGCATGTCACCGGCGAGGATGCCGAAAAATTCCTGCAAGCGGTGATCACCACCAATCTCGATCTTCTGGGCGCAGATGAATTGAAACCCGGAGCATTGCTGACACCGCAAGGCAAAATCCTGTTCGATTTTCTCGTCTCGCGCATTGAAGGCGGCCTGCGTTTCGACATGCCGGGGGAAATCGCTGAGGGTTTTTGCAAGCGCATTGCGCTTTATCGGTTGCGTGCCAAAGCCGAAATTAGCCAATTGGCTGAATCCCTTGTCAGTGTTTGCTGGGAAAATGATTCTGTTGCTTCACAAAGTGATTCAATCAAGCGTGACAGCCGCTTTCCCATGGAGAAAAATGTGCTGCGTCTCTATGGTTGCCAAGGCGAAAGCGACCATGAAGCGGCATGGATAAAACTTCGCGCCGAATATGGTATTGCCGAAGGCACAGCCGATTTCGCCTATTCGGACGTCTTCCCGCATGATGTCAATTTTGACCAAACTGGCGGAGTTTCGTTTCCCAAAGGCTGTTTTGTCGGACAGGAAGTCGTTTCACGCATGCAGCATCGCGGCACACCGCGCAGGCGTGTGCTGGTCGCGCATTCTCAAACCACTCTGCCCCTACCTGGCACCCCCATCACGACGGACGGACGCACGATCGGTAATCTTGGCAGTTCCGCTGATGGACTGGGACTGGCACTGGTGCGCATCGATCGCGTGAAAGAAGCCATTGATGCAGGCACACCCATTCTTGCAGGCGACGCGTCCTTGCAGCTTAGCCTGCCACCTGCTGTCCGTTTCACGTTTCCTGAAACTGAAGCGGACAAGGCCTGATGGCGGTTGCAGACAAATCATCGGGCGCGGTGCGTGCCTGGCAACGCATGTTGTCGGGACGCAGGCTTGATCTGCTTGATCCCTCACCGCTCGACGTGGAAATCGAAGATATTGCGCACGGGCTTGCGCGTGTTGCACGCTGGAACGGCCAGACCCTTGGCACGCACGCCTATTCGGTGGCGCAGCATTCTCTGCTTGTTGAAACGATATTCAATCGCTTGCTGTCGGATGCAAGCGTAGAATGGCAGATGCTGGCGCTACTGCATGATGCACCGGAATATGTGATCGGCGACATGATCTCGCCCTTCAAGGCAGTGATGGGCGGCAATTACAAGCTGATAGAGGCGGGATTGGAACGCGCTATCCATTTACGCTTTTCGCTGCCTGCAATCGTTCCCGCAGCGCTTAAAAAGCTTATCAAGCGCGCCGATCAGGTGGCCGCGTTTTTTGAAGCCACGCGACTTGCAGGATTTTCAGAGGCGGAGGCCATCAAATATTTCGGACGTCCACGCGGCTTTGATCCGACCGGGCTCGACCTGACGCCACGCCCGACCCAAGAGGTGCAGGATGATTTTTTGGGCCGCTTCAGGATGCTTGAGCAAGCGCATAAGGCGAAAACGTGAGCCGCATCGTCGTAAGCCCGCTCTCGCAACTGGCGCAGCAGATCGAAAAGCACAGGCCAAGCCATGTGGTCACGCTGACCAGCGGTGCCGTGCCGCTTTTGCCCGAGGGTTTTGAAGCGCACCGACTGAACCTCATCTTCAACGATATTGTCGAGCCGCATGATAACCTCATCATGCCTGATACCAACCATGTCCGGCAATTGTTTGATTTCGCACGCTTATGGGACAAGCAAGCACCGCTGCTCATTCATTGCTATGCGGGTATTTCACGCTCGACAGCCGCCGCCTATATTGTGGCAAATGCGCTTGGTCCCGATCAGGACGAAATGGCGCTTGCGCAGCAATTACGCGCTCTTTCGCCTTCCGCCACGCCCAATATCCGGCTTGTTGCGCTAGCCGACACCATCCTTGAGCGCAACGGCCGCATGGAACGAGCTATTCGCACGATAGGACGCGGCGCGGACGCCTATGAAGGCGAATGTTTCAGCCTGCCTGTTTCAGGCTAAGCGCTTTTGAAATTGCGTTGAGAAAACCGCTCCGCGCATCGGGCGGCGTCTGCGCGCGCGGCTCCCAGACATGACGCAGGAAAAAAAAACCGCTCATTTTAAAGGCGCGGTCAAGATCGTCGTAAGTCGAAGCACGAATAGCAGTATCATTGACGAAGGCGGGCAGCGACAAGAGCTTGTCCGCCCATGGTGCGCCCGCCTCACGACAAACGGCGCGGCCTGATTTGGGCGAGACATAGATCAGATCCTGTCGTGTACCTGTGGCAGCACATTCCTTGAGATCAAGGCCAAAACCCAGTTCTTCGAGCAGCATCACCTCAAAACGTAAGAGCAATTCGCCCGATGAGAGCGGGTCGTCAAAATGCTCGATGATGAGGCGCAGTGTCTCATAAAGACCTCGATGCGCATCGCGTTCCGGCAACAGTCGCAAATGGGCGGCGGCAAGCTGGATGCCGTAGAGTGCCACCGGCGCTTCAATGAGGCGGGCTGCGGCAAAGCCCAGCGGTTCGATGGTGAAGGACCCCATATGCTCGTCCAGCCGCGCCCACCATGTCAGATCGACATGATTGCCTGCTTGCAGCAAAGGCTGCATGCGCCGCGAACGTCCGCCGCGCACCATGCCCATATGGCGGCCATGCGCGCGCGTCATCACCTCGACAATGGCGCTGGTTTCACCATGACGACGCGTGCCCAAAATGATGCCTTCATCGCGCCATTCCATGTCTGTCAGTCTTGCCGATCAGGTTGGAAAATCAAGTCCCATCTCACGATAACGCTCAGGATCATTGCCCCAGTTCTCGCGTACTTTCACGAACAGGAACAGATGCACGTTCTGTTCAAGAATTTCACCAATTTCCTTGCGTGCAGCCTGCCCGATGGCCTTGATCGTCTCGCCCTTATGACCAAGCACGATCTTCTTCTGGCTTTCGCGCTCGACGTAGATGACCTGTTCGATCCTGACCGATCCGTCCTTACGCTCTTCCCAGCGCTCGGTCTCCACCGTCGATGAATAAGGCAGTTCCTCATGCAGGCGCAGATAAAGCTTTTCGCGGGTAACTTCGGCGGCAAGCTGGCGCATCGGCATGTCTGAAATCTGGTCTTCGGGGTAAAACCACGGCCCGACCTCGACGGTTTTAGCAAGATACTTTGCCAGATGCTTGCAGCCTGAACCGGTCAATGCTGAAATCATGAAAGTCTCGTCAAAACCTACAAGCTCGTTAGCCTTCTGTGCCAGTTCGAGTAGCACCGGCGGATCGACCCGATCCACCTTGTTGAGCACCAGAACTTTTTTCTGACGCACATTCTTCATGCTTTCCAGCAGTGCTTCGGCATTCTCGTTCAGACCACCTTGCGCATCGAGCAGCACGAGAATGATATCAGCATCCTTCGCCCCACCCCAGGCAGTTGTAACCATAGCACGGTCGAGCCTGCGCTTGGGGCGGAAAATACCCGGCGTATCAACCAGAACGATTTGCGCATCACCTTCGATAAAGATACCGCGCACCAGCGCGCGTGTGGTCTGCACCTTGTGCGTGACGATGGAGACCTTGCTTCCCACAAGCTGGTTGACCAGCGTGGATTTTCCCGCATTCGGCGCACCGATCAGTGCCACAAATCCCGAGCGGGTCTGACCAGCTTGCATTTCACCATCGGCTTGTGTGGTGAGATTATTCATGCTTTTTCCTTCAGGCATGTTGCCCGCAAGACGTCCCCCTACGCCAGACGGTTTAGCGGATTTCCCGCTTTTATCGAATATAACTCAAAACCCATCAAAAAAACGCGGATTATTACATCATGCGTAATCGTCGCGCTTCCATATGCCTTCGCGATAAAGCATGGCTTCCGCAGCACCTTGTTCGGCAATCCGCTTGGAACGCCCCTCGCCTTTTTCCGGCGCAAAGCCCTGAACCACCACTTCAACGGTAAAGGATGGATCGTGGTCCGGGCCGGTGCGCTCAAGAATGCTGTATACAGGATGCGCATTGCGCTGCTGATGCGCCCATTCCTGTAATTCCGTCTTGGCGTCTCGCCGTCCCGCCCCTGTTTCAAGCGAACGCTTCTGCCAGTAACGCTTGACGAAAGGACGCACGGCCTCAAGACCACCGTCGAGATAGATCGTGGCGATCAGCGCTTCCACCACATCGGCGCGCACATTCAAAAGCCGCTTGTCGTTCAGTGACTTGATATCGGAGCCGGTATGAATAAAGCGCGCAAGTTCCATCTGATCGGCAATTTCTGCGCAGGTTTCGGCATTGACCAATGCGTTAAGACGCACCGACAATTCGCCTTCGGAAGCATCAGGAAAGGCATCGAACAGCATTTCGGCAACGCTCAATCCCAACACACGGTCGCCCAGAAATTCCAGCCGTTCGTAGTTCTCGCCAGCCGGCGTCTGAACGCTGGAATGGGTCAGTGCCCGCTCGAGCCTTTTGAGATCAAGAAAATGATGGCCGGTATACTCTTCGAGAATCCCGGCTGCGTGTTTTACGGAAACCATCTCAGTTCCCGGTGACGTCGGTATGCGGCGCGCCGTTCACAGCATCGAACAGACGGCCGACACGCACTTCGTTCCATTTCCAGATTTCGAGCGGGCTGGCCTTGTCGGCAATGGAGAAGAATATGATATTGGCGCGTCCGACCAGATTTTCGAACGGCACGTAACCAACACCGAAGCGGCTGTCGAGCGAATTGTCGCGATTATCGCCCATCATGAAATAATGGCCCTCAGGCACTTCAAAGACCCGGGTATCGTCACCAATGGAATTGGGGCCGAGATCAAGCGTGTCATAGGTCACGCCATTCGGCAAGGTTTCACGATAGACCTCGACTGGGCGATTTTGCTCCGTCACGTCCGGGTTGTCGATTGTGCCCATGCGCTCGCGCTTGACCGCTTCGTCATTGATATAAAGCACACCACCGCGCATCTGCACACGGTCTCCGGGCATGCCGATCACGCGCTTGATATAATCAATGGACGTATCGCTTGGCAGTTTGAAGACGACGACATCACCGCGCTTGGGTTCTGCGCTCCAGATACGGCCCGAAAATAGATTGGGACCGAAAGGCAGAGAATAACGCGAAAAACCGTAAGCATATTTGGAAACGAAGAGATAATCGCCTTCCAGAAGTGTGGGACGCATCGAACCGGACGGGATGCTGAACGGCTGGAACAACACGGTGCGAATGACCAGCGCCAACAGCAGAGCCTGCACGATAACACTGACGGTTTCGCCCAGACCACCGGACTTTTTGGTTTCACTCTTGCTGGACACGCTCATTGTTTCTCCGCTTGCGATAACGCGATCTAATAACTGCTAAGACTGCGTGGGGCAATCCGCGCGTGCTTTTCCTGCATCTTTATCAGCAGTTGTTTTGCAATCTCAATCCCAACAATGCCTGCAGGAACCTGTTACTTTCACCCTGAACCTTACTCCGGCAAGGCTTCGATGATCACAAAAGCCTGAGCGAGAGGAAAATCATCGGTAATTGTCAGATGTATGGCAGCACGCATGCCGGGCGGCAACAGCTTTTGCAATTGCCTAGCAGCACCATCAGTCAGATGCATCGTCGGTTTGCCCGAGGGCGCATTGACCACGCCCATGTCACGCCAGAAAACACCCTGCGCAAGGCCGGTGCCCAGCGCCTTGGCGCAGGCTTCCTTTGCCGCGAAGCGCTTTGCATAAGAGGCGGCGCGCTGCTTGCGCCCTTCCGACTTACGCTGTTCGATTTCAGTAAAAACGCGGGTGCGAAACCGGTCGCCGTGTCGCTCCAGTGTTTTTTCAATCCTGCGGATATCGATGAGGTCGCTGCCAATGCCGATAATCATGCGCGCAAAAGCTCCTGCTCCCGATGTTTCCGGTACTTTTCGGCAAGCCGTTGCAACCGGCGACGGCGAAAGGCAGAAACGGCAAAGCGCGTGGCAAAATAAACCAGAACCGCAAAAGCAGCACCCAGGACCATCGACCCGAACAGCATAGGCTTGAGCACGGGCGTCCAGATTTCCTCAAAGCGCATGGTTTCAAGGGCGCGGGCCAGATGCACGGGCGGTGCCTTATCCGCGCCGCCATTTATAATGATGCGGCCAAGTTCGAAAGTACTGCCCCAGATAAGCGGAAGCGTCAGCGGATTGGCAATCGTCGTGCCAATGGCTGCAGCAGCAATATTGCCGGCGAGAAAATAGGCGAGCACGATCGCGATGATCAGATGAAAGCCAAAAAACGGTGTGAAAGCCGAGAAAATTCCAATCGCAAGCCCCGCAGCAACCGCATGCGGCGAGGCACTGATGCGCACGATCCGCTTGCCGCCATATTTAAGCGAGCGGGAAAACGACCGGCGTGGCCATAAAAGAAGCCGCAGGCGCTCGCTTCTGGTCGGAGGATTTCGGCGTTGAAACAACATGGGCTCTTAATACTGTGCTCCGCATAGAGAAACAATTGCTAATATTGTGATGCGTCAGGCTGAACCGAGCACCTCCCGTGTCGGCTGATAATGCCTTGGCGATACGCCCAGCATGCGGCGAAACATTGTCGTAAAAGCCGAAACACTGTCATAGCCCAGATCAAGCGCCACGCTGGTTACAGACTCACCCTCGCTCAACCGCGGTACGGCTGCGAAGAGACAAGCCTGCTGGCGCCAGATAGAAAGGCTGACGCCGGTTTCACGCTGGAAATGGCGCGTAAACGAACGTCTGCTCATCGCCAAGCGATCTGCCCATTCATCGATGGTTGCGCGGGAAGACGGGTTTTTCACGAATGCTCGACAGAGTATTTGCAAGCGGGGATCGAGAGGAAAAGGCAGGCCAAGCGGTCTTTGCGGTAGCCGATGCAGATCTTTCAAAATCAGTTCGATGACCAGCGCGTCACGACTGCCCGGTTCGGGCTTGCGGACGGCCTTGGTAGCATCGGCAATCAGGCAGCGCATGAGATCGGTCAACCCCATCACATGCAGATGGTTCGGCACACGGGAAACGACGTCGGGACTGATATAAATCGAGCGCATGAAGACGTCACCCGATATTTCAACCGCGTGCTCTACACCTGCCGGTATCCATATGGCGTGATCACTGGGGATCATCCAGCGCCCTACGTCAGTCGTCACCAGCACCACGCCGTGTGAAGTACACAGAAGCTGGGCACGGGAATGACTATGACGCGGCACGCTAAAGCCGTCCGGGTATTCTGTCGGCAAGGCGATCAGCGGATCATCCATCGCTTCGATTCTGGCAATACGCTCTTCATGAAAGCGTTGCAGCGTTTCATCGTCCGGCATGGAATGACGCGGTGGCGGCGGCAATCTCATTGCTCTCATTCCTTTCTACCAATATCAATGGCCCACTTGCGAAAGAAATGGACCAAATCACGAAAGCGGGCTTCAGGCAATAATCATATGAATGCCAACTGAACTCGAAAATGACGGCCATACCCGACGGGGAGACAGCATAATGAGCATGAGTACGGCGCAACGGCCGTCAAACAGCGGCACTGACAATACGGTTCTCAGCATCATACTGGCCACGAGTCTCGGCCATTTTCTCAATGACATGATGCAGTCGCTGCTTCCTGCCATCTATCCTATCCTGAAAGACAACTACAGCCTGTCCTTTTGGCAGATCGGTTTTCTGACTTTCGCCTTCCAGATGACGGCATCGATCCTGCAACCGCTTGTCGGCATCTATACCGACAAAAAACCCCTGCCCTATTCCCTGACTTTCGGCATGGGCTGCACGCTGATTGGTCTGTTGCTGCTTGCGACCGCACATCATTATCCGATGCTGGTTCTGGGCGCTGCCTGCGTCGGATTTGGTTCATCGGTGTTTCACCCTGAAGCATCGCGCGTAGCGAGACTCGCATCGGGCGGCAAACATGGTTTTGCACAATCACTGTTTCAGGTCGGTGGCAATTTCGGCTCATCTATCGGACCGCTGCTTGCAGCCTACATTGTGCTGCCTTTCGGTCAGATCAGCATATCGTGGTTTTCGGTCGTAGCCCTTATCGGCATGATCCTGCTGTGGTTCGTCGGCAACTGGTATAATCGCTACCGCATTGCCAACGCCAACCGTCCGCGCATGGACAAGACCCTGCCGCTGCCGAAAAACAAGGTGATCATGACGGTGGTTATTCTCGCTTTGCTGATTTTCACCAAATATATCTATCTGTCGAGTATCACGAGCTACTATACCTTTTATACGATGAGCCATTTCGGCGTGTCGGTACAGACATCGCAGGTGCTGCTGTTCGTGTTTCTGGGCGCGGTTGCTGCTGGCACGATTTTCGGTGGCCCCATCGGCGACCGCATCGGCACACGCACAGTGATCTGGGTGTCTATTCTAGGCGTCTTGCCGTTCACGCTCGCACTGCCTTACGCAAGCCTTGAAGTGACGGCGGTGCTGACTGTGATCATCGGCTTCATTCTAGCTTCCGCCTTTCCGGCGATCATCGTCTTTGCACAGGAACTGATGCCAGGACGTGTCGGCATGGTGTCGGGCCTGTTTTTCGGCTTTGCCTTCGGCATGGGTGGCATCGCTGCCGCAGCCCTCGGCATTGTCGCAGACTATAAGAGCATCGAATTCGTCTATACGGTTTGCTCTTATCTGCCGTTCCTTGGCCTTTTGACGATCTTTCTGCCCAGACTGGGAAAGAGCATCAGAAAAGTGGCCTGAATAAATAAAAAGGGAGTGCCGCACGTCCCCCAACGGCAGCACTCCCATATTGCCACTGACCATTGACGGCCCGGTACAGCGGCAAGCACGGAACAAGCGTTACATCCCATTCCGAACTTTTTAGACGATTGTGATCGCTCGTATCAAGCAACCCCGCCTTTCGTCTTTGTTCTTACGCAATATCACACGGCAAAACTGAAACTATGCACCGTATCTCTGCGAAATTCGTCAAAAGCCGCAGCCACAAGCCGGATCAGCGGCTTGCCCACTTCAGTCGAGCGGATGACACTTCCTTTCACCTCAACCAACCCATCGGCCACCAATGGGCGCAGCAATGCCAGTTCATCAGCGAATTCCACACCCGGCGCGACCTTATCGAGATCGACTTCAAACTTGCACATCAGTGCATTGATGATCGCTGAACGCAACCGGTCGCTGTCGCGGATGCTATAGCCGCGTACCGTTGCAATCTGGCCAGCATCTACGCATTTGCGATAGCGCGTCACATCCGCGATGTTCTGTGCGTAACCGCCCGGATATTGCGAGATCGAGGATGGCCCCAGACCGATCAATATCTGGCTGCGATCGGTGGTATAGCCCTGGAAATTGCGGTTCAGCGTTCCGTCATGGGCGGCGATAGCCATCGGATCATCAGGCAAGGCATAATGGTCGATGCCGATGGCCTCATAACCCAATGCCGTAAAACAATCGGCGACGACACGCGATTGTGCAAAACGTTCCTCTGAATCGGGCAGCAGACTTTCGTCTATCAGACGCTGGTTGGCGCGGCGCTCCGGCAGATGCGCGTAGCCGAAACAGGCAACGCGGCTCGGCGTGAGCTGAGACACCATTTCACACGTGCGACGCAGACTGTCGACCGTCTGCAACGGCAAACCATAGATCAAATCGAAATTGAGACGATCAATGCCTTCAGCGCGCAGAAGATTGGCAGATTCTGCCACGGTTTCAATCGGCTGAATACGGCCAATGGCTTTCTGCACATCCTCATTGATGTCTTGCACGCCAAGGCTGGCGCGGTTGACGCCAATGACAGCGAGTGTCTTGACCAGCTCCGGTGTCACCGTGCGCGGGTCAAGTTCAATGGCATGTTCCATCGTATCCGGGAACTGGAAGACCGCGCCCAGCGCGTCACGTATTTCGAGAAACTGTTCCGAATTGAGGATGGATGGTGTGCCGCCGCCCCAGTGCAGATGCGTGAGCTTGGGATGCGTGGTCAGCACCTGCCCGACGGTTGCAATCTCATTGAGAAGCGAGCGGTGAAAACTGTCGACAACGTTATCGCGCACGGCAAGCTTGGAATGGCAGCCGCAATAATGGCAAATCTGCTTGCAGTAAGGCACATGGATATAGAGCGACACCCCTTCGTCTGAGCCGATCTGGCGCAGCCAGCGCGCTGTCGTTTCGGCCTCCATAGGCACAAAGTCAGCAGCCGTGGGAAAAGATGTGTAACGCGGCACGGCGTAAGCAGCGTAACGTCTCATTACATCTTCTTCCATAGCGTCCCCACCTTGCGTGACGCGCACCCTGGAACATCCAGTGCGACCGTATCAATCCATGCGTGAGAGATACAGGGCAACACAAAGACCGGCATTGATTTAGATCAAACAAAATCACTGCCAAGTCAGAAAGAACAAAGATTATGAATTGCTACACCATCGTGCTTTCCAAAAACAGGTTACGATTTTTGGAAAGCACGATGCGTAGATAAAATAAGTTAGAGTGGCCTTGTGTAGCGTCCGAAAGGACGTGACCCGCGCTCTAAAGATGTTCGGGGTCTAGACCCGCCACGGCAATGAGCGAGCGGCGCGAAATAATTTCGACCGTATTGGCATCGACAAGATGGATCAGTCCCTGCGCTTTCAGCTTGGTGAAGCTGCGGCTGACCGTTTCAATGGTCAGGCCCAGATAATCTGCAATATCGGTGCGGTTCATAGCGAGATGAACGGGATTGGGCTGCCCGCCATGTTTGGCAATACGCGATGAAAGCACCAGCAGAAAACTTGCCAGCTTTTCCACGGGGGCAAGACGACCAAGCACAAGCTGGTTATCGCGCGCCGCACGCAAAGCCGCGCGCGTCATCTGATAAAGCCTTTCATTGAGCTTGGGGAAGCGATCCATCAACCCTTCCATTTCCCTGGCCGAAAAAGCACAAAGCACAGAGGGAACGACAGCCTCTGCCGTCTGCGAATAAGTATCGTCATCGGCAAGGCCGATAAAATCGCCCGGCAGCAGAAAACCTGCGATCTGGCGACGTCCATCCGGCAAGGATGTGTAAATGCGCAACATGCCGGAGGTGAGGCTAAAGACACGCTTTTTAGGCTCGCCCTCTTCAACAAGCATCTCATTGGCATGAAGTTTGCGCGAACTCATGATGGCTTCGAGAGCTGCAATATCTTCATCGCCGAGTGCTGCACAAACGGCCATGCTGCGCGTGCCGCAATCTGCACAGACGCTGCACGAAGTGCGGAAAGACGGTTTTGTGTCGAAGATGAGTGGTGCAACTGCCACAATGAAATCCTACGGCAAGAGATTGGATACTGGTTCAGTTCCCTCAGCCCCTAATTAGGGGCCAAATTTGCATTCGGCAAACAGCAATTTCGCCGCAGGTATCGCGGAGAAATTGTTTTAGAGCGCCAATAGGGCTTATGCTCTAAATATTACGGCTACCCGGTTTGATGGCAGGGATTGCCGCAAGTTCAGGTGGCAGATCGTCTGCCGGATAGGCAGGCACTTCATATTCGGCAAGTGAGATCAGCCGTGTTCCCACATCCGCCTTGCCTGCCGAACGATCCACAATACAGGCCGCTGCCACGACCTCGATGCCGAGTTCCTTCATGCAGTCAATGGTTTCGCGGATCGACAGGCCCGTGGAAACGATATCTTCCACGATCACCACGCGCGCACCCTTTGCCACATCGAAGCGGCGCAGACGGAAGGTGCCATTCTCACGCTCGACCCAGACCGATGGTACGCCCAAGTGTCGCGACGTCTCGTAAGACGGAATAAGCCCGCCAATCGCCGGTCCCACCACATAGTCGATTGGTCCGAGATCGGCGGCCTTGATTTTTTCTGCCAATGCCTTGCACAGTTTTTCCGTCTTGTCGGCATGCATGAAAACGCGCGCCTTTTGCAGGAAAGTCGGGCTTCTGAGGCCCGAAGTCAGAATAAAATGGCCTTCCAGTATCGCTCCCGCTTCGCGGAAGACGGCGAGCACGTCTTCAGTCTTCATCGTCGTCCTATCCATTCACGCGCTTTGCATCACTGACGCTGGCGCTTTCTTTGAGTTGCGAAATGATGCGGGTGAGATGTTTCAGGTCCCATACCTCCACATCCACGATCATTTCGGTAAAATCGGGGGCCGTGCGCACCATAGACAAATTATGAATATTGGCGTCGTTGCCAGCGATGATCTGGGCAATTTCGGCAAGCGACCCCGGAGAATTAATCGCCGACACGCTCACGCGCGCTGGAAAGCGCTCATGCATGCCCTCGTCAATATCCCAGCGCACATCGATCCAGCGCTCAGGCTGATCGTCATAAGCGGTCAAGGCCGGCGACTGGATCGGATAGATCGTCATGCCCGCGCCCGGCTGCAATATGCCGACGATACGGTCGCCCGGCACTGCACCTTCAGGCGCAAAGCGCACCGGCAGGTCGGAATTGGTACCGCGGATCGGAAGAGCACGCTTTCCGGGTTTCGTCTCCGCCTTGGTTTTGAGCCCGGCTTCGCTGTCGTCCGTCTTGCCTTCGGGCACCTTGAAGATCATGCCAGCGGCATTCTGGATGTTGAACCAGCCTTTTTCGCCGGTCTTTGCGGGACTGTTCTGTGTGGTGACGCGCGTATCCTGATAATCGGGATAGACGGCTTTGAGCACATCCGTGGACGGCAATTCACCGCGCCCGACCGCCGCCAGAACATCCTCGACATCCTTACGTGCCAAACGCGGCAGATTGGGCTTTAGAATATCCTTGCTAAACGCCTTTCCGGCCCGCTCAAAGGCGCGTTCGAGAATACGGATGCCAAGACCGCCATATTGCTTGCGCACCGCAGAGCGGGTGGCGCGGCGGATAGCTGCGCGTGCCTTACCCGTTGCAACCAGCGATTCCCATGCCGCAGGCGGCACCTGAGCCTTGGAGCGGATAATATCGACCTCATCGCCGTTTTTAAGCTCGGTCATCAGCGGCATGATGCGTCCGTTGACCTTGGCGCCAACGCAGCTATCGCCAATATCGGTGTGCACCGCGTAGGCAAAATCAATCGGCGTCGCGCCGCGTGGCAGCGCAATAAGCCGCCCCTTCGGTGTAAAGCAGAACACCTGATCCTGAAACAATTCGAGCTTTGTATGTTCGAGAAACTCTTCAGGGTTATCGCCTTCCGAAAGCTGCTCGATAGTCTGACGCAGCCAGGCATAGGCATTGGTTTCGGTCGAGATCTTGTGCGGATTGTTGTCGCTGCCGCGATCCTTATAGACGGAATGCGCAGCCACACCGAACTCGGCGATTTCATCCATTGCGCGTGTGCGGATCTGCAATTCGATGCGCTGGCGCGAGGGACCGATAATGGTCGTGTGCAGCGAGCGATAATCATTCTGCTTGGGCGTGGAAATATAGTCCTTGAAACGATCCGGCACCATCGACCATGTCGTGTGGATCAGCCCCAGCGCGCGATAGCAGTCCTGCACCGAATCCACCAGCACGCGGAAGCCAAAGATATCCGACAATTGCTCGAACGAAAGGCCCTTGGTTTCCATCTTGCGAAACACCGACCACGGCTTTTTCTGACGGCTCTTGACGTTAGCTTTGATACCGTTCTTCTCAAAAATTTCCGAAAGATCTTTTTCGATCTTCTGCAAAAGACCGCGGTTTTTTTCGAGAATTTCGGCCAGACGGTCTGTGACGGCACGCCAAGCATCGGGGTTGATATAGCGAAAGGCCAGCTCTTCCAGCTCTTCGCGCATATCCTGCATACCCATGCGACCGGCCAGCGGCGCATAGATGTCCATGGTTTCCTCGGCAATGCGCAGGCGCTTGTCCTCACGCATGACACCGAGCGTGCGCATATTGTGCAGACGGTCCGCGAGTTTTACCAGCAGCACACGGACATCTTCAGAAATGGCGAGCAGCAGCTTGCGCAGATTTTCCGCCTGCACTGCCTTCTTGGAAACAAGGTCGAGTTTCTTGAGCTTGGTTAGTCCTTCAACAAGCTTGCCGATTTCCGGGCCGAATAAATGGTCGATTTCCTGCCGTGTGGCCGTCGTGTCTTCAATCGTATCGTGCAAAAGGGCTATGGCAATCGTCGCCTCATCGAAATGCATATCGGTGAGGATGGCCGCAACCTCCAGAGGATGCGAAAAATATGGATCGCCCGAGGCACGTTTCTGACTGCCATGTTTTTGCATGGCATAGACATATGCCTTGTTGAGAAGCGCCTCGTTCACATCCGGCTTGTATCGCTGCACACGCTCCACAAGCTCATACTGGCGCATCATCGACGAAAACTCCTTCAAACACTTTTACCACCGAGAGCGCACACACAAAAATACGCGCCACAGCTTCTAGAACCGTAGCGCGTATATTAAAGCATGAAAACCGGACGATGATCAGAAATCGTCGTTCTTTTCCGGCGCAACCAAACCTTCGATACCGGCCAGCAGTTCCTCTTCCGACATGCTGTCAAAAGTGACGACATCGTCTTCACCAGCCTCGGCAACGGCACCCGAAAATTCGTCTGAAGCAGAGGTAATCTGTGCAGGCGCAGTCGGTTCCGGCTCGTCAACTTCGACGT
The DNA here is from genome assembly GCF_039545455.1 of Brucella sp. BE17. Lineage (NCBI taxonomy): Bacteria > Pseudomonadati > Pseudomonadota > Alphaproteobacteria > Hyphomicrobiales > Brucellaceae > Brucella > Brucella sp. BE17. Next base: position 418,186 of record NZ_CP154467.1, on the reverse strand, counting down.
GCTTTTGCAGCGAATGAATCAAGTCTTCCTTCAGATCGTCCGGCGAAAGCGTCTCGTCGGCGATCTCGCGCAAGGCAACAACCGGGTTCTTGTCATTGTCGCGGTCTACGGTAATCCCAGCACCCTGGGAAATCTGACGGGCACGATGACCGGCCAGAAGAACCAGCTCAAAGCGGTTCTCTACCTTGTCTACACAGTCCTCAACGGTGACGCGGGCCATACACGGTCCCTTTCATTTTCGAACTTTAATGGATTTTTTCAGCACATAACGCTTGTCGGGCAAAATTACAAGCCAAAGCGGATTTACAGTGCAAGAATAGCGAAACACGCCACGATGCCCCAATTTTTTAGCGATATTCCGCATATAATATCGTTTATTCTCCCCTGACGATAAAAACGACAATAAACGCGATCCGTTTCGGGCCTTAATTTCCACTATTAATAATTTAGCAATACAAAATAACAACCTATAGTTGCTTGTTTTTCTATAATATGTCCTTAGAAACACGACAAGCAGGGGTAGAAAAAATAGCTCGCTGCCCAACAGACATGAATACGCGGCCGGCAACGAAATTCCGTCGACTGTAAGTGGATATATTACCCGATGTTCGATTCCCGCGAAAAGATTGCACTTTTTATTGATGGTGCCAATTTATACGCAGCCTCCAAAACCTTAGGGTTTGATATCGATTACCGCAAGCTTCTGAAAGCTTTTCAGAAGCGTGGCTATCTGTTGCGTGCTTATTATTACACCGCGCTCGTCGAAGATCAGGAATATTCCTCCATCCGCCCTCTGATCGACTGGCTCGATTATAATGGTTACAAGGTCGTCACCAAGGCTGCCAAGGAATTCACTGATTCCACCGGTCGCCGTAAGGTGAAGGGTAATATGGATATCGAACTGACCGTCGATGCCATGCAACTGACCGATACCGTCGATCACTTCGTTATTTTCTCTGGAGACGGTGATTTCCGTTCTTTGGCCGAAGCCTTGCAACGCCGTGGCCGCAAAGTATCCGTCGTTTCGACCCTGACTACTCAGCCCGCAATGATTTCCGATGAACTGCGCCGTCAGGCCGATCATTTCATCGATCTCGTATCGCTGAAGAACGAAATCGGTCGCGATCCGTCCGAACGCCCGGTTCGCAGACAGGACGACGACAACGACGACGACTATTGACGTCACCATTGATGCGGTTCATGGAGAGGCATGATTTTGGAACCCTCTCCCGATTGCGCGATCTGTCCGCGCCTACATGATTTTATACAGGAATGGCGGCGCAAGGAGCCTGAATGGCACAATGCGCCTGTCCGCCCTTTTCTCCCCGCCCATGATAATGATGTTCGCCTGCTGATCGTGGGCCTCGCACCCGGTCTTCGCGGTGCCAACCGCACGGGGCGCCCTTTTACCGGCGATTATGCCGGCGAGCTTCTTTACAGCACTTTATGCGAATTCGGTTTTGCCGCTGGCAAATTCGAGGCGCGGCCCGATGACAGCCTGCATCTTCTCGATGCGGCCATCGTCAATGCAGTTCGCTGTGTGCCACCGGAGAACAAGCCGGTCGGTGCCGAGATCAACAATTGCCGCCAGTTTTTCAGCCCACTGCTGACCCATTTCAAAAACCTGCGTGCCGTGGTCACGTTGGGCACCATCGCGCATCAATCGACTGTGCGCGCTTTGCGCGAACCTGTTGCGCACCATCCTTTCGGCCATGGCCATGAGACCGATATTGGCCGCTTGCGGATTTTTTCGAGCTATCATTGCTCGCGCTACAACACCAATACGGGCCGACTGACCGACCCGATGTTTCGCGATATTTTCAGAAGCGCTCGCGCTTATCTTAATGAAAAGAGCGCCTGAAGGCGCTCTAACTCTTATATTTTAACTTAAAATTTATCCCCGATCGCGCAGCAGGCGGGCTTTCTCGCGACCCCAGTCACGCTGCTTTTCGGTTTCACGCTTGTCGTGGTTCTTCTTGCCGCGCGCAACCGCCAGTTCGAGCTTGGCACGGCCGCGATCGTTGAAATAGAGTTTTAGCGGCACCACCGTCATGCCATCGCGCGTCGTCGATTGAAACAAACGCGCCATTTCGCGGCGGCTGACCAACAGCTTGCGCAGGCGACGCGGTTCATGATTGAAACGATTGCCTTGCGTATATTCGGGAATATAGGAATTGATAAGCCAGAACTCACCGTTCTCGAAGCTGGCATAGCTTTCGGCAATATTCGACTGGTTGGCGCGCAGCGACTTGACCTCGGTTCCACTGAGAACCAGACCGGCCTCGAGTGTATCCAAAATCTCGTAATTGAATCGCGCCTTGCGGTTTTCCGCGATCATCTTGCGCACGGGAGAATTCTTTGGCTTGTTCATAATGGCCTATATAATATGCGCAACACAAAATGAAAACGCTCCCGCAAGCACGGAAGCGTAAATTCCTGCCAGAATGAGCTGGTTAGTTTACCAAACCCGCATGCTTCATGGCCTGATCGATCTGTTCAGCGGTTGACGCCTCAATCGACACCATCGGTGAGCGCAGAACGTTTTCAACACGCCCCAGACGCGACAGGGCATATTTCGGACCCGATGGGTTGGGTTCGATAAACAGTGCCTTGTGCAGTGGCATCAAACGATCCTGCAATTCCAGCGCCTTTGCATAATCACCAGACAGGCAGGCTTTCTGGAACTCAGAACACAGGCGCGGCGCGATATTGGACGTCACCGAAATGCACCCTACCCCGCCATGCGCATTAAAGCCCAATGCTGTTGCGTCTTCACCGGACAATTGGATGAAATCCTTGCCGCAGGTAATACGCTGATCGGAAACACGCTCGATCTTGCCGGTCGCATCCTTGACCGCGATGATATTTTTGTGGTCGCGAACCAGATTACCCATGGTTTCAGGCGTCATATCGATAATCGAACGCCCCGGAATATTATAAATAACCAATGGAATGGAAATCGAGCGCGCGACCCGCGAAAAATGCTCATAGAGCCCGCGCTGGTTTGGCTTGTTATAGTACGGCGTGACAACAAGCACCGCATCGGCACCGGCCTGTTCTGCATGCTGCGCCAGCTCAATTGATTCGACCGTATTGTTGGATCCTGCACCGGCAATCACAGGTACGCGACCGGCGGCCACTTCCACACACACTTCCACGACACGCTTATGCTCGTCGTGCGAAAGTGTCGGCGTTTCGCCAGTAGTACCCACCGGCACCAGACCATTGCTGCCTTCCGCTATCTGCCATTCAACAAATGCACGAAAAGCTTTCTCATCAAACGCCCCTTCATGATCGAATGGCGTGACAAGCGCGGTAATTGAGCCCTTCAGCATCGTTAACTCCCGAAAATACAGACAGCCCACGCAATCGCACCCATTTGGTTTTCTTGGCGGTTGGTGGGTAAGGCGGCTGCACAATAATCCTGCCTCCGAAATGGAGCAAGCACATTGCGAGTCGAAAACAGGGTATTGTGACAAAAATTCCAGCTTTGCCGAATGCTTTCTTAAAAGACCCGATCGCGGCGATCAATATCCCATTTCCAATGCTTTTAGAAAGTAATTGTTAACCACAATTTCATGTCTGGCGGTTATGATAAAAAGCTGAAGGACAGACATGAATTACAGGCTAACAAAAGCCGGATTTCAAAAGCATATTAGCGCCAACACAAGCTTCTTTGGACAGATTATACTTCAGGATGCGCATGAAAAGAGACGCTGCATTGATCATGACCAGTCATAAGGCGCTGCTTGGCATCAGCCTGTTTGCGCTTGCCTTGCAGCCTACCTTTTCATTGGCCCAGTCGTCTCTCCCTGCTGATGCGCCGGTGCCGCTTGCACGGCCTTTTGCGCCTGATCCGGCCGCAAACTCACCGATCAATCTGGTCACGCCGACGCCACGGCCTGCAACACCCGATCCTCTCATCACGTCCTCCTTCAGCCGCGTTGAAAATCCTGCCGCACTTGGCGGCGTGCTCAAACCTGGCCTCGATGCGCTTTATGTGGGCGACATCGCCAATGCACTCGCTTATCGCAATGGTTTGCCGCGCGGTGCAGTAGACCGGCAGATCCTGACATGGGCCATCGTTACATCCGGTCAAAGCGGGGTGACTTCGGCTGAAATTGCACGCGCTTCTACCGAATTGCCCGGCTGGCCCGGCATGGCAGCCCTTCAACGCGCAAATGAAAAAGCCTTACTCAAGGAAAATCCGTCGGCCGCAACCGTTCTTGCCGGTTTCGGTAACAAGCACCCGCTAACTACCGAAGGTATGATCGTGCTCGCCCGCGCCTATGTCGCGCAAGGGGAAACCGCCAAGGCTCACAAGCTCATCGCGCCGTGGTGGGCCAAACAACGCTTGTCATCTGATGATGAACAGAAAATATTGAAGGAATTCAATGCGATCCTCACTCGCGAGGATCATCAACGACGGTTTCTCCATGCCATCTACAATAACCGCCTGCAGTCTGCCAAATTACTGGCAGGTCCAGCACAGGCGCAATCGCTTTACAACGCCTTTGCTGCCGTCAGCCAGAAAACACCGAATGCCGAAAAGGCTATTCTGGCAGTGGATAGAAGTTGGCAGATCAACCCGGCCTATCTATTTCTAAAGATCCGATATCTGCGCCGCGCGGATCGCATCGATGAAGCAACCGATCTACTGTTGAAAGCCCCGCAACAAGCCGCATTCCTTGTCGATCCCGATGCATGGTGGGACGAACGGCGCATCCTGTCGCGCGAATTGCTCGATCTGGGAAAGCCAGAGCTTGCCTATAAGCTTGCCGCAGCCCACGCAGCCGAATCGCCCGCCCATGCTGCCGAAGCGGAATTTCATGCCGGTTGGTATGCGTTGCGCTATTTGAAACAGCCCAAACTTGCAGCACCGCATTTTGAAAAGATTGCGGCTATTTCCTCGCGCCCAATTTCCGCCTCGCGTGCCTATTACTGGCTCGGCCGCGCTGCAGAAGCGGGAAGCAGTAGCAATGCCCACGATTACTATCGTCGTTCCGCCCATTTCGGAACGACATTTTATGGTCAGCTTTCCGCAGCCAGACTGAACGAAAAAGCACCCGAACTGATCTATCCCAAGCCGAGTGCGCATGAACGTACGCGCTTTTCTGCCCGCGTGCCGGTGCAGGCTATCAAGCGGCTGGAGCAGATCGGATATGGCCCCAAAGCGGCACCGCTTTATGCCCAGCTTGCGCAGGAAATCAGCAGCGTTGGCGAGCTGACTTTGCTTGCCGTCATGGCCGAGCGCAACGAAAACCATTATCTGGCACTGCGTGTCGGTAAACTCGCGGCGTTTCGCGGGCTTGATGTTGGCGCACTCTCGCACCCGCTCGGCGCTATTCCGGCCAATGCCAATATCAGCGGATCCGGCAAGGCGCTGGCCTATGCCATCGCGCGGCAGGAAAGCGAATTCAATGTCGGCGCGGTCTCAAAAGCAGGCGCACGCGGGCTGTTGCAGCTCATGCCCGAAACTGCAAAAAGTGTCGCAACCCGAAATGGCATACGCTTTTCTGCACCAAAGCTTACCACCGACGCCGGTTACAATGCGACACTGGGCGCGCATTTCCTTGGCGAACAGCTCGACCGTTTCAACGGCTCTTATGTGCTGACCTTTGCGGGATATAATGCGGGACCACGGCGTGCATCGCAATGGGTTGAGAAATATGGCGATCCGCGCGGCAAATCCATTGATGAGGTCGTGGACTGGATTGAACGCATTCCCTATTCGGAAACGCGCAATTATGTGCAGCGTGTAATGGAAAATTATGAGGTTTATAAAGCGCGGCTGACTGGCCGCGCCGATATTGCAACCGATCTCGTTTACGGTCGGCGATAAAGCCCCACAAAAAACTATCAATCAGGATTGTGCGGTTTTCACAGATTTTGCCCGTGGCTTCGCTGGCGATTTTTTCGCACGCGGCTTGCGCGCAGCACCGGATTTTTTAGAAGCTCCAACCAGCTTCGTCGCCTGTCCTATCCAGTTTTCACGGGCAATCCGACGCGGAAACCCGATATGGCGTTCGACCCAGCCCGAATTGTCACTGGACCAGTCGGCAATCTGCGCATAATGAAAAATGCCGATCTCGTTCAGCATGCCTTCAACCGCCTTACCGATCCCGGTAATCACTGTCAGATCATCAGGCTTTCCCCGCCGCGGCACTTCCAAATGGGGCGGTCGGTGCTCATCTACAGGTTCAGGTGCCAGGAACTCGCCCGCCGCGCGATCCTTGGCAGGCAGCTCGCCACCAACAACCTCGGCATCTGGCACCACCGGTTTCTCCAGCGTGTCCACCTCATCTGAAAGCTTTGCCTTTTCTTTTCCGCTGACAGGTAGCGTGGCTTCGGGCGTCCCGCCTTCTACAGGCAACGCAAGCGCTGCCGCCACAATGGTTTGTTCCGCATCGCTTATATGCTTGCTTCTGCGCCGCAACACCCGGCCCAGAATGCAACCAATCACAAAAGCCACCGCGATGAGTATAGCCAGTTGGATAATCAACGACGGCATGTCGGTTTTCCTCTACTCCAGATCACGCGTGCCCCATTTTATCTGTTGCCCGTCATCCATCCCACCCCTATGCCAAGCATGAGTGCCAACAAAAGGACCGGCCAAAATGTTTGCGCAAGATATAGCATGGAATTCGATCCCTGTTTCCGGCCACGCTGCGATGATGTCTATTCATAATGCCAAAGCAGGTTATGAAATAGCCGTACCGGCAATTCCAAACAGAAAAATATATTCACACCCGGTCGGTCAAGGTTGCGCGATATTCGATTCCTGCAATTTCAGTCCGAAAGGGAGCGGCTTGGTCAATAAATCGGTCATCTGACTAAAGGTATCGGCGCTCGTCGCGATGCCTGTGACAGACAACGCACCGTCTGAAAGACTTATCTCGCCTTCCTTCATTGCCTTGATCACATCAAGAGCAAACAGCGCTGAATCGGCAAATTGCGGCCAGCTTCCCCGCGCGATCGCCATTTGATCGTCGAGCGAAGAGCCCAGAACAATCTCTTCAGCTGCTTCCATAATTTTGTCTCGCAAAGCATTTTCAGGAATAAAACCTGAGAGTACCAGCCCATCCTCATTGCGCGTAATCTGAAAAAGATAAGGAGAAGCCGACGGCAGAACCGATGTCAGATCTGTGATTTGATGGATTTGCGGGACATTTTGCAAGGCCGATTCTGCAGCTTTTTGTGTAGCCGGATCGGGGGCTACTCCCTTCAGCGTAACATCACGGCCTTCAATATCGAACCCTGCCCAGGCAAAGGGAGCCAGCGTAAATGATGTTCTGCGGGCGATATCCGCTTCAAGCTGCTCGACCCCGAACCAGAGAGCCAGCGAAGTCATCGCCGCCGTCAAGGTGAGACCGGGCCAGAACCAGCTTTTCATTTCGCGCTACCTTTCTTCACAGCAAATGCACCTGCCCGCAACGCGGTATCATTCTTGCCGTGTAGAAAGACCGACACCCCACCAAATGCAAGCCTTTCGGCCAAATCAGCATAGAAAAAACCCGGCAGCGATGCTGCCGGGTTTCCTGTAACCAATCCTATATGGATTAGAACGAGCGCTGGAAGCGGATCGCGCCACCGAAGGAATCATCCTCAGATGCGTAGTTTTTCCACTCGCCACCGAACTTGGTGTAGGAGACTTCTGGCGTAATGGTGAAGCCAGGAACCAGTTCGTAAGCAACGTTTGCGGTAACGGCAGTCTTGGACCAATCGTCATGCGCAGCCTGCAGGTTGAAGACAGCCTTGTCGGTTGCCTTGAACTTCAGACCACCCCAGACAGCCCAATCGCCGCCCCACTGACCGTAGTTCTGGTCAGGAGATTCTTCCGAAGCGTACGCACCCTGCAACCAAACCGAGAAACGATCGGTGATGTTGACGTCGCCGCGAACCTTGGCAGACCATTCTTCGATGACCGAGTCGTAAGCAACGACACCGGCGATCGAACCCCAGCCGCCTGCATACTTCAGGCCGCCAACTACGTGAGGCACATAACCGTCGATTGCATAATCGCCCAGACCGTTGAAGCCGCCGTCGTTGTCGCCACCCTGTTCGAGAGCAATCACAGCCGAAAAGCCGTTACCGCCGGTGAAGGTGTAGGAAATCTTGCCGGTGCGGTAGGTACCAGCGGAGACCACGTCATCGTTGATGACATCGCCAAGGTAACCGGTGAAGCTATGGAATTCCGACTCATCGATACCGACCTTGAGGCCGCCCAGTTCGATGTAAGCGAAACGCATGTTAACGCCATCGCTGTTGTTACCATATACGTCATCAATACGCGAGTTATTCGAAGCGTAGTTGAAGCGCAGTTCGGTGAAGGTCTTCAAAGTACCAAGTTCGGTTTCCGAACCGGTGGAGACGCGCAGAGCGAAACGGCCGGACTTATCCCAGCCTTCACGGTCAACACCGGTGTAGACATTGTCGCCACCTTTTACATCGTAACGGACATAGCCGTGGATGCGCAGGCAGGTTTCGGTTCCGGGAATGTAGAAGTAGCCGGCGCCGTATGCATCGCAAACGCGAACGTATTCAACGGCTTCGGGCTCTGGTGCGACGATTGCGTCGGCTGCCTGAGCGCCGGAAGCTGCAACCATGGCTGCAGCGGAGCCAAGGAGAAGGCTCTTGATGTTCATTTCTGACCTCCAGTCAAAGTTAAAAATGGGTCTGGGCATTCTGATTTGGCTGAAGGACAACCTGTCCCCATCCCCTGCTGAAAAAGTCGCCCCTAAGCGCTCCTTCTTCTGGATGTGAAGATACTCGCCCCGGCTCTCGATTCAACAAGGAATGCAGTCATCCTCTCCTGACGACGCTCTATCCGGAGAGATTGTTGCAGAAAAGACACGAATTGGCCTGCTTTGCCCGTTGTTTTCTGGACTTTGTTAACATGGATCAATGAAGGTTAATGGATATTAACGATTGAAACCGCATATATTTTTAGGAAATAGGCCTATTTGAAGATCGAATCTTACCATTGGCTCTTAATCGGACAATATCGATTCTGTGTACCGGCTCGAGGTCGGAAGAGTGTGCTCCGTTCACATGACGATGCAGCGCACTGAAGTCGGGAAACCCGCTTATCGCCCTACATTTATATATACCGGAACCGTAATCCGCAGGAATTTTGCTTATAACTGCGTAAATAGCTTGAAATGCCCGAGCGTACCGGCTATTTCGCGATACCGGAGAGGTGGCCGAGTGGTCGAAGGCGCTCCCCTGCTAAGGGAGTAGACCTCAAAAGGGTCTCGTGGGTTCGAATCCCATCCTCTCCGCCATAGCTTATTTACCCCGACATTTTTGGATCAAGTCCACCAGTTACAGGCAAAAGAGATTTGTCCGTTATCTGCACTTGTTCGTTCCCATAAATGAACTCAACAATTAACCCATTGAAATAGTTGAACCCTCTGACTTGCCAGCGATTCTTGACTGGAGGTCAGAAATGAACATCAAGAGCCTTCTCCTTGGCTCCGCTGCAGCCATGGTTGCAGTTTCCGGTGCTCAGGCAGCCGACGCAATCGTCGCACCAGAGCCCGAAGCCGTTGAATACGTTCGCGTTTGCGATGCATACGGCGCCGGCTACTTCTACATTCCCGGAACCGAAACCTGCCTGCGCATCCACGGCTATGTCCGTTACGACGTAAAGGGCGGCGATGACGTTTATTCCGGCGTTGATCGTGAAGGTTGGGATAAGGGCGCTCGTTTCGCTCTGCGTCTGTCGACCGGTTCGGAAACCGAACTCGGTACTTTGAAAACCTACACCGAACTGCGCTTCAACTATGGTTCAGCGAATTCCCGTCGTGACGGCTGGTATGGTGGCTGGGCTGACATCAACGACGAAGGCGACACCAGCATCATTGGTGGGACGAACTCCGAAGTTGTCATGCAGTTCGCCTACATCACGCTCGGCGGCTTCAAGGTCGGTATTGATGAGTCGGAATTCCACACCTTCTCCGGTTACCTTGGTGACGTCATCAACGATGACGTGATTGGTGCTGGCTCCTACCGTACGGGCAAGATTTCCTACACCTTCACCGGTGGCGACGGCTTCTCGGCGACAATCGCTCTCGAACAGGGTGGTGATGACTACGCAATCGATGGCTATGTGCCACACATTGTTGGCGGCCTGAAGTATGCAGGCGGCTGGGGTTCGATCGCCGGTGTCGCTGCTTACGACTCGGTCATCGAAGAATGGGCTGCAAAGGTTCGCGGCGACGTCAACATCACCGACCGTTTCTCGGTTTGGTTGCAGGGTGCTTACTCTTCCGCAGAAACTCCTGACCAGAACTACGGTCAGTGGGGCGGCGATTGGGCTGTCTGGGGTGGCCTGAAGTTCAAGGCAACCGAACAGGCTACCTTCAATCTGCAGGCTGCGCATGACGATTGGTCCAAGACCGCCGTTACTGCAAACGTTGCTTACGAACTGGTTCCTGGCTTCACCATTACGCCAGAAGTTTCCTACACCAAGTTCGGTGGCGAGTGGAAAAGCCCTGTTCGCGAAAACGATGCTTGGGGTGGTATGATCCGCTTCCAGCGTTCGTTCTAAGAGCGAAACATTGGTCGAAGACGCCAACGGGTTTCCGCTGGCGTCTTCGATTTTTAAACAGCGTTTATAAGAAGCGTAAGAACGATTTTTTCGGAGTGGGGATTTCGGAAAGTCGAAAGGGGAGAACGACGGAAACGAAAAACTGGGGACAAAAGGGGGGTTCTTTAACAAGGATCGCATAATGCCCCAGGATAAAGTTAGCTCACTTATCTTGTATTCAGCTAATAATTTCAGTAGTGATGCAACTTGGAGAATACCGGGGGGCACACGATGATGATTATTGGGGAAATGGAAATCGAAGTAACGGACCAATATAGGCCGACAATCGATTACAATGTGAAATACACATCCGACAAGAGCCCCAACCATCGGCTTGTAGACACATATTCTGTGGCAGATCTTACCGGTAAATACATAAACATCTTGTGGGATGACGGATCACATAAGTATAATGTGAGATCGTTTCTTGGAGAAATAAATGAAATATTGAAAGGCGATCGCTTTTCAGGTTTCACACAGCATATGCTAGACTCTCTCATTGGTACGCTTCGTGAACGCGGAAACAGCAATGCAACCATCAACAGAAAGATGGCTGCGCTGAGCAAGCTGCTGCGAAAGGCGCATAAAATGGGGGATATTTATAGCCTTCCGGAGTTCATCCGGCAAAAAGAACGCGTAGGACGTATTCGCTTTCTTGAACAAGAAGAAGAAAAACGGCTTTTTGCAGCGATCAAGACACGCTGTGAGGACAGCTACCGGCTCGCTGTTTTCCTCGTCGACTCAGGCTGCCGCCTTGGAGAAGCCATCGGACTGACATGGAATGATCTGCAGGATCAACGTGTTACATTCTGGCTCACAAAATCGAACCGCAGCCGAACCGTTCCTTTGACACGTCGTGCGAATAAGGCCACGCAGATTGACCACGCACAGAATAAAGGTCCGTTTTCGATGCTGACGCAAGTCCGCTTCCGACAGGTCTGGAACGAATCGAAAAAGGAAGTCGGCCTTGGTAAGGATGATCAGGTCGTTCCACATATTCTACGGCATACGTGCGCTTCACGACTTGTGCGCGGAGGGATTGATATCCGGCGTGTACAAATGTGGCTCGGCCATCAGACATTGCAGATGACCATGCGTTACGCACATCTGGCGACAAACGATCTCGATTCTTGCGTAAAGGTTTTAGAGGTTCATTAGAGCTCGATCGTCATTTACGCGGCCTGGTGACTTTCATCGACTCATCTTGTCCATACGTTCGATCAAGCATTGAGTTTTTCATTCTGTGCATTTTCGCTACAATTAAAACAGCTGAGCGCGCGAAGCACCTCATATTAGAGCACAATCCTATCAGGGGTGAGAGATGCCGGTCTGATTCAATCAGATCGGGATGCGCTTTAGAAAATATTTTTCGGCTTATTCTCTCCATCAAGTAGGGGTGACCCACTATCAAGGAAGATCGGCTCGTTGTTTCCCTGTTAATAGAACTGTCGATTGTAAGTCGATATTGCGGACGCACCACCCTTATTTTTTCGCCGCCACTTCCCTGCTCCGTCCCAAAATACATCATTGAGGTGGAACCAGACGATGTGAATTGTTATGGCTGTCGTCGACCAGCATGGTGCAATTTTCCATGTTTCGCCATTCGAACGCATGTTCTGATCAAAGTTGACTGGATATAGCCATGACTCCCCCTCGCCTTACCCCTCTTGTGGAGCAGCTTCCCTCAACCGTGCCCTTCATCGGGCCGGAAACGCTGGAATTGCAGCGCGGAGAGTCGTTCAAGGCCCGAATCGGCGCCAATGAGAGCAGTTTTGGTCCGGCCCCTTCCGTCATTGACGCCATGCAGCGCGAAGCCACCGAGGTTTGGAAGTATGGCGACCCCGAGAATTATGCGTTGCGACATGCGATCGCCGACCATCACGGCGTTAAAGCCGAAAACATTATGCCCGGTGCCGGGGTCGATGCGTTGCTGGGCCTGATCGTTCGCCAATATGTGTCTGACGGCGATACAGTCATCAACTCGCTGGGTGGTTATCCAACCTTCAACTATCATGTTTCAGGTTATGGCGGCAGGCTTATAACCGTGCCCTATCGACAGGACAGGCCCGATCTTGATGCCCTGCTTGCAGCGGCACGTAACGAGAGGGCCAAGCTTCTATATGTCGCCAATCCGGATAATCCGATGGGTAGCTGGCATGAAGGTACCGACATTCAGGCATTTATCGAACAGGTCCCGGAAACAACTATGCTGGTTCTTGATGAAGCCTATTGCGAAACTGGCCCGGCCTCAGCCTTCCCGGATTTTGAACCGGATCGCCCCAATATTCTGCGCATGCGAACTTTTTCCAAGGCTTATGGGCTTGCGGGCATACGCTGTGGTTATGCTGTCGGTTGCCCAGACGCGATCCAGTCTTTTAATAAGGTTCGCGATCATTTTGCGGTCAGCCGTATGGCACAGGCCGCAGCCATTGCTGCATTGAAGGACCAGTCTTATCTTAGAGATGTTGTATCAAAGATTAAAGCGGGTCGGGAGCGCATTGCTGCTATTGCGGCTGACAATGGCCTGACTGCACTCACCTCCGCTACCAATTTTGTCGCAATCGATTGCGGTCGCGACGCTGCGTTTGCAACCGCTATTCTCAACGGACTGATGGAACGCGATGTTTTCGTACGCAAGCCAGGCGCTCCCGTTCTTGACCGTTGCATCCGCGTGAGTGTCGGCATCAAAGTGCAGCTCGATGTTTTCGAGGCCGCGCTGCCGATGGCAATCGAAGACGCCCGCAAATCCTTGCAAGCGCTGCAGCCGTATAAATAGAGGGGTTTCGATATGTCTAGCCCACGCCATAACCAGCCACAAAATATTCTTTTCAGTACTCTAGGCGGATTATGCGGCGCACTCGCTATTGCCGCCTATGCGCGGGCAGCCCACAGCGAGGGCAGTCATTTAAGTACGATTGCACCGCTGCTTTTGGCCCATGCCCCTGCCCTGCTGGTTCTCTCACTATTGGCCCCAAGCAACCGTATAGCTCTAATCGGCGGTGCGTTGTTGATCGCCGGGCTGGCGCTATTTTGCGGTGATCTGTTCCTGCGCGATATCACCGGCAACAGGCTTTTTCCGTTCGCCGCTCCTACTGGTGGAACACTCATGATCGCTGGCTGGCTCGGCGTTGCGATCAGCGGCTGGTTTTTCCGAACACGATGAAATGCGTAACGAAATAAAGGGGCCACTTAGCCCCTTTATTTCTGATTGTTATACGATTTACGAATTGCCCTTGAGACGGGCATTGCAGAGGCTGTAGTAACCGCCGCCCTTCTGCACCCACTTCAGGCCACCAAGTGCATTGGCATCCTTCAGAGCATGATACTGTTCGAGGCAGGTGTGCATGCGTGCCTTGCCAGCCGATTCGCTGGAAAATTTCGACGATACAGCCGTCGGGAATTTCATCCCGCGCGGAGCAGCCGTAGTCGGCGCGGAAGGCTCGCGATTACCATCCGTGCTCAATGCAACGGGGTCAGCGCCAGCGCCGCATTCCGTTTTACGGAAGTCGTTCCACTTCAAACCGTCAATACCGCCATCCTTGGCTGCCTGATATTTCGCGCTGCACTGCTTCATGGTCAGCCCCTTCGCAGCATCATCAGCCGCAGCGGGGGCCTTGGCAGTTTTCTTTGCAGGTGCTGCTGGAGCCGCAGCGGGCGCTGCCGCTGCATCGTCACCACATTGCGCCTTGCGGAAATCATTCCACTTCAGATTTCCCAGCGTGCCGGCATCCTTTGCAGCCTGGTACTTGGCGCTGCATTCTTTCATGGTCAGAGCGCTTGCCGGTGTTGAAAAGGCAAAAGCCGCGGCACCCATGATGATGGCAGTGCCTGTCAGAGCTGTAATGGATCGAATGGACATTGCGTCACTCCCTGTCGATTCTGCCTCTTCGGCCACGCCATCGAATTGGTATGTCGTGACCAGTTTTTATTTGGAATTGAAAAGAACTAAGCTGTCGCTCGTCTTTTGTAGTCCATTTCTTTTCCTTGTCAATATTGCGCCCGGCATGATTGACTGTCAATTTATTACGCTATATTCCAAAATTATAAAATACAATTTTTCTAACGGGTGTTGCCTGTCCGTTATTTGAAAGCTCTTTGAAGTAGAGACGCAGTAAAGCCATCAATCACTCTATTGTCTATTTGACCGACCAATCGCTGGACCCAGCATGCCTAAAACCTCGAACATAAAACGGATCATGATTTTCGGCGGTCCCGGTTCGGGAAAGTCAACGCTGGCGCGAAACCTTGGTGACATAACCGGCCTGCCCGTGGTGCACATTGATACACTTTACTGGAAACCTGGCTGGGTCATGCGCGCACGAGAGGAAGTCGGACGCCTGACAAATGCTGTTGCGGATAAAGAGAAATGGATTTTTGAAGGAAACCACAGCGAAACCATGCACTATCGCGCCTCACGCGCCGACATGCTGGTGTTTCTCGATCTATCGACCCCACTACGCCTTTCGCGGATCATCGCAAGAATCCTGAAAACACCAGGGACACACCCGCCCCGATATGGCTGATGGCTGCCCGGAGCGCTTTGATTGGGATTTTCTCAAATGGTCTGCGAACTACCGTAACAACGGGCGTGTCCGTGCGCTTAAACTCTTGGATATTATGCCCGATCAACTCATGAAACATCATCTCAGGCATCCGCGCGAAGTGGTCACCTTTTTGAAGATGATGACCCTTGCTAACCAATCCAACGACTGACAAGAAAAAGAATGGTTGAATCGAATGTGGCCTTCTGTCAGTGCGTCGTCATCCACTCGCGGGCACCACGAAGCGCTGCTGCCAGTTCGCTTTTACTCATGGTCGCGGCAACGCGGTTGCGCAACTGTGCGGCTTTTTCGTTCCCGCGGATGGCAGCAATGTTGAGCCACTTATGCGCTTCGACGACATCGATTTCACAATCGCGACCAATGGCGTATTTCATACCCATTTCCAGAAGAATGCGGTCCTGCGAGGCGATCTTTTCTTTATTCATCAAGCTCTGAAACTGTGCCATTGTCTTTGTCCCTGTTAAATCCCGAGAACCGTCCGGTCTTTGTTTTCGTTTCAGCTTTTCACATCCGCGAAACTGCCGTCTCTGTCGTTCCGTTCATGTTCTTCAAGATAAGGGAAAGGTTTAAAACGCGCGTTAAACCAGATGCTTAACAGCAAGCCAACAAAATCCAAACAAGCAGTAAATTTGGTAATTTGTTAAACATCCAAGCCTCAAATTTCATTCGCTTTTTGATGAAATCCGCCTTGAGCACGCATTGCACGTGGAAACCGGATGCTAACCATAGAATGATCGCGGCGGTTTGATGCCTTTAAACAAGCCCCATCCGAATGACGTAAAACAATGCAAGATTCCGCTTTATCAAAACAGTAATCTAATTTACTTTTACGTATGCGTAAGGATGAGTGAGCGTTTATCCTGAGGCGAGCAGCGTTCAATAAAGCTGGTCATAAGACCATAAGTATTTTGGGAACATATAAGATTTGCCCCTTATTACGGCGGCAGCACTGTGGGAGGAATGAATGATCCGTATTCTCTGTATGGCATTGACACTGGCTGCAAGCTTCAGTGTCCAGGCATTTGCCGACGAGGGCATTGTCGGGAGTTGGAAACGTCCAAACGGCACCATCATCCGCTATGCCGCTTGCGGCGACAATAAATTCTGCGGAACGGTCATGACCGGCGAATACAAGGGCAAGTCCATTGGCACCATGTCGGGCAAGGGTGGCAGCTATAAAGGACAGGTCAACAAGCTCGATGAAGGAAAGACATACAACGGCAAAGCATCGGTCAAGGGCAACAGCCTATCCCTGTCCGGCTGTGTGCTTGGTGGCTTGATCTGCAAGAGTGAAAGCCTCACCCGTCAATAATAAGTATTTAAAAAGGCGGCTAACAGGCCGCCTTTTTCATGTTCATATCACGGAATTAACGTGCCTTCTGGCCGAACAGGATTTTCTGCTCTTCTTCCTTATTGGCGGATGCCATAGCGCGTTCGCGTTCTTCCTTGCCCACCACAAGCCCGCGTTTAACCGCCGGACGTGCATTCACCGTTTCGTGCCAGCGCTTAAGATTGGGAAAATCATCAAGGTTCTGCTCATAATTCTTATAGGCATTAACCCACCCTATGCTTGCCATATCGGCAATCGAATAATCACCTGCAATAAAATCACGACCGGCAAGCTGGCGATCCAATACACCATAAAGGCGGCCCACTTCATTGGTATAGCGGTCGATGCCATATTGAACCTTCTCCGGTGCGTAGTTGCGGAAATGGCCTGCCTGTCCCGACATCGGCCCCAGACCGCCCATCTGCCACATCAGCCACTCATCGACCGCAACGCGCTTGCGTTCATCTGACGGGTAGAATTTTCCAAACTTGCGTCCGAGATATTGCAGGATAGCACCTGATTCAAACACAGAAATCGGCGCGCCGCCCGAACCTTCCGGGTCGATAATGGCAGGCATGCGGTTATTGGGAGCGATTTTCAGAAAGTCCGGCTGAAACTGGTCACCCTTGCCGATATTGATAAATTTCACATCGTAAGGAACGCCAAGTTCCTCAAGCATGATGCTGATCTTAAAACCATTCGGCGTCGGCCAGTAATAAAGCTTGATAGGCTTGGTCTGTTCCACCATTGGGCTTGCTCCTCAATATCGTACAAAACTCCACATTCCAATGATTGGAAACATAAGGCCCATTTTCAAAGGCACAAGGCCGTAACGGTGGATTTAACCCGACATCAGTATTTTTGAACCGCACATGAATGCCGCTCTCAGGGAGGGTTCAGACGCGCTGGCTAAACTCAAAATTGTTAGAAAAATTAAGGGAGCCAGCCATGTTGTTCAAACGCCTGACGATAGCAGCTTTGCTTCTTGCGGGAATAGCCATCGTTGCGGGCGTTTTTGCCGACACCCAGCATGGCGTCTTGGGTAATCCACTCCTTGCATGGCAGTCGCAAACGCCAGCGAAGATCCCGGAGACGTTGCCATGAAGCCGCCCTTGCGCACATTCATGGCAATCGCCTTTCGTGTGCTGGTATTTACAGCCATTTTCACCGGCCCCGCCGCCACCTTTGCCTATATGCAGATAGGAAACCAACCCAAGATGAGTGGCATAGGGCTGGTGCTTTATGTGAGCCTGCAACGCACGACCTGACGATTGAATAAGTTGGTCATTCCAAAGTCATGGAACCTGCTATATTAGGCCATGACAGAGCGAATCGAACATCCATTTACAAGCGAAATCAAAACACCGCCGCCCTATGAGCCGCAGGTGTTCAGCGATGCCTCAGGCGCAGTTGCTGCGCTGCAAAAACTCTATGACCGCAACGTGGATTTCCTGCGCGATGCTTTTGCAAAAGTCGCGCATGGAAACGCTCCGGCCCAGCGTTACCGCGCTTTTTACCCGGAGATCTGCCTTTCCACATCGAGCTTCGCGCATGTCAATACGCGTCTAGCCTATGGCCATGTATCCTCGCCCGGTGATTATTCGGCAACCATTACGCGGCCCGATCTGTTCGGCCATTATCTCGATGAGCAGATCCGCCTTTTGATGCGCAATCATAGCGTAACCGTCACGGTACGCGAATCGGCTACGCCGATCCCGCTGCATTTCGCCTTCAAGGAAGGCACTTATGTCGAGGCTTCGGTGGCCAATGCCTTTCAGCATCCGTTGCGCGATCTTTTCGACGTGCCGGATCTCGCCGCAACCGATGATCGCATCGTCAATGCCGATTTCGACCCCACGCCGGGCGAACCCATGCCGCTTGCGCCCTTTACAGCGCAGCGCATCGATTATTCGCTGCAAAGGCTTGCGCATTACACGGCAACCAGCCCGGCGCATTTCCAGAATTTTGTGCTTTTCACCAATTACCAGTTCTATATCGACGAATTCTGCGCCTATGCGCGTGAATTGATGGCGACGGGCGGTGGCGGCTATGAGCAATTCGTTGAGCCGGGCAATCTGGTAACCCTTGCAGGCGAAAGCGCACCGAGCCAGGGCAGTCCGCTTGGTCGATTGCCGCAAATGCCCGCCTATCACCTCAAAAAAGAAGGCCATGGCGGCATTACGATGGTCAATATCGGCGTCGGCCCTTCCAACGCCAAGACGATCACCGATCATGTCGCGGTGCTACGCCCACATGCATGGCTGATGCTCGGCCATTGCGCGGGGCTGCGCAACTCTCAGGAACTGGGCGATTATGTGCTGGCGCATGCCTATATGCGCGAGGACCATGTGCTCGATGATGATCTGCCGGTCTGGGTGCCGCTGCCAGCCTTGGCTGAAATTCAGGTCGCTCTTGAAGAAGCTGTCGAGGAAATCACTGGCCTTGAAGGCTCGCAACTCAAGCGCATCATGCGCACGGGAACGGTTGCCACCATCGACAATCGAAACTGGGAACTGCGCGACCAGCGCGGGCCGGTGCAAAGACTGTCGCAGGCACGCGCCGTCGCCCTCGATATGGAATCGGCCACCATTGCCGCCAATGGCTTCCGCTTCCGCGTACCTTATGGCACGCTTTTATGCGTTTCGGACAAGCCGCTGCATGGCGAATTGAAACTGCCGGGCATGGCGACCGAATTCTACAAGCGGCAGGTGGCGCAGCATCTGCGCATCGGTATTCGCGCCATAGAGAAGATTGCCGCCATGCCCAATGAACGGCTGCACTCGCGAAAACTCAGAAGCTTTTATGAAACAGCCTTTCAGTAAACACGGAGCGTTAAGAGCGCTCCGTTTCATCTTCATGCCGCAATCGCTCTCATAGTGACCGACATGTCAAAAGCCCACACTAAACTGCCCTTTATCCTGCTTCTGGCCGCTGTTGCGGTCTCGGTACCGCTTGTGCTCGGTTTTCTGGGGTCGGTGCATCCGGCATTCGATGCGTTTTCGCACTTTCGTGCACATCTGGCTGTTTTGATGGCAGTTTTGGCTTTGCCGCTCGTGTTCACGCAGATGCGGCGTGAGGCGGCAATGGTTATACTTCTTGCCGTCTTGGCTTTTGGAAGCACGACGGCAATAGCGCATCGTTTTCTTGGCAGTACCGATGAAGAAACGCCAGCACATACTGCCGGTCCGCGTTACAGCTTGATCCAGATCAATCTGCGCTATGACAACTCTGAACCCAAGCGCGTTCTGCAAATGATTGCGCGCGAAAAGCCGGATGTGATCACCTATCAGGAAGCGGGCCCAGATTGGACGATGTGGATCGATATCCTCAAAAGCACCTATCCCTATCATGTCGAATGCCGGATCGATGGACCCGATTTCGGCACCGGCATTCTTTCCCGCCGCCCAATATCTGAAAGCGATGCTCAAGCCTGTTCAGCAGGTGGACGCCTTGCCAGCGCTGCAATCGATTTTGGCGGCACATTCGTCACTGTCGCGGCCTACCATTCTGCCCTGCCATGGCCTTATGGCCAGAACGACAGTATCGGCGAGATGGTACCGGGACTGCAAAAACTGGACGGACTAAAAATTATCGCCGGTGATTTCAATGCTGTACCGTGGAGCTATGCAGTCAAACGCATCGCCAAGGCATCAGGCACGGAAGCGGTCCCGGATATTGGCGGTACATGGTTGCCCCATGGCCTGCCAACGAGCCTGACTGCGTGGATCGGCCTGCCCATCGATCAGCTTCTGGTCAGTCCCGAAGTTGAAATGCCTGTTGCCGCCTCCCGACCATATGTCGGTTCGGATCACCTGCCGGTTCGGCTCGACTTTTCCGTACCAGCGCCCGTCCGTCCTGATCACGAAGAACCCGAAACGCAATCAGTGATGCTGTAATGGGCGGACACAGTTTTCATCAACATTACATGTTGACGTAAACCGGTCCTTCGCCGCCATTTTCAAGCGGTGGTCGAGACGGACGCAGTCTCGAATGTAAATATTACATATTCACATAGACCGGTCCTTCGCCGCCTTGTGGCGGAACCCAGTCGATGTTCTGGTTCGGATCCTTGATATCGCAGGTCTTGCAATGCACGCAGTTCTGCGAGTTGATCACGAAGCGTACGTCTTTTGCCTTGGGGTCGGCGGCAGCATTGCCATCCGCATCCACCCATTCATAAACGCCCGCCGGGCAATAGCGCGTCGATGGTCCCGCAAAAACATCATGCTCGGATGTTTTTTGCAACTCCATGTCGCGCACGAGCAAATGTACGGGCTCGTTCTCGTCGTGATTGGTGTTGGACAAAAACACCGACGACAGGCGATCAAAAGTCAGAACGCCATCGGCCTTGGGATAGTCGATCTTCTTATGCTTTTGCGCAGGCTCCAGACTTTGCGCATCGGTCTTGCCATGTTTGAGCGTGCCAAAAACAGAAAACCCGAAAAGCTGGTTGGTCCACATATCAAGACCGCCCAGCGCCACACCAATAGCCGTGCCGAATTTCGACCAGAGCGGCTTGACGTTGCGAACCCGCTTAAGATCCGTACCGATAGCGCTTTCACGCCAGCTGTTCTCGATCTCGACCGGCTCGTCATTGGCGCGACCGGCGGCGAGCGCTTCCGCGATCTTGTCTGCGGCGAGAATGCCGGACAGAACCGCATTATGGCTGCCCTTGATGCGCGGCACATTGACCAGCCCTGCCGAACAACCAATCAGCGCACCACCGGGAAATGACAGTTTCGGCACGGACTGAAACCCGCCTTCGGTGATGGCGCGTGCGCCATAAGAAAGACGTTTGCCGCCCTCGAACGTGTCGCGGATCGCCGGATGCGTCTTGAAACGCTGGAATTCCTCGAAGGGCGCCAAATAAGGATTTTTGTAGTTGAGATGCACCACAAAACCAACCGCCACCATATTGTCTTCAAGATGATAGAGGAACGAGCCGCCGCCCGTCTTCATGCCGAGCGGCCAGCCAAACGAGTGCTGTACCAGACCGGGCTTATGCTTTGACGGATCAACCTGCCAAAGCTCTTTCAGTCCGATCCCGTATTTGCCCGGTTCACGGCCTTCATCAAGCTTGAACTTTGCTATCAGTTCCTTGGCGAGCGATCCGCGCGCACCCTCACCGATCAGCACATATTTACCTAGCAACGCCATACCGCGGGTATAATTGGGACCATGCGTGCCATCGCGCTCGACGCCCATGTCGCCAGTGGCAACGCCGATGGCTGCACCATCGTCATTATAAAGCACTTCTGTTGCGGCAAAACCCGGATAGATTTCAACGCCCAGTTCTTCCGCCTTGGCAGCAAGCCAGCGACAGACATTACCCAGTGAAACGATGTAATTGCCGTGATTGCCCATTAACGGCGGCATTGCAAAATTGGGAAGGCGCACCGATCCCGCAGGTCCAAGCAGCAGAAAATGGTCAGCCGTCACCGGCGTCTTGAACGGATGGCCTTCTTCCTCACGCCATCCCGGAAGCAGTGCATCGATGCCGCTTGGGTCAACAACCGCGCCGGACAGGATATGCGCGCCGACTTCGCCGCCCTTTTCAAGAACCACGACAGAAAGCTCGGGATTGATCTGCTTGAAGCGAATGGCGGCAGAAAGCCCAGCAGGCCCCGCACCAACAATCACCACATCAAATTCCATACTTTCGCGCTCAGGAAGTTCCTGCTTGTCAAGTTCTGGCGCTTCAGACATTCATGCCTCCGTCCGGTCTGTCACCGCGCATTTTCTATTCCAGTGCACACGATGCATCCAATTGTTTTTCTTCGTGAACCGATTTCATGTCCGGATATGAACATGAAATTGTCCTTGTTCCCTTCCAAAGCGCATCGGTTAAAAAATGATACACTGTCATCCCTGCTCGCATAAAATGCCGATACAACAAGGCCTCATCCTATAGCTTTAACCTGTCGCAAAGTTGGGAACTGTCGCATATGCGTCCAATTGTCCAAGCAATAGACATTTTTGCGGACATAATATTTACTTTAACGTAAACGTCAATTCGCGTTATACAAATTGACGCGTGAAGTTATGCATCAGTGCGGAATGCTTGCTGAGCTGTAATGGGCGGGCTTTTATGCGGAAAACGCAAAATGCGCGCCCTCCCCCATTGCATTCCGGGTCAAAATTCGCCACCTCTCAAGCGAGGTAAAAAGATGACTGATGGCCGCGAGACGTTGGATATGGAAGGCTTGCTCCGCTTTTATGCGGAAGCGGGTGTCGATCTGCCACTTTCGGAAACGCCCATTGATCGTTTTGCCGAGTCCCAATCTCCGGCGCCTACAAAGGCATCCGCCCGTCAGGAAAATACGCAACGCGAAACGCCTCGTCCACAGCAACAAGCGCAACCGCGGCCCACGCCAATGCCCGTCACACAAGCCGTGCGGGCAGCATCCGATGTGCCGGATACGGCGCAGATTGCTCTGGCCCGCGAGGCCGCGTCGCAAGCCAACACATTGGAAGAACTGCGCGAGCAACTCGCAGCTTTCGACGGCTGTGCACTGAAATTCACTGCAAAGAACATTTGCTTTGCCGATGGCGATCCATCCTCGGATATCATGTTCGTCGGCGAAGCGCCCGGCCGCGACGAGGATATGGAAGGCCTGCCTTTCGTCGGACGTTCGGGGCAGCTTCTCAACCGGATGATTGAAGCCATCGGCCTCACGCGCGAGAATGTCTATATTGCCAATACGATCCCTTGGCGCCCACCGGGCAATCGCACGCCTACCCCGCTTGAAACAGAGCTTTGCCGTCCCTTCATCGAACGGCAGATCGAGCTTGCCGCGCCCAAAATCCTTGTGGCGCTCGGCGGCCCTGCCGGTAAAGCGCTGACCGGCGCGCCGGAAGGAATTCTGCGTCTGCGCGGCAACTGGAAAATCCACCGCACGCCGTCCGGCATCGAAGTGCCTGTCATGCCGACTTTGCATCCAGCTTATCTCCTGCGCACGCCGGCACAAAAGCGCTTCGCATGGCGCGATTTTCTGGCCGTAAAACTCAGAATGGCTGAACTCACCGGCTGATATTTCTTTATTCGCACAGCTTTCACGCAGCTTGTCACCGACATGCCGCAAACTTGTTTTAATGCGCCGCTTGCCAACCGGCAAAAAGACAGTATGAGAGCTAAAATTTCGCGACCGACCGGAGATATCAATGGCTGGCCAGCTTTTGCCAATTGCCGCCCTTTTGACAAGCACATTCATGATGCTGCTTGCAGGCGGACTTGCGGGTATTCTCCTGCCGCTGCGCGGCGGTATGGAAGGGTGGTCGACCACGACCATCGGCTGGATGGGGACAAGCTATTCGCTCGCCTTCACGCTCGGCTGCATCGTGGTGCCGCATCTGGTGCGTCGTGTCGGGCATGTGCGGGTTTTCGCGGCGCTGCTCACCCTGCTTTCGATCGCACTTCTGTTTCATTCGCTGGTGGTCAGTCCCGCTGCATGGATGCTGTTTCGCGGCGTAGCGGGTTTTGGGCTTGCCGGAAGCTATATGATCATCGAAAGCTGGCTCAACGAGCGCGTGACCAATGATTCGCGCGGACGGGTTTTCTCGATCTATATGATCATCACCATGCTGGGGCTAATGTGCGGACAGTATATCCTTCCGTTTGGTGACGCCTCGACGCAGACACTGTTCATCATCTGCGCCATCATCTATGCGAGCGCCCTGTTGCCCACGGTCCTCTCCAGCGCGCAATCGCCCAACCCACTGACACAGGTGACCCTCGACATCAGAGGGCTTTACCGTCGCTCGCCTGCCGCCGTCATCGGCTCTCTTATCGCTGGTATTACCGCCAGCACCTGGAATTTTCTCGCTGCCATCTATGGCGGCATGAACGGCCTGTCGACTTTCGGTATCGCAACCATGCTGGCCTGCGCCATGATCGGCGGCGCATTGTTCCAGTATCCGCTGGGACGATCCTCGGATTTCGTTGACCGTCGCTATGTGATGGTCGTGGCCGGGCTGATCGGCTTTGCCCTCTCCACCATCATGCTTATCCTGCAGCCAGCAACGCCAATGTCGCTTTATGGCATGATGTTTTTGTTCGGCTTTGTGCTCTATCCAATCTACAGTCTGAATGTCGCGCACGCCAATGACTATGCGGATGCCAGCGAGTTCGTTCAGGTCTCAAGTGGCTTGCTGATTGTCTATGGGATCGGCAGTATGCTGGGACCTGCGCTGTCCGGCCCGCTGATGGACCTGATCGGCGCGCCCGGTTTTTTCGTCACGATGGCTGTCTCCTATGGCATTTACGGCCTTCATGCCTTCTGGCGCATCAAGCGCTTCGAGCGACCGGCCATCAGCGAACAGAAAACCGAGTTCAAGTTCGTCACGCCCGATGCTCAGTCAACACCGGAAACACTGCAACTCGACCCGCGTTCGGAGAATCCCCAGTAAGATATAAATTAATGGCTTTGTGGTGCATTGAGCTTATGCGGTGCGATGGCCAGCTTGTGCTCGCGATAGATGATGAAACCGCCCGCACCCATAACGATAGCGCTGCCGATGATCATTTCGAGCGTCGGAACATCCCCGAATAGCAAAAATCCGATAACCAGCCCCATTAGCATCGACGTATATTCAAACGGTGCGATGGTCGACATCGGCGCATGACGATAGCATTCCGTAAGCAGTATCTGAGCAATACCACCGGCAAAGCCCGCCCCAATCAGAAGCGCAAGCTGAGACCAGCTCGGCACGATCCACCCGAAAGGTAGGCTGAAGAGCGCAATGATACTGGCCGAAAGTGAAAAATAGATCACTATGGTGGCTGTGCGCTCTGTCTGCACCAGGCGTCGCACCAGGAGCATGGCTATCGCAGCCATGACGGCAGCGCCGAGCGCTGAAAGGGCACCGATTGCCTCGTCCTGTCCGACATTGCCGGAGGAAAAAATCGTCAGGCGTGGCCATATGATGACAAGAACGCCAAAAAGACCGACGAGCACGGCGCTCCAGCGATAAAGGCGCACCACCTCACCCAAGACGAACGCGCCCAGAATGACGGTGATGAGCGGTGAGGCATAATTGATGGCGATTGCTTCGGGTAACGGCAATTTTATCAGGGCAAAGAAACTCATCGTCATGGCGCAGACGCCGACCATACCGCGCCAGAAATGGCTAAGCCCATGCTGGGTACGAAATGCACCCTCTAGCTGACCCCGACATTTGAGATAAATCAGCACAGCAATAACTGCGAAGAAGGAGCGAAAGAAAATCAGTTCTCCGAGCGGAACGCCTTCCGCTGCCTTGAGCATGGTGGACATACCGACAAAAATCGTCACAGAAGCGATTTTAAGACCAATGCCGAGCATTGGGTTCGATTCAAGCTGTGCCGCCCCAACGGGCGCGCTCGCATGAGCGTTCACGACGCGATCCCCTAAACTTGCAGTGTCATTATGTTTTTTTACCGTCTATTCTTCAATAGGCTGGTTTGCAGCAGCCTGCCAAGAGCAGCGGGAAAATTATTTGGCTGAATCGCTTTTCTTGTCGTTTTATCAAAAGACGAGTACGAACCCGGCGAACAGATTTAAAGAAAGAGTTTTCCGATGCGTCCTGAAACCGGCCAGACTTTCCGTCTCCAAGATTACCGCCCGACACATTACGCAATCCCGGAAACCAGACTGGATTTTTCGCTTGAGCCGGAAAAGACAATCGTACACGCAGCACTCACCATCGAGCGCCGCAGCACCACGCCCGCCGGCACACCGCTCATTCTCGATGGCGACGGGTTGAAGCTTCTAAGTCTCTCCATCAACGGCGAGCCGTTAAGCACCAACAGCTATCTGGCAACACCGGACCGTCTGGAAATCAACGCATTGCCTGATCATGCGCGTTTCACGCTTGAAATCGTCACTGAAGTCAATCCGACGACCAATCGCCAGCTTTCGGGTCTTTATCGCTCAAGCGACGTTTATTGCTCACAATGCGAAGCCGAAGGCTTTCGCCGCATCACCTATTATTATGATCGCCCCGACGTGCTTTCGGTCTATACCGTGCGTATTGATGCGGATAAAGAGGCTGCACCGGTCCTGCTTTCCAATGGCAATCCAGTCGAAAGCGGCGTTAAC
The DNA here is from genome assembly GCF_039545455.1 of Brucella sp. BE17. NCBI lineage: Bacteria > Pseudomonadati > Pseudomonadota > Alphaproteobacteria > Hyphomicrobiales > Brucellaceae > Brucella > Brucella sp. BE17. Next base: position 391,627 of record NZ_CP154467.1, on the reverse strand, counting down.
GTGGAAAACCCGGACCGACATTTTGCCCTCTGGCACGATCCACATCCCAAGCCATCCTATCTTTTCGCGCTCGTAGCCGGTTCGCTCGGGGTGGTAAAAGATCATTTCACCACGCAGTCAGGGCGCAGCGTCGATCTTGCCATTTATGTGGAGCACGGCAAGGAAGACCGGGCACTCTATGCCATGGATGCCTTGAAGCGTTCAATGCGATGGGACGAGGAGAAGTTTGGCCGGGAATATGATCTTGATGTCTTCAACATCGTCGCGGTTTCGGATTTCAACATGGGCGCGATGGAGAACAAGGGCCTCAATGTTTTTAACGACAAATATGTGCTGGCCGACCCGCAAACTGCGAGTGATGGCGATTATGCCGGGATCGAAACCGTCATCGCGCATGAATATTTCCATAACTGGACTGGCAACCGCATCACCTGCCGCGACTGGTTCCAGCTTTGCCTGAAAGAAGGGCTGACAGTCTATCGCGACCATGAGTTTTCTGCCGACCAGCGCTCGCGTCCGGTCAAGCGCATCGCAGAGGTGAAGACGCTTAAAGCCCAGCAATTTCCAGAAGATGGCGGACCGCTTTCGCATCCGGTGCGACCGCGAGAATATCGCGAGATCAACAATTTCTACACTGCGACCGTCTATGAAAAAGGATCGGAAGTGGTGCGCATGATCCGCACGATCATCGGTCCAGAGCTTTTCCGAAAAGGCATGGACCTTTATTTCGAGCGCCATGACGGTGACGCTGCCACAATCGAGGATTTCATAAAAGTCTTCGCCGATGTGTCGGGACAGGATTTTACGCAATTTGCCCTTTGGTACGATCAGTCCGGCACGCCGAAAGTCAAGGCAGATTTTGCTTATGATGCCGATGCCAAAACTTTTACGCTCAAACTCGCGCAGTCGCTTGCTCCCACACCCGGACAGCCTGTCAAAAAACCGATGCATATTCCGGTCGCCTTCGGCCTTGTCGGGCCGGACGGCAGCGATATGGAGCCGACAGATATCGAGGGTGGCGACGTGCGCGAGGGCGTCATTCATCTGCGCAAAGACGCTGAGACGATCACCTTTCATGGTATCACAACCCGGCCGGTGCCATCGCTCTTGCGCGGCTTTTCAGCACCCGTCAATCTCGATGCGCCGCTCAGCGCCAAAGACCGCGCTTTCCTTGCGCTCAACGATTGCGATCATGTCGCCCGCTGGCAAGCCATTACCGGCATTTTCACGCAAAGCCTGCTGGAGGCTGCACGTGATGGCGGCAAGACGCAGGTTGATAGCGAAATCGTAGCACTTGCAGGTCACATTACAACAGATGAGAAGCTCGACCCGGCATTCCGCGCCCTTTGCCTGACGCTTCCGGGTGAAAGCGATATCGCTCGCGAACTGGGCAGCAATGTCGATCCCGACGCCATTTTGGCAAGCCGCGAGCAAATGATCGCAGCCATTGCCAATGCGCACACAGCGGATTTTGCTGCGCTTTACGATGCATTTCAACAGGATGGCCCCTTCTCGCCCGACGCACAATCGGCGGGAAAACGCGCTTTACGCAATGTGTTGCTCGACTATCTGAGCTGTCATGAGAACGTACCGGGTCGTGCGCACGCACAGTTCACGCAGGCCGACAATATGACCGACCGCTTTGCAGCACTCACCGTTCTGGTGCACCGCTTTGGCGAAACCGGACAAGCAAAGGAAGCCTTGTCGGCTTTCGAGCAGCGTTTTGGCAGCGATGGGCTCGTCATGGACAAATGGTTTATCGTGCAGGCGACCCGTCCCGGACTGCACACGCTTAATGCCGTTCGCGAACTGACCAAACACCCGCTTTTCTCGCTCGATAATCCCAATCGCGTGCGTTCACTGATCGGCGCATTTTCCGCAGCCAACCCTACCGGATATAATCGCAAGGATGGCGCGGCCTATGCGTTCTTTGCCGACACCATTCTTGCCATCGATCCCGAAAACCCGCAGCTTGCCGCACGTCTTCTCACCGCCATGCGTTCATGGCGTTCGCTTGAAGAGACACGGCGGGCGCGGGCAAAAACCGCGCTTGAGCGGATTGCGGGTTCTGCAGGACTATCCACTGACCTGCGGGATATCGTGGATCGAACGCTTGCCTGATTCGCGGCCCATAAATGCCATTATGCTGTTTTAGCCTTTTCTTCCGTATGCAGCCTGTGCTGCTACGGTTGGAAAGTGGTTGAACTATGCGTTTGCCTTCGCGCGTAAGGGTCATGTTACAGCCGTTCGCTTTCATGAGTCTTTTCATGCGGTTAGTAGGAAGGGCTCGCGAACAGATTCCGGATAAGAGCTTGAGATTCATGACAGATTCTCCTTTTTGGAACTGTCTTTTTTACGTTTCGTTAAGGAAATCGCTGGACAGCGCGAATCACTTTTGATTCATTGAACCTGTTCGGAGGCGGCATTTTCGAATCACACACTCGCAGGGAATTAACGAGGGACAATCAGATGGCAAGCACCGACGCGTATGGCGCGCCGGCAGGGTCGCATCGTGCGCCCGGACGGAAAAAAAAGAAGGGCAAGGTCTCTGGCCATGTCAGCCTTCTTGCCGGTCCGGCCTATGGTAAATTCATCTCTATTGAACCCATCCTGCGCCGTCTCGTACCCGCCCTTATCGTTATCTTCCTGGTTATTCTGGGCGTGGCGCGCACCTTTTCCATGCTGGCATGGCACGAGGACATCGAGCAGCAGCACAAGGCGGGCTTGTCAGCCGCCACCGCCAATTTGGCACAAATGATCGAGCGGATGGCAAACGGCACGGAGACCGGGGCACGGATCGACCCCAGTGATATCCGCAACACGATTGCTGAATTTCGCACACGTGGCCTGTCATCTGAAGGCATGACGGTTGCCGTTATCGACAACCAGTCAGCAGTCATCGCCGCATCCGGTCCTCTAGCCGACATGACCGGCAAACAGGTCGATACGGTTTTGGCCGAATCCCAGCCACTGTTCCTGTTTGCCGAACGCGCCGGCGTTCTTAATGTGACACTCAAGGGCGAAGCCGCTTATGGTGCGCTTTCCAAAACCCTTTCGCTGCCCTATTCGGTCATTGCGGTTGAGCCAGAGAAAACCATTTTTTCTGAATGGCGCCGCGCCGTCTCGCTCAATGTCACGCTGTTTGCAGGCACGACCGGGGTGATGTTCGCCATTCTCTATGCCTATTTCAGTCAAGCGGCACGCGCACGCGAGGCCGACGATCTGTCGGGACAGATCCAACGGCGCATCGATCTGGCGCTGGCGCGTGGACGCTGCGGCTTGTGGGACTGGGATATGGCGCGCGGGCGGATCTACTGGTCGCGCTCGATGTATGAAATGCTCGGCTATGAGGCGCAGGACGCAGTGCTTCCGTTTGCCGACGTCACGGCTATCATCAATCCGGACGACGGTGATCTTTATGCCATCGCCGAGCAGGCGGCATCCGGCGATATTTCCCATGTCGATCGCGTGTTCCGCATGCGTCACGCTGACGGCTCATGGGTGTGGATGCGCGTGCGTGCCGATATTGCCCGCGAGGGCGATCTACATCTGGTCGGCATTGCCTTCGATGTGAGCGAGCAGCATCGCTTCGCGCAACAGACGGCAGAAGCCGATATGCGCATTCGCGAGGCCATCGAAAATATTTCGGAAGCTTTTATTCTGTGGGATGCCAATAACCGCCTCGTGATGGCCAATTCCAAATTCAGCGAATATGCAGGCCTACCGGTCTGGACGCTGAAGCCAGGTGTGCCGCGCAACGAAGTCGATGCGCATACGCGCCCCTTCACCTTCGAGCGCAGGATGGCCAATGAGCATAACCGCGCTGGTGGGCAAACCTTTGAACGCCAACTGAGCGATGGCCGCTGGCTGCAAGTCAACGAACGCCGTACGCAGGATGGCGGCCTTGTTTCCATCGGCACCGACATTACGCAGTTGAAGCTGCATCAGGAACGGCTGGTGGACAGTGAACGCCGCCTGATGGCAACTATTCACGACCTGTCCATTGCGCGTAAGGGCGAACGCGATCGGGTGCGTGAGCTTTCTGAACTGGCACGAAAATACGCGCAGGAAAAGGAACGTGCAGAGGCCGCCAATCGTGCCAAGTCCGAATTCCTCGCCAACATGTCGCACGAATTGCGCACACCGCTCAATGCCATCATCGGCTTCTCAGAAATGATACAAGCTGGCACTTTTGGGCCTCTCGGCTCGGACCGCTATGAGGAGTATATCAACGACATTCACACCAGCGGCAACTTCCTGCTCAACGTGATCAACGACATTCTCGATATGTCAAAGATCGAGGCGGGTCACTTCTCGCTTGACCGCGAAGAAATCGATCTCTGCCCGCTGATCAGCGAGACGGTGCGCATGATCTCGCTGCAGGCGGATGAAAAGAACATTACCGTTGAAACGCGCATTGAGGATGGAATGCACCTTCAGGCTGACCGCCGTGCGGTCAAGCAGGTGCTGATCAATCTTCTCTCCAATGCCGTCAAATTTACTTCGCACAGCGGTCACATTACCGTCCGTGCACGCAAGGCGGGATCAGCATTGTTCATGACCATTCAGGACACCGGCGTCGGCATACCGAAATCGGCGCTCAGAAAGATCGGCCAGCCTTTTGAGCAGGTGGAAAACCAGTTCACCAAATCGCATAGCGGATCCGGCCTCGGCCTTGCCATCACGCGCTCTCTGGCTGAACTCCATGGTGGCTGGCTGCGCATCCGCTCAACCGAAGGTGTTGGCACTGTGGTTTCCGTCTGCATCCCCGATCGCAAGGCAGTATTGATCGCCCAGCAGAACACGATCATCAACGCCGCCTGATCAGGTTTTGACAAGCGCCTCAAAACTAACGCGGACGTTTTTGGCCAATTCGTGCAGCTGATGATCGACCCGTGAAATATCGGGCAGTTCAGCAGCACGACACAAAAGATCGATCATGCCGGGAATGAATTCGTCGCGGGCCGCATCACGGCCGAGACAGAGGCGGATCGTCTGGCTCAGATTGGTGTAGAAGCGGTGCGCCTCGACAAGTGCGTCCACGCTCGCCGGATCGGCAAAAGAGGGTTCGAGATTGGCCAAAACCTCTTCGGTGGCAAGTAATCGCTGACCGGCTTTTACCTTTCCAGCCAGAACGGCAAATTGCGCAATGAATTCCAGATCGATAATGCCGCCGGGTTTCAGTTTGAAATCCCAGTCATCGCGCGGTGGCTTTTCCTGTTCGATGAGCTGGCGCATCTCACGCACATCATGGGCGATCTTTGCATCATCGCGTGGCATAGTGATTATGGCGTTGATTTCACGCTCGATAAAGGTTTTGAAATCCGCATCCGCATGGATGACACGCGCGCGGGTCAGCGCCATATGCTCCCATGTCCAGGCCTCGCTGCGCTGATACTTGCCAAAGGATGCGATGTGGGTGGCGACTGGCCCCTTATTGCCGGACGGACGCAGCCGCATATCAACTTCATAAAGCACGCCTTCGGCAGTCGGCGCAGATAATGCTGCAATTAGCCGCTGGGTCAGGCGGATAAAATATTGCGAGGGCGCGAGCGGCTTTTCACCGTCCGTCTGCTCTACCGCATCATCGTGATCATAAAGCAGGATCAGATCAACATCGGAACCGGCTGTGAGTTCGCGACTACCAAGCTTGCCCATGGCAAGGAGTGCCACCTTGCCACCCATGACATTGCCATGGCGGCGCTGCAATTCGGCTTCCACCGCCTCGAACGCTCGAGCTATCATCAGTTCGGCAAGATCGGAGAAGGCGCGGCCTGCCCGCACGCCGTCAATGGCACTTGTCAGAAGACGGATACCGATCAGAAAGCGATGCTCGGCGGCAAAGATGCGCAGACGATCGAGCACTTCCTCGTAATCGCTCGCAGCGCCTAAAAACACCCGCAATCGTTCTTCGAGATAGGCGCGGGTGGGAACTTCGGAAAAGATGGCCGGATCGAGCAGCCCGTCAAAGACATGCGGCTTGTGGGTGATGATCTCGGCAAGGCGTGGGGCTGCGCTCATAATCATGACAAGAAGGCTTAAAAGGCGGGGATTGGATTGCAGCAGGCTGAAAAGCTGGATACCCGCAGGCAAACCCTGCAGAAACCCATCAAAACGCATGAGCGCTTCATCAGCTCGTTTGGTCTCTGCAAAGGCTTGCAGCAGCGCGGGCGTCAGTTCCGTCAGGCGTTCACGCGCTTCGGCTGATTGGGTAGCGCGATAGCGACCAAAATGCCATGTGCGGATGACGCGGCAGATATCGCTCGGACGCTCAAAACCCATGGTCGAAAGAGTTTCCAGAGTGCCCGGATCATCGACATCGCCGGTAAAAACCAGATTGCCGCAAGAACTTCCTAGCTCCGGTGCCTGCTCGAAAAGGGCGGCATAGTGTTTTTCAACGACCTTCAACGCATCGAGAAATTTTTGCGAGAATTCAGCAGGGTCTGCATAGCCCATCATATGTGCGACACGGGCAAAACCTTCATCGTCTTCGGGCAGGATATGGGTCTGCTCATCGGCAATCATCTGGATACGATGTTCGACATCGCGGAGAAAATAGTATTGCCGCGCCAAAGCATCGCGTGCCGTCTCAGTGATCCAGCCACGCTCGGCCAGCTTCGAAAGCATCGGCACAGTCTGGTTGCCGCGCAATTCGGGAAAGCGTCCGCCAGCAATCAATTGCTGCGTCTGCACGAAAAATTCGATTTCGCGAATGCCGCCGCGCCCAAGCTTCACATTGTGGCCGCGCACGGCAATATCGCCATGGCCCTTATGGGCGTGAATCTGCCGCTTGATGGAATGCACATCGGCAATCGCCGCATAATCGAGATATTTGCGCCAGACGTAAGGGGAGAGTTCCGCAAGCACGGCATTACCCGACACCCTGTCTCCCGCCACAGGCCGCGCCTTGATCATGGCGGCGCGTTCCCAGTTCTGACCGCGACCTTCATAATAATTAAGGGCAGCACCCACGGGTATCGCCAGCGGCGTTGACCCGGGATCGGGACGAAGTCGCAGATCGACGCGAAACACATAACCATCCGCCGTGCGGTCCTGCAAAATGCGCACCAGCCGCTTGGTGAGACGTGAAAACGTATCGACACATTCGTAAGCGTCGCCAATGGCAGGGCGCATCTCGTCGATGAAAACGATCAAATCGATATCGGACGAATAATTAAGTTCCCTTGCGCCGAATTTGCCCATGCCAAGCACGATCCAGCCGCTTTCCTTTTCAGGATCATCGCGGTCGACAAGCGCGATCTTGCCCGCACGATCCGCATCGCGCAGCAGAAAACGCACCGCCGCCCCGGTGCAGGCTTCCGCCAGATCGGTGAGCCAGTCAGTGGTCGCTTGCGTATCAAAAATATGTGCCAGATCGCATAGCGCAATCAGCACATGCGCTTCACGCTTGAAAAGCCTGAGGCTCGTCATGAGCGCGGCTTCGCTCATACCATCCTGCCCCCCGCATGTAGCAGTTTCAGAGAGAATTTGGCGCAAACACGTTTCGGGCGGCACTATAACCAGACGGCTTAAAATAGCGGGATGGTGCAAAAGCGCTTCACGAATGAACGGCGAAAGATCGAGCACGGCTGAAAGAAAGCTCGCGGCTTCCGGTTTTTCCAGCAAAGCTGCGACATCAGGCAAATCGGCTCCTAGAACCCGCTCGCTCAGATCAGTATAGAAGGACTGTGCTCGCTCGGCATTAAGCGGCTCAAGGGCCCGCAGATTTCTCTCGAAAAACAGTGTCCCTGTATCCTCAGCCGCCATGATCTCTCTCGCCTTTATGAATGCCCTTCGTCTGCAGGCAACGGAAACTCCAGAACCGCACGCAGTCCGGACGCATTATCTTGCCTGCTTTCCAGTCGAAGCGCGCCACCGTGCAATTTCATAACTGCCTTGGCAAGACTTAAACCGAGGCCAGACCCCGGTTGTGTGCGGCTTTCTTCAAGGCGTACAAACCGCTCGGTCGCCTGCTCGCGCTTGTCTTCGGGAATGCCGGGGCCAGTATCGGCGACGACAATGCGCACAAAATCCTTGTCGCGCTCCATAGCAAGCGTCACACATGCTTCATGGCCATCGCAGCCTGCATATTTGATGGCATTATCCACCAGATTGGAGACCGTCTGACCGATCAGCTCGCGGTTGATATGCAGTGTCACCTCGTCAAGTGTGCCGAGCGTCAGCGTAACACCGGCATCCTCGCCGACCGGCTCATACATTTCCGCCACATCGCGAAGGATGGGGGCCACGGGCATATTCTCAAGGTTTTCCGTCGAATAGCCAGATTCAAGCCGGGAAATCATCAGGATCGCGCTGAATGTGCGGATCAGCTGATCGGATTCACCAATAATGTCTTCAAGTGCCGCACGATATTCAACTCCCGCCTTCTTGCCGGAAAGCGCTTCCTCAGCACGGTTGCGCAATCGCGTCAGCGGTGTTTTGAGATCGTGCGCAATATTATCGGAAACCTGTTTCAGTCCCTCATTCAGCTCCAGTATGCGCCCCAGCATGACATTGAGATTGGCGGAAAGACGATCGAATTCATCACCGGACCCAATGACCGGCAGACGGCCCGTGAGATCGCCATCCATTATGCGTTGCGAGGCGCGTGATACGTCATCAATGCGCCTGAGCGCGCGGCGTCCGACAAAGAACCAGATCAGGAAGGCGCCAGCCCCCATGATGCCGAGCGCTAGCATCAGGGAGCGGCGCACGATATCGCGGAAGCGTTCAGGTTCACCCAGATCGCGCCCGACCAGAAGCCGCATGCCGTTGGGGAGTGCAATCACCACGGCAACAGCGCGATGCTCGGTTTCCGTCCCCTGATCGCCATAACGTTTATAGGAAAAGGCGCGTTCTACAATACCATTGGTGTCTAGAACACCCGGCTCGACATCCTCGACATTGCCCGCAAGAATACGTCCCGCCGGATCTGCCACGAGATAGAGATAGGCGCCCGGCTGGCGCGATCGATAATCGATCGTGCGCACCAGTTGCGGGATACCGCCGCGGGCATAAGCCTTGCCGACACTTGCGACTTCCTCGCCCAGCGCTTCCTGCGTTTGCCCCGTGAGCATGGAAACCGACATATTGGTCATATAAAAGACCAGCGCCACGGCACCGACCGCAAACAGCAGCAGATAAAGAGCCGTAAGGCGCACTGCCGTAGTGCGCATGAGCGCTGCAAACCGGCTCATCAATCCGCCTTGCCAGAGATCTTATCAGAGGGTTTGGCAGACGGCTTGGCGCGTCCGGCTTTGAGCATATACCCTGCGCCCCGCACTGTATGCAGCAGCGGGACATCAAAACCTTTTTCGATTTTTGAGCGCAGGCGGGAAATATGCACATCGATTACATTGGTCTGCGGATCGAAATGATAATCCCAAACATTCTCAAGCAGCATGGTGCGCGTGACAACCTGCCCGGCATGGCGCATGAGATATTCGAGAAGCCGGAACTCGCGTGGTTGCAGTGTGATATCGATATCCTGACGCCGTGCAGTATGCGCAAGCCGGTCAAGTTCAAGATCGCCGACGCGATAGATCGTATCAGCCTCGCGCGGACTGGACCGGCGTTGCAGCACTTCCACGCGCGCAAGCAGTTCGGAAAATGCATAGGGTTTTGTCAGATAATCGTCGCCGCCTGCGCGCAGACCCGTCACGCGGTCATCGACTTCGCCCAAAGCTGACAAGATCAACACCGGCGTTTCCATGCCCTTGGCGCGCAACCCGGCCACGACCGAAAGGCCGTCACGCTTGGGCAGCATGCGATCGACGACCATCACGTCATAGCTGCCGTTCTCGGCTAAAGCATAACCCGTCTCTCCATCACCGGCGATGTCGGCAAGATGTCCAGCTTCAGTAAAAGCCTTCTCCAGATAGCGGGCCGCTTCGCGGTCGTCTTCGATAACGAGAATTTTCATACGCGCACTATAAATACCCTGTTTGAATAAGGCGATACCAGGCAGTTTCCCGCCTGGCAGAACAGCTTGTCAATGGCCCTGTGATTTAGCCCTGATCAATGGGAAGCGCCACAAAGCGGCTTTGGTCATTGCTTTGCACCTGTAACAGAACAGCCTTGCGTCCCGCTTTGGAGGCTTCTTCAATCGCCTTGTCTATATCCTTGGCGTTCTTGACCGTCTGATTGTTGGCGCTGACGATCACGTCACCGGAACGGATACCACGATCGGCTGCATCGCTGTCCGGATCGACATTGGTGACGACCACGCCGTCGCCTTCCTCCGAAGGCACAACCGTCAGACCATAATTGTCGAGCGTTTCACCGTTCGATCCGCCCTGCCCTTTATCGGAAGGTGTACTGGCCTGCTTCTGATCATCCGGCATAGTGCCGATCTTCATCGTGACTTCTTCGGCCTTGTTCTTGCGCCAAAGCGTGACGGCCGCATCCTCGCCCGGATTGATGGCTGCAACCTTGCGTGCCAGATCCCGTGGATCTTGTACAGGCTCGCCGTTGACGGCGGTGATCACGTCGCCTGCTTTGATACCAGCCTTGTCGGCCGGTCCATCCTTTTGCGGGGAAGCGACAATCGCGCCCTTTTCCTCGGCAAGACCGAGCGATGCGGCAATATCCTTGGTCACAGGCTGTATCTGTACGCCGATCCAGCCGCGCTCGACCGAGCCCTTCTTGATCAGCTGATCAACGACTTGGCTGGCAGTGGACGCAGGAATGGCGAAGGCAATACCGACGCTGCCGCCCGACGGCGAGAAAATAGCGGTGTTGATACCGATCACCTGACCTGAGAGATTAAAGGCAGGACCACCGGAATTGCCCTTGTTGACGGCGGCATCAATCTGGATGAAATCGTCGTAAGGACCGGCCCCAATGTCGCGACCACGCGCCGAAACGATACCCGATGTCACCGTGCCACCCAAACCGAACGGATTGCCGACCGCGACAACCCAGTCACCAACGCGTACCTTGCTGTCATCGCCGAGCGCCACATAGGTAAACTTGCGCTTGGCATCATCGACTTTCAGCACCGCCAGATCGGTGCGCGGATCGGTGCCGATCAGCTTGGCGTCGAATTCGGTGCCGTCGTCCAGAACGACGCTATACGCATCGCCATCCGAAACCACGTGATTGTTGGTGACGACATATCCGTCTTCGGAAATGAAGAAGCCTGAGCCTTGCGCAAAGGGTCGTTCATGACCTGGACGACCACCGGGACGCTTGCCGGGGCCACGACGTTTGTCAGGACGCGCATCGCCGCGTGGTTCCATGCCGAAATCTCGGAAAAAGCGCTTCAACGGATGATCGTCGGGAAGCTGGTCGAAGCCGGGACCGCCAAAGGCGCGCGAACCGCCGCGATCAGCTGCTTCCTGAACGTCCTTCTTTACACGGACACTGACGACCGTCGGGCGAACCTTTTCAATCAGATCGGCAAAGCCGGGCACGGCTGCGGGCGTTACTTGCACGGCTTCAGCACGTGCTTGATTGAACGCACCCAAAGGCCCGGTTACAACGAACCCGCCGGCCAGCGCCGCGCAAATAGCAATCGTTGCAACACCCTTGCGATAATTAAAAATCTTGGCTCTGGACATTAATCTCTCCTTGCGAGCAGCCATTGGGCTTCCTTGGCCTGTCTGTTTTTCGTCAGGCCAAGCGCCCTTTAAACCTTATAGCGTCACGATAGTGAGAACTACCTTACCGCTCAATTTCCAAAACATGAAAGTTTCGTAAGGTTTGTAATCAGCGAATGAGAGAGAAACGCTTAATTGTCCTTCAAAAGCCGCCTGAGATCGACCTTTTCCTGCTCCGAAAGCGGCTCGACAGCTTGAGAAGCCCCGGTTTTACGGCGTACGGCAAACAGGATCGCAGCGCCGCCCACAAAAAGAACAATGACGGGAAAACACCATAAAAGGGCAGTATGTGCGGAAAGGCGCGGCTTCAAAAGTACAAATTCGCCATAGCGATCGACCACGAAATCTTTGACTTGCGCGTCCGTATCACCCGCTTTCAGACGGTCACGCACGAGAAGACGCAGATCGCGGGCGAGTTCAGCATTCGAATCATCGATGGATTCGTTCTGGCAAACCATACAGCGCAGTTCAGTAGAAATGGAACGTGCACGCTTTTCAAGCGCTGCATCGGGCAGGATTTCGTCCGGGTTGACGGCCCATGCAGGCGCAAGCTGAAACAGGCTTACAGCCAGAACCATCAGCACTGCAAAAAGCCGTCTCTGTCTCATGCCGTGGCCTCCGCGTTTTTCGCGGGCAACGCTTTACGTTTTTTAGCCGGTGCGCCGACACGCAAACGACGATCCGCCAGCGAAAACAAGGCTCCCACCATCATGACGAGCGCGCCATACCAGATCAGCGTGACCTCGGGCTTCCACCACACTCGCACGACGGCCGAACCGTCACCCGGCTCGTCGCCAAGGGCGACATAGACCTGGCTGAACCAAAGCGTGCGAATACCAGATTCGGTAGTCGGCATCTGACGTGCCGGGAAAAAGCGCTTGGATGGTTCGATCTGGCCGAGATTGCGGTTGTTCGAATCAAGCAAGGTGAATGTGCCGCGATTTTCCGTGAAATTGGGGCCGGTCAGCGGACGCAGGCCTTCAAACCGCAAACTGTAGTTCTGAACCTTGATCGTATCGCCGGGACGCATGATCGCGACATTTTCCGTGCCATAGGTTGTGACGCTGACAATGCCTAGAAGCGTGATGCCAAGCCCCATATGGGCGAGCGCTGTCCCGAAAATCGAACGCGGCAATCCCTTGAACCGCGCCCATGCTTTTGCGCTCGAAACCTTACCGATACCAGCTTTAAGCACGAGATCGGTGAGACTGCCAAAGATCAGCCAGACCGCAAGCCCTATACCGCAGGCAGCCATGACCGAACTGGCTGATGTGCTCCAGAGTACGATGCCGGTCATGATCAATGCTAACGCAAACGCCGTCATCAACCGTTGCGAAACGCCGTAAAGATCACCGCGCTTCCAAGCGAGCAGAGGACCAATCGGCACGGCAAGCAGAAGCGGCACCATCAGAGGCCCAAATGTCATGTTGAAGAAGGGGGCTCCGACAGAAATCTTTTCACCCGTCGTCACTTCCAGCAATAGCGGATAAAGTGTGCCGATCAGCACCGTCGCGGCAGCCGTGGTCAAAAACAGGTTGTTGAAGACCAATGCGCCTTCGCGCGAGATCGGATGGAAAATGCCGCCTGCGGAAAGACTTTGCACGCGTAGCGCAAAGAGCGACAGGGAACCACCGATGAAAATGGCAAGGATCGCCAGAATAAACAGCCCCCGCCCCGGATCGGTCGCAAAACTGTGCACGGATGTGAGGACTCCAGAGCGAACGAGGAATGTCCCCAATAACGACAGCGAGAAGGTGAGGATCGCCAGCAAGACCGTCCAGATTTTCAGTGCCGAGCGCTTTTCCATCACAAGTGCAGAATGAAGAAGCGCGGTGCCCACCAGCCATGGCATGAAGGACGCGTTTTCGACCGGGTCCCAGAACCACCAGCCACCCCAGCCCAGTTCATAATAGGCCCAGTAGGATCCCATGGCGATGCCGCCAGTCAGGAACATCCATGCGAGCAATGTCCATGGTCGCACCCACCGCGCCCATGCCGCATCGATCCGCCCTTCGAGAAGGGCTGCGACGGCAAAGGAAAAGCACACGGAAAAACCGACATAGCCGAGATACAGGAGCGGCGGATGAATAGCGAGCCCGATATCCTGAAGGATCGGATTGAGGTCACCACCTTCAAGAGGCACAGGAAAAATACGTGTGAACGGATTGGACGTAAAAATGATGAAAGCCAGAAAGGCCGTGGCTATCCAGCCCTGAACAGCCAGAACATTGGCGCGCAATGTTTCGGGAAGATTACCGGAGAAGGCTGCGACGAGCGCGCTGAAAAGAGTGAGGATGAATACCCACAATAGCATGGAGCCTTCGTGATTGCCCCAGACGCCGGTAATTTTATAAAGCAGCGGTTTTTGCGAATGTGAATTCTCGACGACGTTGAGAACCGAGAAATCGGAGACGACATAGGAATGCACCAGAATGGCCGATGACAGAAATATCAGCGCAAAAACCGCAAGCGCTGTCGGCACGGCCACCGACATAAACTGAGCATCCCGCCTGTGCGCACCGATCACCGGCATAACGGACTGAACGATGGACAGCGCAAGCGCAAGCACCAGCGCAAAATGGCCGATTTCGACACTCATCTTATTTCCCTTCCCATACGCCCTTTTCCTTCAAACTGTCGGCAAGGTCCTTGGGAACGTAATTCTCGTCATGCTTGGCCAGGACACTATCGGCGCGAAAAATTCCGTCCGTTTCGAAACGGCCTTCGGCGACAACGCCCTGCCCCTCGCGGAAAAGATCGGGAGCAATCCCTTCAAAGACGACTTTGACGGTCTTGATCGTATCGGTAACGGTAAAATGCAATTCACTGCCTTGCCGGACCACCGAGCCCTCCTCGACCAGACCGCCCAAGCGGAAACGCGAACCGGATGTAATTTCCTGTGGTGTAAAATCGGATGGTGTGCGGAAAAAACGAATATCCTGGCTGAAAGCCACCAACATCAGGCCGACAGCAATCGCAAGTACCGCCAGAGCACCGCCGATCAGCATCAGGCGCTTGCGCTTTCTCTGTTTGACTACGCGTGAAAGGCTACCTACTGGCTTTGCCCTACCTGGATTTTCATTGGAGATTGCACTCATTTTTGCGCCTCCAAGCCCAATTGCGCTGCAAAGCTCAGAAGCTCTGCCCGCTTCTCATTCTCAAGTGCTGCCATGCCCCGATTGAGCGCGTCGAGTGCTGCATCGCGGCGATTAAGGATCATATAAGAGCGCACGAGGCGCTTCCACCCATCAAGATTCTGTCCATCTTGCGTAAGGCTTTCATCCAGACGCTGAACCATGCCTTCCACCATCGCCTGACGATCCTGTGCAGACAAAGAAGCAGCCGCATCGATATCCTCAGCATTTGGCCCTTTGGGCGCTGCTTGCATATCCGGTTTCGAGCCGCCGATACGCGCAATGGCCTCCTCGACCCGCCCCCGCCATGGCGCATCAGCAGGCGCTTTGTCGAGAAAACCTTGCAGTCGTTTGATCGCGACATCAGGGTGTCCGTCCTGCATTTCGCCCTGCGCAAGATAGAATTGCGGGCGGACATCGTTCGGCTCCAGTTCAGCAGCTTTCCTGAAAAAGCCTTCGGCCTCAGCCGTCACCGTACCGCCGGAAACCGACGTCAGCGCTTCTCCCAATCCCAGAAGGCGGGGGAAGCTTTCACCGGCAATGCGGATGGACGTGCGATAGGCATTGAGAGCGTCGGGATAACGCCCAAGCCGCATGTAAATGGGGGCCAGAACATCCCAGCCGCGCACATCACCGGGGTTTTGCGCCAGATGCGCTTCGGCGCGGGCGACCAGTTCATCGACGGAACCGGAATTGGGCGCGGCTGCAAGCCGCTCGGCAAGCGGCATGGACGGCATGTCGGGCTTACCGAAAAGAGGGTAAACACTCCATGCAATCAACGGCACGGCCAGCACCGCGCTCAATGCGGTGATTCTCGCCTTGCTTTGGGCTGAAGCAACTGAGGTTTCAACGGCGCTAAAGGTCCGGCTGGCTTTTTCAGTATTCAGGATACGGCGTGAAATTTCTACGCGCGCCTGCTCGGCGCTTTGCCGGTCGATCATGCCGCGTGCGGCATCCAGTCCAACCTCGCGCAACTGATCGCGATAGACTTCAAGATCGTTTTTTTGAGCCGACAAAAAGGCCTGCTTGCTCCGCGTAAGCGGCAGCAAGACGGCCAGAGTGGCCATGAGAGTCAATAGTCCTGCAATCAACCAGAATTCCATGGCCATGACTTAATCCCAGCCATGAAAAAAACCAACTGAAGACCTGTAATAAGTGACGCCCTAGGGCAATTCGCCGCAAAAGCATAAAACCCGATAAATCATGCCAAATCAGGTAAGCGGCGTCCAGCTTCCGTCCGCATTACGGCAGGCAGTGCCGCGCGTGGTCTGGCTCGTGCCGCCAATATCATAACTGTGCGAATATTGGCGACAGTTCTGCGAACCAACCTGATAAGGCTGCGCGGCGGTAACTTCACCGGAATTCGAACCGCTGCTCCATGAGACGGCTTTCCCATTAGGCGAATATTCAAGCGCCCGATATTCAGCTTCCAGGGCCTTACGACGATCACTCGCAGCCAACTGTGTCGCGGCATTGCCCAAAAGCCCATTCCCCAATGACGTCAGCAAGCTTGTTTCCGGCTTTGCCGAAGGTGTATTGCCAATCGATGGCAAAATCTTTCCCCTTCCAGCGGTTCCGCAAGCCGACAATACCAGCGACAGAGCCAACATCGCCGACGCAACCGACACCGCTTTGGAAAAGCTGAATACCCTCATCATAACAAACAGGCCTTTATCAATAAATCAGCATGCATATAATCGCCTGATGCGATCTCATTATTTCACCTTTTAGAGCATTTCCAGCAAAAGTGCGAACCGCTTTTGTTCACGGTGAAATATTCAGTCAAACAACCATCAGTTTTCTGCCAGCGGCAGGCAGACACGAACACGCAAGCCCCCGAGCGGGCTTTTATCGAGATCAAGCCTGCCGCCATATTCCCGAACCGCATCCTGAACGATGGCCAGTCCCAATCCTGTACCCGGCTTGGTTTCATCGATACGGCTTCCGCGTTTAAGGGCCGATTCGATCTTATCGTCTGCAAGCCCCGGACCATCATCTTCGATGCGGATTTCAAACTGCTTTGGAAGTTCCGACCGTATCACACTGATGTTTACACGAGCGCGACCCCATTTTCCGGCATTCTCAAGCAAATTACCGATGATTTCCTCAAGGTCTTCCTTTTCGCCCGCAAAAACCGCTTCGGGAAATTCATTGTGCAGACGAACGTCGAAGGCAGGATTGAGTTTTGCGCTCACACGATGCATGCGCTCCATGACTGGCTTTACAGATGTACGAAAAACCACGCTGTCGCGCTGCGCGGCAATACGGGCGCGTTGCAGATAATGCTGTATCTGCACCTGCATGGCCTCGCTTTGCTCCTGAACGACGCGGCCCGGATCTCCACCGATGGCACGCCCTTCATTGACGAGCACCGAAAGCGGCGTTTTCAACGAATGAGCGAGATTGCCGACCTGCGTTCTCGACCGCTCGACGATACGGCGGTTATTTTCAATCAAGGCATTCATTTCCTGTGCGAGCGGCGCAATCTCGACCGGAAGCTGGGCTTCCAATTTGGACGAGCGCCCCTCGCGAATATCGGCGAGCGCTTGACGTACTTTATCGAGTGGTCGCAGCCCGAATAAAATGATGGCAGCATTGATCAAAATACTGCCGATGCCGAATATAGCGAGATAGGTCGCAAGACGGGTTCTGAATTCGGAAACCTCGGCCTGAACTTCGCTGAGGTTTCCCATGACGCGAAAACGGGCAACACGGGATGGGTTATCGAGCACCACTTCCGTTTCCACGATGAAAAGTTCTTCGCCGTTCAGGCCTGGCAGGGAATAGCTGCGCATGAAGGAACTGTCGAACGGTGCTTGCGAAACCGGCATTTCCGGCACGATGCGCCCTAGAAGAGAAGGAGAATGAAGTTCACCGGTCACATTGTGGGTCAAGGGGTCGACAGACCAGTACCAGCCCGAAAGCGGGCTTGAATAGCGCAGTTCGCCCAGTTCCGGGCGCCCCTGCAATGCGCCTTCCGTTGAAACGCTGACCGCACCAACCAGACTGAAAAGATGCGCTGTCAAAAGCCGCTCGAAATTGCTGCGAGCAGCATCGCCATAAAGTGTACCGATCAACGTCGCAACAACCACAAGCGCTGCGATCACCCACAATGTCGACAGAGTGACGACGCGTGCGGCAAGCGAGCGGATGCGGAAAAGACGAAGAAGCTTCAGTTTCCGTTCTCCTTGACCGCGCCCCCATTATCGGAGCGGATACGATAGCCCATGCCACGAACGGTTTCGATCAGATCGATTCCCATTTTCTTGCGCAAACGACCGACAAAGACCTCGATCGTGTTGGAATCGCGGTCAAAATCCTGATCATAGAGATGTTCGACCAGCTCGGTGCGCGATACCACCTCGTCCATATGGTGCATCAGATAGGAGAGCAGACGAAATTCGTGCGATGTGAGTTTGAGCATCACGCCATCGACGCTGGCTTTGGAGGTCTTGGTATCAAGCGTCAGCGGTCCGCAGATAAGTTCTGACGACGCATGCCCTGCCGCCCGTCGGATCAGTGCCCGAAGACGGGCCAGAACTTCCTCGATGTGAAAGGGTTTTGCGACATAATCATCCGCGCCTGCGTCGATACCCGCAACCTTGTCGCTCCAGCGGTCACGCGCGGTGAGCATCAGAACCGGCATGCGGCGCCCATCGCGCCGCCAGCGCTCGACCACGCTGATGCCATCCATATGCGGCAGGCCTATATCGAGGATGACGGCGTCGTAAGGTTCGGTATCGCCGAGAAAATGGCCCTCTTCGCCATCATAAGCGCTATCGACGACATAGCCCGCGGCAATCATGGCGTCGGATATTTGCCGATTGAGGTCCTTGTCATCTTCAACGATCAAAATACGCAAATCAGACTATCTCCCTGAACAAGCCGGCTAAAAAGCAGGATGGTTTTCCGCTATCAATAAAATATCCGCTGTCATTGCCCACCCCGGAAGAGATCATTCCGGAGCAAGACACATGACCTGCAGATATCGGACAGCGAAAACTTTTACTTATTGGGGACCGCCACTTCGACACGGCGTGGACGTTCACCGTTGCGGCCCGGAACCAGCACCACCACGACGCAAACGGGTGCTCCATTCTGCGTGGAAGGCGTGGCTTTTGCCAGTTGTCCGCCCTGTGAGGCAGCAACCCGCTCACCCACGGCCGTACAGTCTCCGGCAGCAGCGACAACCAGCCCGGAAGTTTGCGGAACACTGATCGACAAGGCACCGGCATTCACCGGCAACAGGCCAAGAGTGACCGCAAGAAGCGCGAAAACTTTAAGTGCAGGGTTCTGTTTCATCATGCTGCCTTGTATAGCGCCCGGCAGCTGAACGATGCATGAACAACCATTATCGCCACCGAGTCTAAGGGTATTTTTATCTTAGCTATCACGCTTTATGAAATTAGGAAATCCGGGTAATCACAGAGCAGAAATATTACGCTACGTGAGCGAATTCAAGAATGGCCACGTCGCCGGTGCCAATTTTTGCGCTCACCATCGCCACATGAAGCTCGAAAGAACCAGTGCCGGTTTCAGCCAAACGGTCCACATCGGCATAAGTCCAGACGGATGCCGCAACCTGCTCACTGCGCAGCAATTGCCCTTCCTGCCAAACGTCCACCCTGTAAAGTTCGCGTTCTTCACCAAGCGGAATGTCCTCGCCAAGCCAGCTATCGGCGTCAACGCGCCCGCGTCTGATCCAGCGGAAGACGAGATCACCATTCAACTGAAGATCATACTTGAGATGAACCGGGCTGAGCGGTTTAAGCGCACGCAAGCCGCCAATCGCAGACCGTGTATCGAAAAAAGCTTCCGAAAACGTCTTGCCCGCCGCTCCTGCGCGCCAGTTGAGTTCAAGCCCCAGTTCAGAACTCGTCAGGCCTGTCGCGCGCACCCCAGCATCCAGCAGGATAAACGGCGAGCCTTGCGGTTTTTCTACAAGAGCAGCCGACTCGGTACCAAGCTGGCCGCGCAGCAGGCGCCGTAACCGCCAGTGATTGAGCCCGATTTCCTCGGCATCGAGAAACTGGAAAACCTCCCAGTCCCCGCCCGGCGCCTGCATTAGCGCGGTATTGCCACCATTAAGGACTTGCGCCAGCGATCGCGATTGCAACTCGCCCGCATAAAGCACGACATCGATACTGTGCCCTTCCTGCAAGCGCCCGCTGCGACCGCCCTCAAGTGGCGCAACAAGTTCGCCCATGATGGCGCGTTCGGTGATCAGCGCCCGCTCGCTAAAATCGTCCTCGGCGGGCGATGCATAGACCGCCACCCCGCGCCATGGCCGCGCATGACAGGCAATGCGGAATTGGTTGGCTGGTTCTTCCGCGCCCGGCCACAATGGCAGGTCAATCAGATTAAAGAGTGGCTTCATGTCTATGACGGTTCCGCCGGGCGAAACAGGCGGTGTTACGCCTTCATCCGCAAACACGATATTGGGCGCAAGCGCCACTGCCCGCACGGATCGCACCGCGCCATCCTCCAGACTGGTCACGACATAATCACGGGTGCCGCCCAGCATATCAAGACGCAGGCGATCACCGGCATGAATGGCCGCCTGCGACCACGGCAGCGCGAAAGATGCCGTGCGCCGTTCGGCATGGCGGCGCGCAAGCCACGCCTGCGCCAAGGCGGTCGCCTGTCCCTGTTCCATGGCACCGGCAAGACTTAGGGATTCACTGCCCTGCCCCTGGCCGCGGCTCGCGGACGCGCCTACCACCTGAAAATCGCGCAATGGATCGTTACAGTAGAGCTCGACAGATGCGGGCAATGTGCCTTGATCTTCGAGTTCTGCGGTCAGCGCCGCACCCTCGTCGGGTTCAACCAGCCTATCGCCGACTGCAATGCTCGATGCTGCCCGCGCGATGCTTTTAAACACGAATTTTCCTGCCTGCTCGAAACCATGAATGCCAAAAATGTTGAACAGCGGCTCCAGAACGCCGCGTACGCTCGATGGTTCGGAAACGATGAAGCCAGAGAGATGCCCGTCAGCGCCGGAACAATCAGCGGCAGGCAATCCGAAATCGGTTAGAATGGCGGTAATCAGTTCATCCAGCGCCACCCCGCTCAGACGCCCGTTCAGCCAATGGCCGAGCCGCCAGTTGGCGGTGTCACCCCACGTGCTGCTGTTTAATGGGAATTCCGGGAAGGGTCGCGTATCCCATGCCCAGAGATAGATGCGTTCCATATCCAGCATCGGCCCGCCATAAACCGGCGAGATCGTATTGGCTTGTTCCCAATGCTGGTAATGCGCACGCAAAAACCGATCCATGCCGATATCCGAGCGAGAGCCATTCGAGAAATACGGCACCGCATTTTCCGAAGATTTTGGGTCGGGAAAGACATTGGGCTGGTTGGGTCCCTTGTCGACGGCGGGACAGCCGAGTTCCGTGAACCAGATCGGCTTGGATTGCGGAACCCAGCCCGTTGATTGCGCCTGTTCCGCACCATCAATCCTGTTGAAATGCGGATTGCTCCACCATGAGCGGATATCCTTGAAGCGATAGACCCATAGCTTGCCAGCCATTCCATCGGTAATGGGCGTGCGCACACGCGCATTCCGATCTCCGGAACTGGCATAATACCACTCGAACCCCTCGCCTGCCTCGACCTGTGCGGCAAGGCCATCGAGATCATAAGGCGCATTAAAGCCATCAGGATTACCGCCATCGAGATCGCCATCGCGCCAATCGGCCAGCGGCATATAATTGTCGATACCGATGGCATTGATCGCCGGATGTGACCACAGCGGATCGAGATTAAAGAACAGATCGCCCGTGCCGTCCTGAGCCTGATAGCCAAAATATTCCGACCAGTCCGCGCCATAGGTGATGCGACAGGATCCTCCCAGCCGCTCGCGCATTTCAGCGGCAAGTGCACAAAGGCTCACGACAAAAGGAAAGTTTTCGCGGCTGTCGCGAATGCTGGTCAACCCACGTAGTTCTGAGCCGAGCAGGAAGGAATCAACACCGCCGGCACGCAGCGCCAGATCGGCGCAATGGTGCAAAAACCGGCGATAGCCCCATTGCCCATTCACAAAAGCACTTACCTGTTCGCCTGCCGAAGAGGTTTTGTCGGGAGAGCCCGCCTGCCCCACTGCCGGATGGCAGGTGATGCGTCCGCGCCATGGATAGAGCGCCTGCCCCACGCCGCCATAGGGTGAAGGCAACGCATTTCCGGCTGCAATATCCATCATGATGAAGGGATAGAGCGTGACATGCAGTCCCCGCGCCCGCGCATCGCGGATAGCCGCGATCACGCTGGCATCCGAGGGGGTACCGCCATAGGCAGCTCCCTTACCGCTTTTAGAAATCAGGGGAGCGCTCCCACGTGTGACATTTTCCACCCGCCAGACATGGCTCGGCTTGCGGGCAGAAAGTGCTGTCACGCCGGGACGAATGCGGCAGTGGCTGGCGCGCAAATCATCGCCGAACCACGGTACGACGATGGCGATATGTTTGAGATTGGGACAAAGCGCCTGCAATTCATCGAGAGCCGCCGTCCAGTCGCTACGCGCACGCACGGCATTGCGATTGATGGAACGACCTGTTCCCGGTACCGGCTCGTCGGTCACGGGATCTGGTTGCAGGCCAAATTCGGTCGAGCCCGGAATAAGTGCTATGGCACGCAGATCGCTTGCGACCTTGCCGACAGGACGCACCACCTCGAAATGAAATTGCGGCAGGCGATTGCCAAAGCCGTCGAGTGGAATGCGCTCAAACACCACATAGGCCGTGCCGCGATAGGCGGGCGCATTGCCGCTTCCCTGCTTGGCTTCGATCAAAGGATCGGGTTGTTGTGTCGCGGTGCCACGATAGACGCGCATTTCAATTTCGGTGAGATCAAGTTCCTGTCCATCGGCCCATACCCGACGGATGAACGCGATCTCACCTTCCGCGACCGCATAGGCGGCATTGCCAAAATAGCTGTAGCTTGTAACCTTCGGACCACCCTTGCCGCCCTGCCGCTCGGTGGTCGCCTTTTCCTCAAAACGCGTCGCCCAGATCAACGTGCCGCTCACGCGTGCCGTGCCATAGATGAAAGACAGTGCCGCGCCCTCTTCGGCTGTCACGACACGACCGCCATTGAGCCGTGAGCCTTCGATATGGCGGGTGGAATTGATCAGCGCATTATCGATGGCATAACCGCCCATCGCCCCCAGCCCCGCGCCAATCGCCGCGCCCACGGGGCCGAATATGCCACCTACGGCAGCACCCACCGCTTGCAGAACGATCGTCGCCATGGATCAGCTCTTCCTTTCAGGAAAAATGAAAATGCCCGCAATACGCGTGCGCCATTGCGGCACCAGCGCAGAAGCAAGCACACCATGCCCCTCATAGGCATGGATGAAGCGGCTTTCGCGCGTCATGACGCCGAGATGTTTTGCCGCGACATCGGCCCGCCAGCGAAAGACCAGAAGATCGCCGGGGTGAGCTTGGTCGCTTTCACGCCGGATCATATGCCGCGATGCTGCATCCAAAAGCCTGTCGCGGGCCGTGACTTCGCCCCAGTCTGGCGCGTAAGTGCCGGGATCTTCCGGCTCACACCCATAAAGCGCACGCCAGATACCGCGTATCAGCCCCAGGCAATCGCAACTGACACCACGCATCGAAGCGCCGTGGCGATAGGGTGTGCCGATCCAGCCTTCGGCTTCGCAGAGAACGTGATCGGCTATATTCATGGGACCAATACGCTCCCGTCATATTCATTGTCGCCGCTTACATAGGCATAGGCGGCATCATTTCCGGGAAGATGCGGGAAACCGCGAAAATTCACGCCATTGCCGAACTTTACCTTGCACGTCGCAAAGCTCTTATCGCAACCGGCAACGACGCGAAACTGATCACCCGCCGCAATCGGCAGAACCGGCGGCTCGATGAGTTGCATTCTGTTGCCCGTATGCCCGATGACACGAATTTTCGTGGCCGCATTACCGCCGCTGGCCCAGGTGAGAACACCATTGGCAAACCAGTCCGGCGCAAAGCCTTCCAGACCATTCGCAATTACCGTGCCCAGTTGTGCGCTCACAACACTTGCATCGACAAAATAGCGCGGATCATCGAGGTTAACTCCGCAGCGACCATCACCCAGCATGGCATCACAAAGCCGCATAACGCGACGTCCGCGAACCGCATCGAAAGCTGCCGCAGCCCCTTTCAATTCCATAACGAAACTACTGCCCGATCGGCTGATCTTCGCCGCCGTCCAGCGACGCAAAAGCATATGCTGTTCGGGGACTGACCAGTTGACGAGATAGACCGTAACACTGGCGCCGTCATAGCGCCCGTTTTCAATATCGTCGTCAGCGATACTTGCCGAGGACAACGCGCCTTCAACCTCGCCACCGGCAATCGATAGTCCCAGTGTGGTCGAGGCTTCACTGCCGTTGAAGCCGGTCAACGGATCGCAGACAATACCCTCGATTTCAAACGGCGCATCATGGTCGGTAAAGCCCATAACGACATTATCGCTGCGGCGAACAATCCATGCAAAACAATGGGTTGTGACTTCGCCTTGCAAATGCGATTCAAGGTTGGGGGGAACAGGGATCATGCCTTGACCTCGACAATGGGAATGGAGGGAATCTCACCGGCCTGAAACGAGGCAATACTGGCAGTTAACCGATCGGCATCGAAGCGCACAGCGACATCGAACAGGAAACCGGCAGTGAGCACATCACCTGTTCGTGGCAAATATCCCGGCGTAAAGGTTATACGGCCTGTTACCGGATCAAGCCTATAGGCTTCATGTTGCGGCACACGAATGCCATTGATGCCAATCAGCACAGAATCCGCGACTGGCCGCGTTATGAGGCGTTCATAGGTTTCGTAGCGCTTTATCAACTGGAATTGCGTCCTTGCCCCATCACCAGTGCCAAGCGGCTGATCGAGATGCGATGGCGCTTTGTTGCCGGAGGCGGAAGAATAATCGAACGGATCGCGCATGCGAAAAGCATGCAGAGAACCGCGCCGCGCCTCGAAAAAAGCCAACACGGTTTTAAGATCATCAAGCGAGCGCAATCCGGTTCCGGCATCGAAATGCCGACGCGAATGCGCCCAGCGGGCGTTGCGCTGTTCAAGCCCGGAGGTGAGCGTGACAATCTCGTTGCGCCATTGCGGCCCGCCGGTGGCACCAAACGAAACACCAAGCGGAAAACGCACATCGTGAAAAGCTGCCATGATGCTCAAAGCCTCCGTGCACCACGACGCACCGCGCCCGCCAGCATGGCGGAAAGCTGCGCTTCAGATTTTCTGAACGATGCCGCATCAGGCGATGTCATATTGAAGACCACCTGCACCGGCTTGCTGCCGTTAGCGCCCGACGCCACACCGAGACGTCCATCGGACCCACGCGCCAGCGGCAGAATGGCCTCGGCGCCAGCCTCCCCTGTCAGGCCGAGAGCACCGCCGCCCATACCAAAGTAGGTCGGGCTTGAAACCACCCCGCCCTTGGCAAAAGGCACAATGCCGCCCAGAACCCCACCAAAAGCGGATGAGACGAGATTTTGCAGCGGCTGCAAACCGGCATTGAGCGCCGCTCCAGCCAGGCTTGTAGCCAATCCGCGCAGCACATCCTCCAGGCCACGGCCAGAAACAATTGCGCTTTTGAGCGAAGACGTCAGGCTGCGGCCAAAACTTGAGGACCGTTTTTCAAGGTCGATCAAGGCGCGATCAAAGGCACTCGTATCCGCCTCCACGGATACGGTTACGGTCTCGTCTGTCATTAAAATCACCTATCAGGAAAAGCGTGTATCAGCGCATCAAGGGCATGACGCGACGGCGCATCGTACGTGGGTGACACGGGACCAAGTGCTGCCGCCAGTTCGCGCGGCGTCATCGCCCAGAAATCGCGTGAAGAAAGCCGCAGCCAACCAAAGCCCGCCCGCATGAGCCCGGCCCATGGGAAGGGCTGATGCGAAGGAGTAGGGTCGGCTGCGGTATTCAAGGGTTTGGTGCAGGGTCGCTTTCCGCTGTGCCAAATGTGACGGTGAGAAGCTCGCTCACGATACGCGCAAAACCCGTGACACCGCCATCGGCACGCATATCGGCGACATCATCGCTACTTACAACATGGCCACCGCCGCGTAAGCCTGCGGCGATGATGCGTTGCATGTCGTGGGCCGAAAGCTTGCCGCTCGAAAAGCGGGCGATCAGATCGGACAAATCATCCGCCGCAAAAGCGGCTTCGAGTTCGGCCAATGCGCCAAGCGTCAGGCAAAGGGTCCAGTCGCGACCATCAAGCGTTGCGGCAATTTCGCCGCGGTGGCGATTGACCATCATCATGCTGCTCCGAAAGTGATGTAGCCTGCGGATTCCAGCGCGATCTCAAACGTCATTTCACCATCGTGATTGCCGCCATATTCGAGTGCTACGATCTGCAGCGGACCGCTCACCGTGCCGAAATCCGGCAGCACGACCTGCCATTCACGGATTTCACCATCAAAAAACAGCCTGCGTACCAGCGCATCCGATGCCGCATCCTTGAAAAGGCCAGAACCGCTCAGCGATACGCGTTGCACGCCGCTCCCGGACAGCAATTGCCGCCAGCGACCGGCGGAATCAGCGTCCGTCACATCGACTGTTTCGGTGTTGAAGGCGATGCGCTTGGTGCGCAGACCCGCACAGGTTTCAAAACCGTCATCATCGCGCATGATTTTCAGCAAGATATCCTTGCCTCTTTGAGCCGACATAAAAGTCTCCTGAAATCAAACCAGAGCGCATCCCGAAAAGTGTGAAGCGGTTTTCGGACAAGATGCGCGTAAAAAATAGTCAAATGAGCGGCTCGGTCACAGCGCGGTAGCGCATGGTGCCAAGATAATTGCCCAGCCCATCGGTGTTACGGGCGACCATTTCCGAAAGGGTGAGATTGACCAGCCGATATCCGTTAAGAGTAATGGGCCAGTCATCAAGTCGGGCGGCAATTTTTTCGGCAATTTCCAGCACGCGTTTGCGTCCGTTTTCCCTGGCCCATATCTGGATATTGAGGAAGTGTTCGCCGCCCTTTTCGCTGGCCGTGCTCCAGTCACGGCTCGCAGTCTCGCCAAGCGTCACATAGGGAAAAGGCGTTTTCGGCGGTACGCGGTCATAGATCCTTTCACCGCCCAGTGTTTCAGCCAGCCCGCTATCGTTCTTGAGCGCGTCAAACAGCGCCTTTTGCAGTGCTGCCGCGCCAAGCGTCATCGGTTTCTCCACCTGAGATGTCCATATCGCTCTGTGCCGGTCGCTGTTTTGCGAAAGCGGCTGTTTCTTCCGCCGCAAGCGCCTTGAAACGAAGGGCACGCACCAGACCGTCGAATGTCAGTTTCATTACAATATTCATCGTCCCTCCTCGACAGCCGTACAGATGAGATAGCGGCCGGTTTCATCGGGATCGAGTATGGTTTCCAGCCGAAAAAGGCGGCCCCCCTTACGGAATCGCATGGCGGTTGTGAGGCCATCACGAAACCGCAGCAATATGCGATGTGTGGCTTCGGGTTGCGGGCGCGTAGCGAAATTGCGCTGTGTGACTGAAACAGGTTCGATGCGACCCCACAGCATGGCAATTTCAGCCCATGTCTCAACATAACCACCCAAACCGTCAGCCTCAGGACGCAGTTCTTCCAGAGCCAGCTCGCGGTCAAGCTGGCCTGGATCGATAAAAAGCACATTGTTCATAGCGGTATCCGCCGCCAGCTCTCGACAAGCTGGTTGACCATGGGTGGGATCGTCAGTGGTGTGGCTACCGCATCGATACCGGCACGCGTTTCATAAAGATGCGCGGTGAGGTTAAAGATCGCCTGTTTCAATACTTCAGGCACGCTTGCAGCCGTTGCCCCAAAGCCAGCCACGAAATCCACCTCAAGTCCACACAGCGACATCGCCTCGGGATAAGAAGCCATGTAAAGACGCTGTGGGCGGCGTCCATCTTGCAAATGAAACTCTTCCGGCGGAAAACTGATCGCCGTACCATCGGGCCGATACGCGACCACCATGGCAATCGAAGTGACCGGAAATTTGAACAGCGCCAGACGCCCCGAACGCGGCCAGCGGTCCACACGCAGCCGCCATGTCTGGTCGATCAGCGCAAGACCGGTTTCGACCTCAACCAGTTCACGCGCGGTCCTGATAAGACGTTCGAGAATGGCATCTTCACTAGTCGATGAAAGGCGCAGGAAAGCGCGTGCGTCTTCGATCGTCACCGGCTCGATCTCCGGCGGCGTGACAAGAAACATTGTCATTGGTTTTTTCCCCTAAATGTTAACTTTCAAATCAGTCAGTTAGACATGGATGCCCCAAGCCAGTTTCCCGCCATTTCAGCGAGGAAACCAGCTGCCAAAACCGGCAGGGAAGTTTGAAAAGGCCTGAAAAAAATGACAGGTTAGGCCGAATATGATCAGGCAGAGAATTTCAAAAGCTTGATCGCGTCAAAATCCTGTACACCGCCGCCAACACGCTTGGTGGTGTAGAACAGCACATAAGGCTTGGCGGAATAGGGATCGCGCAACACGCGCACGCCGATGCGGTCGACCACCAGATACCCGCGACCGAAATCGCCAAAGGCGATTGCCACAGTGTCTGCTGCAATATCGGGCATATGCTCGGCCTCGACCAGACCAAAGCCCATGAGCGACGCTTTCTCGCCAATGGCTGCCGGTGGCTGCCAGAGGTAGTTGCCGTCCGCGTCCTTCAATTTGCGCAAGGTGCTCTGCGTCTTGCGGTTCATGACGAAATTGGCGTTCTGACGATAACCGGCTTTGAGCGCATAAATCAACTCGATCAGCTTGTCCGACGGTGCATCTTCGGGCAGAGCCCCTTCAACGCCGGTTGCAATATGACCGATACTGCCCCAGGCCCAGGCGCTTTCATCGACGCTGGTATAATCGAGGAAACCGCGCGGTTTGTTGACGCCGTCGCCATTGACGAAGGCCGCCCCTTCCTGCTCGGCAAAGGCGGTTTCCACTTCCTCGGCAATCCACTGTTCGACATTGATCGCGGCGTCGTCGAGAAGTGTGGCGGTCGCTGCAGGCATGGCGTAGATTTCCATGGTCGGGAACTGCAATTCGGCAAGTTTCGCTGAAGCCGTCTGCGGACGCGCATCGGTTTCACCGACCCAGCCCGTGGCCGGACCCGTGATGGAAAACGGCTTTTTCAGAATGGCGCCTGACACCTGCCGCACGCTGGAAATGCCGCGAATGGGCGAGAGAACTGCAAGCCTGCGGCCAATCTCTGTTTCAAGCTCGGCTGGCACCAGATAACCGCCATCAGGACCGGATGCATAGGAATGCGCCTTTTGCTCGATGCCGCGCAGGGCCTGCTCGTCGCCCCGGCGCACATAGGTATCGAATGCGCTCTTGTGCTCGCCATTGACGACAAGTGCACCACCGCCAAGCTGCGGGCGCGACTGTTTTGACACATAGGCATCAAGCGCCTGTTTCTGCTCATCAAGCGCACGATTGATGCGCTCGACTTTTTCAGTGAGGAGCACGTCGGTGCCTGCATGCTTCTCGACCTTTTTCAGCCGCTCATCATTGGCTTCACGAAAAGCGGAAAAGGCGCTCATGAAATCTTCAAAAGCTTCACCCACATCACCACTCTGGTGAATGCTAGGCACAAATGATTTCGTCTCCGCACTCTTGGTTTCAAGATTTGCGGGCTGGGTAGGTTGGTTATTGTCCATGATGGTCCTGTTAGCTGGAGATGGATCGGGCAGCGTCGCGCATAAGCTGCGCAAGGTCTGCTTCATCATTTCGGACGGCCTCCGGCTGCGTCCGTTTTGCGTTCAGCGCCGCATAGCCCTTGGCTATGACGATGCGCGCACTTGCACGGCTCAGCCCCGCATCCCGCGTGAGCCAGCGTTCAAATTCCCGGATCGTCGGCAAATCTGCCTTGACGTTTGCGATGCGTGCCTGCGGCAGCATGGGAAAGGTGACGATTGAAATTTCCCAAAGATCGGCTTCGAGAATATGACGCAGACCAGATCGCGCGTCCTTGCGCGCCTTCACCGTGCGAAAGCCGATGGAAAGCCCGTCAAGCCCGCCGGAGCGCATGAGTTCCAGCGCTTCGCGGGCGCGGGTCACCCCCTTGGCGAGCCTGCCCTCGACATAAAGCCCGCGTACATCCTCGCCGATCTTTGTCCACACGCCAATCGGCTCCGCCGCATCGTGTTGCCACAACATGCGAATGCCCGAAGGACCCCGTTCCTTCAAGGCACGGGCGAAAGCGCCGCGTTCGATGATATCGTGCCCCAGATCGGCCAGTCCGAACACGCTTGCATAGCCTGAAAAGCTGCCATCGATCTCGACGTCGTCGAGCGCAATTGCTGTACGCTTGGTTTCAAGTGCGAAATCACGTTTCGTCATTGATGTTCCTCTCCACGGGGAGAATTCCGGGCAAAGCGGCGTGTTTCAACCGTTCGGAAAAGCGCTTGAAGATACCAAGCGCCGACCATGCGGCAAGGCTTGCAGAGGCCGACCCGATCAGCACCAGTTCAGCACTTCCGAGCGCCTTGTCGAGTGAGAGCATATCCGCGATCTTGACACCCGCAGCACCACCGAAGATCAAGCCGCAGATGATCCCGACCGCCATGCGGATTGCTGCCTCGCGCCGCCCCTTTGGCAGCATATAGGCCAAAGATACCGCGGAGCCTGCAACGGCACCTGCGATCTTTGCCGACCACATCCATGCAGCTTCGGAACTCAGCACCGTTTCGTTGAGATTGCTCATGAAGACGGCCCTCGCCGGCTGGCCTGATAGCCAACTGCCTCGCGCTTTTCCTCGTCTGAGAGGAAAGAGGCATTGGAGACCCGCCGCCACAGCGCCTCGCGTTCCGCAGACAGGCCTTCGATGCGGTCGGCATCATATTCGAGCCGCAGATTGTCGCCATAAAGCGGTCCCAGCCATGTGCTGAACGCCCTTGCCGTGCGGCCCATCAGTGGAAGAACGGTCAGGCGATAAAAGGCGCGATTGGCCTCGGCATAGTTGGCATAAGTATTGTCACCTGGGATGCCGAGCAGCATGGGCGGCACACCGAAGGCCAGCGCAATGTCACGCGCAGCCCCATTTTTCGCCTCGATGAAATCCATGTCGTGTGGACTGTAGCCCATGGCCTTCCAGTCTAGCCCGCCTTCCAGCAACAGTGGACGCCCAGCACCCGATGCACCTGTATAGCCTTCTTCGAGTTCAGTTTTGAGCCGCTCGAATTGTTCCTCGGTCAGGTTGCCGCCATCTTTCGGCGCATAGACCAGCGCACCGGAGGGCCTTGCCGAATTATCGAGCAAAGCCTTATTCCAGGCGCCCGCTGCATTGTGAGTATCAAGCGCCATAAGCGCTGCTTCAAGCGGCGCGAAACCATAGTGATCATCGAGTGGATGAAACAGTTTCAGATGAAGACCAGCAGCATCCCGCCCACCAATGCGGATGCGCCGCACGGATGCGCCGGATCGATAGACCAACACCTCCGGCCAGCCATGGGTATCGGTTTCCACGCTGACGCGTTCGGGCTTTAAAAGATGCAACTCAACTTTGCCGCTCGGCAGATCGACGCGCTCGACATAGGCATTGCCGGAAATGAGCAAGTGTCCATAAAGCCGTTCGAGAAAACTGTTTCCGTCAAGGCCGAATTGCGGCTGTGTAACCAGTTCCAGCAAGGGATGCGTTTCATGCTCGGTGACACCTTCATAAAGCAGCCATGAAACGCTGCTGGCAGCATCAGCAATCAACCGTACGCAGCGATGTGCCACCGGATTGCGCATGAACCCCTCGCGCGCCAGCGTTGAATAATCACGTGCAATCCATGAAGCATTGCGTTCAACATGCAATGCGACAAAGCCATTGGTCATCTTCATCTCGCGGGTTTTATCCGCACGCGATGACGCACGAGACGCAGATTTACGCCCCGGCCTTTTCCAAGCCCAGTTCCAAGCCATCGATTGGCCTTTCCGTATATTTTGCTATTTTTTCCGGTTTAACCGAAGCGGCGGATGCGCGGTTTCAGATCGGCGCCGAGCATCATTTCCCCCAAGGCCCAGACCAGCGCGTCGAGACGATCCGGCGATCTACCGCTGGAAAGTCCTTCAGGAGCAAAATCGCACATTTCGTCTTCAAGCGCGGGAAACTGTCCCGCATGACGCACCCGACCCTGCTCATATAAAGCCGCAACTGGCTCGGCCCGTAGCCATTTTCCGCGTGAAGCGCGCCGTTTCAGAACCGGCACACTTGCATCTTCCGCCCCCAAAACCGCGGCCACCATTTCGCCGCCCTGATTAACCTCGGCCACAATGGCATCGGCTTCAAGGCGATGATAAAGCGAGATCGCCTTACGCGCCCATTGATGCGGTTTTGCCATATTGAGGCTTTCATCGGCCAGAACATGCCCATACCCGTCCGCATCGATGCCTGCCGCGACTATGCCGCAGGCATCAGACGATTTTCCCGATGAAGCAGGCGGATCAATCGCCACTACAATGCGCACCAATGCCGGAATATCCACTTCGAAACACCGCTCGATCAGATCACGCGACCACAGGGCGCCGGGACGCTCCTCGATCAGTTCGCCATCCAGTTCCTGCCGCCCAAGCCGCGTTCCGGCATAGCGCCGATTGACGACTGCAATAAAGCCATCGGCCAGATTGGCGGCGTTTTCCTCGGTGCGCATATGCGTCATCGAAACACTCGCATCGCTCATTAGCGCTTTCAATAAAGGGACGGCACGCGGCGTCGTGGTCACGACCTGTCGCGGAAAATCACCAAGTCTCAAGCCAAATTGCAGCATGTCCCAGGTTTCCTGGGGATGCTTCCATTTGGCCAGTTCATCGCACCATGCGGCAGCAAATTGCGGCCCACGCAAACTGTCCGGATCTTCGGAGGAAAATAATGTCGCGGTCGCGCCATTTTCCCAAACCAGACGACGGCGCGTCGCTTCATAACGCGGCCGCTCGAGCCTTGAGACGGCCAGAACCCCAGATGGTCCATCAACCATGACCTCGCGAGCATCGTTGAATGTCTCTCCCACCAGTGCAATATGACCGCAGGGATTTTTCGTGAATGGCGGCAGGCCAAGCGCCATACCGGACACCCATTCCGCACCCGCCCGCGTTTTGCCCGAACCGCGCCCTCCCATGATCAGCCAGACGCCCCAGTCGCCATTGGGCGGCAATTGCGCATCACGCGCCTGTATCAGCCATTCCTTCTCTGCCGCTGTCAGTTGCCTTCGCGTCAAGCCGGGTTCCCAAGATTTCCCGCGCACGCTTTTCTGCAAGTTCTTCGATTCTCCTGTTGATGCGGATCAACACATGCCGTGCCTCCTTGACATTCGCCTCAGTCTCGCCTGTCTCACGTGTGGTCATCACTGTTTCCGCTGCAAGCTCGTTAACGGTCTTGACTGCGCGTGCCAGCGCCATCAGCGCTTCCGCCTTGCTCTTGTCGGGTAATTCCTCTGCATCGAGAAGGCGGTTCAACTCGGCCTGCAGGCGCTCCAGCGCCGGATCGACCTTCCGCTGTTTAGCTGATTTTTCTGCTGCATCGAGTTGTAGACGGCGCAACCGGGTCTGATAACTGTTAAGCGAAAGGCCCAGAATTTCCGCCATGTCGCCAACATCTATACCATGGAGTATTTGTAGTTGATGGGCGAGCCGGATACGCATCTCTGCCCTGCCCGGTCGGACTTCTACATTCATGTTCGCAGTCAGGAGCAACTCCCGCTTTCAACACAGAACCCCGCTGACCTGCCCGAAAGAACAGGAATTGCGGGATTTCAAAAAATACGGATTTCAGTCAGAAATAATCAAGGCCATTGCAGAAAACCAATCTCGTCGCCATGCTTTCGGCTCTGCGCCTCATTTGAGGTACAATTCTCTGACCGTACATAACCTCTAGCAATTCACCGTGACGGTGTCAAGGACTATTTTCCTATTTTTGAAATTTTTCCTATTTTTACCATATGCATTTATTTATTCGTTTTGCGTAATATGGAAACTGACTTATCTGCTAAGATGATCTAACGAGCGTTCGGAAACCTAGAGTTCATGCGTCCTGACACTGACAAAAGTTCGGAAAGCGAAGAGCGGAAACCATTCCGGGTTTCGCGCCTGATTGGAGTTGACGCCAGGATCGACTCCGGCCTCTATAATCTGCGCGCCGGGTTTTCAGACTGCTGGGAAACAATCACAATCTTCTCGCGGCGTTTTCGCGTGCGTGGTTTTCGGCGTGTCGTAGTCGAAGTTGCCGACGAATGCTTTACGCTTGGCGTTGCTGCCTCAATAATCCTGACCATGCTGGCTCTTCCCGCCTTCGAGGAGACAAACAAGGATTGGCGCGCGCAGGACGATTATGCCGTTACCTTTCTCGACCGATATGGTAACGAGATCGGGCGGCGCGGCATACTGCACCGTCAGGCCGTTCCCGTCGACGAATTGCCCGACCATGTTATCAAGGCGGTGCTCGGTACTGAAGACCGGCGTTTCTTCGATCATTACGGCATCGATCTCTGGGGCCTGAGCCGCGCATTCAGCCAGAATGTACGCGCCAATGGCGTCGTACAGGGTGGCTCCACCATTACCCAGCAGCTTGCAAAAAACCTGTTTTTGTCCAGCGAGCGCACCATCGACCGCAAAATCAAGGAAGCGTTTCTGGCATTGTGGCTCGAATGCAATCTGAGCAAAAAGGAAATTCTCCAGCTCTATCTCGACCGCGCCTATATGGGTGGCGGCACCTTCGGTATTGCAGCAGCGTCGGAATTCTATTTCGGCAAGAGCGTCAAAGATGTGACACTTGCCGAAGCAGCGATGCTGGCGGGGCTTTTCAAGGCCCCGGCCAAATTCGCCCCTCACATAAACCTGCCTGCCGCGCGTGCACGTGCCAATGTGGTGCTTGCCAATATGGTCGAGAGCGGTCTGATGAGTGAAGGACAAGTTGCCGCTGCCTATCGTCAACCGGCCAGCGTGATTGACCGGGGCAAGAATGAAAACCCTGACCATTTTCTCGACTGGGCCTTCGAGGAGGTCAAAAAGGTCGCAAGCCACCTGCCCCGCCATACATTGACCGTACGCACGACGCTCGACCGCAATATCCAGAAGGCTGCGGAAGAAGCGCTCGAATATCATCTGCGCCAGTTCGGCAAGCAATATGGTGTCAACGAGGCCGCAACCGTTATCATCGCTACGGACGGTTCGGTGCGCGCCATGGTCGGCGGACGCGATTACGGAGAAAGCCAGTTCAACCGAGCCACCCGCGCCTTGCGTCAGGCCGGCTCGTCCTTCAAGCCTTATGTCTATGCAGCCGCGATGGAAAAGGGCATGACGCCCAACACCATTGTCTCCGATGCGCCTGTAAGCTGGGGCAACTGGGCGCCGCGCAATTACGGACGCCGGTTTTCCGGCCGTGTCGATCTTACTACGGCACTTGTGCATTCACTCAACAGCGTTCCCGTGCGCCTCGCCAAGGATCACCTGACCACAGCCCCTATCGTAAAGCTTACCAAGGCCATGGGGGTCGAATCGGCCATCTCCTCGCACAAGACGATGGTGCTTGGCACATCGGAAATGACCGTGATGGACCAGGCCACCGGTTTCAACGTGTTTCCTAATGCCGGAATGGCCGGAAACCGCCACGCCTTCACGCAGATCATCTCGGGTGACGGAACAATATTGTGGGATTTCAGCCGCGACGGCGAGAAACCGCACCGGGCACTGTCAGAAAAAGCAGCCCTTCAGATGAATTCCATGCTGGTTCAGGTTCCCGAACGCGGAACCGGACGGCGCGCAGCACTGCCCATGACGCGTGTTGGCGGTAAAACTGGTACTACCCAGAGTTACCGCGATGCGTGGTTCGTGGGTTTCACTGGCAACTTCACCGCCGCGGTCTGGTTCGGCAATGATAATTTCTCACCCATGAAGGAACTGACCGGCGGGGTTCTTCCCGCGATGGCCTGGCAGCGTATGATGGTCTATGCGCATCAGAATATCGAGCTGAAACCGATACCTGGCATCAATCCGCCTTTCCCCCAACCGGTAAAGGGGACTACCTCGGAAATAGCGGGCGTAAAACCACAAGATGCCATGTCTCCACCGCCACGCGTCCTTTCGCCTGCCACCACACAGGTTCTTAAGCAACTGCATCGTCGTTTTATGGGTTCTGGCAGCCTGCCCGGCACCGCCGCGCAGCGCAATGTCACGACCCTTTAGGCCACGAATGCTCACAAGAATTCTGCAAATAATTCTGGTTCTGGTAATCGCGCTGGGTGGTGGCATATGGAGCGTCGACAAGGTTCTCGACCGCTTCGGCGGCTTCGGCGAATTGCAGGTCGGTGCATGGCAGGCCTTTCCCGATGCTGGGACCGCCAATGCCGACCCCTATGCGCGTGCGCGCGCCGCGCGCAAGGCGGTGCTGGCGCTTGGAACGGCTGAAGGACTTGCCTTTTATGCAAGCAAGGACGAACAAGGGCGGGATTTGCAGCGCGGCTGCACCTATCGCCTCGAAGGCACGACGTCGCCGACGCGCTTCTGGACGCTCTATGCGGCAACGCCCGATCTTACCACTATTGCACCACGCTCCGGACTTCAGGCAGCGCTTCATTCGCGTGACGTGCTTTATAAGGCTGACGGCAGCATTTTGATAACGATCAGTCCTGATGCCGCTTCCGGTAATTGGCTGCCGTTGAACGGTCGTGGACCTTTCGTGCTGGTGATGACGCTTTACGACACACCAATCGCCACCTCAGCCGGCCTCACGGACCAGTCCATGCCGAAACTGACGCTCAGTTCGCGGGCCTGCCATGGTTAGAAGCATTGCGCATTTTCTTCGGCTTATTCTTTTGGGGCTGATCGGGGCGGCGATCGTCCATATCTGCGTACTGCTGCTCGTCCCGGTCTATTCGGAAATGAATGCATGGTTACGCATTGAATATATCACCGAGCCCTATCGGTTTCATCCTCTCGACAAAAATACGGGCGTCATCGGTAATCCTGATCCGCTGGTCGAAGAGGCCCTGTGCCGGTTTGATCTCGCCGATGGCCCAGTGCGCATCATGGCCAATGGCGATATGCCCTACTGGTCGCTGTCCGTCTATGCGCCGAATGGCGATAACCTCTATAATTTCAACGATAATGTATCAAACGAACACCGGCTCGATCTCATTCTTGCCGACCCGCTCGGCATGGCAAGCCTGCGAGTTGCGGGCACACAGGCTGATGGCCAGTCGCTTCTGGTCACGCAAAATATCGGCGAAGGGGCGGTTGTCCTGCGCGTCTTCGTGCAGGATGCAACGTGGAAGGAGCAGGCCCGCGCCTTCTTCGATGAGGCACAGTGCCAGACGTTTGAACCTGAATAAGAAACCTCACGGTTAATGAGTTGCTAAGGCTTCATGCCTATGATCCGGTCACTGGCCATGGTGGGGATCATCGCGCGATGTAGGAACACTGCATCGACGGATTTCCTGTCCGTCAGATCGAGCAAGGTGATGCATACCGGAGTAATTGCGTGACGAAGGATCAGTTCCGTGCCCTGGAGGAAATTTCAGGTCATCGGAACCCGGCAAATTCAATAGCGGGAAGCGACAGGGCGGATAACCTCCTGGGCGCCGCTATTTCTGCGTTCGCTGGTATCACGCGTCCCGGCCGTCAAGATATGCAACAGCTCGAACACCTCATCATGCCGCTTCTTCATTGCGCGAGCTTGCGCGCCAGACGGCAGGCGGCAGGCGCGCTTGCCCAGCTTGAAGATGCGCCGCATCGTGTAATTCTTGCGCTGGCAAGTGAACCGGTAGAAATTTCCGCACCGCTGCTTTTGCGGTCACCGCTCTTGCGACCGGGCGACCTGATTGATCTCATTAGTAAATATGGGCTTTCTCATGCCCGCGTCATCGCACGCCGTCAGTCCGGCGACAAGATTCTGGAAACTGTGCTGCGCAGTTTTTCCGATTCAGCAATCGACCGTACTCTGGCCCTGCAGGAGAGCCTTGCCGATATAGATGGCCCCGTTTCCGGAAAGCTCGCGAAAGATGCGCTTATTGATCCAGAGTATCTGATCGATACCGCGCTCAAGATCAACGAACAATCTTTCCATGACACTCTCGCCAAGGCACTCGATCTTTCCGACGAACAAACCGATGCAATTATCGGCCAATGGCCCACTTCACCTCTGCCGGTGGCGCTCAAGGCGCTGAGGTTGTCGGCTGCGGACTGTTTTCTGGTTATGACGGCAGTATTGGGGCCAGTCCAGTCCGACCACGAGAGCCTGCGCTCCTTCGTAGAGTTTTATCGTTCCATCGGATATGAAAAATCCATGGCGCTCATCCGCCGCTGGAAGGCCGAGGATATGTCGGCCATGTTGCGCAGCAAGCTACGCGAAATGGCGCAGGTGGCCAATGATACGCCATCGGGCAAGGATCTCGAGGTACCCGCCCTAAACAGGCTCGCCAAATAGAATTATATTTCAAGGTCGGCTATTTGGAAAAGAGCCGACACATCGGTGACATCTTCCAGTTCCACCAGCCAGAGATCAGGATCGAAGCGGGTTTCGCGCTGCATGCGTTCATCCGTTGCCACATCATCGGCGTCGCCCATCATGCGTGTAAACATCCGCTCACCGCCATGATCATCATCATAAGATGTCTGGGGTGCTGGCCCATAAAGGTCAGAGCCTCCAAGCCGAGAACTGACCTTGATGAAAATCGCGCCGGCTTCCATCGCACCGCGCCTTGAAAGATAGGCAAAGCCGCCCTCACCCTGCACCTTGCGGATCAATGCCGAAACCCAGAAATCCGAGGTCAGTCGCATGGCCGTACCCGTCTCAACTGATCAGCCCGATTTCGCGCATCTTACCAATGAGCGTAGCATCGATCTTGCCCGTCACCGGCATACCAAACAGTTTCTGGAATTCGCGGATGGCTGTCTGCGTAGCCTTGCCCGTCTCACCGTTAACCGGCACCATGTCGTTGCCGAAAGCTTTGAGACCGGCCTGCACACGCACGATATCCTGCGATGAGATGGGACCATTTTTTTCAGGCACGGCCTGCTCTTTCGGCAGTGCGGCTTTCTGATAGGAGGCAAGCGCCGGCTTGACCTTTGCTTGCGTCTCATCCTTCATTACGGCTGATTGCGGACGCGGGCTCGGTACGGCCACCTCGATGGCTTTTGCCACGTCATCCTTTACCGAGGCGTCATTCTCAATTACTGGGGTGGCACCGGCTTGTTCGATACCTACTTTTTTCTGCAAGGCGCGCCATCGATCGATCGCCTCACGCGTCTGCGGCCCGGTAAAACCATCAACCGGACCTTTATAGATGCCAAGCTTGGAGAGACGCTGCTGCAGGCGCGCAATCTCCAGATCGGCATTTGGCGCAAGCGCGGGAAGCATGTCGTCGGTAACGTCTTCCATCAGACGCGCAGCTGGCAGATCAGCGTCTTCTTTTTGCACAGGTGTTTCGGACGCTTTCGGATCATTGCCACGACTTGCTACAGCAATACCGGGAAGCACGGGGCGCGGCGTTGGCTGGAACATGAAGTCTGCACGAGTACGAAAGAAAACCGCATTATGGGCTTCAGGCTGATACCAGAGCGCATTGGCGGAAATGAAACTCAACACAACGAGGAAAGCCGTTGCGCCCCCTGTCATAACCGGGTTACGCACGATGAATTCGCCTGCGGCAATCGCCAGAGACGATGCCGAGGTGAAAAAGAATTTGAGAATCCGGGTGGCGAGGCTAGGCTGTTTTGCGCGTTTTCGCATTGTTTTGCCCTTGCTTGCGCTCTTCTTCGTTCTGCCAGTCATTGCGTTTTTCTCCCTGGTGACGGTGTATCTCAATCACCGTGCCAAGTTCACTTTCCTCGTCTTCTCCAACAACAAATTGCGGACCGGCAAGCGGCAGGCGGATCGTCACCACCGTACCTTCACCGGGACAACTCTTGAGCACCATCGTGCCCTGATGCAGCTCCACCAATCCCTTGACCACGGAAAGGCCAAGACCGCTGCCTTCCTGCGCGCGGGTATAACTATTATCCGCGCGCGTGAACGGCGCGCCTAGGCGCTGCAAATCTTCCGGCGCAATCCCGATTCCGGTGTCTGATACGTGCAATTCCAGAACGGCGCGTTCTTCTACCACGACACGCGCCGCGTCGATGGTGACGCAGCCACCAGGCTCCGTGAATTTAATCGCATTCGCGGCAAGATTAAGCAAAATCTGCTGCACAGCGCGGCGGTCAGCATTGAGTTCACCGATATCGCGCCCAACACGATGGCAAAACGAAATGCTCTTCTTTTCCGCCTGGGGCAGCATGACAGACGCACAGAGGTCAGCAGCATCGCGGAAATCGAAAATCTGCGGCGCAATCGCATAAGTGCCGCTTTCAAGCTGCGAATTATCAAGAACTGCATTGACGAGTTCCAGCAGATAATGACCGGAGCGATGGATCAGTCCTGCATATTCGCGCTGCCGGTCATTGGCGAGTTCACCGCCCAGCCCATGTGTCAGCATATCAGAAAAGCCGATGATGGAATTGAGTGGCGTACGTAATTCATGGCTGACTGCGGCAAGCACGCGGCCCTTGCCTGCGCGTTCCGACTTAAGTTCGGCCTTAAGTGCTGCGATTTCATCATGGAGCTTTTGTTCACAAGCCAGAGAGCGACCAATCAATGCGATTGCAGTGCCCTGTCTGCTGCCTTCCATGCGCCATGCATGAAAGACTGGCGCGCTCTCTTGCAACGCTCGCAGGCGCAAGTCGGCTCGCTCGCTCCGCTTTCCACTACGCAGATCAGCCAGAAGCGAGAGATAATGCACGCGGTCCCCGACATGAACACGATCGAGCAATGCGGTGCCTTCCAGCATGTTCGTCTTGACGCCAAGACATTTTGCTGTCGCATCATCAACAGAGATCACCATACCTTCATTATCGAGAACGAAGCGGACGTCACCTTCGGCAAGTATAACAGCTGGCATTTCAGGCTGTTCAGCTTTGGAACGGGCAGATAGTCCGGCGCTACGCGCGGGAAGGCTTGCCGCATAAAGTACCATTATGGTGACGGAGATCAGTGAGCCACCGGCAAGCCCACTGCCATTGGCCATGAAAAGTGCAAGCATCAGCAATGCGCCTATTGCGCCCGCATAGGCGGCGACAGGCTTGCGCAGAACAAACCATACTTCCAGCGGCAGGGCCGCTGCCATCAGCCACAATGCGGCATTGCCCTCGGTAAAAACACCCAACGCGGCAAGACCCATGCCATAGATGGCACAAGTGACTGAGCCCAAGACAATTGCAGGTGCACCCAACATCGAAATGGCACAAAAAGTCATGGCGACGCCTGCGATGCTTGCTGCGAGAATTGCAAATTCAACGGGCGTGGAAACAGGGCCAACAGCAAGAGCTGCGGAGAAAAACAGCACGGGCATGCCGACCAGCGAGATGGCGACACGTCGCGCCGTCGCATCGGCCTCAACCGTAACGCGCCGGCAGAAACGCTCAAGCAAGCCATTGAGCATCCGCATTACGGTGCGACCTGCTTTAGCTGGTTTCAATACAATGGCTTTCAACGCGCCTTACTCACTCAATATACTTACACGACGCCGAC
This sequence comes from Brucella sp. BE17, assembly GCF_039545455.1. Classification (NCBI taxonomy): domain Bacteria; kingdom Pseudomonadati; phylum Pseudomonadota; class Alphaproteobacteria; order Hyphomicrobiales; family Brucellaceae; genus Brucella; species Brucella sp. BE17. Next base: position 350,353 of record NZ_CP154467.1, on the reverse strand, counting down.
AAAGGCTCCTTCAAGAACCGTTGCAGACAGAGTCAGATTGCAGGAGAGGCTTTAAAGAAACGATAAAACGAGCTGTTTGAGGCCCAGTAAGCACCCCCAACGCCAGACTTTTCGACCTATGGTAAACAGAATGTAGCAATTGCCCTACGGAAAAGCCGCAACGGGCACCTGTTCGTGAAAGCGGTTACGAAATCTTTTCGATTTCAGCACAGAATATCCTGAGGCTAACCGACCAAGGTTTATAATAGACAAAGCTATGATCCGTTTTCTTCTCAAATCCGTATTCTGGCTGTCGCTGGCATTTATTGCCATACCGCACTTCTTTCCCACGAAAGAAGGCACCAGGGCGGGGCAGAATCCGTTGGCGTTAAAAGACGACCATACGGTCGATCATATTCTGACCAATAGCAGGACCGCGGTTGAAATCGGCAAACTCTGCATCGACAATCCCGCCTTTTGCCAGCAGGGAGCCTCGCTTGCCACAAGCGCTGGCAGCAGTGTTTTAAAGGGCAGCGGCCAATTGCTGGATTATCTAAGCGAACGCTTTGGTAACAAGAACAATATTTCAGAACATCCGGGACCCGCAGCAGAAATACCCGCGCCCGCGCAAGGCAACATTCCGGTTCCAAAGGCCCGCGTAGAAGCCCTGCGGACACGTGACGTTTCACCCGACGCGAAATAGGGTTTCAAGTTTTTCGTGACCTTACCGCCAATCGCTCCTATATAGGCCTGATATCTGCATTGACGGCATTTCGGGCGAACACCATGACCACCACGATCGACAGCATCATGACCGATTTCGAATTTCTCGACGATTGGGAAGACCGTTATCGCTACGTGATAGACTTGGGCAAAGAACTGCCACCCTATCCCGAAGATGCCCGCGACGCCGCACACAAAGTACAGGGTTGCGTCAGCCAGGTCTGGCTGAAGACTCTGCCACAGGGCGGAACCGATCCGATGATCGAATTTTTAGGCGATTCTGACGCGCATATCGTTCGTGGACTGGTGGCCATCGTTCTGGCGCTCTATTCGGGCAAGAAAGCCTCGCAAATCCTTGATATAGACCCGGAAGAGATTTTGAGAAAGCTCGGCCTCGATGAGCACTTGACGCCGCAGCGCTCCAACGGCCTGCGCGCCATGGTAGCGCGCATCCGCCGGGACGCCGAACTGGCTCTAGAAACGGCATAATACTGCTTATCCGGTTTGTGGTCTGACTTTCGGGCGATAATCCTTCGCCCCCCAATGCAACACTACGCTGCGGCGCGAACTGCTGCCCGCTTGCGGATTATAATGCCGGTGTAGTACGGCAAGCGCAGCTTTCAGCAGCATCTTCGCCGAGCGCACCGGCCATTGCCGCTCACGCTCCACCCGCTCCAGACCTTTCAGAAAACAACAGACATCAACCAGAACGCCGCTCAGTTCAGGCCCAACGGTATCGAGCGCACGCTCAACACGCATGCGGCTTGCGAGCGCAATATCGGTCAGTTCCGCCATGCCACCCGCCCCGCCGTTGCGCTTGGCACCCGGACTGCAATCCCATCGCATGGTAACCGATGGCATCAGCGAACCACGTGTGAAATCGGCACGCAGCCGTTCACCGGCATGAAACTCGTCATCGGTTAGAAAAGCGCAGCCGTCCGGTCCTTTGCGGCGGTAGAGCGTCGCCAAAGGCGATTCGGACAGGTTGATTTCAACCCTGTCTCCTGTATCTGTGTGGATGGTTGCCGTAGTGTTGACCTGTTTTTTCGTCTTTACAGCACACTTGCTTCGCTGACGACCATTGCCCGATAAAGCGAGCTTTTCTCCCTCACGCCGTAACAGGCCCTTGTCGCACATGGCATCAATAAGCGTGCGTGCGGCGGCTATCGAACCCTGTTCACCGACCAACAGAAGGTGGCTTTCCTGCACACAGTCCTGCATTTCACAACAAGCCACTTTCAAAAACCGCATCACCCGCATTTCCGAAGCAGAAAATTCCGTGGTCATACCGCCATCCTCCAATTGGGGAAAACCGAGTTCACAATCCGCTCGAAGGATGACACCACTGCGTCAAATTCCGCATCGTCGCGCATATCCTCAACCAGATGACAGGCATGCATCACCGTCGTGCGGTCGCGTGAAAAGCCTTCAGCCACCTCTCGCATCGCCATGCCGAAAGATGTATGCGCGACATACATACCGATTTGTCTCACCCGCGCGACGTTGCGCCGGCATCGGTTCGGAGCACGCAACTCCCTGCTTTCAACCCCGAATGCCGCGCCCAGAATATCGATAAGAGCATCGCACAGTTCTACGTTTTGCTCCTGGCGCTTTCGATCCGTCCCACACTCATCAGAATCGAGGTGGAGCGTGCGTCCATGCCGCGCTGCAATTGCCCTCAAGGCTTCGAAGGCTTCCACCCGCGTATGAATGACATGTGATAATTCCAAAGACATTCATCTTCCCTCGTCTATATAGGAATATCTTCTTATACGGAGGAAAATGCAAGGGTGGATAAGTTTTCACAACGAACCGCCGGGTTTGTGCTGGTGAATAAAATTCACGCCATCGCCCGCACGCATAAAAGCCGCCGAAAACACGTTCAATTATCTGTAAAAGTAAGCTATTTCTAATAATTTTGAGATCTTGACAGCTGCCAGACGTGCGGCGATTGGCTTCCGGCACCACTTTTTCATCGACCCTCAGGACGAAGAAACATCTTTCCCTAGGAATATTATCCACAACCATCAAACTTCCGACATGCTGTGTGCGATAACAGCAAGGATAGCAGTCATGGAAGCAGTGCTCAAAGAAGACCGATTGGCCTTTCTCACTCTTAAATCGCAGCAGCAGACCAGCGCAATGCAGCGTGTTGCGCTGCAAATCATTGCCGGTATCGATATTGACCGCATGGTTGCGGCAACGGTTTTGGAAAAAAAACAGACAACGCAACGGCTTGCGCGACTTATCGAAAGAGAGCGGCAAAAAGGGCTCAACGGTCACTGGAGCTACGATTTAAACCGGCACATCGCGCTGAAACAGGCGCTTGACCGGATAATGGAAGGGTCAAGCACGACAACACAGGCTGGACTACGATGCAGAACGCGCCAAATATAAAAAAACGGCCGGAATGCTTTCGCATTTCCGGCCGTTTTAACGAGAATACGTCCGATCAGGCGTCTTTCGGTTTGCGTCCGAGACCCATTTTCTTAGCCAGACGCGAGCGGGCAGCCGCATAGTTCGGGGCGACCATCGGATAGTTTGGATCGAGATCCCACTTTTCACGATACTGTTCCGGCGTCAGGCCGTAATGTGTCATCAGGTGACGCTTCAGCGACTTGAACTTCTTGCCGTCTTCGAGACAGATGATGTAGTCGTCGGTAATCGACTTCTTCGGGTTGACCGCAGGCTTTGGCTTTTCCACGATGACCGGCACTTCTTCGCGTTCGACATGGCGCTTGAAAGCGGCATGGATTTCTGCGATCAGCTGCGGCACTTCGCCAGCGCGGATCTGGTTATTGCCAACATAAGCGGCGACAACATCCGCAGTCAAAGTCATAAGCAGCTCGGTGCTTTCTTCGGGCATTTCAAGGTTTTCCATTGACTTTCCTTTTATTTCTTATCGCCTTATCTTCCCGCGTTTTCGGCTCAATTCCACTAAACGAGCCGCATCACACGTGTTCTAAAACTTCCCGCCCCCATTTGTGACAGGATGTAACAACTGCCTGCGTCTTTGGCAATGGCTTTATTAGAATAAAACGTTTATTCTTTTTCCATTATTCTTGGCAAAACAAATAGACATTTCAATATTCGTCCAGCGCTAAAGGCTAGACCTTTACTTTCCATCTGCCGACTCTAAAATAATGATCGTTTATAGACGATAAAGGAAGCATAAACTGTTGTTTTCGCTTTCCCAATATTGCTCGCAGAATTCATTCTCCGACAGAATGCATATGCATACCATTCCAAGCAAAGATAATTCATTAGCCAATGCACTGCGCGCCAATCTTGGCACAAAAAAGGTATGCTTCAATTATATTTCATTGAATTAAACTCGCTTTTTCCTCTTTCAGAAAATATAAATATGCTCTGCGCTCCTCCTGACCCAAGCATCTCAAACATTCTTCAATGGAATTCCGCATGTCTCATACGCCATCTCCTCTTCAGCCCCCACGTGCCGTGCAGCGCCCACATAACCATACACGCCATGGTATCACGCGCACGGATAGCTATGCTTGGCTGCGCGCACAAAACTGGCAAGAAGTCTTTAAAGACCCTTCGGTGCTTTCTGCGGAAATACGCGCGCATCTTGATACCGAAAATGCCTATCAGGAAGCGTTCATGCAGGATACGAAAGCGCTTCAGAAAATGCTTTTTGAGGAAATGCGCGGCCGCATCAAGGAGGATGATTCCTCCATTCCCGCAAAGGATGGGCCTTACGCCTATTGCGTTTCCTATCGGGTTGGAGGGGAGCAGCCTTATTTTGTTCGCACTGCCCGCGACGGTGGCGCGCAAACCATCCTGCTCGACGGCGATAAGGAAGGTGAAGGCAAGCCCTATTTCCGTCTTGCCTCCGCTGATCATTCGCCGGATCACACGCTGTTGATCTGGGGATATGACGACAAAGGCTCGGAATTCTACAGCCTGAAGGTCCGCAAACTGGATGCTATGCATGATCTTGCCGATATCGTCACGGATACCAATGGGGGTGGCGCATGGGATGCGAAGAGCGAGGGCTTCTTTTACACGCGGTTGGATGAAAACCATCGACCGTCCAAGCTTTTCTATCACCGCATTGGCACTCCACAATCCGACGACCGGTTGATCTATGAGGAACAGGACCCCGGCTTTTTCCTAGGCGTCGGCGGATCCTCACTGGACGATTATATCTTCATCGACATCCACGACCATGAAACATCGGAATGCTGGGTACTTCCGGCCAATGATCCGGCGGCAGAACCACAGCTTATCATGGCGCGTCAGACCGGCGTTGAATACGATATCGCGCCGGGCGGCGAGACCTTTTATATCCTGACCAATGCCAACGGTGCCAAAGATTTCAAGATCATGCGCGCACCGGCATCCGCACCGCAGCCAGAGAACTGGAAAGAGGTTGTTGCCGAAAGACCGGGCAGGCTCATTCTGTCGCACGCGGCATATAAGAACCATATTGTCTGGATTGAGCGCGATAACGGCCTGCCGCGCATCGTTATTCATGATCGCGAAAATGGCGACGAACATGCTATCGCCTTTGACGAGGAGGCCTACTCGCTGGGGCTTCACGGCAGCGCCGAATATGAAACCGACGTCATCCGCTTTTCCTATTCCTCGATGACCACACCCGAACAGCTTTTCGACTACAATATGCGCACCCGTGAGCGCACGCTTCTCAAAAAGCAAGAAGTGCCTTCCGGTCACAATCCCGACGATTATGTCACCAAGCGCGTCTTTGCTCCGGCTGCGGATGGCGAACTTGTTCCGGTTTCACTGCTCTACCACAAGAACACGCCGCTCGATGGCAGCGCGCCGTGCCTACTTTATGGCTATGGTTCCTACGGCATCACCATTCCGGCCAGTTTCAGCACATCGCGTCTGTCGCTAGTCGATCGCGGCTTCATCTATGCTATCGCGCATATTCGCGGCGGCAAAGACAAGGGCTTTGCCTGGTATGAAAACGGCAAGCGCGACAAAAAAATCAATACATTTACCGATTTTATCGCTGCAGCTCGCCATCTGGTTGATGAAAGCTTCACCAGCCACGACCTCATCGTCGCTCATGGCGGTTCGGCAGGCGGCATGCTGATAGGCGCGATTGCTAATATGGCACCGCAAGCCTTTGGTGCCATCATTGCCGAAGTGCCGTTTGTCGATGTCCTCAACACGATGCTGGACGACACACTACCGCTCACCCCGCCGGAATGGCCGGAATGGGGCAATCCGATCGAATCCGAGACGGATTACTGTACCATCGCCAGCTATTCGCCCTATGACAATGTCAAGGCACAGGACTATCCGCTAACGCTTGCCGTGGCAGGACTGACCGATCCGCGTGTGACCTACTGGGAGCCTGCGAAATGGGTGGCCCGATTGCGTGAACTGAAAACCGACGATCATCCGGTGTTGTTTCGCATCAACATGGATGCAGGACATGCCGGAGCGTCCGGGCGTTTCTCGCGATTGGAAGAAGTCGCCTATACCTATGCTTTTGCGCTGAAAGCCGTCGGCAAGTTTACAGCACTTTAATCCCGCGTCTCCTGACATCAGCAGATAAAGGCTTTATATTATCAGAACCCTGAAATCGGGTGGAGATCAGGACATGACACTTAAGTTTGTCAGCTTTTCTATGGGTCTAGCGCTCATACTGGCCTTTGCCATGCCGGGCTCCGCTTCCGCCCAAGTGCGCAAGGATGTGAGTGAATATGCGGGTCAGCGGTGTTCCACGCCGCCCCGCGGTAGCGGCGTCATATTCGGCCAGTTCAGCGGCGTCGACGATTCGCCTTTCATAGGCAGCGATGGCCTGGTTCCGGTCGACCGGATGCGCTGCTTTGCCACCATGTCCGAATGTAAGGGCTGGCTCTATACAATGCAGAGCAAATATACCAATGCCGGAACGGCGCGGATCGTTCGCTGCATGAAACGGTGACCCATGAAGACAGCAGACGACACGAACCTCTTCTCAGTCGGCCCGATCCAACTGACGGCGGAGGATCTCGCTAATGCCGCACGACTTAACCTGCGGCAGGCTATTTTTGCACGTAAATTTCTGTTCAGATTTGTCGCCATCATACTTGTAGCCGGTCTAATCAGCTGCATATTTTACTATCATGCCATCGCTCGCACCCTACCGCTGGGCGTGGTTTTCATGATTGGAGCGGTTGGCACCGCCACGTTCGTGCTCACTCTGTCCGGCCTGACTTATCTTTCGGCTTCGCGGCAGACGCGCAAGATATTCAAACAGCAGAAGAACTTGCACCAGCCATATACGTTAAACTGGAACGATAGCCGGCTGGAATTAACAAGTGAAGTCGGCAATGCGCGGTTTTCTTGGAACGATTTTCTAAAAATACGCGAGGACAGCCAAAATATACTGCTGTATGAGTCTGAAAATCTTTATCGGCTCATACCCAAACGGTTTCTGACAGAAGACCAGATCATCTCATTGCGACAAAGGCGGCTCGCCGGTCATGACTGAATCCAAGCGCAAGTCTGCACGGCGTAAACAAGGCAGCACCGATGGGGGGAGAGTACTGGCCGTACTGATACTCGTACTTTTCTTTCTCGTCGGAGCAGGATTGGTTACAAATAGTATCTATCACCTTTTAAAGGCTACACGGCCCGATGACGGGATTGCCTTCACGGGCGGTTTTGGAATCGTTTTCATGATCGCAACCGTGTTCAGCGCACTACATTTCCGCCCGGACGCGCCTGCAGATAAACCCTTGGTCATAGGCGCGATCGCTGTCTCAGGGTTTTTGCTCGGTTTAGCTGGGATGGCGCTTTATTATTATGCGCGCATTACCGCTGCTGGTATTTTCGCGAGCTTCATAATGGGCGCATTCCTGTTGGTACTCGCCTGGAACCTTTGGAAAGACTACGTAAAAAAGAAATACGGCTAGTGTGTTGGATTTGAATCTGAAATTCGATCGAAACCTTGCTCCGAAGGGATACGAATTTCAGATTAGCCACACTCGTATCGACAGGCTATCGGTTTGTCGAATAGCCATTAGGATGTGCAGGTATAGCCTTGAGATAGGCTGCGATGGCGTTGCGGTCCTCATCGCTGAGATGTGCCATATTGGCCACCACATCGGCCATGGAACCGCCGAGTGAATCGAAATCCGGCGTAAACCCGCTTTGCAGCGCATAGGCGATTTCACTCTCACTCCAGTCACTAATGCCGCCCTCGCCCGCAGTGATATTGGGGATCGTGCCCCTTTTGCCGTCGTTCCCTATTTCCGGCGACAAGGCACCGGATAGCCAGCGGCTTTTATCCAGGCCGCCTATGGCATTGCGCGGCGTATGACATTCCCCGCAATGTCCGAGCACCTCGGTGAGATATTGCCCGCGTCTGATCTGATCGGATGCATCGACCAGCTCAACGGCAGGAGTTTGGGTGAGATAAAGCTGCTTCCATATGCCAATCCCGCGACGGAGATTGAAGGGAAAACCAAGCTTATGCGCAGGCGCAATATTGCTCGATGGAGGCAAAGTCTTCATATAGGCGAAAAGATTAACCACATCCTGCGGCTCCATACGCGTATAGGACGTATAAGGAAAAGACGGATAAAGGTGCTCGCCCTTCTTGCCGACGCCCTTCAGCATGGCATTGGCAAAATTCTCGAGCGTCCAGTCACCGATCCCTTGCGAAGATGGCGAAATGTTGGGCGCAACGAAGGTTCCGAAATCCGAGGCCAGTTCGTGACCACCGGCCAGTACTTTTCGTTGCTCACCCGATGCGCCAGGCGCGGCATGGCAGGATGCACAGCCGCTGGCCCAGAAAACCTGCTCGCCTTTTGCGACATTGCCCGGCTCCAGACCCGCCAGAACCACACCCCCAACCTCCTGCGGCATTGTTAGAACCCAGAAAGCCGAAGCGCCTGTCACCAACGCAATGCCCAGCGCATAAACGAGCTTACGCATCAGGCTAATTTTTCTTGATACGGAAAGCCTGATGGCACGAACCGCAATTTGGTGCAACCTGTTGAAAGGCCAGTTTCAATGCATCGAGATCTTGTGGTTTGGCCGCTGCCGCTGTCGAAGCATCAGTGCGAAATTTTTCGACGTGCTTTGTAAACTCATCCTTGTCTTCCCAGATTTTCGGCGAAGCTTCGGTGTCTCCCTTATCAGAGCCTTCTGGAAAAAGAGCATCGACGTCAAGCTTCTTCGCATCCGCTTCAATCTTCTCCAGAGCGGCCAGCGCCGCATCGGCATCAAACGGCTTTTCACCCTTTACCATAGGCGCAATCGTACCAACCGAGCGTCCGATATCTTTCATGATTGCCTGACGGTCGGCAATTACATCGGCTTGTGCCATGCCAGTTATCATTACGAGAACAGAAGTCGTAGTCAGGAAAAACAAACGCATGGCTTTCTCCACGTTAAAAACAGATGAAGCCATTTTAGACTATATATTTATGCAACAGGAAGGATAGATTTAATCTGAGCCAGAAACTTCAGTCACAAGAAGTTGAAAAACATGACAATAATACTATTGTTTTGGCGCCTCTTTATCGAGACGCCAAGTTAAACAGCAATCAAATCCGATTATGATATCCGTTTATTTTCCGGACGGCGGGGAAACATGTGAAGACCCGATGATGCACGCAATAGACCAATTGGTAAAACGCTCACAATCCTTCAGACAGTTTCCGCCCTTCAAAATGCAGGCGTTCGCCGGCACCGAAGTTAGAAAAAGCAGGGCAAAAACACTCAACAGGCTTGCATTTCTAAATGGCATTAATTTTCTCCTAAGTTGAAATCACAAGAGTATAATTTCAAAATACTGAGAATTTTAAAATAACAACGATGAGCCCCCAACATGGCTGTATAGCGCTGACGCAAAAAACCCCGCCGAAGCGGGGTTCTTATCGTCAATTTACAGCCGGATCAGGCTTTTTCGTAAAGCTCCAGGACATAATCCCAGTTGATCAGGTTATCGACAAAGGCTTCCAGATATTTCGGACGCAGATTGCGGTAATCGACGTAATAGGAATGCTCCCAAACATCGACGCCGAGAATGGGTGTTGCGCCATGCACGAGCGGGTTTTCACCGTTTGGCGTTTTGGAGATTTCCAATTTGCCATTCTTGACCGAAAGCCATGCCCAGCCCGAACCGAACTGACCTGCACCGGCAGCTATAAAATCTTCGCGGAATTTATCATAACCACCAAGATCGGATTCAATGGCCTTTTCCAGCTTGCCGGGCAGCTTTTTGCCGCCGCCGTCCTTCTTCATCCACTTCCAGAAATGGATGTGGTTGTAATGCTGGCCGGCATTGTTGAAAAGCCCCTGGTTTTTACCAAAGCTCTCTTTGACAATCTCCTCAAGGCTCTTGCCTTCAAGGCCAGAACCTTCCAGCAACTTGTTGCCATTGGTTACATAGGTCTGATGATGCTTGTCATGGTGGAGTTCAAGCGTTTCCCGCGACATATAGGGCGCAAGGGCATCATAATCGTACGGAAGGGCGGGCAGTTCAAAAGCCATTGGAAACTCTCCTCTACTTCTCAAGCGTGTGGTGGGCAGAGCGAATACGTGCCCGAAAACTTGTGTGCGCATTCTACATAGGCCGCAATGACGCATCCGGCAATGGCAAGCCATTTGTTATCTGCCATCTGAATAATCTTTATCGATTACGAGAGAAATTCATCTCATCGCAGCTTGAAGCTCGGAATGATAAAATCGTGATGCAAGAGCATTTATTGCATAAAATCGTGTCGTGTCTGCAACAGGCTTCACCCCGAACAGCCTTCGCCACCTTTAGGCCGCAATCACACCGACTGGAGGCCACAATTTTCGGGCGTTTACGCATCAACGACACGGAAGGCTGGTTCCGAAAGGTTTCACCCGCTCGCCGCGGACAAGTGCAAAGACTTGGTCGCAATTCGTTAACCTTAATTGTTGTATTGGTAACCCTCCCCTCAATAAACTGGTTTTCTTATGCAAACGACACTTTCCCGCCGCTCTTTCCTGACGGCAATGACTGCCTCGGCAGCAGCCGGTCTCGCCGGTTGCGCCCAGTTGGGGGCTAATGTTCCCATCATCAATGACGGCGCAACCGATAACCGCACGCCACGTGCAAATGTGGATGCGTCCTATGGCGGCTGGCAGCAGATGTATGCCGCAGTCGAGGATGAAGGCTATCAGCTTCCGGCAATCCCGATCCAGAAAATGGACAAGCGTTTTCTGCGTCAGGTGGTGCAGGACCCGACCGGCGAAATGCCCGGCACTGTTGTCATCGATACCGCTAACCGCTTCTGCTATCTGGTGCTCGATAACGGACAGGCCGTGCGTTATGGCGTCGGTATCGGCCGTGACGGTTTTTCATGGTCTGGCCGCGCCGTGATCCAGTACAAGCGCAAATGGCCGCGCTGGACACCGCCGGATGAAATGGTTGCTCGTCAGCCTGAACTACAGCCTTATAGCATCAAGAACGGCGGTATGGGTCCGGGCCTCAAGAACCCGCTTGGCGCGCGTGCGCTCTACATTTTCCAGAATGGTGTAGATACGATCTACCGTCTGCATGGCAACCCGGAATGGTGGTCGATAGGCAAGGCTGTTTCGTCAGGCTGCGTGCGTTTCCTCAATCAGGATATTATGGATCTTTATAACCGCGTACCGCCGAAATCGGCGATTCTGGTCATGTAACGACCAGGAATTGCAACCATCAAAAAAGCCGCCTCATGGGCGGCTTTTTCGTTTCGTGTTATTGTTAGCGACGGAAACCGCCGAGAATACCGCGCACCAGCGCGCGTCCGATTGAACTTCCCACTGAGCGGACGACCGACTTCATAGCCGCTTCCGCAACTGTTTGCCGTCCGGAACGGCGTCCGGTCCCCAATGCTGTGCCGACCAGATCGCCAAGCACACCACCGCTGCCCTGTTCGTTGTCCTTGCTCTTCTGCTGCGCGACTGCTGCATTTTGTGCTTTACGCGCAAGCATCTCAAAGGCTGAATCCCGATCAACCGCCTGATCATATTGCCCCGAGACAGGGCTTGCAGCAATGATCTTAGCGCGTTCTTCCCCCGTCAGCGGGCCGATGCGCGAGGATGGCGGACGGATCAGCGTGCGCTGCACGATGGACGGCACACCCTTTTCCTGCAAGGTAGAAACCAGCGCCTCGCCTGTGCTAAGATTGGTGATAGCGTCATAGGTCTTGAAATCAGGATTGGGTCGGAACGTGTCGGCCGCGGTCTTCACTGCATTGGTTTCGCGCGGTGTGTAGGCTCGAAGCGCATGCTGAATCCGATTGCCAAGCTGCGCCAGAACCCTTTCCGGCACGTCGAGCGGGTTCTGCGTCACGAAATAAACGCCCACGCCTTTGGAGCGGATCAGTCGTACAACCTGTTCTACGCGGTCGACCAGCGCCTTGGGTGCCTCGTCAAACAGCAGATGCGCCTCGTCGAAGAAGAAGACCAGTTTTGGCTTATCCGGATCGCCCACCTCGGGTAAAACTTCGAACAGTTCCGACATCAGCCAGAGCAGGAAAGTCGCATAAAGACGAGGGCTCATCATCAACTTGTCGGCAGCGAGAACACTCACCACACCGCGACCATCGGTCGTGGTACGCATCAGATCGGCAATGTTTAAGGCCGGTTCGCCAAAAAATTTCGAGCCGCCCTGCTGATCAAGCACCAGAAGCGAGCGTTGCACAGCACCGACCGACGCCTTGTTGACGTTGCCATACTTGGCGGAAAGCTCCGCCGAACGCTCAGCCATTTCAGAAAGGATCGCCTGCAAATCCTTGAGGTCGATCAGCAACAAGCCTTCTTCATCCGAAAGGCGGAAGGCAATATTGAGCACACCTTCCTGCGCTTCGGTCAGATTCATCAGTCGCGAAAGCAGAAGTGGCCCCATCTCGGAAATGGTAGCGCGAACAGGATGGCCCTGCTCGCCGAAGATATCCCAAAAAATCACCGGGGATGCTCGCATCTCATAAGGATCGAGCTTGATTTCGTTTGCGCGCTTGGAAAGCCCATCATTGGCAACGCCGACCGCACCGATGCCAGAAAGGTCGCCCTTGATATCGGCGCAGAAAACCGGAACACCAGCCGCGGAAAAGCTTTCCGCCAGAACCTGCAACGTCACCGTTTTGCCCGTGCCGGTCGCCCCCGTGACAAGGCCGTGCCTGTTGCCATATTTCAGCTCCAGATATTCCGGCTGCTGATAAGTATCGTCGGGCTTGCGGCTTGCGCCAAGGAAAATAGCGTCATCAGCATTCATCAGGCGGAGTGCTCCTGTCAAAAGTTACATATCGTATGATATAGCCGCACGAAGATCGTCCGACAACGATAAACCTGCTTTCGTGTTGCTGTACCCGTGCCTGTCACAATTCAGACCTCGTTTTCTGTTTTCAAAAGGCAAGCAGCGCTTGCAAAGCTCCTGCAAGGATGCATATTACGTAAACGTAAGTATTTTTGGGAGAAAGCCTATGGATGAACTGATCGCACGCATCACCGCCAATGTCGGCATCGATGCGGCTACCGCACAAAAAGCCGTCGGCATGATTCTGGCGTTTCTTCAGAAGGAAGGCCCGGCCAATGAGGTGCAAAAACTTTTGGCGGCCATTCCAGGCGCTGAGGATGCCGTCTCGCAGGTCGAAAAAGGCGGATTTCTGTCGGGTCTGATGGGCGGCGTCATGGGTCTCGGCTCACAGCTCATGAGCGCAGGTCTTGGCATGAGTGAAATTTCCGGCGTCTCGAAGGAAACCATTCGCTTTGCCAAGGAAAAAGCTGGCGACGCGCCGGTTGATGCAGTTGTAGGCGCTATTCCCGGCCTCGGCCAGTTCGTGTAATGAAGCATCAAACCCCGGTCAGTCCGGGGTTTTCCACTTATGCCCTGCCCGTTACTCTTCAGCTTAATGAAGATACTGGCCAGCAATTTTGCGAGCACCCATGCGCAACTCTGCATCCATCCTGTTCACGTTGATTGTGGTGGTTTTCTGCGCAAGTCAGCAAGCCGCAGCGCAAAAGTGGCAAAACGCGGATACACTGTTGCCCGAAACCAAAAAAGCCATCCACAATTACGTCGAGACTTACGAGCCCACCGCGCTGATGGTGATCAGCGATGGCAAAGTGGTTGAAAGCCATGGTGATGTGGCGCGACTGGTAAACGCGGCGTCGGTACGAAAAAGTTTTCTCGGTGCGCTTTACGGAATTGCGGTTGCGGAAGGAAAAATCAATCTCGATAACACGCTTGCGCAATTGAAAATTGACGACAAGCCACCGCTCACTCCTACGGAAAAGACTGCAACGGTGCGTGATCTTCTCAAGGCGCGCTCCGGTATCTATCATCGCGCAGCACACGAAACCGCGGATATGCGCCGCAGGCGTCCCGAAAGAGGCAGCCATGCACCGGGATCTTTCTGGTTCTATAACAACTGGGATTTCAACGCACTGGGTACGATCTACCGCGAGAAGACCGGCGAAGATATTTTCGAGAGTTTTACCCAGCATATCGCCACGCCTCTCGACATGCAGGATTATGCGACTGCAAATGGCCGCTATGTGCTCGAAAAACACTCGGTCCATCCCGCTTATACATTCAGGATGTCGGCGCGAGACATGGCGCGGTTCGGCTCACTCTATCTCAACGACGGCCAATGGCAGGGCAAACAAATTGTTCCTGCCGCATGGGTACAAGAATCGTTGACGCCCCATTCCGCAACAGGCCGAGGCCGGTTCGGTTATGGTTATCTGTGGTGGACGCTCAATCCCGACAATTTCGGCCCTGGCGCGGCCGTCGCATCCGGTTATGGAGGGCAGCGCATTGCCGTCATACCTGCGCGGAAAATGGTGATCGTTCAAACCGTGGCAAACACCAGAACGGGTAGTATAAGAACCAGCCATTTCGTCGCCTTATTGCGTCAGATCGCAGGCAACGCGCCTTGAGCCGGTTCAATCGTCGGCTATGCCGACATGCCCTGACCGACCCGCAAGCCAGCCATTGATCGCAGCCCCCAGTCCAAGAGCCGCGAAGAACAGACCGCAGGCCGCAAAACTACCCGTCGCGTTATAGATGACGCCGACGACCAGCGGGCCAATGGCTGCCAGAATATAGCCGACACATTGTGCCATGGCCGACAGATGCGATGCGGTATGGGAATCTGGCGCACGCAATACGATCACCATCATCGCAGCGGCGATCAGTCCGCCCTGCCCGATCCCCTGTATTGCCGCCAGCGGCCAGAAGCTCCATTGCGGCAGATAGAGAAACCCGATCAGCGGCAATGCCGCGCAGGCACAGAGCACCACATTGAGCAAGCTCTGGCTTTTCTGCCGCACGGCAATGGAAGGTACACCGAGACAGGTCACCACCTGCACCATGATGGAAAAGGAGACAAGACCGCCAGCGGCAGCAGGGCTCAGCCCCTGTTCGCGCAGGATCGATGCCAGCCAGCCGAAAACGACATAGGCCATCGACGATTGCAGCCCCATGAACAGCGTTACCTGCCATGCGAGCCTGTCTTTCCACAGACCGATAACATTCGCCCGCGCATGGGTTGCATTGTGCTTTGTGCGAAGCGCCTGCGGTAGCCACAGCGCAAACATCAACGCGGCAGGAATGGCCCAGAAAGCCAGCGCCAGACTCCACGATCCGCCCAGCATATGTTCGAGAGGGATGGTAAATCCGGCCGCCATGGCAGCACCGGCGCACAGCGCCATCGTATAAAGCCCGGTCATGATGGCGGCAATTTGCGGGAAATCGCGCTTTACGACACCCGGCAGAAGCACATTGCCCATCGCAATCGCCGCCCCTGCCAGTGTCGCACCGATGTAAAGCGAAGCGGGATTGGCAAAGCCGCGGATCGCCGTGCCTAGCGTTAAGACCGCAAGCACGCATAAGAGCACCCGCTCGGCACCAAACCGCTGCGCAAGGCGCGGCGCAAAAGGTGCAAAGGCTCCAAGGCAAACGACCGGAAGCGTCGTCAGAATTCCGGCAGCAGTGCCAGACATACCGGTGGCTGCGGTAATTTCCGGCAACAACACCGAAACGCTTGAGAAGACCGGGCGAAGATTGGCCGCAATCAGCACAAGGCTTGCGCCCAGAAGGACGCGCGCGGCCCTGCTTTGATGTGTTTTAACCGATGCCGGGGCTAGCGGCTTTTCACGCTCCCGGCCCGTCATGCCAGCAACCTTTCCAGTCTTTCAATCAGCAGTGCCATGATTTGCCGAACCGTGCTCTCAGCCCGATCAGCTTTACCGCTCGCAACGGCCTCATGAGGTATCGCTCATTATTTTAACTGTCAATGTGATGCCAAGACATGTTAACTCCCACATTCTTGTAGGTTGCCGTATAAGTTTAATATTTTTCGCGCATACCGGCATAGCATTTGCATTCAACAGAGGCCCGCATGATAACGCTTTACAGCCTTTCCGGAGACCATCTTGAAAAACTGGAAATCGAGCCGGGACAGCCTTTACCTGACAGCGTGATCTGGATTGATCTCTTCGCTCCCGGCGTCAACGAGGACCGCATCGTCGAAGCTTGGGCTGGCATATCTATTCCCACCCGAGAGGACATGACGGAAATTGAGGAATCGAATCGCTTTTATATGGAAAATGGCGCACAATTTCTGACCGCACCCATTCTCCACGCCGTCGATCTCGACCACCGCGAACTGGCACCAGTGACATTCATCCTGTATGGCCAGCGCCTGATCACGGTGCGCTATGCCGATCCAAAGTCCTTTACGACTTACATCCAACGTTCGACCAAGTCGGGCAATGGCCTGATCTCACCCAAATGCACCGGTATTTCGGTGTTGCTCGGCCTGATCGAAGCCACCACAAACCGCCTCGCCGATATTCTGGAAGGTGTGGCTGGCAAAATCGATGCAGCTTCGCATTCAATCTATCGCCGCCAGCCCAAAGCGCGCCCCATGTCCACGCAGGATTTCCGACACATCCTGACCCAGATCGGCGGACAGGGAACGTTCCTCTCGCGCATGCGTGAGAGCCTCGCCGGCATCAGCCGCATGCTGGTCTATCTTTCTGCGACCAGCAATCCGGCAACCAATAAAAAGGAAACACGTTCCTGGATCAAGTCGCTGGAACGCGACATGCAATCTCTGACCGCTTACGTGGATTTTCTGTCCAACAAGGTAACGTTCCTTCTCGACACCATTGTCGGTCTCATCTCGGTTGAACAGAACGCCATCATCAAGATATTCTCAGTCGCAGCTGTCGGCTTCATGCCGCCCACGCTGGTGGCCTCAATCTACGGCATGAATTTTTCCTTCATGCCGGAATTAAATTCGCCCTGGGGCTATCCTATGGCCTTGGGGTTAATGGTCGCCTCTGCCCTTCTGCCGCTTTACTATTTTCGTCGCAAAGGCTGGCTCTAAGGTGAGGCTAACGCGGCAGCGTTTTTCCGCGACCATTGTGTGTTGGTTGACGATGCAGGTTAACCCAGTTTTGCCGACACGATCTCCCAATCCTTGCCGTTAATCTTGATCACATCGCCGACCGGTTTGCCGAACAGCATAATGGCGACGGGTGAGACATGAGAAATCTTGCCGTTCGACGGATTGGCTTCGTCCTCGCCGACAATGGTCCATGTGCGCATACCGCCATCGTCCAGATTTTCCAGTTCCACGGTCATACCAAAGCGCACGACATCGCTGCCCGCTTCCGGTACAGAGAGTTCCGCCGTTTCACGCCGCGACGTCCAGTAGCGCAAATCACGCGAAAGCCTGGCAATCGTCGAACGTTCGTTCGCGACATTCGCCTCGGCCAGTTCACGATGAAGTCGAATGATCTCGTCCTCGATCATTTTCAGGCCGTTCGGCGTGACAAGATTACGATGTGGGCTGATCGGGCGTACGCCCAAATCGTCCGGCACGTCATCCTGCTCTTTGGTAAAGGCTCTGCTCATCCCGTCAATGTAGGCAGCCGAAATAAATGTATCAAGCCAGAATGCCTCAGCCGATGATGGCGTGGCACAGCAGATCCGTCGGCGCTACCCTTCCAAAAGCGATACCGTTCCAGTTTTTCATGGCCGGATTGGCGAAGGCTGTAAGCCGGGCCGATAGTTCCTCGTCTTTGCAGAAAATGCGTGCAAGCAGTGTAGCAACCATGGCTTCCGCAGCACGCGTTGCACCATCATCGCATTTAAGCGCAAAACCGAGCCCCAATTCCGGCACTGCGCCACAAAAAACGCCCTCGGCACCCGTTTTCACAAAAATTCGCTCAGGCGCCATACGCATCAATTCGGTGCAGGCACGCTTTGTACCCGCCACGTAGAAGGGTTCTGCCATGCACGCCGTGACGAGACGGCGAGCAGCAGCAGCTCGCTTGTCGCCAAGCCCGGTACCGGTTGCCATTCGGGCAAATCCATGCGCCAGCTTCGACAAGGGAATAGCATAGGTCGGAATCGAACAGCCGTCCGTGCCACATTGATCGACCGCGTGGACCGCACCCGTTACTTCTTCCATCACATCGCGCACCATGTCCTGAATTTGCGAACCAAGGGCAACGTATCCCTTGGTTTCAAAGCCACAATGAACACAGGTCGCCAGAAAACCCGAATGCTTGCCCGAGCAATTATTGTGCAACGGTGTGGGCTGCTGTCCGCTTTGAGCGAGTTTGATCAAAACCGATTGCTGGAACGGCCAGTGACTGCCGCATTCAAGAGCATCCATATCTAGTCCGGCGCGACGCAGCATGGATTGGGCGCGTGCGGCATGCTCTTCTTCACCCGAATGGGACGCGCAAGCCATTGCAAGATCAGCATCCTTAAAGCCGAAGGCGTCCGCCGCCCCGCTTTCGACCAGCGGCAAAGCCTGAATGGATTTGATCGCCGAGCGCGGAAAGGTTGGGCGTTCGACATCGCCCAGAGAAAAAACGCAAGTCCCATCGCCATCGAAAACCGCAAGCGCACCGCGATGGCGACTTTCCACCACATCACCACGAAACACGTTCAGAAGAACCGGATTGCTTACCATTTCCAACCTTTACCCGCGTCACCCGTCGCGCGACGCCTTTGCTTCAAACCGCCCGCGACCATAACCACCGCTACGGAAATCACCAGAGCGAGATCATCACTAGCATTGATTTTTTGCCAAATATTTTTTATTGATTGATCAGTCAATCAAAATTAAACAGCGACCTCGAAACAAGATTCAGGAATGGACCAATGCCCAAGATCGGTATGGAACCCCTGCGCAGACGCGAATTGATCGATGCCACAATCCGCACTATTGGCCAGCGCGGCTCGCTTGATGTGACGGTTGCGCAAATCGCTCATGAGGCAGGCGTTTCACCGGCGCTGGCACATCATTATTTTGGCGGTAAGGACAAACTCATTCTCGCGACCATGCGCCATTTGCTGCGTGAACTGGGTCAGGATCTCAACAGGGCAATCAGCCAGACCGAAACGCCGCGTGCACGCATCGCGGCGATCATTGCAGTCAATTTTTCCGCCGCCCAATTTGCCCCGGAAACCATTGCCGCATGGCTGACCTTTTATGTCCATGCGCAGCAATCACACGACACGCGCCGACTCCTGCGGGTTTATGCCCACCGCCTGCATTCCAATCTGGTCGTGCCTCTCTCGCAACTGACGGGCAGCGACCACGCGCACCGCATCGCGGAAGGCGCAGGTGCACTGATCGATGGGCTTTATATTCGCCATGCACTTGGTGCCGATGCACCGGATGCAAAGGCTGCGATTTCGCTGGTGGAAAATTACATCGCCATTCAACTTTCGGCAGGGGAATGATCATGGAAGCGGATTTTGTAATCATCGGCTCCGGCTCAGCCGGCTCAGCCATGGCTTATCGCCTTTCCGAGGACGGTCGCCACTCGGTCATCGTCATCGAATATGGTGTGCCGGATGTGGGGCCGTTGATCCAGATGCCCGCTGCCCTATCCTTCCCGATGAATATGGCAACCTATGACTGGGGATTTTCGACCGAACCGGAACCCCATCTGGGTGGGCGCAGCCTTGTTACCCCGCGCGGCAAAGTTCTTGGCGGCTCGTCTTCCATTAATGGTATGGTCTATGTACGCGGTCATGCCCGTGATTTTGACCATTGGTCGCAAAGCGGGGCACAGGGCTGGAGCTTCGCTGACGTGCTGCCCTATTTCAAGCGCATGGAAAGTTCCCATGGCGGAGAGGAAGACTGGCGCGGAACCGACGGCCCCTTGCATATCCAGCGCGGCCGCCGCGATAACCCCCTATTTCACGCATTTGTGCAAGCAGGGCGCGAAGCAGGTTTTGAGCTCACTCAGGATTATAATGGTGCAAAGCAGGAAGGCTTTGGCCCAATGGAGCAGACGATCCATAAGGGTCGCCGCTGGTCCGCAGCCAACGCCTATCTGAAACCGGCCCTCAAGCGCCCGAATGTGCAATTGGTCAAAGGCCTTGCGCGCAAGATAGTGCTGGAGGGAAACCGTGCCGTGGGCGTGGAGATCGAGGCGGGGCGCAGTTTTGCAACGGTGCGTGCACGCCGTGACGTGATCATTGCGGCTTCTTCCATCAATTCGCCCAAATTGCTGATGCTTTCGGGCATTGGTCCAGCGGCACATCTGCGCGAACACGGCATCGACGTGGTGGTGGACCGCCCCGGTGTTGGGCACAATCTTCAGGACCATCTGGAAGTCTATATCCAGCAGGAATGTACGCAGCCCATCACGCTCTATTCCAAGCTGAACCTGTTCTCGAAAGCCCGCATCGGTGCGCAATGGCTGCTCTTCAAATCGGGCGAAGGCGCGACCAATCATTTTGAATCCGCAGCTTTCCTGCGCTCCAGGCCAGGCGTCGAATATCCCGATATCCAGTACCACTTTTTGCCCGCCGCCATCCGATATGACGGCAAGGCGGCAGCACCAGCTCACGGATTTCAGGCGCATGTCGGCCCGATGCGCTCGAAATCGCGCGGCAGCGTGGCGTTGCGTTCTGCCAATCCGCGTGAAAAACCCATAATCAAGTTCAATTACATGTCGCACGAAGACGATTGGACCGATTTCCGCCATTGCGTACGCCTCACACGGGAAATTTTCGGACAAGCGGCTTTCGATCCCTATAGGGGTAGCGAAATTCAGCCCGGCGAGCACGTGCAATCGGATGAACAGATAGACGATTTTCTGCGCGCACATGTAGAAAGCGCATTCCACCCTTGCGGCACAGCCAAGATGGGGGCGGTTGACGATCCGCTCGCGGTGGTTGATTCTGAATGCCGGGTGATCGGTGTGGAAAACCTAAGGGTCGCAGACTCGTCGATTTTCCCACGCATCACCAACGGCAATCTTAATGGCCCATCGATCATGGTGGGCGAAAAAGCCGCCGATCACATTCTGGGGCGCACGCCGCTGCCATGCTCCAATCAGGAGCCGTGGATCAATCCGCGTTGGCAGACCAGCGACCGCTGATGAAACTTTGAGGATAGAGACATGAAAGCACAACCCAAGGCCTCGCATTTTGTCGGCGGCGCATTTGTAGAAGACAAGACTGGTACACCGCTTCCTGTTATCTATGCGGCAACGGGCGAAGAAATCGCTAAGCTTTATTCCGCCACACCCGCTGTAATAGAAAGCGCTTTTGCCGCCGCACTCAAGGCACAAGAGGCCTGGGCAGCGCTTAAACCCATCGAGCGCGGACGCATTCTGCGCCGCACTGCAGAAATCCTGCGCGAGAAGAACAAAAAACTCTCCAAGCTCGAAACACTCGATACCGGCAAAGCGCTACAGGAAACACTGGTGGCGGACGCAGCATCCGCTGCCGATGCGCTGGAGTTTTTCGGTGGTGTGGTTTCCAGCTTCAACGGCGAATATGTCGATCTGGGCGAGTCATTTGCCTATACACGACGTGAAGCGCTCGGCATTTGCATCGGCATCGGCGCGTGGAATTATCCCATTCAGATCGCAGCATGGAAATCGGCTCCGGCACTTGCTATGGGCAATGCCTTCATCTTTAAACCATCGGAAAACACGCCACTGTCAGCGCTTGCGCTTGCCGAAGCTTATAAGGAAGCAGGTTTACCTGACGGGCTTTTCAATGTCGTGCAGGGTTTTGGCGATGTAGGGGCAGCGCTGGTCAACCATCGTCTGACCGCAAAAGTTTCCCTGACCGGCTCTGTGCCAACCGGCAAACGCATCATGGCCGAAGCCGGCGGTCAGTTGAAACATGCCACGCTGGAATTGGGTGGAAAATCTCCCATCATCGTCTTCGACGATGCTGGCCTTGAAAGTGCCATCGGCGGTGCCATGCTCGGTAATTTCTATTCAACGGGACAGGTCTGTTCCAACGGTACCCGCGTCTTCGTGCATAAAAATATCCGCAAGAAGTTCGTAGACCGTCTTGTGGAACGCACTGCCACGATCCGTATCGGCGATCCGCTCGACGATACAACGCAGATGGGACCGCTGATCAGTGCCGCCCAGCGCGACAAGGTTCTGTCTTACATCAAGAAAGGCAAAGAAGAGGGAGCGACGCTCACATATGGCGGCGGGATACCGAAATTGCAGGGCTTCGATAACGGTTTCTTTATCGAGCCGACCATCTTCACCGACGTCACCGACCAGATGACGATTGCGCGCGAGGAAATTTTCGGACCCGTCATGAGCATTCTTGAATTCTCTGACGAGGACGAAGTAATTGCGCGCGCCAATGAAACCGAATTCGGCCTTGCGGCAGGGGTCTTTACCGGTGACCTCTCACGCGGTCATCGTGTCATCGGCCAGATCAAGGCCGGGACCTGCTGGATCAATGCCTATAATCTGACCCCGGTGGAAGTGCCGTTCGGCGGCTACAAGCAATCGGGTATCGGTCGTGAAAACGGACGAGCGGCACTGGAGCATTACAGCCAGATCAAGACCGTCTATGTCGAGATGGGTAAGGTTGAAAGTCCCTATTGACCCTTTCACAACGGCGGCAGATTACGCAGTGCTCGATCGGCCCGGCATACCGGTGCCGACCATTAAATGTCGGCTGCATTTTATGATCTTGGTATAGAGCGCATTCCGAAAACCGTTTCACACTTTTCGGAATACGTTTTATTGGATTAAACTTGACCTCTGAAACCCGCGCAAAGAACACTCTTTCAAACGTCAAATTCAAACGATCCACTAAATCAGATCGCGCGCGGCAAGATTGCGCATCAGATGCGAAACACCGAAGCACCAGGGATCGCATTCGGTAGAAAGACGGACGCGGTTGGTTAGAGCGCCAAGCTGTGGGTTGGAAATCGTCACCACATCACCGATCTTGTGCGTAAAGCCCTGCCCCGGGATATCACGGTCTTCCACCGGTGCGAACAATGTCCCCATAAAGAGAACAAAACCGTCGGGATATTGGTGGTGGCTGCCAATCGTCTGAGCAACCAGTTCCAGCGGATCGCGGCTGATTTCCTTCATCGAACTGTGGCCATCAAGTATATAGCCGTCCGGTCCCTCGACTTTCAGCGTAAGCTCCGCCGAGCGCACGTCATCCAGCGTATAGGTTTCGTCAAACAGCCGGATGAAAGGTCCGACAGAACAAGACGCATTATTGTCCTTCGCCTTGCCGAGCAGCAGCGCGGAGCGCCCTTCGACATCACGCAAGTTGACGTCATTGCCAAGTGTCGCTCCCTTGACGCGACCCTGGCTATCGACCACCAGCACCACTTCCGGCTCGGGATTGTTCCAGGTGGATATGGGATGCAGACCGACATCGCAACCATGGCCGACCGCCGACATCGGCTGGCTCTTGGTAAACACCTCAGCATCCGGACCGATCCCGACTTCGAGATATTGCGACCACACGCCCTCTTCTATCAAAGCCGCCTTGACACGCGCGGCTTCAGGCGATCCGGCCTTCAAATTGCGCAGACTGTCGCCGATGATTGCACCAACGCGCTCGCGGATTTTTAGCGCCATATCCGGATCACCGGAAGCCATTTCCTCGATCACCCGTTCAATCATCGAGCGGGCAAATGTTACACCACAGGCCTTGATGGCCTGCAGGTCGTTGGGAGCCAGCAGATGCAGGCTTTTCTCATCATTGGGGCTGCCCGCAAAAAGCTCTTCAAGCGAAGCGATATCGCGACCGGATACGCTGCGCACATAGGCGGCCACATCATTGTGCTCCAGAAGATCGCGCATGGTCGGCGCGGCCTTGTCGGTAATATCGATAACGCGGCCCGCACGCAGCGTTACGAGGATAGGTCCTTGGGCCTCAGGGCTCCAAGCCCGACCGACAAATGTTCCAGATGCGAATAATTCCATACCCACGCTCAATGCTCCTCCAACAGACTTCAAAACTCTCCCGCCTGACCACCCTGCTCTAATACAGGTAACAATCCGGCGGTCTTGTTTTACACGCACCCCCAAAAATGGAAAGGCACATTACGGGTGCGTTTTAACAACCAAAACTGAATATGCCACCTCTAGAGAGTGCCACCATAAGGCCGTTTCCTATCGAAGACTTCCGCCCTCGCCATCCGTATGAAAGCGAAGCAGAGCCTTGCTAAGGTCGTTGACGCCTTTTGTTACCGGGCTTTATAGTTTTCCGTTGCGCATGAAAGAGCCGATCTCACGTCGAAGACCCAGCATTAAATGCCACCGGATGACCTTGCATTCGACACCTTCCCTTAGAGCTTGGTTTGGCAGGCCCAACCTTCTGGCGGTCTTGGGACAAGACCTGCGGCTGTCACAAACCTACGCCAACATCGCGATTTGGGATTGTCATCTAACTTTCATCGAACCTTCGTCCATCTGTCACCGATGAACCGCATAGGCATCGCCTTGGATAAGGAGTGCGGAATATGCGCCAGTCAGTTGAACTCTCGAATATCGGAAAGGCCTTTGAAGGCAATGCCGTCCTCAAAGGCATCGATCTTTCCATTCGCGCCGGAGAGTTCATTTCACTCGTAGGCATGTCGGGTTGCGGAAAATCGACTTTGCTGCGGATCATCGCCGGTCTTGAAGCGCCCGATACCGGCACGGTTGCCATCGGCGACAAGGATGTCACCGATATCGATCCGAGCGAGCGCAATCTGGCGATGGTGTTTCAATCCTATGCGCTTTATCCGCATATGAGCGTGCGCCAGAACATTGCAACGCCGCTTCGTATGCGCCGCCTGTCACTCTCCGCTCGTCTGCCGCTGGTCGGACGCATGATGGCCGGTTCCGCAGCACTGGCACAAATCGATGCCGCCGTGGTTGAGGCTGCCGAGACCTTGCAGATCGAACATTTGCTGGAGCGCAAACCGGCGCAGCTTTCTGGCGGACAACGCCAGCGGGTGGCATTGGCGCGTGCGCTGGTTCGCTCACCAGCAGCCTTTTTGATGGATGAACCGCTTTCCAATCTCGATGCCAAGCTGCGTGCGCATATGCGTGACGAACTGGCCCGCCTGCATCGTCGTCTGGGCGCGACCTTCATCTATGTCACCCATGACCAGATCGAAGCCATGACGATGTCCGACCGCATCGCGCTCATGTCGGAAGGTCGCATTGAGCAATTGGGAACGCCAGACGAACTCTATAGCCGCCCCGCAACCTTGACCGTTGCCCGCTTCATCGGCACGCCATCGATCAACCTGCTGCCGGTCGAAGTCGATATTCAAGGCCGCGTCAGCTTCTGCGGAGAAATGCTTGGGATCAATGTTGGCGCCGGTCAAAATGGACCGGCCATGCTGGGTCTACGTGCGGAAGACCTGCGCGCTTCAACGAAGGGTCTCGCAGCGCGTGTCATGCGCAGCGAAACCCACGGCTCGGATCGTTTCGTCACCTGTCGCCTCGCCAATGACGACAATATCGAAGTCACGTTACGCCAGCGTGCGGGCGACACGCTCGGCGCTGACGCAGATGGTCGACTTCATATCGGGTATTCATCTGAAAAGGCGCATCTGTTCGCTGAAAACGGCCAACGTCTGCAAGTCGCACGTGAACGGGTGGCGGCATGACGGCAACTGATTTTCCAACATTGAATGCAGTTACGGCCAAGCCGCGCCAGTCGAACGCGGCGAGACGCCTCGTCCTGCGTGGTCTTCTGTTTGCCGCCCCCGCTGGCCTGCTGCTCCTCGCAACCTACATCATTCCGATGATCGTTCTGGCCGGATTCTCGGTCACTGATTACCAGCTTGGCGCGCTATCGTTCAGCTTTATCGGGCTTGATAATTTCATCAATGCCTTTTCCGATCCAGTCTTCATGCGTGCACTTCGCAACACGGTCATTTACGCGCTGATCGTCATTCCGTTCGGGGTGTTTATGGCGCTTGGCGTTGCCCTTTTGGTCTATAATCGCAAGAAGAGCAGAGCTTTCTGGGAAGTGGCCTATTTCCTGCCCGTCACGGCAACCCTTGTGGCCATGGCGACCGTCTGGCAGTTTTTGCTGCATCCCTCCATCGGGCCGGTCAATGCGTTGATAAAATGGTTCGGCTTCGAGCCGATATCCTTCCTATCCAATCCGTCGCTTTTGATCCCCACCATGGCGCTGATGGGTATCTGGCAGGTGCTGGGCTTCAACATGATCCTGTTTCTGGCAGGTCTCACCGCAATCCCCAAGGATTTACACGAAGCAGCCCGTCTTGACGGTGCGAAAAACCCAATCGACCGCTTCTTGACCGTGACATGGCCGATGCTCGGGCCAACCACGATGTTCGTTGTCGTCACAACGTCAATCTCGGCTTTTAAAGTGTTCGAGACGGTGGCGGTTCTGACCAAAGGTCGCTTTGGCTCGGAAACGCTTCTGTTCGACCTTTATCTCGAAGGCTTTGAATATTCCAACACCGGATACGCAGCAGCGCTCACCCTGATTTTCCTTGCCATTGTACTGGTTCTTTCCATCGGCCAGACGCTACATCTTGACAAGAAAGTGCACTACTGATGGCCCCACTGCGCAAATACCTGCCGCATGTCGTGCTGGCGCTTGGCGCCTTCGTCATGCTCTTGCCATTCTATTGGATGGTGCTGACCTCCATTCGCTCACCGGCGGAAATTTTCAACGTCTCGCTCTGGCCCATCCCGGAAAAATTCGATGCAGTTGAAAACTACGCTCGTGCCACCGGGCAGGTTCCGATGCTCCGTTTTATGTTGAACGGTGTGATCGTCTGTTTCGGTATTCTGTTCGTACAAGTCGTGACCGCTGTTCCCGCCGCCTATGCACTGGCAAAACTGCGCTTTCCGGGCCGCAAGCTAATGCTGGCGCTGGTGATTGCAGCCCTTTGCGTACCCATCCAGGCATTGGCACTGCCGCTTTTCGTCGGTCTTGCCAAGGTGGAACTGCTCAACAGCTATTTTGCAATGATGGCACCGTTCTTCCTGTCGGTTTTTGCAATTTTTCTGTTTCACCAGTCGTTTCGCAGCTATCCCGACGAGATCATTGAAGCCGCACGCATGGACGGTTTTTCCGAAATGGAAATCTGCTGGGGGCTGGTGTTGCGCGGCTCATTGCCGTCGCTTGCCGCTTTCTCTGTCTTCTCACTCGTTGCGCACTGGAACGATCTTTATTGGCCAATGATCGTGATCTCCGACACCAGCCTCGCCCCACCGCCACTCGGCATGCTTTTCTTTGCCGATATTGAATCGGGTGCCAATTACGGTGCGCTGATGGCCGGTGCGACCATCATCACCGCTCCCATGGTCGTCTGTTTCCTTCTCGCGCGGCGACACTTTATCGCAGGCATCACCATGACCGGGGTGAAGTAACCCTCGTTTCCCCCTCTCCATCCTCCCAAAATCAACCGGAGACTATCATGACACTCAACCGCCGCAGCCTTATCAATGGCATGCTCCTTGGCGTTGCTCTTACGAGCTTCGCGCCACGGATCGCATCCGCCACAGATATAACACTCGACGTTCTTTACAATCTGCCGGGTTTTACAAAATTTCATCAGCCCCTCGCTGACGAATTCATGAAGAACAACCCGGATATAAAGATCAATTTTCTCGCACCCGCCGTCGGCTATAATGAAGGCCAGCAGCAGGTGCTGCGTGCAGCCGTTACCGGCAAATTGCCCGATGTCTATTTTTCCGGATATAATCTGACAGGGGAACTGGTACACACACTTAGCCCCCGCAACCAGATTACCGATCTCGCGCCCTTTATTGAAGCCGAAGGCGGCCAGGCTTTCCTCGACAAGAATTACAGCCCCAAAATGGCAGCCCTTGGACAGGTCGATGGCAAGCAATATGGCCTGCCGGTCAATGCTTCCTCGCCGATCATGTTCATCAATGCCGATCTTGTCAAAAAAGCCGGCGGCGACCCGGAAAACATGCCAAAAACCTTTGCTGGCCTTATCGATCTGGCAAAGAATATCCACGCGCTCGATTCCAAGATTTCCGGCATGGGCTATGATATCAATGGCTGGCCGGACGACTGGCTCTGGCAATCGCTGGTTTTCCAGCAGGGCGGCAAACTGGTCGATGAAGAGACTAAAAAGGTTGCTTTCGACAATGAAAACGGCCTCAACGCGCTCAAGCTGACGCGCCAATTCGTGACCGAAGGCGGGCAAAATCTTCTCGACTGGGATCAGTCGCGCCAACAGTTTGGTGCTGGGCTGACCGGCTTCATCTTCTCCACCCCCGCCCACGTGCAGACCATTGAAGGTCTTGTCGGCGATCGCTTCAAGCTTGCGACCGCAACCTTTCCGCTGGATAATCCGGAAACTGGCGGTGTCCCAACCGGCGGCAATTCGGCAGTTATCTTAACCCAAGACAAGGACAAGCAGCAGGCCGCCTGGAAATACCTTAAATGGATTACCGGCCCGCAAGCGCAAAACGTGATCGTGCGCATCACGGGCTACCTTCCCACCAACAAGCTTGCCACCGGTCCAGACTATCTGGCGCCCTATTACGAGGAGCATCCGAATGTGAAAACCGCCTCGCTACAGGCTGACCGTTCACTGCCATGGGCCGGTTATCCGGGCGGTGACTCAGTACGTATCTGGCGGACGCAGCGCGATATCATCGGTAGCGTAATGCGTGGTGAAATCACACCGGAGAACGGCCTCAAAGAGCTCGTCGATCAGACCAATGCGCTGATGAAATAATCCTGACAGCGCCCCAATGCCGGGCAAGCAACCTCCATGACAGGAGGGCTGCTTGCCCGGCATATTTTATTGAAAGATGGAAAGATGAAAATCATTCAAGTCACCGACACCCATTTGATGGCACCGGGCATCGTGGTGAACGGCGTCGATCCGGAAAAGCAGTTGCGTGCTGCAATCGACGACATCGTCGAAAAACACGCCGATGCGGATCTGTTGGTTATTACGGGGGATTTATGCAATCACGGCGACCCTGAAGCCTATGCCCTGTTGCGCGATATCCTTTCGCCAGTGCCCTTCAAGATACGCCTGATTCTTGGCAATCATGATCGTCGTCCGCAATTCATCGATGCTTTTCCGGACCATCCGCGCGACGAGAACGGCTATGTCCAGTTTTTTGAGGACACGCCGTTCGGGCGCTTGCTGTTTCTCGATAGCCATGAAGCCAGTGTGATCGGCGGCATTTATGGCGCGGACAGGATGCAATGGTTGGATAAAACACTCTCAAGCGCTGGCAATCTACCGGTCAGTGTCTTCATTCATCACCCACCGTTTGACCCCGGCATTGCGCATTTCGATAATATTGGCATGCATGACGATGGTGCAATCATGCGCCGCCTCGCCGCACATGCAGCCGGCATCCGCCATATCATTTTCGGCCACATCCATGTGCCACTTTCCGGCACAAGCCCCGAAGGCATCGCTTACAGTTCGGGACAGGCCTGCTCACACCGTTTCATCACCGAAATCGAGAGGCCCGATGCATGGTGGACAACAGGCAACCCCTGCTATCGGGTGATCATACTGGATCATCACGGTCTTCGCGCCTATAGCGCCGAAGCCGGACAGGTTCAGCTCTCCCGTGCCGAAATTTGCGCCGGACCGTAGCAGTTTTTCGACCCCGTCTTGGACAATTTAGCCTGTTGTTTTAAGAGCTGTCAGCCTTTATCGCCATCTTCGTGATTTGACGGCGACGCTGCCAGAACGGCTCGTCGGCCAGCGCGGCTGGTCATCTTCGTCATAGCTGCGGAACCATTCCTTATAAATCCGGACGCCTGCGGCATTGCAAGAAGCTTGACTTCTCCCATAAAAAAAGCTGCCCGGGCGCGAGGCCGGGCAGCTTTATGTTTCAGGCTCAAATGCTCTAGAACTTGACGCTCAGCGATGCATTGAAGCCGTTCTGGGTGGTTCCGTCGCCGAACTGGCCAACATAACTCACGCCGAATGTAGCGCTTTCGGTAATGGCGAGATCGAACCCAGCCTCAACCAGTGCCGCATCCTTGGCAATTGCAACACCTTCAACCGTAAACGCATTGCTGCCTGCAAAGAACTGTGTCGATTCCGGTGTGATATCGCCATAAGCATGACGCCAGCCCAGCGTTCCCTTCACATTGGCAGTTGTCGTGCCCAGAGTAAGCGGTGCGGACGCCCGCAAACCCAGCGTCGTGAACGTTGTGTTGGTGGTTTCACTGTCGACGGAAAGGGCTGCCGCACCGCCGTTTTCGGTAAACCCGTCAGTACGAAGACGCACATGCGACAGATTGGCGAAAGGCTCGAAGGAAGCCGATGCCGTATCGATGCGATAACCCAGTTCACCAAAGGCCTGCAGCGTGCGGGCATCATAATCGGCATCAAGCGTGTCGCTGAAACCGGAGTAAGCGACCGAGCGCGACGAGTCGATGTTGTTCCAGGTGTGGACAAGACCGGCACGCAGACCGATCGGACCCCACTGGTTGCCACCATAGATACCCAGATGCCAGTTGTCGCTCGACGCCGACGCATAACGCCCCTTCGCGTCGAGATCGGTCTGGCTATAGCCGCCGACGACGCCAAGACGCCATCCCGAAGCAACGCCGACGTCGACACCCGACAGGAAGCCGCCCGTCGAGGTCTTCAGACCACCCGTATTGGCATTGCCGTCACGGTCGATCCACGAACCAAAGCCCGAAGCCCAGACGGAATATTCCGAAGAAACCGGCGCGACCGCGTCGAATGGCTGCGGCGCGCTGCCCTTCGGTGACTGCGAGAAGGAAAGAACCGGCGCATCCTTGGCTGCCACACCTGCAAAGGCTGCACGCAGACGGTTGTTGATGGTATCGGCCGTCAAATTGGCCGTATCGATAAGACCTGTCTTGATCGAAGCGTGAGTATCGCCCGAAAGCTGGGTGAATGCACTACGGGCTTCATTTTCATCGGTGAGGAAGAGAACAGAATTGTAAAGCTCAAGCGAAGAACCGCTCTGTTCCAGGCTATCCAGTGCGCGAGCGGTGGCTCTCTGGTTTGCTGTGTCGGCCACCTTTTCAAATACGACCGGGTTTCCCGGATTAACTGGATCAGCTTTCACGCCAATCGTCAGATCAACCTGATTGGCCTGATGATCAAGCGCTGCAGTCAAAAAGACCGATTCAGAAACAGCCGGAGCAAATTCACCATTGATACCCTCGCCTGCCGTCAGGATCGTGTATCTCTGGCCGTCCTGGTAGCTGACCTTGGTATCGAGCGCGTAAACGTGAACCTGCCCGCCCTTCAGATTGGCTGCCCCAGTCACGTTGATACGATCACTGGTGCCGTCGCCTGCAACCTCCACGTCATAAACAGAATCCGCGCCAAAGGTTGCATCACCTCCAACCGTTACAACGCCGATGGAATTGCCCGGCGAAACAATACCGTCTGACTGCAAATCGCCGTGAATAAACCAATTGCCGCCCAAAACCGAGTTTGTGTAGACAGACATGTTGCCCAGAACAATAATACGATTACCGATCGTGCCGCCGGCGGTCGAAGACCCGCTCGTAAGGTTGACGTCACCGCCAATAGTGCCACCCAGATCGCTGAAAACATAGCGGGTGCCCACGCCATTTAGATCGCCAGCGATATCTGCCACACCGTCGAACGCGACACGGCCTCCCTGGGAGCCGGAGAAATTGCGGACCCCGTGCAGCAAGCCAGTCCAGCTTGCCCCATCCTGCAGCGTCACATCGGTGCCGCCGGTTGTTTTGACACCTTCATCAAGAATGTCGCCCTGGCTGGTCGAACCGGCTCCCAGAGTGAACTGAACAACGCCATCACCACCTGCTTCCGAACGGTTGACTCGCAAAAGGGTGCCGTTGTTCTGCGTCGCAACAGTGCCGCTGCCAAGCGTTACGCTCGCGTTAGCACCGCCCCGATTGAAATCAACATCGACCGTTGCGGCGTTGGCGGAGGCAAGGGTCGTGCCGGTCGCAGTAATGGTGCCAGAATTGATGATCTGCAAGGCAGAAGCATCCCGACCGGTAGTGGTAATGCGACCACCAACGAGCGTAATCGCGCCGCCATATTCTGCCGAAGCACCTGCTGCGTTATTACCAGAAGTAATAACAGTGGTGTTCGTTGCGGAGAGTTTACCCCCAACAGCTTCGATAAGTTCATTCTTCAGATGGTCATTATTGGCGATTAACGCGGAGTTACCCTTACCAGACGTCGTGACCGAGGAATCGCTGATCGTGATTTTTGAACCCGACTCAGCAATCGCACCATAAGATTTGCTGATAACGCTGATATTCTGAGCTTCAATGGCGCTTTTATCTACGGCGTGAAGCGCAGAGCCCCACCCCTGCCCATTGAGGGCGTTGATCGTGATGGTGCCGCCTGTCAGCTTGATTGTACCTGCGGTGGCACCGTTGGAGCTTGCATTGCCAAAAGCACCCGCCTGCACACCGTGCGCCGCATCACCATTTGTGGTGATATCTGCGCTGCTGGTAATGGTACCGCCATTGCTGGCAATCAAGCCATATCCGCGCGCACCCGAAGTGGTGATGCTTCCCTTGTTGAGTGTAACCTTCGCACCATTTTGAGACTGAACGCCTTCCGCAAAACGCTCAGCGTGCTTGGTGGTGATCTTTACATCATTTAGAACAACGGTTGCTGCATCCGCGTTAACACCGCGGGCACCCTTACCCGACGTGGTGATTGATCCACCGTTCAAGGTAATGACACCTGCCGACCTGGCCTCGACACCATGCGCGGACTCTCCGCCCGTTTCGATAGTGCTGTTGGTCAGTGATATGGTGCCGCCATTGTCAACATAGGCACCCGAAGCATTATTCCCGCCTGTAGTGATTTTTACATTTTCAGCTGTGATGCTTCCTGCATCAGTGCCGAGGTCGTTGTTTGCAATAACTCCAAAGGCTTTTTGACCGCCTGTTGTAATGGCTGAGTTCGAGATGTTGATCTTCGAGAAGCTCTCGGCAAATGCACCGAAATTGTTTGCGCCGCCAGTCGTAATAGTGACAGAGCCATTGATGGTGCCGCCGTCTACAGCATGCAGGCCATAAGAGCCGTTACCGCTGTCGCCGTCCGGCCCGACTATAACCGTAACATCCGATAAGTTGATCACCGACCCGTCGGTACCCGTCGCTTTGGAGCCACCGGACTGGCCGACCTGAATACCGTGTGCTTTCGCACCGATAGTAATAATCTGAGTACTTGAAATATCGACGGTGGAATTATTGTAGACCAAGGCACCCCAAGCATATTTCCCGCCAGAGGAAATAGCCATGAAGGTTTCTCCGGTCACAGTATCGCTACCACCTTCAGCATAGCGATATGAACTAGCATCCGACAACGCCACCGAACTCGAAAGTACCAAGATTATCGCTGTTGATCCCAACACGCGCGTCAAATCTCTGGATATTACTGACATGAATTGCCCTCTGCTTTTGCCTGAAAATCAGGCCCCCGTGAAACTAGATATGAGTCGGGACAGAGTCGCCTTAAGTTGTATGCAGCCCCCGCCACCACTGCATCGACCGACATGCCCATCGGTTCAATGCAGTTTTGCTGATACAACGAAGAGGAACAATGCGATAGGGATTTATACAATAAAAGTTGTATTGTGCTTTTTCAGACACTGTTTCCTTGAGCCATGCGCGGGCATCATTGTCGTATTTATAACTGCCGAACTGGGTCAGAACAGATGCCGGACCCTTGTCGACACGCACCGCTCGCCCGAACGTATAGACGACATCAGCTGCTGTAATGGGACAGCATGAGGCAGGTTTGCTACCCTTTTTCTCAGAACTCCGAACCTGGGCTAACTTTCACTCTGTTTTTGAGAGCCGGATAATATAGACCTCGGCTTGGTCGTCCGGAAACAGGTAAATCCGCTCGTGCCGACCGATGCCGAGTATGACGTCAAAGGGGCGAGCATTGAAGTGCCCCTGTGCAGTCTTGGCTCTTATACTCGAATTGAAAACAACAACAGTTTCATCGCTCTCACCGTCAATGGCAACCGTGTGTGAAAATGTCAGGCGATCCATCGAGTGGGTAAAAAAACCGCGTCGGGTCATTGCATTCAGATCAGTCGTTTCGCCATTGATGATGATCGCCACGATAGGGGTCTCGCCATCAAAACAAAACGGGGCACCGCCCGACGACATTGTCACGCGCTGACTTGGACTTTCAAGTATCATCCCCTCGCCTCGCAAGACGGCGATGGTCCGGTCGATAGATGAAAAGGTTGAAAACGGCCCGTCTCTGTCCACGGTAGCAATACTGATGCGCCACAGAAAATCGGAGTGCAATGCTTCGTCTTCATGAAGCGCGAGTTCCCTCGTCACCCCGGCACCGTTCTTCCAGGGTACGATTTTGTGATGTTCATGCCGCAAAAAGCGCACATTATTCTCCCATCGACGAAGGGAGGGCTTTCACTGAGAAAGCCCTCAACAACGCATCAGTTGCCTAGGATACCCGGCAGGCGCAGGCCCTTCTCCTTGGCGCATTCCATAGCGATGTCATATCCCGCATCGGCGTGGCGCATCACACCTGTCGCGGGATCGTTCCACAAGACGCGGCCGATGCGCTCAGCTGCATCATCTGTGCCGTCGCAGCAGATGACCACGCCAGAATGCTGCGAGAAGCCCATGCCGACGCCCCCACCATGGTGGAGCGAAACCCAGGTCGCGCCGGAAGCTGTGTTAAGCAGCGCGTTGAGCAGCGGCCAATCGGACACCGCGTCGGAGCCATCCTTCATCGCTTCCGTCTCACGATTGGGCGAGGCGACGGATCCCGAGTCGAGATGGTCGCGACCGATGACGATTGGTGCCTTCAACTCGCCGTTCTTCACCATTTCGTTGAAAGCGAGGCCAAGTCGGTGGCGATCGCCCAAGCCGACCCAACAGATGCGTGCTGGCAGCCCCTGGAAAGAGATGCGGTCCTTGGCCATGTCCAGCCAGTTGTGCAGATGCTTATTATCGGGCAGCAGTTCCTTTACCTTGGCATCGGTCTTGTAGATGTCTTCGGGATCACCCGAGAGAGCCACCCAGCGGAACGGTCCGATGCCCCTGCAGAACAGCGGGCGAATATAGGCCGGTACGAAGCCGGGAAAGGCGAACGCATTATCAAGACCTTCGTCCTTCGCGACCTGCCGGATGTTGTTGCCGTAATCGAAGGTCGGAATGCCCATCTCCTGAAAGGCGATCATCGCTTCGACATGCTCGCGCATGGAGGCACGGGCGGCTTTTTCGACCGCTTTCGGATCGCTTTCACGTTTTGCCTTCCATTCGGCCATGGTCCAGCCCTTCGGCAGATAGCCGTTGATCGGATCGTGCGCAGAGGTCTGGTCCGTCACCATGTCAGGGCGGATATCGCGACGGACCATCTCGGGCAGTATTTCGGCGCAATTGCCCAGCAGACCCACCGATTTTGCCTCACCAGCTTTCGTCCACCGTTCGATCATCTCCATGGCTTCATCGAGGGTTTCAGCCCTGGCATCGACGTAACGGGTGCGCAGGCGGAAATCGATGGAGTCAGGATTGCACTCGACGGCGAGGCAGCATGCACCGGCCATGACGGCCGCAAGCGGTTGAGCCCCCCCCATGCCGCCCAGACCGCCTGTCAGCACCCATTTGCCGGTAAGGTCACCA
Organism: Brucella sp. BE17; assembly: GCF_039545455.1. NCBI lineage: Bacteria > Pseudomonadati > Pseudomonadota > Alphaproteobacteria > Hyphomicrobiales > Brucellaceae > Brucella > Brucella sp. BE17. Next base: position 314,784 of record NZ_CP154467.1, on the reverse strand, counting down.
TTATAATGCTGGCGACCGGCTTCTACGAATGTTTCGTAGGTGCCCTGCACAATCCCCTGCGAACCAATATAAATCCACGATCCAGCCGTCATCTGGCCGTACATGGCGAGGCCTTTTTTATCCAATTCATTAAAATGATCCCAGGTGGCCCAATGCGGCACGAGGTTCGAATTGGCGATAAGTACGCGGGGGGCACCCTTGTGCGTGCGGAAAATACCGACCGGCTTGCCGGACTGGACAACCAGAGTCTCGTCTTCCTCAAGATCGCGTAGCGAAGCAGCTATTTTATCGAAATCGGCCCAGGTGCGAGCGGCGCGACCGATGCCGCCATAGACGACCAGTTCGTGCGGGTTCTCCGCGACGTCAGGATCAAGATTATTCATTAGCATGCGCAACGGTGCTTCGGTCAGCCAGCTCTTTGCGGTCAGTTCCGTTCCGGTAGCAGCGCGGATTTCGCGAACATTATGGCGAGGATTATCGGTCATGGCTGGTTCTCCGGATCAGCGTTTAAGCGTGAAGGCAAGCGCCTCAATACGGCGCAGGATATCTTTCAGGTGAATACGCAAACTTGCGGCTTTTTCTGCATCAAGCGCGAAGGGCGGTGCTTCTGTCGCAAGATGGCTCGACTGCGCCAGTTCCATCTGGATGGCATGCACGCCGGTTTCCGGCCTGCCATAGTGGCGCGTTGTCCAGCCGCCCTTGAAGCGACCGTTAAGGATGCTGGTATAGTGAGCCGCCCCGGCACAGACCTCGACCGTCTCCGTTTCGATCTCCTTCGCGCATGTGCGCCCCATATCGGTGCCCACGTTGAAATCCGGCAACCTACCATCGAAGAGAAAGGGAATGCGGGAGCGGATGGAGTGGCAGTCGTAAAGAATAGCAACGCCGTGGATGTCTTTTACCCGCTCGATCTCGGCGGCAAGAGCTTCATGGTAGGGTGCGTGGAAATTGGCAAGACGGCAGTCAATATCGGCTTGGGTCGGGGATTGCTTCCATATCGGCTTGCCATCGAAATCGGTTTCGGGAACCAGCCCCGTTGTATTCTGGCCGGGATAAAGGCTGATACCTTGCGGATCGCGATTAGCGTCGATAACGTAACGGTGGAATGTGGCGCGTACTGTCGTTACGTTCGCCAGCAGACCGTCATAGAGACGCTCTATGTGCCAGTCTGTGTCTGCCAACAAACGTCCGTTATCGTTCAGGCGTTCCCATATATCAGCCGGGACTTGCGTGCCCGTATGCGGGAAAGCAAGAATGACGGGTGAGGTCCCCTGATGCGTTTCGAAGACCGTCATGTCAGGCCTCAAGCTCTGGCAGGATGCCAGTGCAAACGGATGCAATCAGATCTCCATTCGCGATCAGCTGAGATGCCGCCTCAATATCAGGGGCCATATAACGGTCTTCTTCCAGCGCAGGAACGACTGAGCGCAATGCGGAAATCGCCTTTTGAAGCTCCGGGCTTGTCTTGAGCGGGCCGCGCAACTCGACGCCCTGAACGGCACAAAGAGCCTCAATGCCAAGGATTGAGAAAAGGTTCTCGGTCATCGGCAACAAACGGCGCGCACCGTGGCATGCCATAGACACATGATCCTCCTGATTGGCAGAGGTCGGTGTAGAGTCGATGGAAGCTGGATGTGCCATCTGCTTGTTTTCCGACATCAGTGCTGCTGATGTCACCTCGGCGATCATCAGGCCGGAATTAAGCCCCGGCTTCTTAGACAGGAAGGCGGGCAGCCCATAGGACAGGGAGGGATCGACCAGCAGCGCAATGCGACGCTGGGCGATAGCGCCGATTTCGCAGACGGCAAGCGCGATCTGATCGGCGGCGAACGCTACCGGCTCGGCATGAAAATTGCCGCCGGATACCACTTGGCCATCAGACAAAACGAGTGGATTGTCCGTGACTGCATTGGCCTCGATCTCTAGCGTGCGGGCGACCGAACGCAGAATATCGAGGCACGCCCCATCGACCTGAGGTTGGCAACGAATGCAGTAAGGATCCTGGACCCGCTCATCGCCCTCGATATGGCTGTGGCGTATGGCCGACCCTTCAAGAAGATCACGCAATGCCGCGCCCGCATCGATCTGGCCTTTGTGGCCGCGAAGGGTGTGAATGTCCGGGTGAAATGGTGCAGACGAGCCCATCGCAGCATCGGTGGAAAGAGCGCCGGTGAGAAGCGCCGCTTGCGCAGCGCGATGAGCCCGGAATAGGCCAGCCAGTGCCAAAGCCGTCGAGGTCTGTGTGCCGTTGATGAGTGCCAGTCCTTCCTTGGCGGCAAGCACAACCGGCTTCAGGCCCGCCTTTTCAAGGGCAGCAGCGCCGGAAAGACGTTCACCGCCAAAAAAGGCTTCTGCTTCCCCCATCATCACAGCAGCCATATGGGCCAACGGAGCCAGATCGCCAGAGGCGCCCACCGAGCCCTTTTCAGGGATCAGCGGGGTTACACCCTTTTCAAGCATTCCCTCGATGAGACGGACGAGTTCAATACGAACGCCCGACGCACCCCGCCCTAGCGAAATAAGCTTGAGCGCCATGATGAGCCGCACGACACTCTCGGTGAGCGGCGCGCCTACACCACAGCAATGCGACAGGATCAGATTGCGCTGAAGTGTAGCGACATCTCCTGCATCAATCTTGATGGATGCAAGTTTGCCAAAGCCTGTGTTGATTCCATAAACGGGAGCATTGCCGCGCGCGATTTCTGCGATGCGGGCCGCACCGTTGTTGATGGCAGCATCCGCACTTTTGTCGAGGACAGCGGGCTCATCGTTCCAGTAGATAGTCTGGAGCTGCGCGAGCGTTACCTTACCTGGAATGAGCGTAACGGTCATTATGCAATCCTTTGTCCCTTGAAGTAATGTGCGTGCAGTGGATTGAAACCAATGCGGTAAACGAGCTCTGCAAGCGTTTCGACGTCCCAGATCGCAAGATCTGCCGACTTGCCTTCCTCGATAGTCCCCGTTTCGCCAAGCAATCCAAGCGCCCTTGCTGCCTCACGGGTCGTCGCGGCGATACATTCATCGACTGTCAACCTGAATAAAGTGGCGGACATATTCATCGCCAAAAGCAGCGAGGTAAGCGGTGAGGTTCCCGGATTGCAATCTGTGGCAACTGCCATAGGAACGCCGGCTTCACGCAGGAGGTGCACCGGCGGTTTCTGTTTCTCGTTGATCGCGTAAAAGGCACCCGGCAGCAAAACGGCGACAGTACCGGATTTTGCCATGGCGTTTACGCCCTGTGCGTCGAGATATTCCAGGTGATCCGCCGAAAGTGCACCATAGGAAGCAGCGAGTTTCGCGCCCCCGAGATTGGAAAGCTGCTCGGCATGGAGTTTTACGGGCACACCAAGCGTCCTGGCTGCGTTGAAAACGCTGCCGATCTCATCAGTGGAAAAAGCTATGCCTTCGCAAAAACCGTCTACGGCATCCACCAGCCCTTCCGCATATGCCGCCTGAAGACCGGGAAGGACAACATCATTGATGTAATCGCCGTTGCGGCCCCTGTATTCGACGGGTGTCGAATGTGCGGCAAGGTAGGAGGTAACGACACGGACCGGACGCATCTGCTCGAGTTTTCGCGCCGCGCGAAGCATCTTGAGTTCGCCTTCGACGCAAAGACCGTAGCCCGACTTGATTTCGATGGTCGTCACACCTTCTGCCAGCAGCGTATCCAGGCGCGGCAGGGTAGCGTTCACCAGTTCCTCGACGGATAATGCATTGGTCGCGTTCACCGAAGAGACAATACCGCCACCCGCTCTGGCCACTTCTTCGTAAGTCGCCCCCGCAAGGCGCATCTCGAATTCGCGGGCGCGGTTTCCACCATACACAATATGGGTATGGCAATCGATCAAGCCGGGCGTTACCCAGCGCCCCTCCAAATCCAATATTTCTGCAGAAGCGACCTTGGACGTCAGCTTTTCGGCAGGCCCCGCAAAAGCGATGCGCCCCGCCTCGATGAGAATGGCTCCATCGTTGATGCAACCAAGTGCGTCACCCTTGCCGCTAAGAGTTGCGATCTTACAGTTCCTAAAGACGGTTGCATCTGAAGCAGCCATTTAACCCGTTCCCTATTTTCCTCTTCCCTCAAGGCAAAACATGTATATACATAATAAAACAATGGCAAGATAATTTTTTGGTAAAACCGACCCTTGGACAATAGGGATGTATGGAGGTGAAAATGACGAGCATATTTGCGAAAGTTGCGCTGCTCAAAACGGGTTGCGAAAAGGACGTGCGCATCGTCATGGATGAAGGCACGATAAAAAGCCTGCAAATCGGCGCCTCCCCGCAGGTCCAGGATGAGCGTCACGAGTTGATTATTCCCGGAACGGGAAACCTGCACAGTCACGCTTTTCAACGCGCAATGGCCGGATTGGCAGAGGTCCGTGGCCCAGCCAGCGACAGTTTCTGGAGCTGGCGTACCATCATGTACAAATTTGCGCTCACCTTCCAGCCAGAACAACTTGAGGCCGTCGCCGCGCAACTCTACATGGAAATGCTTGAGGCTGGTTATACACGCGTTGGCGAGTTTCACTATCTGCACCACGACAGGGATGGACAGCACTACGCCAACATCGCCGAACATGCCGAGCGCATCGCAGCAGCCGCGAGTTGCACCGGAATTTCGCTGACCCTCCTCCCCGTTTTCTATGCGCAATCCGGTTTTGGTGGCGGTGTTCCCAGCGATGGTCAGCGTCGTTTCATAAACTCTGTTGAAAATTACGCTCGGCTCATCGAAGCGTGTGGTAAGATAACCCAAAAACTTGCGGGAAGCCGTCTGGGTATTGCCCCTCATAGTCTGCGTGCGGCCACGCCTGATCAATTAAAACAAATCCTGCCGCTTGCCAAAGACGGCCCGGTGCATATGCACATTTCGGAGCAGATCAAGGAAGTCGAGGATTGCATTGCGTGGTCCGGGGCAAGGCCCGTCGAGTGGCTGCTGGAGAATATGCCGGTCAACGAAAACTGGACGCTTATTCACGCAACCCACATGACAGAGGCTGAGACAGCTGGAATGGCAGCCCGCCGCGCTATTGCAGGCCTCTGCCCGATCACAGAAGCAAATCTTGGCGATGGCATATTCCCCGCGCCGCAGTTTCTGAAGAATGACGGCCTTTACGGCATCGGATCGGATTCCAATGTTTCCATCTCACTGGCTCATGAGCTCAGACAGCTTGAATATTCGCAACGGCTCGCAACACGTTCCAGAAATGTCATTGCCCTTCCCGGAAAATCGACCGGCGAAAGACTGCTTGATATTGCGGTCAGAGGCAGTGCCCAGGCCCTACATGCAGGCGGCCATTTATGCGCGGGACGGGAAGCTGACTTCGTGGCGCTTGACGTCTCCAAGGTCCCATACCTGCCGCATGCAAACCTGCTTGATGAATGGATTTTCGCGGATAACATTCATGTCGACAGCGTTTGGGTTCAGGGAAAGAAAAAGGTCCAGAATGGACGACATATTGATCGCGATGAGATTTCAAGGAAGTTTGTTGGTGCAATGAAAGAGTTGCTTCAACATTAGAACCAACGTTCTATACTGCCTGCAAACGCACGGAATCAACGGGGTGCTGGCCTTCTAAGGCCGGCAACAGGACGCTTTATGACATCGAAATCTCAGAGCGCAGGGACTTTGCACCAGCAAATCCTCGGCGACATAGAAAAGCGAATAGTTTCGGGAGATTGGCCTCCCGGATATCGCCTTCCCTTTGAGGTTGACCTCGCAAAATCCTACAATGTGTCCCGCATGACCGTAAATAAAGTTTTGACCCGCCTGGCATCAGCGGGGCTGATTGAACGGCGCAAGAAACTGGGAAGCTTTGTTGCGCAACCTCTGATCCAATCGGCAATCCTGGAAATCCATGATATCGAGCAGGAAGTTCGATCGCTCAAGCGGAACTATCAATTCAAGTTACTCCGAAGCAGGATTCGCGAAGCAACCGAAGCTGATGTCGCTTCATTCGGCCTGAATAAAAAAAGCAATCTGATACAGGTTTCCTGCATTCATTTCGCGGGCGAAACGCCCTTTTGCACGGAAGAGCGTTTGATCAATCTGGATGTTGTACCGGCCGCGGAGAATGTCGATTTCTCTAAAATGCCACCTGGACAATGGCTAAGACTGCAGGTTCCTTGGAATACGGCAGAGCACAAGATTTACGCGATTGCAGCGGATAACGAAACTTCCAACTCATTGAGTATCAATAAGGGTAGCCCGTGCCTTGTCGTTCAACGGCGAACATGGAGCGAGCAAGGACCGGTTACTTTCGTTCGTTTCACGTACCCTGCCGAGGGGCATGCGATCATTGCCACCTTTACTCCAGCCTCGGCACCATGAATTTATGACACGGGTCGGCACGGCGATCATGGGCGTTATCGCCGATCGCGCGAGTGCCTCGGACTGACGTCCTGTGGCCACCTTGACATAAATCACGATAAAGCGACTGCTACCGCACCTCCTGGGAAATCGGATATCGGAAAGCCCCAACAAACAAACAGTACAGTTTGTTTGTTGACATTTTTTGTTTATCCGATACCACTTCTTATGGGGGAACAAAAAACACTCGCCCAAGACCCGTGAGAAATGCGTCAGAGCGCTTCGTCGCGTTGTTAAAGCATCTGTCCCGTCGGCGTGAAATGCGGGGCAATGAGATTATGCTTAAAGCAAGGCACGTAGAGTGCCGATCTAATTCAAGAAGATCTGCGCTCTAAAACCTGAGAAGCGGCTGCACCCTTTTTTCCGAATTACAAAAATTCAGAAAGGAAAATATCGTGCTGAGAGACGAATATAAATCTGCTGGCTATGGTGAAATCAGCGTTGGCTTTGGAAAGCGGCCGGCCATTCTCGTGATAGATTTCCAAAAATCGCATACATCACAAGAATACCCGTTTGGCGGTAAACCGCTTGCAATCAGGGCACTGGAAAATACGCGCAAACTGCTCGATGCCGCCCGGCCCCTATCCATACCGGTGGCCGTGTGCTTCACGGCCTATCAAAGCGAACGCGATATGCCGTTCTGGAAGATTAAGCCGGTACGAGATAATTACATAATGGGGAATGATATGATAAAGCTTGAGGAGAATTTAGTAAATTCCTCGTATGATCTCGTGGTTCGTAAGACGGGCCCCTCAATGTTCTATGAGACAAAAATCGAACCATTTCTCACAAAGGCCTCCGTCGACACGGTTATTATTACCGGCGTCAACACAAGCGGTTGTGTAAGAGCAACCGTGATTGATAGCTTTCAGCGCGGCTATCGTACAATCGTTCCGGAAGACTGTGTTGGGGATGTCGAAGAAGGGCCGCATCATGATAATCTTCGTGATGTCGGGCGGCGCTATGCTGACATCGTTGATATGGAATCTGTGCTCGCATACTTTAAAACGCTTAAGTAAAAGACGCCAATGCTCTCTCCTTCAACACTCAGGAGAGAGCATAAAAATATTACTGTCATTCAGATACGACAATAGAATATGAGTTCTCTTCACTATCTGACATGTTATTGTTTTCAATTATAGATTTATAAAGCTCAACCAAATTTTTCCCGGCCTGCATATCCTTATCAAATATTTGATACATGGCAATTCCTCTCAAAGACGCCATCAGTAAATGAACGTGCTGATCCGTTAAACGCGGCTCTTTGGCAGAGAACTGCAAGTTAAGAATAAAATCATCGCGCATTTTTACCCAACGAACCATTTCCTCTCTCAACCGTACCCCTAGATCGGTATCGAGGCGGGCTGCAAGCATCAGTTCGAGCGAAGCAATATATCTTTTGTCTGAAAAAAGATTATCCCATAACTCCTCTATCAATCTCGATAGAGAATACGACTCCTTCCTCGAATCCTCTGTAAATGGCCTTAGTTGCGACCAGTCATTATGAAGCCGCCGTAACGCTGCAACAAGAAGATCATTTCTTGAAGCATATTGATGCGTCAAGGCACCGCGAGATACCTTTGCTTTCTTGGCAATTAACGCAGTCGATATGCAATTGTGCCCCACCTCTGCAAGAACTTCCAAAGTCGCATTACAAATCTTCTCTTGTGTATTGGATGAACGCTGAGCCTGCGTTTGCCGCTCAACCTTTCTTGGTTTTTTTTCAGCTTTCTCCACTGAAATTCTATTTATCATGATTTCCCTACCCCTAGTTCCGGCACTTACCGAACGCCTAAACCTTCATATGTTAAAAAGCGTCAGTTCGTGAAATGTCAGCATGCGATATATTCGATCAGAGCTTATTTAAAGCGCTTCCCAATTTATCCTATTAAAGCAGGATCAGAAATCGGTCTCGTGGGCTGCTTACCGGGCAAAGAGGAATCCCACATTTGGGAGACCTTCTATAGCTCTTCGTTCACTCCTTTTATCGCCAGATTTTAATATGGCCCGTTCGGGCTTGAAGTAAAACATAACGATATCAGTCCGATGTGTCGGGCACATCCACAAAAAAACAAGCTGAGCTGTTTTTATCTGGACAGCGCTCTATTCCCATGCAAGACTGCGATTAATATACTTGTTGTATACAAGCCATAAAGGCAGCACATTACGGGGAATAAACAATGACAAGTTATGTATTTTTCGGAGGTTCGGTTCTTGATGTCGACCATGGTGTCCTGAGATCAGGACTTGAGGTCTTGGTCGACAATGACCGTATTGTCGGCGTCAGCGAACAGCCGATTGATGCGCCGGACGCAAAGAGAATTGATCTGGGCGGGCGCACTTTGATGCCGGGCCTCGTTGATGCGCATGTTCATGTTGCGGCGACCCTTGTTGATCTCGCGGAAAATGCGGCTTTGCCGAGCTCTCTTATTGCCTTGCGCAGCGCCAAGATCATGCGCGATATGCTGATGCGGGGTTTTACAACGCTTCGTGATCTGGCGGGTGCCGATCTTGGCCTTAAACTTGCGATTGATGAAGGTGCCATTGAAGCACCACGTCTGGTTATTTGCGGCAAGGCGCTAAGCCAGACGGTTGGCCATGGTGACTATCGCGCGCGCTATGATAATCGCCCTTTACATGCAGCAAGCCTTGGCAGCCTTGGACGGATTGCTGATGGGGTAGATGCAGTACGCATTGCAGCACGTGAAGAAATCAAGGGCGGTGCGCAGTTCATCAAGATCATGGCCAATGGCGGCGTCGCCTCCCCTAACGATCCCATTCACGTACTCCAATATTCTTGCGAGGAAATACGCGCTATTGTTGAAGAGGCCGAGAATTACGGGCTCTATGTTGCGGCTCATACCTATTCCGACGCTTCCATTCGACGCGCCGTGGAATGCGGTGTTAAATCGCTGGAACATTGCAATCTTATCACGGCTGAAACCGCGCGGCTTGCCGCAGAGGCTGGCGCAATCGCGTGTCCAACACTGGTGGCCTATGAAGGGCTTGCGATGGAAGGCGCAAATTTCGGATTGAACGCTGAATCGCAGACCAAGATCGACACGGTACGCCGTGGTGGACTGGAATCGCTTGCCATCATGCGGGATGCGGGCCTGCCTATGGCATTCGGCTCTGATCTTCTCGGCCAGCTTCATAAATACCAGTCGATGGAGTTTTCCTTACGGGCGAGCGTTCTCACCAACCGCGAAGTGCTTCATTCAGCAACGCGCGTTTCCGCAAAACTTTGTGGCATGGAAGACGAGGTCGGTGTGATTGCGCCGGGAGCTTATGCTGATCTTCTCATTGTCGACGGCAACCCGCTTGAAGATATTACCACGCTGGAGCGTCATGACGAATGTCTTTCAGCCATCATGAAGGGCGGCATATTTCATAAAAACACGATAACGGAGTAGACCCCATGGTCCGAGGCAATTCTCTTTCAGAGCGCCTGGGACGATGGGGAGCGGTGACAATAATTGCATTCAGCCTAGTGCTGATGCTCCTGCCCCTGGTGTTGGTATTCTGGTTATCGATCATCTCCAACGAGATATTGTCGCTTCCAGTCGAAGGTTATTCGCTGCACTGGTTTTCTGAAGCTTTTCGCCAGCCTCAATTCTTAGGCGGCTTCCTGCTTTCCATTGCAGTAGCAAGCTTCGCCATGCTGGCCGGGCTTCTGGTTTCTGTTCCTGCGGCTATTGTGATCGTACGGCGAAGCTTTCGCGGACGAAGCGCTTTGATCCAGCTTCTTATGTCGCCCCTCACAGTGCCAGCAATTGTGATTGGTGCGGCACTTTACATTACCGTGGTCGAGATCGAAATAGCGTCAGGCATGCCCCTTGTTGGATCCACGGGCGTATTTGTAGCCGGACATGTGTTGCTGACAATTCCATGGTGCATCCGGCTGCTTCTTGCATCGCTTGAAGGTGCAAACATGTCGGTCGAAGAAGCCGCGGCCTCGCTTGGAGCAAAGCCTGCAACGGTAATTCGGCTGGTGACACTTCCCCTTATAAAACCCGGAATTTTCGCAGCCGCCGTGTTTTCCTTCGTTGTCAGTTTTGGCAATCTGGAAGTCTCCATTTTCCTGTCAGGACCGGGTCAGGTAACGCTCCCGGTCGCGGTGATGCAGTATCTGGAGTGGAAGATCGACCCGACCATTGCCGCCGTTTCCGTCCTGCAAGTGCTGTTTGTGGCGCTTATGCTGGTGATTTCCAATCGCTTTGTAAACATTTCGAGGATGGTTTAATGGCTGACGTTCAAATTCAGGGATTAACCAAAACTTATGGTACCTTCACGGCCGTGTCCGATATGACGCTCGACGTGCATGAAGGCGAATTCCTGATATTTCTCGGCCCCTCCGGGTGCGGCAAGACCACCACCTTGCGCATGTTGGCAGGCTTCATCGATCCAGATGCCGGAAACGTCCAACTCGGGACAAAGGACATCACGCACGAGCCGCCGCACCGACGCAACATTGGCCTGGTGTTTCAAAACTATGCTCTTTTTCCGCATCTGAGCATCTTCGAGAATGTCGCATTCGGCTTACGGCGCCGTAAGGTAGCGCAACCCGAACTCGATAAGCGGGTGAAAGAGGCACTCGAACTCGTGGATCTCTCCCATCTCATGCACCGTTTGCCAAAACAGTTGTCTGGCGGGCAACAACAGCGCGTTGCTATTGCGCGCGCCATCGTGATCCGACCGGATATACTGCTGCTTGATGAACCGCTGTCAAACCTTGATGCCAGGCTGCGTCTGCAGGTCCGCGACGAGCTTCGCAACCTGCAAAAATCACTCGGCATCACGACGATCATGGTCACACATGATCAGGAAGAGGCAATGTCAGTGGGCGACAGGTTGGTACTGATGCGTTCCGGCCTTATCGAACAGATCGGAACAGCCGAACAATTGTATCAGCAACCGGCCAATCGCTTCGTAGCAGACTTCATCGGCCGCGCCAATTTTCTGACCGGAACCGCAGCCGACAAGGGGGTATTCACAACACAGGGAGGGGTTCAGTTCCTTTCTGACAGCCACTCGGCTACGGCAACGGAAGTGCTGATCAGGCCCGAAGCGCTGCGTCTGAGCAGCACGGCAGCTCCCTCATTACAAAATCATCATAGAGCTGTTGTCAAAAAACACGTCTTCCTTGGAGGAATGGTCGAGATCGGTCTCGAACTCAAGGACGGTCAACAGCTGACGGCCATCGCTTCAACACGCGAAATCAATGAAGCGGAAATCGAGCTTATTCCTGATAGCACCCTGACGATCAGCGTAGCACCCGAAGATGTGGTGCTGCTTTAAGCATACATTCCCTAACAAGGCGACAGACCTTCGGGAATGATCACTCAGCGATTTTAAAAAGGGGAAATAAAATGACTGAAATCAGCAGAAGAGCCTTTGGCATTCTCTCCGGTAGTCTGGTCGCATCTGGCATGCTGCCTTCATTTGCAAAAGCAGCAGGACGCGCCATTGTTGGCACCTGGGGTGGTGATTATCAAAATCTACAACAGATCAATATTGCCGATGCTGCACTCAAAGGTGCCGGAACGCAGGTTATATATGATCCTGCGGCGGATACCGTGCGTAAAGCGAAACTTCTGGCTGAACGACGCCTGCCGCGCGGATCAATGGATATTGCATGCCTGACCCGTCAGGGAAGCTACGAGATGTTTACGAATGGTATCATTGAAGAACTCGATGAAACCAAGGTGCCAAACCTGAAAAAAGTACTGCCTTTCATCCGCTCTAACTATGCAATTCCCCATATATATACTGGTCGCGTTATTCTTTATAATCCAAAACAGGTGAGCCCCGCTCCCACGTCCTATGCCGACTTGTGGGATCCCAAATATGCAGGACGTATCGGTGTCATCGATCTGCAATATCAGACGACGATTGAATCTGCTGCAATGATCGCCGGCGGCGGAGCGTCTGATTATGAGCCCGGCAAAGCAAAGCTCATGGAACTGAAGAAGCAAGGCGTAAAAATCTATCCTACCAACGAAGCGCTCGCGCAGGCACTGAAATCCGGTGAAATTGTCATGTGCATTATGTGGAACGCACGTGGTCACATGTGGAAAAAGGCGGGGATTGATATCGAAATCGCAATCCCAAAGGAAGGCATCTCACTCTATCTCTCGGATATGTGCGTCCCGAAAAACGCGCGAAACAAAGAAGCTGCCTATCAATATATAAATGCCATGCTTGAAGATCTGCCGCAGGCGGCATTTGCCGAACAGATGGGGTATGCGCCGACGAATTCAGAGCTAAAACTGCCCGCCGAACTTGCCGAAAAAGTGGATTATACTCCCACGCAACGCGAACAGTTTCTGTTGCCCGACCTCGAATATGTCGCCAAGGTCGATGCCGATCTTCAGAACTGGTGGAATAAAGAGTTTCGGGCCTGATCCGTCATCACCTGTCCGGCAATGCCGGACAGGTTTCGCTCAAAAATTTCCGGTAAAGTCATGCAAGAAAGCTCATTTTCCGCTACAGCACTTCTTATGCCTGCTACAGGGCTGGTCCTTGTATTTATGGCTTTGCCGCAGCTTTATCTGTTGCGTTATAGCTTCAATGATTTTGTGCCTGGCGAGTTCATGGTGCAAGGCTTGACGATAGCAAACTTTACAACATTCTTCACCGAAGCTTATTACCTAAAAGGTATGGGCATGACCTTGCTCATGGCGGGATTGGTCACGGTTGTTTGCATTGCACTTGGCCTGCCTCTTGCAAACTGGATCTCAAGCCAGCGAGGCAATGTAAAGACCTTACTGTTGATGGCAGTGATCCTTCCGCTGTTTATATCCAACGCTGTGCGTGCCGCAGGCTGGATGGTGGCTTTTGGACAAACAGGTGTGTTGAATTACCTTCTCATGACGCTTGGCATCATTTCCACACCACTCACGATCATGCAGACACCCCTTGCCGTGTTCATCGGCATCAAGGCAGTCAATCTTCCTTATGTCGTCTTAACACTGCAGAGTGTTTTGGAAGGGCTGGACGAAAATATCGATTACGCATCGGCAAGCCTCGGCGCAACACCATTGCAAACATTCATGCTCGTCCGCATGCCGCAGATCATGCCGGGTCTTCTCGCTGCTTCAGTTCTGTCTTTCATCTTGACGATGAACGCTTATGCGACGCCAGTCCTGCTTGGTGGAGCGTCTTTCCGTATGATGGCGCCGATGATCGTTACGGAAATCCTGAATAAAGCAAACTGGCCACTTGGCGCGGCTCTGGCCTTTATTCTGCTATCCATTACGGTTACGATCTCAGTCCTGGCTGGGCTTTTTATTCGTCGTCGGTATTGAAGACTTATTCGTTACTTATGGATTTACCCCAGTGCCGCCATGCCACTGGTTTTATTCCAATATTTGCATCCCCTTATCCACTCTTAAGCGTATAATTCTACAGCATGCCTCCTAAAAGGGCGTGCGCATAGGGATGACACGCTTCTCCGAGCATCCTTGCTGGCAAATCCTCCAATATCGGGCCCACATACATGACAAGCACACAGTCACGAAATTCGGAGACCCGATGCAAATCATGGCTCACGAATATCAGCGATGAATTGCAAGCGTGCGGTATCTATGCCCAATATCGGGCTTTTTGATGCCGCTTGCTATCCGCTCCCAGCGCAAAAGCTTGAACGGACCCAAATCATCGAAGCGCTAACAGGGGTTGGCCTCGAGCACCTTGTTGAGACAGGCTGTGAGGCTGGCAGACTTTCCTCGACGCTTTCCGGCGGAGAGATGCAACGGCTGGCGCTTGCCCGGGCAATCCTGATCCGGCCCGACTGGCTGTTCATCGATGAAGCGACCAGCGCGCTCGACAAAGCGTCAGAGATAGAGTTGCTTGATCTGTTGCGACGCAAATTGCCAGATACAACCGTTGTTATCCTGGCACACCGCCAACCCGGAAATCTTTTCATTGACGATGTGATCGATCTCGAAGCTTTTGGCGTCGCCAAAAAGCAATCTGATAGAATTGCCCTTCAAACTGCATGAGGAAATAATGAACCAACATCCAATTCGCGTTAAGCTTCTGGCAGATGCCGTTGCTGTTCTCAAGACATTGCCTACCATGGGGAAACTCATGATCAATTCGAAAAGTGGCGGTGCAACCCATGAACGCATCGGCATCGTGGAGAAGGTAGAAGTTCACGATGGCTGGATTTTCTTTTGCGGTGCCGAGCATCACGCACGGATTAACGGCGCGGCAATTGCAACACTGATTGCAGATCGCAGCAGCATCATGCAGGAAAAGGTCTATCCGCGTATTGACCTGCTTTCTGGCGATGACAGTGTCATTGGCAGCGTTATCGGATTTGACGGTTCTGAACCATTCGACAAGGCTCTCGAAAACTTTGATTTCATTGAACTTTCCCCCAAAGAAAAGGAGGAGCGGGCATAGGATGTGCTGGAAGTTGGCGACGACGAGCCCGGTTTGCAACCTTTTGCAGCAGCGCAGCACAACAAAGCTGAAGTGCGAATTTCACTCAACCTACCAGCATTCAAGCAGGAATGGACGGGTGAAATGCCGGATGTTCGTCTTTCACGCGGTTTCATCAATGTGATGAAACCCGATTTTCATCTGCATCTGAAAGCAGGCCATGTGGCATCATGGCAAGAGACAAGCGACGGAAATGATATTGCTTTTTACGCACTCGATAAGGCCGGAGAGCGAACAGGGCTTATCATTTCGGGCAAGAAAGAAGATTTTCAATGAGGTGTGACGCAAAAAGCCTGGCAAAAACCCGTGGATTGATCCGCAATCGGGCACCGCTCGCACGCATCGCTCGGTTATGAACGAGATGGCCGAAAAGCGTGTCGTCTTGTTGGGTGAACAGCATGACCGATACGATATTCATCGCTGGCAGATGGGTGTTTCAGCATCGCTACTCGCACTTCGCGATGATCTTGCTGTCGGTTTTGAGATGTTCCCCAGACGGCTTCAACCCGTGCTTGACGAATGGGTGGATGGCAAGCTGGATGCAGACAGCTTTCTGGCGCGTGTAGAATGGGGCAAAGTGTGGGGATTTTCTGCCGATCTTTACTGGCCGCTATTTCACTTCTGCCGTGACTTTCGCGTCAAGATGCTGGCACTCAATTGCCGCCGTGACTTGGTCAGCCGGGTTGGCAAGGAAGGCTGGGAGGCTATCGCACAAGAAGATCGCGATGGCCTGTCCCCGCCACGCCCCGCAAGCCTTGCCCATCGCGAACATCTGTTGCGCCTGACAAATGGCGGCCCAGCCTACATGCAGGGGAAATCAGCCGACGCGCCGGAGTTTGACCGCTTCGTGCGCGCGCAACAGACATGGGACCGCGCCTTCGCCTGCAACATTGCAGAATATCTGGCACAAAACCCCGAAGCACTTGTCGTCGGCATTATAGGGCGGGGTCATATGGAATATGGTTTCGGCACGCCAGATCAGCTTGATGATCTGGGTATTGATAAAGTGGGGGTTCTTCTCACCCAGGATAGAGGCGATGGCCTGACAGAAGCGCAACCTGGAAAAACACCTGCTATTGCGAATGCTGTTTTTCGCTTGGAACGCCGATCTGATTAAATCAGATCGGTGCTCTTATTATTTGATTTGACGCGCATCTTGCCCGAAAATCGATTCCCATTTTTGGGAGGCATGTCCCGGCAAGACAAGCACGCGATCAAACTCGTCCAAAATCATCCTCGAAACGCACAATATCGTCCTCGCCCAGATAGGCTCCTGTCTGGACTTCGATCATTTCCAGCAAGATCTTGCCGGGATTGGATACCCGATGCACCGCACCTTGGGAAATATAGGTCGATTCATTTTCGGACAGGGAAAACCTCTCGTCGTCGATGGTGATTTCGGCGGCACCGCGCACCACGACCCAATGTTCGGAGCGATGATGATGCTTTTGCAAAGAGAGCTGCTTACCCGGTTTGATGAACAGACGCTTTACCTGAAACCGGTCGCCGAAGAGAAGATGTGTATACCCACCCCAAGGGCGATAAGTCGTCCGGTGTTCTTCGGCAAGCTTGGCAGTCGCAGGTTGTTTCATCAGTGCCTCGACAATCATGCCGACGCTCTGTGACTCTGACAGCTTGCCGACATAGAGCGCATCTTCCGAGGCGATCACCGTCAGGTCATCAACACCGTTCACCGCAACATGGACCCCCTCGGATAAGACGAGGGAATTGTTGGTATTGTGCAGACTGACCGGTCCGCGCGAAACATTGCCCGCCTCATCCTGACGGCTTTCCTTCCAAACCGCGTCCCATGAGCCGAGATCAGACCATGAGATCGGTGATGGGACCACAGATGCAAGCTTCGTCTTTTCGAAAATAGCATAATCGACCGAAATGTCGGGGGCTTTCTCAAAAGCGGATTTATCAAGTCTTATGAAATCGAGATCATGCCGCGCCTCGGCAACGGATGCCTCTGCAGCATCGTAAACTTCAGGTGCCTGGCGCTTGCACTCATCGAGAAACACGTCCGAGCGAAACAGGAACATACCGGAATTCCAATAGAAACCGCCCGCAGCCAGCATCTCGCGGGCCACCTCTTCGTTCGGCTTTTCCACGAAGCGCCTGATAGCGCAGGCCCCGCTTTCTTCCGCAGCACCTGCTTCGATGTAACCGAAACCCGTCGCCGGTTCTGTCGGTGTAATGCCGAAAGTGGCAAGTCGCCCCATGCTTGCCACTCTGGTTGCCGTATCGACAGCTTGAAAATAGGCATCGTTCAATTCGATATTATGATCCGACGCAACCACGTGGACAAACGTTGGTTCATCCTTGGAAGCGATCAAAGCGGCAGCCGCGATCGCAGGGGCCGTATTACGCGCAACAGGTTCGAGGATAACGTCCGAGAGCTCGACACCACATTCCAGGGCTTGTTCGGCCACGATGAAGCGATAATCTTCATTGGTAATCACGATGGGCGGCAGGTAGCGGAGCGGATCAGACAAACGCTTCAAAGTCATCTGAAAAAGGCTGAGATCACCAGTCAGCGCCAGAAACTGTTTGGGGCGCTGTGAGCGTGACATCGGCCACAATCTGGTACCCTTACCACCCGCCAGCACGACTGGTCTGATCAGTTGCTCACCCAATTTCATTTCCTTTCGAAAGGCCGTCTTCATATTTTTTCCGCAAGACGTGCGACCAGCTCACGCAAAATTCGTTCCGTTTTCTCGGCCTGCTCGGTTTCCACATAGATGCGCATTTCCGGCGCGTTGCCTGACTGCCGGAAATGGATCGTGTCTCCGTTGGCAAACGCCATACGCACACCATCGACTGTCGAAAGCGATTGAGGCTCTTTAATGAGCGACGAAAATTCGGAACGAAATAATTGTGACGTTTCTATAGCGCGCAAGAATCGAGCCGCGCGTTCACCCGGAACTTCCTTAACCCGGTCCGCCATCATGAAACGCGATGGCAGCGTTGCAACCAACTGGCTGAGCGCGAGGCCTGCTTTTCTGACCTGCGCCAGCACCGCTATCATGGGCAAAACGGAATCGCGCGTTGGAAGGCGTCGCAGGCGACCAGCCGAAAGCGTTACATCGTCTCCCAATAAGAAGCCGCCATTGGCCTCAAAACCAACGATGGGATGCAGATCGGACTTGGCCATTTGCGCAACGACGAAGGGCGAACCAATCTTCGTTCTTTCAATACGCTCAAACCAGCCGCTTTCTTCAAGCGCGCTGGTCGTGCTCAAGGGCGTAACCACAGTACGTGCGCCCAGAATTTTCGCTGTCAGGATACCAAGGACATCGCCATTGACCTGCCTGCCCTGCTCATCGATAACAAGCGGCCTGTCGCCATCACCATCGGTGGAGATAACAGCATCGAGATGCTGAGCGGCAATGAGCTGGCGGGCACGGGCAAGATCAGCGGGATCGAGTGCCTCAGTATCGACGGCGATGAATTTGTCCAGACGACGAAACGGATGAACTTCAGCCCCCAGACCTTTGAATATATCGACAAGCAGATCACGTCCGACAGCGGAATGAAGATCGATACCGATCTTCAAACCCGACAAAGCTTGCGGGCCGAAGGCCTCAACTGCTCTTAAAATATAGTTCTGTTCAACCGCTTCTAAGGGTAAACCGAGTTCACCATCGCCTGTATCCCCATCAGGCAAACCCTCAACAAGCAATTCTTCGGCCAGAAGACGAACCGGCGCTTCATCTTCCTTCAGGAACTCGCCGTCAGGGCGATAGAATTTAATGCCGTTGTAAGCCTCTGGGATGTGGCTTCCCGTTATCATGATTGCGGGTGCATTGCGTTCCATGGCGTAAGATGCGAGGGCGGGCGTGGGAACATTGCCAGCCCAGATCGCAACTTTCCCTTGTCCTTCGATTGCGGCAGTGCATGCCTTAGCAATCCGCGGACTCGAATCGCGCAAATCCGCCGCAACATAAACATTCTGAAAATCGAAATCGCGCGCAAGATGCCTTAAAAAGGCGAATATGTAAGCGACGCAGACCTTATCCGTGAAATCTGCCGCCGGGCCTCTAAGGCCGGACGTTCCAAAACTAACAGCCATTTTAATCCGCTATCTGCACCGGCATTCTCCGCACCATCCATGATGATAGGCGACAACACCTATACCCATGATATTATGTTGCGTATCAAGCAATAATTATATCCCTAAACTGATTAGGCATCCGCTTGATATCAGAATCATGTGATTCTTCATCATAATAATATCCACTCTGTGACATACGATGGTAAGCACTTCCGCAAATTAATCGGGTTCAAAAGCTACGCCAAGGTTGTGGTGAGAAACCACCACCCTCCCCGACCTATCGATCCTGATCAACAAGGCCGCCCCCGAAACTGCTGCTGCAATTTCCGCCTGCTTCGCGCGGAATAATGCCAGCTGGCATAATGAGGCCCATAGCGAGACTTTTCAGATATAGATACGGGTCGATGACATTCGTGATGGCACTGCCACCCTTAAAATAGTGGCCCAAACTCAGCCACGCTATTTAAGTATTTCTCCGTGTTATCATTGTAACCATTCACTTAACTCGGCTTCAGCTTTTTCTAATGCATTATAATTGAGAAGCTTGCGCAAGAACGCGACGGTCACGGCACGGGTACGGAGGTTGAACCGACCCTCATCCGTCTCGCCCTTATCCTCATAAACACCGAGCTTTTCATAGAGTTGCTGCAACCTGTTTTGAACGCTTCGTAGCGACAGATTCCGGCGGCGTGCAATCATACGATCAGTCAGCCCCAAGGCTATATCGATCAGAATTTCATATTCACTTTCGCTAAAGCCACTGGCTTGACCGAGGCTCTTTTGCTGCAAGCCGCGCACTTCGCGGTCGATGACGCATTGTGCTTCGACAAAAATACTACGCAGTGCCAGCCGTAATTTGTCATCGGAAGCCGATTTGAGCACATAGCCGTAAGCAGCGCCCTCCGGCACGATCCGCGAAACACCACGCACATAGGCCTCATCGGCATAGTTCGACCAGAACAGGATGCGGGTTTCGGGATTTTCCTTCCAGATGGTGCGCGCCGCTTCAATGCCGTTGCGTCCACTCATTTGCAAGTCCATCACGATATGCGCCGCACGATGCATACGTGCGAGCTTCTCACCCGCAGAACCATTCTCTGCTTCCAGCACGTCGCTGCATTCCGGCAATGCTGCGCGGATCGCTTCGCCCAGATAAGCGCGATGCAACGGATCATCCTCTACGATCAAAACGTGCATACTATCCTCCATTCGTACCACACATATCCGGGGGCAGATGGATCATCACGCATGTACCGCTGCCTTCGGCATTCTTTCTGATAGCAAAATTCGCTGAAATCAGCCGAGCCCGTGTGCGCATATTGTCTATACCATGCCCGCTGCGCTGTGCCTGACGTTCAATGCCGATGCCGTCGTCAAAGACTTCAACAAGAAGCCGCCCACCCTTGTCCCGCAGACGAACAAGGATTTCTCCCGCAAGGGCGTGGCGGATCGCATTGTTAATGGCTTCCTGCACAATGCGGAAAAGCGAAGTCGCAACTGTTTCCTCAAGCCTGTCTGCCATGCCGTCGCTCTGATCGTCCAGCACCCATTCGATGGCAATACCACTTTCGCGGATTGATCGATCAAGATGGTTCTCAGTTGCCTGTGCAAAGCCGAAAAGTTGAAGCACGGAAGGTTTTGCTTCTTCAATGATTTGACGGAGGTCCTGCATACAATGCTGCAAACCACGGAACAAGGGTTCGAGCTGTTCGCCGGAAAGATCCGGCGCTCGAGTAAGCCGCTCGACATGTCGGGCAAGGCGCGTGAGGTCTGCAAGTGTCTGATCATGCAAATCCATACCAATGCGATGGCGTTCGATTTCCAAGGCCTCGGTGAGTTTGAGCGCGCCAAAGCGCAGCCCCTCTTCACGGGCGCGCGCTTCTGTTTCCACGATTGCCGACCGCTTTGCCTGTTCGGCTGCACGGATAGCAAAGAAATAAGGAGCCAGAAGATCGGCGATCGATTGAGCATTCTCCACATCGCGCAATGCATAATTGCCGACTTTCAAGCTGGAGCAGCTCAGCGCACCAATGATATTCCCCTGCGCTTTTAGCGGCACATGCAGCCGAGCTTTAAGGTCATGCTCGATAATCGGCGTCGAAAACGCGCCTTCAAAATGAAAGCGCGGATCGGTGCGTGCATCATCGGTAAGCAGATATGCAGCCTCGCCGGACAGCAGCGTGCGAATAGGACTCCCCGACAAAAGCGCTGGCGGGTTAAGGCTCCATGCCGTCGCAATACCACTTTCATAGGCGATGTGAAACTTTCCATCGATCATCTTGATACAGACATCGAGATGGTCATAGGGCACAATATGATTGATTTCGTCAGCAACCGACTGAATGATGGAATCGAAATCAAGCTGCCCTGCCAACAATCTGGAGATATTCAGATAGCGATCCAGCAGGCGCGCAGACGCTAGTTCCAGCAAGCGACTATCCTCCCAAACAAAGATTGCTCTGCTCTTATAATACGCCGTTTTCCCTTGGGCGCGTCTTGCGGGTTCCCGCAATTTTGCTGCGTAAACCCGCAGCACGGTTGCTTTGATCAGCCTTCACAGCGCAGCGTATTTATTTCATTCTCGCTTCACCAGAAAATTGCCCGCAAGACAACCTAAAATGTCATAGGCGAACGGCGTGGCGAATGGTGTCGTTGAGGAGCGGCGGTGCGGGAGGTTTCGCGCCACATTCAAATTCAAACGTCCGAAGCGCGCCAGTGCTACGGGGGGATATTTGCAACCGGGAGGAATGAAATGAAGCTTGGGAAAATTCTTTTGGCATCCGCTGCACTCGCCGCTGTCATGGCGTCGGGTAACGCATCTGCCGATACATCATCGAAAAAGATCGCTTTTTCTAACAATTATGCTGGAAACTCATGGCGTCAGGCCATGCTTCAGAGCTGGGACAAGGTAACGAAAGAAGCCGTCAGCGCAGGCACCGTGTCTGCAGCCGACGCTTTCACCACCGCTGAAAATCAAGCGACTGAACAGGCCGCGCAGATTCAGAACATGATCCTGCAGGGCTATGACGCTATCGTCGTCAACGCCGCTTCCCCAACTGCTTTGAATGGTGCAGTCAAGGAAGCCTGCGATGCAGGCATTACCGTGGTTTCGTTCGATGGTATCGTCACCGAGCCTTGCGCATGGCGTATCGCCGTTGACTTCAAGGCAATGGGCGAAGGTCAGGTCGAGTATCTTGCAAAGCGTCTGCCCGACGGCGGAAATCTCCTTGAAATTCGCGGCCTTGCCGGCGTTTCCGTGGATGACGAACTACATGCTGGTATTCAGGAAGGCGTGAAAAAGCATCCCAATTTCAAGATCGTCGGTTCGGTCCATGGCGACTGGGCGGCGGATGTCGCACAGCGCGCGGTAGCCGGTGTTCTGCCAAGCCTGCCGAAGATCGATGCCGTTGTCACACAGGGCGGTGACGGCTACGGCGCAGCACAGGCTTTTGCTGCTGCAAAGCGAGAAACGCCAATCATCATCATGGGCAACCGCGAAGACGAATTGCAGTGGTGGAAGAGCCAAAAGGATGCCGATGGCTATGAAACCATGTCGGTTTCAATTGCACCGGGTGTTTCAACACTTGCGTTCTGGGTCGCACAACAAATTCTCGACGGCAAGGAAGTCAAGAAAGATCTCGTCGTTCCATTCCTGAGCGTCAGCCAGGAATCGCTCGAAGAGGACCTTGGAAACACCCAGAAGGGTGGCGTTGCTAACGTCGAATATTCGCTTGAAGACGCGCAGAAGGTCATTGCAGACGCGAAGTAGGTTCGGCTTTCCAAAGGGGCGGACACAGCGTGTCTGCCCCTCCCTTATCTCCAATACAGTTCGGATGCATGTCTCATTCAATCGACAAAGGCGAGGTGGTTGCCGCACGCAATATTCGTGTGCAGTTCGGTGCGGTAAAGGCACTGGACGGCGCTGACCTCGTGATCCATGAAGGCGAATGCGTCGGCCTTGTCGGCCATAATGGTGCTGGCAAATCCACCATCGTCAATGTCATCAATGGCGGCCTTGCCCCACATGAAGGCAACCTGTCCTATCACGGCGAAACAGGCCATGGGGTTGCAACCGCACGCAAACACGGGGTGCGCTGCGTGTTTCAGGAGCTGTCGCTTTTTCCCAATCTGACCATTGCCGAAAATGTCCGCATCATGCAGCGTGACCTCACCGGCGTAAGCTGGCGCGGCAAAGCTATCGATCTCATTGCAAAAAAACTCGGCGAGATCTTCCCCGGTCACAGAATCGATTGCACTGCAACCGTTGACGAGCTGTCCATTGCCGAGCGGCAGATGGTAGAAATCGCCATCAATTTTACAGCTCCAGGAATAGCGCCGAAGCTGGTCATTCTCGATGAGCCGACCTCATCGCTCGATGCGGGCATCGCCGCTCAGCTGATGGCCTATGTTCGCCGCTTTGTCGGCACGGGCGGTGCGGTTATCCTCATCTCCCATATGCTTGGTGAAATTCTCGCGACCGCAGACCGGATCATCGTTATGAAGGACGGCAAGGTCGTCGCCAATCGTAATGCTCAAGATTTTACCAATCGCAGTCTTGTCGAAGCTATGGGCAGCGTCGAGCGCGAAAAAGCGGCACGCCGCGCGGCTAAGACGGACACGACCGGCCAAGCAGTCCTCTCCTCAGTCAAACGCGCCAACGACATCAAGCCGTTTCAGGCTTTCAAAGGCGAAGTCGTCGGACTGGCTGGGCTTGCAGGTCATGGCCAGACAAAGATGCTGCTTGATCTTTATTATGCGCGTCGGCCAAACTGGTTGCCTGCACGCAATTGTGAAATCGCATTTGTTGCAGGCGACCGTAGTCTTAACGGTACATTCCCGCTGTGGAGCATCCTGCACAATCTCACCATTGGTTCGCTTGATCGCCTTTCATCGCTGAAGCTTGTCGACCCGATACGTGAAGACAAACTGGGTGCGCAATGGAAAGACAAGATTCAAATTCGCACGCCCGATATGGGCAATCGCATCCTGTCGCTTTCGGGTGGCAATCAGCAAAAAGTGCTTTTTGCTCGCGCACTTGCCACCAGCGCCGATGTTATTCTGATGGATGACCCTATGCGCGGTGTCGATGTCGGCACCAAACAGGAAGTCTATGAGATTCTACGCCATGAAGCTGAGAACGGCCGCACCTTTGTCTGGTATTCTACCGAAATGGACGAGATCGAACTGTGTGATCGTGTCTATGTCTTTCGCGACGGTGCCATTGTGACTGAACTGATTGACAACGAAATCACGGAAAAAAACGTGCTTGCTGCTTCCTTTGAGGGAGGACACGAATAATGCGCCTTTCCGCCTCATCTCTGCGCCTGCTAACGCCGGTTTTCTCGCTCGCTTTGCTGCTGGCCGCCGTTTTCTACATGCAACCGCGGGCCATGAGTTACACCGGCCTCAACCTGCTGTTTAATCTCGCAGTGCCGATTGCGCTCGCAACCATCGCACAGATGCTCATCATGGCGGTCAACGATCTTGACCTCTCGATGGGAACTTTTGTGAGCTTCGTCGTCTGCGTGGCCGCAACCTACCTCAACACCGACCCCGTTATCGGTATTCTGATCCTTGCTCTGGCGATAGCAGCCTATGCAGCACTTGGTGCCATCATCCATCTACGCAATCTGCCTTCCATTGTGGTGACACTTGGCATGAGCTTTGTCTGGGGTGGCTTTGCCGTGCTGCTGTTACCGTCACCCGGTGGTCAGGCCCCCGACTGGGCGCGTTGGATCATGACGACCAAACCACCCTTCATACCAATGGCGATTGTCGCAAGCATTCTGGTTGCCATCATCACGCATTTCATCGTCATGCGAACGACGTTTGGTGTGTTGTTGCGTGGTGCAGGTGGCAATGCCCGCTCCATCGAGCGTGCGGGCTGGTCCATCACCGCCATCCGTGCCGGCACCTATGCGCTTGCAGCTTTCTTTGCAGTGCTTGCCGGTATCGCCCTTGTCGGGCTGACAACTTCGGCAGATGCCAATATTGCCCTGCGTTATACGCTGCTTTCCATTGCCGGTGTCATCTTGGGCGGCGGTGAATTCGTAGGCGGTCGCATTTCACCGATTGGTGCCGTTATCGGTGCGCTGACGCTCACCCTTGCTGGTTCCTTTCTGTCCTTCATGCGTATTTCACCCGACTGGCAGATCGGTGCGCAGGGCGCAATTCTGATCATGGTGCTGGCGCTTCGCCTGTTTCTCAATCGCCTTGATCGCCGGGAGAAAAAGCAATGACCGCTGTCTCCGTCCTCACAAGCCGCCCATGGATATGGTCGTTCATCGCAACCATTGCCGTCTGGCTCATAACCATATTGTTTACCGGTGGCGCCGGTGCTGCCGGGCTTTCTCATGCTGCCTTCACCTTCGCCTCCTTCTCGGTGATCGTCGGCCTTGGACAGATGTTCGTCATCACGCTTGGCCCCGGCAATATCGACCTCTCGGTCCCTGCAACCATGACCCTTGCCGCGACACTGGCATTGAAACTGATGGATACACAGGCAAGCATGGTGCTGGCAGGGCTTGCAGTAGCCCTGCTGATCGGGCTTGGCATCGGTATCTGCAATTATGCGCTGATCAAACTCCTGCGCATCCCGCCAATTATCGCAACCTTGTCGATGAGCTTCCTGATCCAGTCGACAGCGATCTGGAGCAATCGCGGTCTGCGGGTAAAACCGCCGGAAGTTTTGGCACAGTTCGCAACGTCATCTCTTTTCGGAATTCCCAATGTGGCCATCATAGCCCTGCTTCTGTCGATTATCGGCTGGGTGCTTCTAAGAAAAACAATATATGGCCGCTGGATTTCAGCCATAGGGCAAAACCCGTTTGCCGCGCGCATGGCCGGTGTTCCGGTTGATGGTACACGCTTTGTCACCTACCTGCTTTGTGCGGTTCTGGCATCGCTGTGCGGCTTTCTGCTTGCCTGCTTTTCGGGCGGTGCGGCACTCAATATGGGCACTGAATATCTTTTGATGTCGATTGCCGTTGTCATCATCGGCGGCACCGCCGTTGCAGGTGGCGATTCCAATATCCCAGGTATTTGGGGTGCCGCTCTCTTCATGTTCCTCATAGTATCGATGCTCAACACCTATGGCTTCGGTGCCGGTGTTCGTCTGGTTCTGACAGGACTTACCATCATTGCGGTTATTTTCCTCGCCAGCAGCCGCAGGCCTGATCGCTAACAATATCCCCGGAGTCTTTCCTTGTCAGACAATAGTTCGATTTATGAAATTCACGACGAACGCTTCCGGCAGATGATCGTGCCAAGCGCCGATCTCGACGAGCTTTACAACGATTGCCGCTGGGCAGAGGGGCCAGTGTGGTTCGGCGATCTGAATTGCCTGCTTTGGAGCGATATACCCAACCAGCGTATTCTGCGCTGGGTACCGGATGGCGGCGTTTCCACCTTTCGGCAACCTTCCAATTTTGCCAATGGCAACACCCGTGACCGCGAAGGGCGGCTGGTTTCCTGTGAACATGGCGGACGTCGTGTCACCCGAACGGAGCTGGATGGCAGTATCACCGTGCTTGCAGACAGCTATCAGGGCAAAAAGCTCAATGCGCCCAATGATGTCATCGTGCGCTCTGATGGCACCGTTTGGTTTACCGACCCGACATATGGAATCATGGCTGATTATGAAGGCTACAAGGCCGACCCCGAGCAGCCAGCCCGAAACGTATACCGTCTTGATCCGAAAAGCGGTGAGCTCATAGCGGTTATCACCGATTTTGAGCAACCAAACGGGCTTGCCTTTTCACCGGATGAAACCAGACTGTTCGTTGCGGACAGTGCCTATAGCCACGACAGGACCGCACCTCGTCATATCCGCGTTTTTGATGTCGTTGACGATGGCAAGCGCCTCACTGGCGGCGAAGTTTTCTGCACGATCGACAACGGATTGCCGGATGGTTTTCGCTTGGATACCGATGGCAACCTGTGGAGCAGCGCTGAAGACGGCGTGCATTGCTTTTCATCGCGGGGCGATCTGCTTGGCAAGATCAAGACGCCACAAACCGTCGCAAATCTCACCTTTGGCGGACCACGCCGTAACAGGCTTTTCATTGCGGCCACCAAGTCACTCTATGCGGTTTATCTCACGGTCACAGGCGCGCAATATCCATGAGGATGGGAGCCATCACGTCAATCCCGTAAAATCTCGCGCATGATTGGGGTCACATAATCAACGAAAGCACACGCCGCCGTGCTAAGCGCCGGGCGAGACACAAAGACCAGATGTACAGGCATCGGCGCTTGCGTATAATCGTCCAGAATGGTCTGCAGACGACCATCCGACAGTTGCTGTTGTACCTGATAGGAAATGGGATGCAGTACGCCCAGGCCGCGGACTGCTGCGTCGACAGCCGAGCCGGCGCTGTTTAAAGAAAGTCGGCAATTCACCCGGACTGCACGCGTTGTACGCCGGGTTTCGCGTTCGCAATATTGCCACAACTCTTGTTGGCCCTGCTCATTCAACCCGATACAGACGTGGTCTGCCAACTCACTGGGATGTTTCGGCTGTCCATGGGCTAAGAGATAAGGCGGTGCCGCA
The DNA here is from genome assembly GCF_039545455.1 of Brucella sp. BE17. Classification (NCBI taxonomy): domain Bacteria; kingdom Pseudomonadati; phylum Pseudomonadota; class Alphaproteobacteria; order Hyphomicrobiales; family Brucellaceae; genus Brucella; species Brucella sp. BE17. Next base: position 287,355 of record NZ_CP154467.1, on the reverse strand, counting down.
CAAAAAATCTTGCGGACATCACCCAGCCTGACGGCGGTCAGAGACGAATCCGGCAGGTGCGCAAGCCGGATCGCGATATCGACCCCCTCGCCGATCATATCCACCACGCGGTTTTGCAACAAAAGCCGAATGCGGACCCCTGAATGCTGCATAAGAAAGTTTTCGATCAACGGCAGCACATGCATCCGGCCGAATAATTCGGGTGCGGTGACGACAAGTGTTCCACCGATGCCTCTGCCAGTAGCTGTACCCTCCACCTGAGCAAGTTCGTCAAGTATGCGCCGATAACTTGCAGCATGGCGGTGCCCAGCCTCGGTCACGCTCAGGTGACGGGTCGAGCGTTCAATCAGCCGCTCTGCTGCGGTATCTTCGAGTTGCGCCACTGCGCGCGTTACCGACGCGGGTGAGCAGCCGATCTTGCGCGCTGCCCCTGCAAAGGAACCTGTATCCAACACGGCCATAAAGATCGAGATTGCATCAAGCCGGTCCATCATTGTTCCTGATTTTGAAACCAATACTTTCAGATTACAGCAATTATTTCGAAAATGGAAATTCGTTATACTCCGATGACATCCCAAAGGAGCTTTGTATGACCCTGCATTACAAATATCAAACGGTCGGCGCGGTTGATGTCTTTTACCGCGAGGCCGGCCCCACTGACGCCCCCGTCCTGCTTTTACTTCACGGCTTTCCCACTGCGAGCCATATGTACCGCGACCTGATCCCTCTTCTTGCAGATCGCTTCCGGGTGATTGCGCCGGACCTGCCCGGTTTCGGCCAGACAAAAGCTCCCTCTCGTGAGGCTTTCACCTATTCTTTTGATGTTCTCGCAGACGTGATTGAAGGTTTTACTGAAGCGCTTAGCATCAAAAGCTACGCGCTTTACGTCTTTGATTATGGCGCGCCGGTTGGCCTGCGCCTTGCCACTCGGCACCCTGAGCGTATTACGGCGATTATCTCGCAAAACGGCAATGCCTATCTGGATGGGTTTAGCGATCAATGGGATGCATGGCAGAATTATTGGCGCGACCCCAGTCTTGAAAATCGCGAAGCCTGCCGCCCATCGCTGTCAGCGGACACGATCCGCAACTGGCAATATGGCACAGGCGTATCGCCAGAGTGCCTGTCACCGGACGGGTACGAACTCGACATTGCCTATATGGCTCGTCCCGGCGCAGAGGAAATTCAGCTTGACCTCATCGGCGACTATAAGAGTAACGTCGCGCTTTACCCAGCGTTTCAGGCATATTTCCGCAAATACCAGCCACCGCTTCTGGCCACATGGGGGCGGCACGATCCAGCCTTCATCCCAGCGGGTGCCGAAGCCTACAGACGGGATCTGCCAGATGCCGAAATACACCTGCTGGATACTGGTCACTTCGCGCTGGAAACCCATGCCGTTGAGATCGCAGATCTGATCCACGATTTTCTGTCTCGCAAGCTCGACTGAACGATAGACATTCAAGGCTGGCTCCAGATACGAGCCAGCCTTCGGGTGGAAATGGAGATCACCGTGCTCACGCGGTTGCACCAGACTGCATATCAGCATCAACAAGACGCCCTAAAATCCTCATCGGTCACTTCCTCTTCCCAGCTCGTCTTGCCCATCGAAACGGCAGCAGGAACACAGGTACGAAGATCAACAGAAAGAGCCTTTGACATATATCTGCCGACCTCCATCGGCAGATAGTTCGAATCAGAAATAAACTGATTTGCAAAACCATTCCGATTCATTGTGATAGAGAAACGCTCTAATGATCCTGGCATTTTAGCTTTCAAGCAAAAACGGAATACGTGCCTGAGATGCCCAGAAAGTTCGTTTAAGCTCAACAGTCAACATATGGTCGACCTTGTCTTTGGGAAAATCGACAAGGTTTTCCTTCTCAGGCAGAAACAGCATCTCCTCGAGAGAGACTGTGTCGAAATCAAGAACACTGACACCGCAATTCTCTCTTGCAAGTGTAATCGCTCGCCCGATGGCATTTGCCCCCCATCACAATGGCTTATCTCTTTGTGTGGCCCGAAATTTTCTCCCTTTCTGCTTTTAGCAGCGGTCGAAATTCATGTTCCTATTATATCCATCAACAACCGTTGACCGCCGACAAACAGACAACTGAGTTTAGGAAACTCTCTGGCATTATTGATGTAAAAATACGTTAGGATAATATCTATTTTCGTGTTTCGGAGGGAGTATCGAACGAAAAACGCGGCACCGCACATTGAGCGATACCGCGTCTAAATTCTTCCCACTTAAATGCTAAACCAATCTGGCTACGACATCTCGTAATGACGATTGCCAGTGCGGCGCAGACCAGTTGAAGACTTTCTGGAATTTCGCAGTCGACAGACGTGAGTTGGCAGGACGTTTCGCCTTGGTTGGATAGTCGGCTGTTGCAATATCAGCAACAGTCGCGGTCGGCCCGCCAAGCGGAGCGCTTTCATCGAAGATGGCGCGTGCAAAACCGCTCCAGTTCACATCGCCCGTACCGACCAAGTGATAAACACCATAGTCAGAAAATGCTGCCTTCGCCGCCAGATGGTCTCCCACCTGGATAATTGCATCAGCGATATCGAGCGCACTGGTAGGGTTGCCCTTTTGGTCGGAAACGGCCGAGAGAGCATCGCGCGTCTCCGCAAGCTTCAACATCGTCTTAACGAAATTCTTTCCAAAGGGACTATAGACCCAAGCCGTCCGCAAGATAATATGCTGTGGATTAGCTTGCGCAACCAGACGTTCACCTTCAAGCTTGGAACGACCATAAACACTGCGAGGTCCGGTGACGTCTGTTTCAACATACGGTTCGTCAGCGTCACCCGCAAAAACATAATCCGTCGACAAGTGGATCACAGGAGCACCACAGATCCGTGCTGCTTGGGCAACAGTGTGCGCGCCAGTTGCATTCACCGCGAAGGCCAGCTCAGGTTCATCCTCAGCCTGATCCACCGCCGTGAAGGCGGCAGCGGAGACGACCAGGTCGGGCTTGAGCGCTTCAATGGCACTGCGCACGGTTTCCGGCTTTGTTAAATCCAGTTCCGGGCGGCCTAGCGCGGTCACTTGCAGGTCAGCACGTTGAGATGCTGTCTCAATAAGGCTCTGGACAACCTGCCCTTCTCGTCCAGTGACGACGATTTTCATACCTTGGCCTCTTCGGAAGTCGCGCTGCCCAGGCGTTCGCCAGCATAGCTACCGCTGCGGATAGGCTCCCACCACCATGCATTATCGAGATACCATTGAATGGTTTTTTCCAAGCCGCTCTCGAAGGTCTCCTGTGGCTTCCAGCCCAATTCGCGCTCGATCTTTGAAGCATCAATCGCATAACGACGGTCGTGACCGGGACGATCTGTCACGAAAGTTATTAGATCAGCATAGCTCTTGCCATTTGCGCGAGACCGTTTCTTATCGAGAATGACGCAGATCGTTTCTACCACATTCAGGTTGGTGCGTTCTGCACGCCCGCCGATATTGTAACTTTCACCCAGCTTACCACTCGTCGCAACCAGCGCCAGAGCACGCGCATGATCTTCGACATAAAGCCAATCGCGCACATTCGCCCCTGCCCCATAAACGGGCAACGGCTTTTCATCGAGCGCGTTGAGAATAACAAGCGGGATCAGTTTTTCAGGGAAATGGAACGGCCCATAATTGTTTGAGCAATTGGACAGCACGACCGGCAGGCCGTAGGTTTCATGCCAGGCGCGCACCAGATGATCAGAGGCCGCTTTCGAGGCCGAATAAGGCGAAGATGGCTGATACGGCGTTTCTTCCGTAAAAATACCGCTATCGAATGGCAGATCGCCAAACACTTCATCGGTTGAAATATGGTGAAAGCGGAAGGCCGATTTGCGTGGCTCCGGCAGCTCGCGCCAATAAGCGAGTGCCGCATTGAGCAGACGGAATGTACCGACAATATTCGTTTCGATGAATGCGCCAGGACCATCGATGGAACGGTCGACGTGACTTTCGGCTGCCAGATGCATCACAATATCGATCTCGTTTGCGCGCAAGGCTTCCAAAACGCCAGTGTCATCGCAGATATCAGCCTGAAGAAAACTGTAATTCGAATGGTTTTCAATCTGACGGAGCGACGCCAGATTTCCCGCATAGGTCAGCTTGTCGAGATTGACGACATTGATCTTGGGATCAGAAGCCAGATGGCGGCAGACGGCGGAACCGATGAAGCCCGCACCGCCAGTGATGAGAATATTCATAACATTTCCTCAGGCAAAAACTTCGGCGTCGGCAAGCAGCGGGGCTTTTTTATCCTTATCGGACAATTGCACACCAGTTGCTGGAATAGGCCAGTCAATGCCGATTGCAGGATCGTCAAATCGGATCGAGCGGTCATGCTCCGGCGAATAATAATCGGTCACCTTGTAGATGACTTCCGTATCTTCGCTCAGCGTTACGAAGCCGTGTGCAAAGCCTTTTGGCACCAGAATCTGGTTCCATTTCTGAGCTGAAACTTCCAGAGACACCCATTTGCGGAATGTGGGAGAGCTTTTGCGGATATCGACGGCGACATCCAGAATGGCTCCGCGAATGACCCGGACCAGCTTGTCCTGCGCCCGGTTGGGCAACTGATAATGCAACCCGCGTATGACGCCCTTTGCGGCCGAATAGGAATGGTTGTCCTGCACAAAAGTCAGTTCGATACCAGCGTCAGCCAGCGCCTTTTGATTGTAGGTTTCGGAGAAAAAGCCGCGATCATCCCCAAATTTGCGCGGTGTTATCTCGAAAACACCGTCGAGTTCCAGAGAATGCAATTTCATTTTGCTCGCTCGATTTCTTCGACGCGGCGTTTCAAATAGGCAGCATAGTCTGTTTGCCCCAGTTTTCTTACACGTTCCAGAACAGAATCAGCGCTAATCCAGCCCTTTTCAAAGCCGATTTCCTCCGGGCAGGCAATTTTGATCCCCTGCCGTTTTTCAATTGTGCGCACAAAGGACGAGGCATCCTGCAAGCTGTCATGCGTCCCCGTATCAAGCCAGGCATAGCCGCGCCCAAGTTGCCGGACGCTCAATTCTCCGCGCTCCAGATAGGCATTGTTTATAGCCGTGATCTCAAGTTCTCCCCGCGCCGACGGCTTGAGTGAAGAGGCAAGATCAACAACCTGATTATCGTAAAAATAGAGACCCGTGACCGCCCATGATGACTTGGGACTTTCCGGCTTTTCCTCAATCGAGATTGCCTTTCCACCGTCATGATCAAACTCTACCACGCCATAGCGCTGCGGATCATCGACACGGTAGGCAAAGACAGCACCGCCCTTTGTAATCTGGGCTGCACTTTGGCAAAGATGCGACAGACCATCGCCAAAATAAATATTATCGCCCAAAATCATCGCGACATTATCATTACCGATAAATTCACGACCGATAATAAAAGCCTCTGCCAGACCGTTGGGCTGCGCCTGTTCTGCAAACGAGAAATTGAGCCCGAACGCATACCCGTCACCGAGCAACTTCTCAAAGAGCGGCAGATCATGCGGCGTGGAAATGATGAGAATGTCACGGATCCCCGCGAGCATCAGCACGCTTAGTGGGTAATAGATCATGGGCTTGTCGTAGATGGGCAAAAGCTGCTTTGAGACAGCCATGGTCAATGGATAAAGGCGCGTCCCGCTACCGCCCGCGAGTATGATGCCTTTCATACGACCTCCGTATCCAGTAAGCTCTACCCGCCCTGATGCCCCATCTTGTCAACGCATGGTCACTTTCACTCTTTGAAAACAGAAACCACTGACTCGACAAAACTTTGCTGACTATACCGCGAAGCAATCAGGTCCCGCCCTACGTCAGACGCTTCGTAAAACTGTTCAACGGTCATGCGAGAGATATAATCTACGATCTCATCTTCTGTATTAAAGATCATTGATGACGGATAAATATATTCACAGCCGTCCCAGCGCAGAATAACCCCCTGCCCACCTCCAGAGAAACCGTCAAGTACAGCAAGATGAAAGCTTTCAAAGCCTGGAAAATCACCAGATAGGCTTGTAGAGAGAACAAATCCAACCCTTTGCTGCGTAAGTGCGTCAGGCATTTTACAATGCCCCATATATTTTACACTGCCTGTTAGATCGTTTTCTACAATGAAAGATTGACATCCATTATAGAATTCCATTTCTTTTTTATCGCGCGTGATCCAGCTAAAATGCTCTGGTCCATGACCGAAAATATCCAAAGAGTATCGGCTATCCAGTTTTCGCAGTGCCGCCAATATTCTAAGCATGCTATCAAGCCCTTTACGGCTCGGCACTATTCCGACTGCCCCAAGCTTAAATAAACGCACACTGTCAATCTCGCTATCTCTTCTTCCCAAACATGAATAGTTTGATAGTAGGCGAACCTTTTTTCTTGGTATATTTTGGAAACGTTGAAGTAACCTTTCAAAAAACAATACGGAAACTGCAGTTATTATATCTACATTCTTGATATCAATTAGATCTCCATAGTTCCTTTCCAACTCCATCCTGTGCATGCGTATCATCAATTTCTGGCCTTCTCGAATATTTTTCGAGTACCATACCGCATTCCCAAGTAGCCATTCGCACCAAATGTAATCAGCCCACTGCAACAACTTCCTACTCTGCTGTTCATCATGAACATCATGGCCTTTCCACCCGTCAAATTTTATATTGAAATAAGCTTCAAGTGCAGGAATACTTGGCAAAATAAACTTCAAATCATATCCGGCTATTAGCAATCTCGGTTTACATGCTTGAATGAACAGATCATAATTCCCAGCAAAAATAGCATTTATTAATTCTATATGATGAGGTTCAAACCTATGAACATCAATATACCCTCGCACAGTCTGCATAAAATCCGAGAATTTTTCGAAATGACCGTGATCGATGTCAGCCTTGCCATGAAAGATCAGCGCCTGAAACACAGCTGTTAATCCTACATGAAGCCGAATTTCATAGTAGCTTATATCGACCTTTCTTAGAAGGCTTTCAGCTTCTGTCCAGACACAAAGGTGGTTCATGAGTTCGCGCTGCCCATATTGTTGTGTACTTGAGGCCTGCCGAGATGCGCGCTTGTTGTATATAAAAGTTGGATGATCGATATATTCAATATGTTTAGAAGAAGATAGGACAGCAATAAGGAACAAGGTATCTTCCCCCATCCTTATATCTTCACGCCACATTATGTTATTTTCAATAATAACAGACCGCTTTACCAGAGAAACGACTGTCGTGCTTTGAGAAGATATCATCAATTTTATCTTTGATGATTTAGATAAATCTTCATTCCAGTTTGCTATAGTATTTAAAGACCGCAGGCTTTCACCACCATCATCGACCATAAGGTAGCCACGAACGATGCATGCATTTCTTGAGACGGCATAACTATAATGCTCGCGTAATGTTTCTGGAAAAATCACATCATCACAATCCAGATATAATAAATACTCGCCTTTAGCTTGCATCGACCCGAAATTCCTGGGTCTTGAAGGTGATCCGCTATTGGCTTCTAGTCGGTAAACCGACCAGTTTCGCCGCTCCATACATACACTTTGAAGATAGTCAAAAGTTCCATCAGATGAAAAATCATCGACAAAAATTACTTCAAACTCTTCTTCGGGAAAATCTATTGAACACAACGAGCTAATGCATGTTTCGATTTTTCCACGGGCATTGTAGCAGGGGACAACGATAGATATTTTCACAAGAAACCTTAAACGTAGAAGACCGAATTCCAGCGATCTGGGATTTTTTGCCCCATCAGCGAGGCAAAGCCAGATGCCGATGATAGGAGTGGCTTATTGTTATCAAGAAGAACCTCCCTATAGGCTTCTTGATCCGGATCGTAGCTGATGTATCTGTTATCAGCATAAACAAGATGCAACAGCGCGTTTTTTACCCATTCCAAAGGTGGGAAGTTGCGCATTGGTACAAAAAGCATGTTTCTGGTGCTTAATATTCTCTCTAGCGGAGCTTGATAAGTTTCCAGATAGTGTTCTGAGACAACCTCATGGCCATATCGGTTAAAGTCACGATAATAATCTGCCACAGATATATTAGCCATTTCTTTCGACAGAAGTAGCAGAAGCTTTGCATCGGCAAATGCAGCCTCAAACTTGGAGAAATAATCTAATGCCTGACGAGCCTCGTCACGGTTATTTATACGGACCACCAATGTCGTGGACTGGTCGTTTTTTCGATAACGGAAGCCGATAGAGTCGAGTATAAACTCCCAGCGTTTTTCATAGGTGTGCCTTTCAAGAACATTTTGAAGGGCTCGAGCGCGGATCGCGTCGACCTCTTGAACAGACAAGGATTTCAAACGGGACGGATCGCGATCCACGAACACGACATCGTCCCGCAGCATGTGGTCGACACCAATTGAGTAGTTAGACAAGACGAGTGTGTTGCTGGACATCAATTCGAAAATTCGACGTGCGAACATCGTCTCAGAGTCTGTGACTGTATTGAAATTTAAACCGAAAATGCTCGATTTGTAGACCTCGTCCAGCTCTTTATGGCTCACAGGTGGAAGAAGATAGGGGCGAAACCTGTCCGGGAAAATGTGATTAGGGTCATCGGTTCCATAGTGTCTATCAAATATTTTCAGCGCATAACCATCATCCAGGAACCGGCCTAACACCTGTTCCATCAGTTTTGAGCGTTCCTTGTGAATCGCGTACCAGCTACCGGCGAAGACTATGTCTTTTGTCCGCCCATCTTCAGGCTCAATAGGATTGAAAAGCCTTGGCTGGGTGGCGAAAGGCAAAGCAAATACACTCTTGCACCCATACTCCTGCTTATATCGCTCTACGCATTCTGCTGCAGATGTAAAAACAAAGTCAAAAAGTTGAGCCGATTTGATGAAATCATGAACCTTATCATCAAAATGTGTCGGGTCTTCCTTATTCCAAAAGACTGTTGGAATACCTTTTGACTTACAATATTCGATTATGCTCAGAAGCGCTTCACGATTTTCCTTCTTAAAGTTTACGCTCGCATAAATTTGACCTTTCCAAGAGCGTTGCTTGGAGTCAGGGCCAGACCAGGCAGATTCGCAAAAAAATATATCTGGCTTCTCCGCTTCGAACCGCTCCCTCCAATTATCGGGGTCCACAGGAACAGCGTTAAATTCACATGCAAAACTGCCAAATGAGAACTCATCAAGTATCGTTGCAACTTTAATTTCAGATGCGAAAGGCAACGACGCTGCCTTGGACGAAGATTGTCGAGTATCGACTTGGCCAATATTAGAACCGTTCCGCGCCCTCCACCAGTTCAAAGCCTTTCTCGCAGGTCTCTCCAAAGCGGGTCGAGCCTTGACCTCGCGAATAAGCCGGTCCTTGGCCTTATTCCCAAGAGACCGTTTAGATTGGCTTTTCTGTACAGATAAACGCCTGGAAACGCCTCTAGCCGCAAGTGCCATAACAGCAAAAGGTAGCCTCAAGAAGCCTGAGAGAGATGTACCCGCCTCAATAATTCTTTTAGATAGAAGATAGGGCGTGGTGTCTTCATATGCTGTGAATACTGCCAACTGTTTTTTCAGGTTATTAATTTCAGCTCGTTGCATCGCCTCGGATTTTATTAGGCCGCCTTTTAATTCCGCGACATTTTCATTAGCAACGAGGAGCTTACTATTGCTGTCCTCTAAATTAGCAGCAAGTGCGTCCACCTGTTCTTCCAGAGCTTTTCCTTTAGCCAGCGCCTCATTTTGAGCCCTGTAAGCAGAGCGTAGTTGCTCTCTTAATCTGTATTCCTGAAAGACCTCTTTCTGTATGAGTCTTTCGACCTGTTCATTAAGCGAGAGCGAAACTCTAGGACGGAAACAATGAGTGGGGGTAGCATTAAATCCTTCCCAGTATCCATATCCAAGCTCTGCAAGGTAGTTGGAAATCTGGCGGTAGTTCGCCTCTGTGGCACTCTCTATGTAGAGGATTGGTTGATCTCGCAAGATCAGATTTCGCCCACCTTGCAGCACATCAAGTTCCATGCCCTCGACGTCGATTTTTATCATTTTGACTGGCGCAGGAATCTCTTGATCGTCAAGGCGCGCAACTTCGAGTTCACCCTCTCCAAGCTGTAATTTTTGTGCACCCAGATTGTCCGGAAGGTCTTTCTCAAAATGTGCACGACCAGAAACCCGACCCAAACCAAAGTTGAATACAGATACTGTATTCTCAAATCCGCTCAATTCAACACTTCGACGTATAGCATCGGCTAAATGACGGTTTGGCTCGAAAGAAAAAACCCTGGCTTGTCCAACACCTGCGAGGTAAAGTGTATGGTTACCTACATTCGCGCCGACATCTAGGACGATGTCTTCTTCCTGCAAATAGGAACACATGCTAACAAGCATATCTTTTTCGTAAGGAGTCTTTTTCTCAAATATATACTTTTGGATATAATCATCTTCTCTATTGGGCAGATAGATACGGTATGACAACCCGCCTTCGGTGAGGCGAACAACATCTTCAGATTTGAAATTCTTTTGCCTATCCATATGTCAGCCCCTTAAAATATAAAGATACATGAAAACTCAGATAGACACGTTAGCTTACATTGTCAGCACCCTGTAAATTGGATAGATCGGCCTTTAGGGTCTGACCATTAGTCTCCAGAGGACCATTCATCGATATCACAGAAGGCTTTGACGCGGCCCGCCTGCAATTCCAGAACCTTGTTGCAAGCACGCTTGATCAACGAATGATTATGGCTTGCCAGCACAATTATACCCGCTTTTTCCGCCATACTATCCATGCGCAGTCTGGCTTTTTCCTGAAAAGCCGGATCACCAGCACCAATCCATTCATCCATCAATAGAATTTCGGGTTCGAAACTCGTGGCTATTGAAAAGGCCAAACGTGCTGCCATACCCTGACTATAAGACTTTAGCGGCATATCTATGAAGTCACCCAGTTCACTGAACTCGATGATTGGTTGCATACGCTCTGCGATCTGCTGGCGTGACCAGCCATTGATCAATCCGCGCAGTTCAATGTTGCGTCGTCCCGTTGCTCCGGCGCGAAAACCAAGATTGATATTGAAAAGGGCGTCAATTTTTCCGTCGATGGACAGGCTTCCACCAGAGGGTTCATAGATACCATATAAAACTTTCAACAAAGTCGTTTTGCCTGCGCCATTGGAGCCGATCAGTCCAAGCCGGTCGCCTGCCTTCAGATCAAAACTGACACCATCGAGTGCCTTTACTTCGCTGCGGCGCCCCGACCTGACGATAGTACCGCCTGGTCCCGACGTCAGAGCTTTTTCCTGACGTTTTGCCAGTGAAAGAGGCTGAACCAGCCGATAAGACAAGCGAAGATTATCTGCGTGAATTGATACCATTATAGAACGAACACAACTTTCTTGCGATAGAGACCCATTAATAGCAAGGCCGCAAGCCACATCACAACACCGACCAAGAAGCAAAAAAAGAGGGCCTTTAAAGGCATAGTACCGTTCACAATCGGGATTCTCACCATTTCCAGAAAATAGGTGAAAGGATTATACCAGTAAAACACGTGTCGGGCCCCATGGCTGCCATTATAAGTCCAGAACACTGGCGTTAGAAACATGCCTACTCGCATGGCGTTGGACACGAGATAATGGCTGTCTGGAAAATAGGCCCCGACAAAAGCAAAAACCGTTATCACAGCCGGTGCAGCGAGAACAGCAACCAAGATGCCGATTACACTCCAGAACCAGACAGCGGAAGGATATACGCCTGTAAGAAGCAGCACCCCGAGACACCCGAGCAAAGCATAACTGTTTCGGATGAGCGACTGCATCGTCAGACGGAAAACATAGGTCGACAGAGGCAGTGGCGTTCCTTTGATGAAGCTTTCCTCGCGGGAGAAAAGAGAAACGCCCTGCGTTATAACTTCAAGAATAAAAAACCACACAAGAAGGCCTACCGAAATGTACGCAAGATAATAGTCATCTCCCGCTCCGGCCCGCATGACAAAACCAAAAGTTCCTATAAATGTCAGGTAATTGAGGAGAAGCCACAAAGGCCCTAACATAGTGTTTTTATGACTATCGTCTATGTCTTCTTTCGCGAACGCCAGCCAAAGACGCCGTGATTTCCATCCCCTATAAAAATCATCTATTCCTATACGAAACACATTGCCCATATCGTAGCCTTAATTAACGCCAGTTTTCAGACTTCAAAACTTTAAATTCACTAACGCCTTCATGAAATCTTTTGCGTGAAAGCTGCTACCAACATCTAAGGCCTATCGTTAAGCTTTCTTCGTATCCCACAAGCCACGAGTATCAATTACGATCTGACGGTCGGTATGAGGCGTGTTACCCGTTCTAAAAACAGCATGGTCGACAAGCAGCACACAGATATCAGCTGTTTTCAAGGCTTCATCAGCCGTCACCAAAAACGCGTTTTCCAGTTTGGGCGGCAGCTTGTCAATATGCGGTTCCACCACCAGCAATCGAATATCGTCCCTGCCCGCAATCTGACGAGAGATACCCAACGCGGGGCTTTCACGAAGGTCATCAATGTTGGGCTTAAAAGCCAGGCCAAAGCATGCCACCTTCGGAGTCTTTCCGGGGTTGGAATTTTTCCAGTCGCAGACAGCAGCATCGACTTTATCGACAACCCAGCGCGGCTTGGAATCATTCACCTCGCGGGCCTGGCGCACAAGCTTTGCCTGCTCAGGCGCGGAAGCGACGATGAACCAGGGATCGACGGCAATACAATGTCCACCAACACCCGGGCCCGGCTGCAAAATATTAACCCGAGGATGCCTGTTGGCCAAGCGTATCAGCTCCCATACATCGATACCCATTTTGTCACAAATCAGCGACAGTTCGTTCGCGAAAGCGATATTAACATCTCTAAAGCTGTTCTCCGTCAGCTTCGCCATTTCAGCTGTGCGGCTATCGGTGACGATGCACTCTCCTTCGACAAACAGACGATAAAGATCAACAGCGCGCTGTGCACAAAGTGGCGTCATGCCACCTACCACTCGGTCATTGGATACCAATTCCTTCAAAACCTGACCGGGCAATACTCGTTCGGGGCAGTGGGCCACCCGAATATCCGAGCTCTCGCCTGCATCTTGCGGGAAGCTTAGATCCGGGCGAGCCTCTGCCAGCCAGGCCGCCAGTTGTTCCGTAGCCCCGACAGGCGAAGTCGATTCCAGGATAACCAGATCGCCAGCTTTCAAAACCGGGGCAATCATAAGTGCTGCTGACTGAATATAACTTAGATCGGGTTCGGGCGTTTCTCCGGCTGCCATGGTCTTGAACGGAGTGGGGACAGCCACCACAAATGCGTCGGATGTTTGTGGCGTCAAGGTTGCGCGCAGGCGACCAATCTTGACTACATCTTGTACTACCTGATCGAGATCAGGCTCTACAATATGCACTTTCCCTGCATTGATTGTCTCAACCACATGGGATGCAACATCAACCCCAATGACAGTCTGCCCTCGGCTTGCCATGACGGCAGCTGTCGGCAGACCAATATACCCTAGTCCCACTACGCAAACGGCCTTGAATGTCATCGTCTCAAACTGCTTTCTCAGAGAATTCTGCAGAAATACGGTCGCAAATACGGGTAGTTGCCTGACCGTCGCCATAAGGATTATGCGCAAGGCTCATTTCGCGATAAGCGTCCTGTTCCGTCAGCAATCGATGCGCCCAAATAGTGATTTTTTCAATATCCGTACCAACGAGTTGAACTGTCTTCGCTGCCACGGCCTCGGGACGTTCCGTGGTATCGCGCATAACCAACACCGGCTTTCCCAGAGAAGGCGCTTCTTCCTGCACACCACCAGAATCCGTGATAATCATAAAAGACTGCATCATCAGATAAATGAAATCGATATAATCGACCGGCTCGATCAGTCGCACGTTATCAATACCGCTCAATATCCGATTGACTGGTCCACGCACCGCAGGATTGAGGTGAACCGGATAAAGGATATCGACGTCGGAATGGGTGGTGGCAATCACACGCAAAGCTTCACATATACGCTCAAAACCACCGCCAAAATTCTCGCGCCTATGGCCGGTCACCAAAATCAGTTTGCGATCAGGACGCAGATAATCATATGTCTTTCGCAAGTTCGACCCGAGATCTGCGTCTGTTTCAATGCGCTGCTTGATTGTCAACAAAGCATCAATGACAGTATTGCCCGTGACCAGGATTTTATCAGAAGCTACCCCTTCCGCCAGAAGGTTGGCGCGTGATTGCTCTGTCGGTGCAAAATGCAGATTTGCCAAGACGCCCGTCAGTTTCCGGTTAGCTTCCTCGGGCCAAGGGGAATAAAGATTACCAGTCCGCAGACCTGCCTCGACATGCCCAACGGCAATTCGTTCGTAATAGGCCGCGAGAGAAGCTGCGAAAGTCGTTGCTGTGTCACCGTGGACAAGAACGATGTCCGGCCTCACGTCCTTGAGGATTCTTCGCATGCCCAGAAGAATCGACGATGTCACATCCGTCAAATCCTGATTGGGTCGCATAATCGCCAGATCGCTATCTGGAACAACTTTGAAAATCTGGAGAACCTGATCCAGCATCTCGCGATGCTGTCCGGTCACGCATATATGCGCATCAAAACGCTCGTCCGCGCGCAAGGCCAATGACAATGGTGCCATCTTGATTGCCTCGGGTCGCGTTCCCATGACACAAAGAGCCTTGATTGGCTTCATTCAATCAGTCCTCTCTCAAACTCAGGAAAGTGGTTCCTATCCGTTTGCCCCCTGGAGTACAACAGTCAACTTGTCACCCCTATATGAAGCTTCTGCCGAGATCACCCGCGCTTCACGAAAACAGAATTTCAATGCTTTTTAAAAGCGTTTCCATTAAAGAAGGGGAATATAGTCGTGAGAGCGTCAAAAAAAAGTCAAAAGATTAGCTCGCGCTAAAACTTTCCAACGGGCTGTCTTATATCGTGTTTCCTGGATTGATTTTGACTTCTGAAACCCACGAGTCAACATCACCTGTATTTGTCGAATGCTTTCTTCAACAAACGTGAATTATGGCCTCCCACAGACTACCCGGGAAAAAAGTCTTTTGGATAGAGTAATGGGCGCATAGATAAAGCCTTGGACTAGAGCACCCAAACCTTTCCATGCTTTACTCGCCCGAAAATATAAGCTCGCCCGTTCATAAGCCAATGCCTGTGAAAAACGGCGTTGGTAACGCTGAGGGATGCGTAGACCATACCGTGTAGAGAGTTCACTCAGCACGTTCAGGCGATCTTCTTTTCCTGCCCTGCGTGACGAGGGAGAAACCAGCGCAACCAACACCCCACAATGGCCTATATTAGATTGAAGCACTGCCCGGAGGAGTAAATCCCAGTCTTCATAAACCCTGAAATCTGGATTATAACCGCCAATGTCCCTAAAGAATTTACGCTTTATCATCAGCGTACTGCCAGCCGCAAAAATATGTCCCGAAAAAAGGGCCCGCTGGATGCTGAACATCTCTCCCGTTTCCTTCGACGCAGCAATGCGCTTCTCGTCGCGTTGATAAGTATAATCACCTACGCATCCCATCCAGTCACCATTTAAATGCATAGCTTTCAATTGAGCCTCGATACGTCCGGGCAAAGCCACATCGTCGGCATCCAGGAAAACGATATAATCGCCCCTTGCCTGCTCTGCACCAAGATTACGTGCAGATGCGGCCCCCCGGTTTTCGGGCAGTAGAATAATGCGAAGCCTTTTTATTTCGTCTTCCATCTCAAGGGCAGGCGACAGCACACTATGGTCATCGACAATGATGATTTCATCATTGTCTGTAAGCTGTGGTGCTATTGAAGCGACGCATTTTTCCAGAAGTCTATTCTGGTTGTAATGTGGAATTATAATACTAACTGTTGGTCGCGTTGTTTCTTTCATCGAATTGCGATCTTTCACAATAGCTTTGCGTTCTTTTCTACCAAGCTTAAATAGGACTTTTATTTAAAGAGGCTGGTTGGAGATCGCGCGTTCATAAACCTCCAGAGTTCGCGCTATCACGATCTCGTTCGAGAATTTATCTTCCACCTTTTTTCGAGCTGACACAGCCAGATCTATGCGTAATTTTTTATCCTGTACAAGCATTCTGATAGCTTCCGCAAGCGCAACGGCATTCCTTGGTGGGACTAGAAGCCCCGTCTCCAGGTGTGTTACGATTTCACGGCAGCCTGGCACAGCCGTTGTGACGATTGCACAACCGGAAGCACCGGCCTCGAGCAAGGATTTAGGCAAGCCCTCGCGATAGGAAGGCAAGCAGAAGATATCGGCATGGCGGATGGTCTCAGCCATATTTTCCGAGCGACCATTCCATTCAATAATGCTCTGATCGCACCATCCATTCAGCTCATCTCGATCAACGCTGCCAGGGTTGTCTGGATCCGGCTCACCGACCAGAACGAAACGACAACTCAGCCTCTCAGCCTTAAAAATTTTTGCAGCTTCTACAAATTCCCTCACGCCCTTTTCTCGCAACAAACGCGCTGCCAGCATGACGATTATATTATGTTCCCGCTCTCGTTTTACATAGGGAAAATCAATAAGGCTGACGCCTGCACCTTCTATCAAAAAGAGTTGTTCTGGCTTGGTAAGATTACGTGTAATCAAATCGGTTCGGTCATCGTTATTTTCAACGATTATCAGTTTGTTGTGCCCCCTCAACGCTACCCTGAGTGCCATCATAACAATCGGTCTCAAAAGACGAGCCTTAGTCGTATCAGAGGAAAAAACAAAACCCATTCCTACCGGCGCATTAATAATCTTCCTCAGTCTCGCAAACCAGGCCGCAAACGCCCCTACAACAATCGGGCGCAGAGCAATGTGATGGACAACATCGGGTCTGATACGCCGATAAATCTGAGCAACCTCTCTTATCTCCTTTAAAAGGAGCAAAGGTTGAAGGCTCGTGCGCCGCATATTCAAATGTATGAGATTGAATCCAGCAGCACGTATTTCATCGCCTCGACTACCGACGCGGGTAACAACATGAATATCCCAGCCCGCTTCTTTCGCCGCTTTGGCTCTTTCCATAAAATGTGATAAAAAAAACCAGTCCTCGGCAATGAGATAAATAAGCGATTTGGACAATGGAAAGGCCTATCCTTGGTTTCTGGTAGAAATGCTTTTGGTCATACCATAGCAATTTAGGACTGTCCCGTTTGTAATCGACATCGCATTGATAGCTTGAATATCGTATGGCCTAACCATCGATTCTTGTTTCAGGATGCATTAAAGACGCAATGACTAGAAAACAGATTATCATCGCATCCGCTCATCCGTTTATGGCAGACATGAGACTTGGTACTTCCTATCTCTCAGAGGCACTCTGTAAGCTGGGATGGGATGTTCTCTATATAGAACAACCGACAAGCCCCCTGCACCTTTGCCACCCCGGCGCTCGTCAAGTATCTTGGAAAAAAACAAAGGGCGCTCTACGCCTATTGTCAGGTGAGATTCAAACATTTCGCTTTGGTGACGGGCACCTAACACTTTTTCAGACCATTGTTCCATGGCCACATATTAATATGCCGCTATTGCGTGGCGAACATATGCTGAACCACTGGTGGCGATATGCCCTTCCGCGACTTTCGACCGTGATGAAAAAGCTCGATCTAACCAGCCCAGTCGCGTTCCTCACCGACAGTCCGTATTTTTATTCCTTGGCAAAACATCTTGGCCTCCCTACCATCTATCGGTATGCTGACCGAATCCAATATTTTTCTGAAATCACGCCCACATTGTTAGCGAAACAGCGCAGTGTATTAGACACGTGTAGTCTCGTTCTTTATACATCTAAAGCCATGCAGGCTGACTTGAGCGAACGGAATGGGATGACGTCTTATTTACCCAATGGCGTCAATACTTCGCTCTATGAAAAGCCCTATGCCGAGCCGCCTGAGTTGAACCATATCGCTAAGCCACGTATAATTTATAGTGGCACCCTCGGTCCATGGCTGGATGTCGCTGCGATACGCGCAGCCGCAGCTGCATTGCCGGATAAGCAATTTGTTCTGCTTGGTAAAGCCACCATGAACCACCCAGAACTTCAAGGCCTCTCCAACATCCACTTTATAGGAACAGTGCCTCATTTTAGGGTGCCTGAATTCCTCCAGCATTCCCAAGTCGGGATCATCCCGTTCGATATGTTAAATCAGGCTGAGTTCGTAAAGGCCATCAATCCGTTGAAGCTTTACGAATATTGTGCCGCAGGTCTTCCAGTCGTCAGCTATATTTCTGAAGAAACAACAAAGCCAGGAGATCTAATCAATTATTATAGAACACCAGAAGATTTTGTAGCTTCGATTTGCGATGCCCTTGAACGACCCGACACGGAGGAAATTCTCCGTAAAAAATGGGCAAGGGAGATGTCGTGGGACAGTCGAGCAAACGAGCTTCAGCGGTTGATAAATCGGTTAGATGAATTCTCTGCAACGTCGGAACATATTTAAAATATCTGGAGCAACTCATTCCATTGCGGATTGTCCGCTCCCCGCCGCACAGAAACTGAAAACGGTTGCGTAAACTCTACTGATGTACCTGTGAAACGGGGGTACGGGCTATCGGCGCGCAGTTCCCCTTTTAGAGGGGAATATAATGTGTGGCTCTCTACACATTACGACAGCTGTTCAATGCGCTTCTTCTCCATCCTCGACATTTGATCAAGATTTTATATTGGAGACCAACCTGCCATAAAGCTCTGGACGGCGGCTATCAAAGATTGAAATGCCATAGCCAATATCAGCAAAAAACAACTCCTTCACACGAGCGTTTTCAACATCGACTTCTGCCACCACCAGCGCGTCGGCCAAGGTCGAGCTGGCAAGCACCTCACCCTTCGGCGAAACGATCCGGCTACCACCATAAAAGCGCTTGCCGAATTCCGCATCAGCACGGTCAGCAACTGCCGTATAAACGAAATTTTCAATTGCGCGCACGCGCAACATATCATTGGCCAGCATGGATGCGGTCTCTGGCCAGTTTGTTGGCATCGCAATCACATCGGCACCATCGAGTGCCAGTTCGCGCGCGCATTCTGGAAAACGCAGATCAAAGCAGATCATGACGCCGATTTTCAACGGCCCGATATCGAACACACGCGGTCTTCCGCCGTCGCCGGGCTTAACATACCGATCAGCGCCCATTTGCGGCAGGTGTTGCTTGCGATAAAGACCTGCCTGCCCTGACGGCGCAAGAACCACTGCGCTGTTAAAGACGGCATCGCCGTCGCGTTCAAGAAGCCCGATCACGGCATGGCAACCGGTCTCGGTAACAGCTTGCTGGATAGGTAAAAGACGCGGATCATCAAGCGCAACAGCAGCATGCTCTGTCTCCTCGCGTGTCTCGAACATATAGCCGGTGAGCGCACATTCAGGAAAAATGACGACACAGGCTCTCGCAGAAGCTGCATCGCGAATAGCCTTACAAACGGCACGGATATTGTGGTCAAGATCACCGGGCAATGATGACATCTGCGAAACGGCAATTTTTGGCAGAACCATTTGTTACTCCTCTCAGATCAGAATGTGGCCGGTTCGTTAAACCAGCCACATCGCAAATATATTGTATCTTGCGAATTAGCGGAGTTCTTCTTGTCCCTGCCGCAGCAGGAAGGTCATCACCGCCGCAAACAAAAGCAAGCAGACGACCAGCCACAGGCCCGACGACGGATGTCCGGTCGCGGTTTCAGCCAAGCCCATGATGTTGGGGCCGACAAAGCCTCCGAGGATACCGCAAGAATTCACAAAACCAATGCCACCAGCCAGAGCCGCTCCAGACAAACGCGAGGCTGGAAAGGTGAAGATAATGGAATTGACAACCCAGAACACGGTGGCCGATGCGCACATGCCGATGAAACCAACGACTGGACCCGATACGAGACCAATGAGAAATCCACAGGCCATCACGGTCAGGGCGAAGGAAATCAAGCCCCGCGCCCTGCCCGGTGTTGTCGCCAGTCGCGGCAGATAGATTGCGCCGATAGCAGAAGCTATCCATGGCAAGGTCGCCAGGAGACCGATTTCAAGCGGTGTGAGATTACCATAACTGCCAATGATGCTCGGCAGGAAATATGCCACTGAATAGATCGCCACCTGATGGCAGAAGTAGACAAGGATTGCGAGCAATATTTGCCAATCGCGAATGACATCGAAAAGGCGGTGATTGCCTGAGCCTTTAACGCCTTCCTGAACCTCTGCGGCCAGTCGGGCTTTCAGGTCGGCGGCTTCTTCAGGCGTGACCCATGAAGCTTGCTCTGGTGTGTCGGGCAGCACTTTCCATACAACATAAGCGAGTGCTACGGCAGGTAGGCCTTCAATAAGAAACATCCATTGCCAGCCGTGAAGGCCGCCCCAGCCGTCCATGGTCAAAAGAATACCAGCCATGGGCGAACCGATAATATTGGCAAAAGAGGCACCGAGCAGGAAAAAGCCGTTGGCCTTGGCCCGTTCAGAGCGCGTGAACCAATAGGTGAAATAGAGCATCACGCCGGGGAAAAGACCCGCTTCTGCCGCGCCCAGAAGAAGGCGCATGACATAGAAAGAGGTTGGCCCCTGCACAAAGGCCATGCCAGCCGAAATTAGCCCCCATGTGACCATGATGCGCATGATCCAGAACCGGGCACCAACTTTGCGCATGATGAGGTTGCTGGGCACCTCGCACAAGGCATAAGTCAGAAAGAAAAGGCCCGCACCAAGCCCATAGGCCGCAGCCGAGATACCCAAATCGATTTCAAGCCTGTCCTTGGCAAAACCGATATTGGTGCGGTCTAGAAAGCTTATGACATAGACCAGACATAAAAGTGGTAGCAGCTTCCACAAAATTCGTTTGGATAGCTCATCCCTGTTAATCGTCGCGCTCATCGCGCTCCTCCCATTTTGATGCATATTAGAGACTTTCCAAAGCGCGGGCTGGCTCCAACCAGCGATGTCGCGCCATTGGGGGACAAGATTAGCCGCGCGGCGCTTTTGCCGTGCGTTCGACCGCACGCAGGAATTCAAAATCGCAACCCGTATCGGCTTGCGTTACTTCCTGCATGAACAGCTTGCGGTATCCGCGTTCCGCCTGTTTTGGGGCAACTGGCGGCAAGGCTTTGCGCCGTGCATCCAGTTCTTCCGCGGCAACCAGCAGATCAATGCTTCGTTGCGTGACGCTCAATCGAATATGGTCGCCATTTTGCACAAGCGCCAACGGCCCACCGATTGCGGCCTCGGGCGTGACATGCAGAACAATTGTTCCAGCCGCCGTGCCGCTCATGCGCCCGTCGGAGATGCGCACCATGTCCTTCACGCCCTGACGCGCGAGTTTCTTCGGGATTGGCAGATAACCCGCCTCCGGCATGCCGGGCGCACCGATTGGGCCTATATTTTTCAGAACCAGAACATCATCGGCGGTAACATCAAGATCAGGATCATCAATCCGGTTGGCCAGATCTTCGGAGTTCTCGAAGACCACCGCCCTACCCTCATGTTCCATCAAATCAGCACTGGCCGCCGACTGCTTGATGATCGCACCTCCCGGTGCCAGACTGCCCTTGAGATAGGCGATGCCGCCGGCAGGATAGATCGGGTTGTCAAGGCTGCGCACGACTTCCTGTGAAAACGGCTTAAAGGCGTCAATTTCCTCGCCAAGCGTGCGACCTGTAACAGTCATGACATCGAGATTAAGTAGCGGCTTCAATGTCGACAGGATTGTCTGCATACCGCCAGCCCGGTGCAGGTCTTCCATATAATGCTGACCGGAAGGCTTGAGATCGACCAACACCGGTGTTTCACGGCTCATACGGTCGAATGCATCCAGATCGATATCGATGCCCATACGCCCCGCAACAGCGGTCAGGTGCACAATACCATTGGTTGATCCACCAATCGCCAGAAGCACGCGCAACGCATTTTCAAATGCTCCAACGGTAAGGATTTTATCTGGTGTCAGTCTGGTTTCGGCCATGCGCACGGCCTGCGTGCCGGTCATTTCTGCAATACGCATCCGTTCGGACGTGACGGCAGGCGGACTTGCAGCGCCTGGCAGCATCATGCCGAGCCCTTCGGCAATACACGCCATCGTGCTCGCCGTACCCATAACCGAACAGGTCCCGACGCTAGCCACGAGACGCGAGTTCACCTCGGTTATCGCTTCATCATCGATCTCATTACCGCGATACTGTCCCCAGTAACGACGGCAATCCGTACAGGCTCCGACGCGCTCGCCGCGAAAACCACCCGTGAGCATCGAACCCGTAACAAGCTGGATTGTTGGAATATTCGCTGATGCTGCCCCCATCAACTGCGCGGGAACGGTCTTGTCACAACCACCAATCAGCACGACCGCATCCATTGGCTGCGCGCGGATCATTTCTTCTGTGTCCATGGACATCAAATTGCGCAGATACATGCTGGTGGGGCTGGAGAAACTTTCGGCTATCGAGATTGTCGGAAATTCTATGGCAAGACCGCCCGCCATCATTACGCCTCGACGCACAGCTTCGATTAGCTGCGGCATGTTACCGTGACAGGGATTGTAGCCACTACCCGTATCGACAATGCCTATAATCGTGCGATCAAGCGCGTCATCGGTGTAGCCAGCGCCTTTGATAAAAGCCTTTCGCAGAAACAACGAAAATCCGGCGTCACCGTAATTCGTCAATCCCTTGCGTAGGCCGCGCCTTGCATCACGGTCATCCGTATCCGTCATAGAATCTCTGCTTCTATATTATTAATGAAATTATTAATAATCTGATTAAAGCCATTTACGCAAGCCCCCTTGCGCATTGTTTGTTGGCAATGCGTTTGTTAAGAGGAGAAAAGAGCCCGAGAAAACGTAAGGCAAAAGCGGCAATGGATCTGGAAGAACTCGTCGCCACACTTGAAGAAGATATTGTTCTTGGCGTCATTCAGCCGCGGCAAAGACTGATTGAAGATGAAGTGATGGCGCGCTTTACGGCCAAGCGGCATGTGGTGCGACAAAGCTTTACCGAACTTGAACGCATTGGCCTGGTGGAACGTCGCCGCAATATCGGCGCTGTCGTACGCTCTTATACCGCAGAAGAAGTGACAAATTTATTTGCAGTGCGCGAACTGCTGGAAGGTTACTGCGCAGATACGCTCCCGCTGCCAGTTAGCGAAGATCACATCACCGAACTCGAAGCCATTCAAACGAAGCACGACAATGCCATCGCCGAAGGAGATTTACGGGGCATTTTTCGCGCCAACATGGCCTTTCACCGCACCTTGTTCGGCCTTTCGGACAACCCTGTGCTTGTTACCGCGATACACGACCATGCCCAACGTGCTCATGCTATCCGCAGTTCCAACCTGCGCTCTCGCGAGCATATGGAACGTGCCCGTCTTGAACACTGGGCTATGATTGAGACGCTCAAGAACGGTGACCGCAAGCGAATGGTCGAACTATGCAAAGCGCATATTCAACCATCACGTGATGCCTATATCGAAGCTACATCCGATCGAATCATTTCTTGTCCCAAACTGTATGATACGGAAGCTTGATCTGGGCCTCGCGGATCGGCTTTTACGACACAGAAACATTACCCCTACCGGCGCGACTAAGTCTTTTCTATGAAAAAACCCGGCGTCCCATTATTTTGCAAGCGTTTTATCGAGATTTAACCGTCACATCGACAGTGGGGAGCCCGTCACTTCCGCGCCGTTATCCGAGATAAGTACGCAACATCGGAACGAGGTACGGTGAACAATGATAAGTTTGTTTACCCTCTTAGACCATTAATTTCGGCACAAACTCCGCGCATCCAGTAAACATTGGCAGTTGCGAGAACGGCTCAAGAGTGTCGAAGTGCCGCCTGCCCATGATCAGATTATTTGAGGCTGAAAGCAAGATAACGCGAACCGATAACACGCCCCAATCGTGCCGAAAGGCTTAGACGCCAATAAAAAATATTTCGGCGCCTCTGAAGATTCTGAACCTGATGTCTGACTGCCATAAGAAGCTCGCTGTTTGG
Source organism: Brucella sp. BE17 (assembly GCF_039545455.1). Taxonomy (NCBI): domain Bacteria; kingdom Pseudomonadati; phylum Pseudomonadota; class Alphaproteobacteria; order Hyphomicrobiales; family Brucellaceae; genus Brucella; species Brucella sp. BE17. Next base: position 263,439 of record NZ_CP154467.1, on the reverse strand, counting down.
AGCTGACAAGACAAACCGAAACAGTCGAATCGGCATGTGTCATAGCTCTGCGCCACAGTTAAGTGCGCATTCGGCGAATTGGAAAAATGTGAGGATTACCAGCTTGTGGAACATTAAGTAAAACCAAAAAACTTGATTTTACTCAAAATTTATGGCTGGGGCGCCTGGATTCGAACCAGGGAATGCCGGTACCAAAAACCGGTGCCTTACCGCTTGGCTACGCCCCAAAAAAAACAAACCGATGCAGTCGGCTGGGCGGCCTTATAGCCGCTTCAAAAGCCAAGTGCAATCGCATTGTCATCAATTCCCACACCCACTGCAAGATGAAGGACGATCTGAGCACATGGCTTCACGCATTCCTTTTTTCTTGGGCCCTTTTTAAACGTTTGCCTCAGCCGGCAAAGCTGGTAATTCCATCATTGAGTATTGTTGTCTGGCGGTGCGCGCATGATTTTTCTGACAATTCTTTTTCTATTCAGCGCTGTTCTTTGCGGGCTCGGGCTGATCATCCTGTCCCGCATCTTGTCGCCGTCCTTTCTTGCTGCAAGGATGAATGCGCGCTCCAATCATGTCGTTGCAGCACGTCAGATCGGCGGGCTTGCGCTCATACCGAGCATTTTGGCTGCGGTTCTGATTTTCAGTCCAGATATAGAGCTTCCCCTTCGACTGCTGACGTGTCTTACAGGCGCCTCTATCCTGCTTTGGCTCATCGGTGCGCTCGATGATCGATACGAACTTTCCGAGAAAATCCGGCTCGGTTCGCAAGTCGCGGCCGCCTGTGCGGTTCTTTACGGGCTTGGACCAGAATTCAGGATCCTGCCGGCCCTGTTGCCGCATTGGCTGGAAGCGACAATGATCGTGTTCACACTTCTTGTCGCCATCAACGTCACCAATTTCATGGATGGACTTGATCTAATGACTGTGACGGGGCTTGGCATTCCCATGGCCGGAATAGCGCTTCTCGCAAACCTCGGCTTTGCAGGAGCATCAAGCGGCGGGCTTGGCGCGATTATCGCGGGTGGCCTTCTCGGATTCGCCTTTCTCAACGCTCCTCCGGCACGCATATTTCTGGGCGATTCCGGCAGTCTGCCGCTCGGTCTTATGGCAGGTACGGTTCTTGTGATGCTGGCGCGTGAGACGCATATCGTGGTAGCGCTGATTTTGCCGCTCTATTATGTGCTCGATGCTGGCACCACCATCATCATGCGGCTACTCCAGGGTGAAAACATCCTGAAAGCCCATTCAAAACATGCCTATCAGTCCGCAAAACGCGCCGGATGGAGTGTAGCCAAGGTCGTTGCACACATCACAGCACTGAACGTGGTACTCACCGGCTGCGCGGTGGCACTCATGGCGCTCGACCATCCACTCGCGCAACTGGCCTTTTTTCTGATTGCCGTGGTCGCCACGCTGGTTCTGCTGCTCGATTTTCGCGGTCGTTTCAGGAAGCTATGACGCTAAACAATATACGGCGCATCTCCACCTCATCACCCGCCTCAACCGCTCTGCGCAGCCTGTCGAGGCTTTCGGGCACATCGATCGTGGCCTTAGCTCTTTTGGGGGCACGCATGATCTTGGGATGAAGTGTCGCCTGCGCCTGCGATGGATCGTAGAAGAGCTCCTCATACATTTTTTCGCCCTCTCGAATGCCAGTGATCTCTATGGCTATATCGCCGGATGGATTGTCGTCACTGCGCACCGACAGTCCTGCCAAGAGCACCATGTTTTCGGCAAGATCGCGGATTTTCACCGGCTCCCCCATCTCCAAAAGCACCGTATCCCCGGATTGGGCAATCCCGCCAGACTGCACGATAAGCTCTGCCGCTTCCTTGATCGACATGAAATAGCGCGTCATGTCCTCATGCGTCAGCGTAATCGGCCCACCATTGGCGATCTGTTCGCGAAACAACGGCACCACAGAGCCGTTTGAACCCAGAACATTGCCGAAGCGCACCGAATAGAATGCCTTGTCCTTTCCCGCTTGCTCCGCCAAGAGACCGCAATGATAGACCACCAGTTCCGCCCAACGTTTCGTTGCTCCCATGACATTGGTGGGGCGCACAGCCTTATCGGATGAAATCAGCACCATCCGCTCTACATCGGTAGCAAGTGCGGCCTCAGCCACCTCCAGCGTGCCGAAGATATTGTTTTCCACACCGATGAAAGGGTTCTTCTCCACCAGCGGCACATGTTTGTAAGCTGCGCAATGATAGAGCGTGTCGACCGCATGAAGGCGCAATGCCTTCTCCACGACAGCGCGATCAGTGACAGATCCCAGCACCGGCACGATCACGCAGCCAGCGATCTGCCGCAATTGCCGCTCAATCTGATAAAGCGCAAATTCGCTCGATTCGAAAAGCACAATGCATTGCGGGTTCCATTGCGCAATCGCCCGACACAATTGGCTGCCGATCGAGCCGCCCGCCCCCGTTACCATGATGCGACGACCTTCGACCACGCCGCGCATAAGCGCAATATCTGGTGGCACCGGCGAACGCCCAAGAAGGTCATCGATCTCGATATTACGTAGCGCTGACACCAGATATTTGCCGGTGGTGAGATCGGCGATGGGGGGCAAAATGCGCGCATTGACCGGCAACCGTCCAAGCAGTCGCGCCAAATCCTGGCGCTGTTTCTGGGACAGTCCAGGGTCGGATACCAGAACCTGCTTGATGCCGTAATTATCAACGAGAACAGCTATCTCCTCGACGCCGTAAACCCGCAGGCCAACGACGTCCATGCCCCGCTCCTGACCCGACGGATCAACGAAGCCGACCACCATCGTATCGCTATGACTGCGCAAGGCTGTCGCAAGCTGGCGGGCTGGTTCCCCGACCCCAACGATCAGAGCCGAACTGGTAAAATGGCGTCCTATTTCAGCATTGCGCAACAGCCACTTGGCACCAAAGCGGCTTGCGGTGATCAAGACAGTACTCAAAAGCCAGTAAAGCAGCGGCACCGAGCGCGGCAGTCCAGCAGCCCCATAAAGCTCCATCAGGAAGACGACCGCGACCCAAAAAAGCGCCGCAACTGCCATAGCCTGAAAGATTGGCCAGATCGCTCTTTCCACCAGATACCGGATGACAGCTCTATAAAGGCCGAAACGGATAAAAACAGGGATGGCCAGCATAGGAGCTATGGCAATCAGGAAAAACTGCGCCTGGCTCGGCGTGAACACAAAGCCAAGGCGGATAACGAAGGCGAGATAGGCACTGAGCAAAAGCAGGACGCAATCGCTCAGCATCAAAATAATCTGTTTGGTGATGCGCGGCAAAAGCGCCAGCCTCTGCCAAGGGTATTTAAAACTCATACACGTGTTATCCTGATTCCCCGCCAGAGCGTCAATGGAATCATACGGCTGCCAAAAAGCTTCGCCGAATTCCAACCAAAGCGCCCTTTTATTCGAGAACTGTTAACATGAGTCCCCGAATGGAGCCATATCAATTGACCTATCCGTCAATCGACGAACGTGTTTCGCTAGTGTGGCTTAGAATCTCGTGTGGTTGACCGATTTGAAGTTCCTGAACGGGGATGCATGTCAATGACAGGAACTTCAAATCCACCATACTAAAGCTTCATCAAGCTATCGTCTGTTCTTCCGCAAAATGCCTCAGGCAACAGGAGTGCCGGTTCTTATGCTGCGCCATAGCGCACCATCGGAATAAGCCAGTTGCGCACCGCCGCTGGCATCGCTGACATAGATGATTGCGCCTGTCCCCTGCTGCGATGCGCTGGGCAAGGCCAAACGCGTATAGGATGCCGGTCTGATCGCTCCGTCGACGTCGAGCCGTGCCTGCGGCCAGGTCGAGCCGATCGCGACATTGCCTGTCGCCCGGTCCACACGCACGGCTTCGTGCCATCCTCCGGCATCATCACCGACCTTGATGCTGAAATCATTGCTGCCATTGAGCCCCATCTCGGCATGCCCCTGCCAGCCCGACTGAAACAGAAGGCTTGCCGTATCGGCTTCGGCCTGCTTGTTGACTTTGATCTGATGTCCCGCACCGGCATTGTTGAAAAGACTTGCTTCGGAAGAAAGCGTGAGACGGTTGACCGCATCAGCGCTTGCCTGGATACCGAGCGTTGCGACGGAAAGATCATCGGGCACGCCGCCCGTTGAAATCCAATTCGCTCCGTCGAAGACCAGAACGCAGTTTTCGGCCTCGACATAAGCCTGCCATCCGGTCTGCGGCGTGATGAAAAGCCAGCCATCGTCGATGAAGGAGGCGATTGTGCCATCCTTTCCAGCCCATGAACCGGTCGCGGGTGATGCCACGATATAGCGCTCACCGGGTAGAGGTCTCTGCGGTGCGCCGGTGCTGTCGCGCGACTTGACGCCGAGATTGACCACGGCATCAAGAAGCCGCAGGGCTTCATTATGGGTAACGTGCTTCTGTGCCTGACTGGGCAGGATATAGGGAAGCTTGAGATTAGGCGTTTGATCCATGATCGGTTCCTCGCAAATGATAATCGAGGAGTTTATGGTCGCCACGGCTTACGGGGATAAGTCGGGCGCAAACGTCAGATATGAAAAAGGCCGGGGGATGCCCGGCCTTCCGAATTTTATGAGAGCAAGATCAGCGCTTGAAAAGCGCAGTCAATGCCGGCACGCCACAGGCGGCAAGCGCGAGTTTCACCACATCGCCGACGATGAAGGCGCCAAAGCCGAAGGCAATGCCCTTTTCAAGGCCGAAAAGGTAGGCCATCCAGCTGGCACCCATAGCGAGGACCACCACTTCGGCCAGTAGCATGACACCGCCAAGCGCCAGCGGGTTGCGCGCCAGACCCTTGTCGGCAGCGCGGCCTATCATCCATGCTGCGACCAGATAGGACAGCAGATAACCGCCCGTCGGACCAACCATATAGGCAAGGCCAATGCCCTTTTCGGGCGTGCCGGTGAAGACAGGCATGCCAAGCGCACCTTGAAGCAGATAGAGGGCTACGGTCGCAACAGCGAGGCGCGAGCCATAAAGAGCCGAAATCGCAAACAGTGCAAAGGTCTGCATCGTCACATTGACATAAAGCAGATCGACCTTGATGTTGGCCGAGATGGTCAGAATGGCTGTTCCAACCAGTGCAAGCGACACGAACCAGAATGCACGCGACAATTGCCGTGTCGGCAGATAGTCAGCGATGAGCGATGCGGTTGCGACTTGTGACTTGGCTCTATGGGACATGTCCTGCTCCTGAACGAAATATGATTTCATGAACGTCAAAGCCCGATGGTAATATTGCCCGCTCCGGCTGTTCACGTTTGATACCCAACTATATAAGGCCTATTGCGTTTTATCAATCGAACCATAGTTAAATTGGAAGCCGTTTTCATGGCACTTGTTTTTGACAGCAGTTTCTCCCCTGAATATGGGAGGCAGGTGCCGCTCAGTAAAGGGATTGCGCGGCTGACGGTCCATAATCCGAGTGCTTTTACCTTTTACGGCACCAACAGCTACATCATTGGCGAGGACACACTAGCAATCATTGATCCCGGTCCAGTGGACGAATCACACTATCGAGCACTTCTCAATGCAATTGGCGAGCGACCGGTCAGTCATATCTTCATAAGCCACACGCATCGCGATCATTCGCCGCTTGCAGAACGTCTGAAGAAAAAGTTCGGCGCATTGACCGTCGCCGAAGGCCCGCACCGCCCTGCCCGTCCCTATCATGCGCACGAAGTCAATGCGCTCGAAGCCAGCGCAGACATGGATTTTGCGCCCGACATTCTTCTTGCCGACTGCGCAAGGATAGAGGGCGATGGCTGGGCGCTCGAAGGCATTCACACGCCCGGTCATACGGCCAATCACATGGCTTTTGCACTAGAACAGAGAGGGAAAGAAACCGGCGTCCTTTTTTCCGCCGATCACGTCATGGCATGGGCGACATCGATCGTCGCGCCGCCGGACGGGTCGATGAGCGATTATATGGCGTCGCTCGAAAAACTGCTTGCGCGCGACGATACGGTCTATCTGCCGGGCCACGGTGGTGCCGTGATGAAGCCGCAGGCTTTCGTGCGTGGTCTGCGTACCCACCGAAGAATGCGCGAGCGCGCCATTTACGAGCGCATCTTGCAAGGCGACCGCCGTATATCGGACATGGTCAAGGCGATCTATCGTGACACCGATCCGCGCCTGCATGGTGCCGCTGCTCTTTCGGTAATGGCGCATCTGGAAGATCTGGTGGGACGCGGCGAAATCATTACCGATGGCAATCCGGCACTCGACGGCGTTTATTTTCCGGCCTGATCCCTGCAATCACTCCACGTCGGCAGGAGCCTTGTTGACCTCGCCTTCCAGCGCGCCGAGAAACTCTGTGATCAGGGCGGCGTTCTGCCCCATGTCGCGTGTGCCATAGCGCGATAGCGATCGCATATCGACATAGGTCGTCTCACCCTCATCAAGAAGGCGAATGATGATATCGCTTTTGAGGCCGAGAATGAAGCTGTGGGCGGTGGCGACGAAGCTTAGCGTACCTGCCTCCTGCTCTGCCACATCGCTGGTAATGACCTGCCAACCGAAATCCTTGAGAACATTTGCAACACCTTCGGCAACGCGATCGGGGGCTGCCTCGTAACGTCGACCGATGACATCGGGATAGATGATAAACTGCGTCAGCGCATCGCCGCTTACCCGGGGTGTCAGGGGGTTCATAAAGGACAGGCGCTGCGGCATGTTGGCCGGAAACTGTGGCGGCGTCTCCAAATCAGTGGAAACATCGTAAAAGGGCGGCGAACGCAGCCAAAAAGTACCGAATGCCAGAAGAGGCACCAGCACGATTAGTGCCAGTAAAACCGCAGCACTGGAACGCATTCCTCCCTTGTCGCCATGCACCCAGAGATTGCGCAAACCCCGCAAAGCACAGATCAACCCCAGCACTGCCAGCAAGAAGCATATCGCAGCCGCAATAACAAGGTCCGGTGTTTCGAGCGTCGAGAACCGGTGGAAGACAAAAGATGCCGTCAAAAGCAAGGTCGCCAGCAAGCCAAAGCGTGATGCCCATACAGCAGACCGCGACTGGCGTCGCTGATAACGAAGCTTTCTCATCCTCATTCCCGTTCGGATATTCAGGCGCGCCCCACAATTGCACAGAGCGTTTCGAGTTTGACATTCATATAAGAGCTTGAGCTATGCCGGAATTGAATGTCAAATTCAATTCACCCTTATCGCAGAATGGAACCTGGAATTCGATCGATTATTTGCACCAGAATGACATGGATTTGGGATGTTGCTGCGCGGCGCGCAATTACGCGCAAAGCGATCACTGTCAATTATACTCTCTTTAAGAGTGCATTATTTTGGTGCTTATATAGAACGCGCAATAATTAACCGCGAATTTTCTTGGTATTTCAATTTTAAAAGCATTGCAGGTCCTTCTAATGAAAGGCATGTATATATTAGGGGGCTAATTCGGATTCGTCAGAGAGGACGGAATGAATCATACTCCCGATAACGGTGCTGGCCGGGTCGGCGTCGCCTCTCCGTCCGACTCTGGAACCGAAGAAGTGATGACGCTCGAAGCCGTCGAGCTGGAATTTGCTCTCGGCGCTATTGATGTTTTGCTCGAAGGTTTTGACGCAGCCCTTGTAAAGGCCACTGAACGAGTAGGCGGCAAGGTACTGTTCAACATGCCTGCCATCGATACCAGCATGGCGCAACGCATTGGCGCCATTTCCATTCCCGCGCAGCCGCATGATCAGGTTATTTTTGTAACCTTGCACAATGATGGCACCACGTTGACGGTCGGAAAACCGGACGGCGACAATGCTGTTTTCGAGAGCCTTGGGCGAAACTATGCCACGGTCATGAAAAGCCTTGCCCCCACTGAGAATGCTGCCGATAATCTTGTAAAAGGCGAATGATTATTTCTTGTCTCGCGGCCTTGCGGTTCCAGCCCCTGCTTCACCAATACCACTTGGAAGCTTATGCGTCGGAACCGGGTTCAACGTCAGCGTGGTTTCGACATCACGCAGGAGCACGAATTTCATGCCCTTCGCCTTCAGCGCCAGAACACCCTTGACCACACCGTCGCCTGCCGAACGCGATGGCTGGTTGATATGTGAAATGATGACATCGCCGTCCCGCGCCCCCGAAATGCGCCGCGCCACAACGGGTGCCAGAAGCGAAGCGCCCTGATCGCCATTGAGCGAATAGCCACCGATGCCATAACCAAGGCTTGTCGCAAGATCGATCGCATCGGTGGAATAGCGTGCGGTGGCATCGCGATACCATTTTGGCTTTGGTGCGCCCGCATCCATGATAGCCTTTGCCCCGCCCTCGATCTCGGCGCGCACGGCAGCAAGCGATCCAGCGGTGCGGATACCATAAATTCTTGGCACATTGGTTGCCGCAGGCACATGCATCGCGCCATGGTCTTCGATAGCAAACAGATCGGCATTGGCCTTCAGAATTGCAAAAGCCTCGCCGTTCTGGCGCAACCAGCGCGCAGTCACGAAAATAGTCGCCGGAATTTTCTCCCTGACCAGCATGTCAAGAATGCGTCGGTCGGTCTTGCCCATGCAGGCATCAAGCGTCAAAGCTACCTGTGGACTTGATACACCACCGCGCGCAATGGTCAGCCGCGGCTCGACCAGGCGGACTTTTTCCTGTCCTTGCTGCAGCTGCGGCTCGAATGCCCCTGCAACAGTACCAGCCAACAGAAGCACTGCCCCTGCCGCCAAAAATCGTCGCAACATATGCTGCCTCAAGAAGAGTTGGTGTTCAAATGGCCGCACTTGAACACCCAAACCATAGATAAATTATGGCCATAACTCAGCCATTACTTTCCCGAATTGCCGCCTGCGCCGCAGCCAGGCGGGCAATCGGCACTCGGAAAGGCGAGCAGGAGACATAATCCAGGCCAGTCTTTTCGCAAAAAGCGATTGAAGCGGGATCACCGCCATGTTCGCCGCAGATGCCAAGCTTGATATTGCTGCGTGTTTTACGCCCGCGTTCGGCAGCAATCTCCACCAGCTCACCAACACCTTCCACATCGAGCGACACGAACGGGTCCTGCTCGATTACACCACGCGCCTGATAGGTCGAAAGGAAAGGGGCTGCATCGTCACGCGAAATACCGAATGTCGTCTGCGTCAGATCATTTGTGCCAAACGAGAAAAACGCTGCCGTCTCGGCAATCTCCCCTGCACGAAGCGCTGCACGCGGCAATTCGATCATGGTGCCGACCATATAATCGATCTTCAAACCTTCCTCGGCCATCACTTCTTCAGCCACCGCATCAATACGCGCTTTGACAAAATCAAGCTCGGCCTTGAGCCCCACAAGCGGCACCATGATTTCCGGCACCACCGGCTCGCCGGTCTTTTTGCCCGCCTCTACCGCAGCTTCAAAAATCGCGCGTGCCTGCATTTCGGCGATTTCGGGATAGGACACCGCCAAGCGGCAACCGCGATGACCGAGCATCGGGTTGAATTCGTGTAATGATTCCGAGCGTTCGCGCAATTTTTCCGCGTCCACGCCCATGGCATCCGCCACTTCCGCGACTTCCTCATCCGTGTGCGGCAGAAACTCGTGAAGGGGCGGATCGAGCAGACGGATCGTTACCGGCAGGCCCTTCATGATTTCGAACAGTTCGACGAAATCCGAGCGCTGCATCGGAAGAAGTTTTGCGAGCGCCGCACGACGTCCGTCTTCGCTGTCAGACAGGATCATTTCGCGCATGGCGACAATCCGGCTCCCGTCAAAGAACATATGCTCAGTGCGGCAAAGCCCTATGCCTTCGGCACCAAAAGAACGTGCAGTACGCGCATCTGCCGGGGTTTCGGCATTGGCGCGCACTTTCATGCGTCGCGTCCTGTCAGCCCACTGCATGAGCTTGCCGAAATCGCCTGAAAGTTCGGGCTGTAGCATGGCGACAGCACCTTTGAGCACCTGTCCGGTACCGCCATCGACCGTGATGACCTCACCCTTGGCGAATTTCTGTCCTGCTGCCAGCATGACGCCATTGCGGTAATCAACGCGCAGCGAGCCGGCGCCAGAAACGCAGGGCTTACCCATGCCTCGTGCAACAACCGCTGCATGGCTGGTCATACCGCCACGCGTGGTCAATATGCCTTCTGCCGCATGCATGCCGTGAATATCCTCAGGGCTGGTTTCAACGCGCACCAAAATGACCTTGCGCCCTTCTGCCTTGGCTTTTTCGGCCTCTTCCGACGAGAAAACGATTTCCCCGGTCGCGGCTCCCGGTGAGGCTGGCAAGCCCTGGCCGATCACGATACGCTCGGCCTTGGGATCGATTGTCGGGTGTAAAAGCTGATCGAGCGAGGCCGGATCGACGCGTTTTACGGCTTCTTCCTCAGAAATCAGACCTTCGGCTGCCATTTCGACGGCCATTTTCAGTGCTGCCTTGGCAGTGCGCTTGCCCGAACGAGTTTGCAGCATCCACAACTTGCCGCGCTCGATGGTGAATTCCAGATCCTGCATGTCGCGATAATGGCTTTCGAGCCGTTCCGCAACTTTTAGAAATTCACCAAAAGCCTCCGGCATAATCTTTTCCAGCGACGGCTTGTCGGAACCGGCGGCAATACGCGCTTCTTCGGTGATGTTCTGCGGTGTGCGGATGCCTGCCACCACGTCCTCACCCTGTGCATTGACCAAAAACTCGCCGTAAAGCTTGTTTTCACCGGTCGAGGGATTGCGCGTGAAGGCAACGCCTGTTGCTGATGTCTCGCCCATATTGCCGAACACCATAGCCTGCACATTGACTGCCGTACCCCAGGCGGCCGGAATATTATGCAGGCGGCGATAGGTAATGGCACGCGCATTCATCCAGCTCGAGAAAACCGCGCCAATCGCGCCCCAAAGCTGCTCGCGCGCGGCTTGCGGGAAAGCTTCGCCCCGTTCTTCCTCGACTTTTTCCTTGTAAAGCGCGATCACTTCCTTCCAGTCATCGGCGCTTAAAGCCGTATCGACATCGACACCGAGGCTCGCCTTTTTGTCATCAAGGATTTCCTCGAAAAAACCATGATCGACGCCGAGCACCACATCGGCATACATCTGGATAAAGCGGCGATAGCTGTCATAGGCGAAGCGCTCATCGCCGGCTTCGCGTGCAATTGCCGCGACCGTTTCATCATTCAAACCAAGGTTCAAGACCGTATCCATCATACCGGGCATGGACGCGCGTGCGCCTGAACGCACCGAGACCAGCAGTGGCTTTTGTGCGTCACCAAAGGCGCGTCCCGTCAGGCTTGCAATATGCTCCAGTGCGGTTGCGACCTGCGCTTCCAGTTCCGGCGGATAGGAACGCTCATGATCGTAATAATAGGTGCAGACTTCGGTGGGAATGGTAAAGCCGGGTGGCACCGGCAGCCCCAGGCTGCTCATCTCCGCGAGATTGGCCCCCTTACCGCCAAGCAGATTACGGTCGCTTGCAGCGCCCTCTGCCTTGCCGTCACCAAATGTATACACCCACTTCGTCATCCCGGTCTCCCTTGCACCGCATACGGTTCGTCCGGCTTTGCAATAAAGCCTCCTCTTCATACCGCTCTCGTTGCTTATGCGATCCATCCAGCACGTGCCAATCAAAAAACATAAGCCAAAGCAATAGAATCGATTAGATCGGTAAACAGAGGTTCAAAAGCTTGACTCCTGTCGCCCCTTGGGATCACAATAGAACACATCATGAACATTGTGGAGGTCGCAATGCGGATCACAGGCAAGCTCGATTATCTGGAAATGCCGGCGGCAAACGGGTCGCTCGATGCGGCCAAAAGTTTCTATGCCCGCGCCTTCGGCTGGAGTTTTGTCGATTATGGCCCAACCTATTCCGCCTATAGCGAGGGGCTGGACGGTGGTTTTGACGCCGATCCTTCAGCCTCAACCAAACCGCTACCGGTGCTTTACGCCGCTAATCTCGAAAACACGCTCGATGCGGTGACAGAAGCGGGCGGCGCCATCGTCAAGCCGATCTTTTCGTTTCCGGGCGGGCGGCGCTTTCATTTCACCGACCCGGCAGGCAATGAGCTGGCCGTGTGGAGTGAGAAATGATCAAAGCAGTTCCAGAATAAAATGACCGCTCCAACTTTTTTCTTGTCGCATTCTCCGAAAGCATCGAAGCAGGACCAGAACTCAGCCCATTGAACAGATTTCCTTGCCAAAATGCTACCCACTTTTGGTTTAAAATGCTCGATTATGCGTTGAACAAAAAATGATTATGCCAAAGCAGGAGTTTTGAGGTAAGACCCCTCAAGTTAGACAGCAGCCTGGAATATTCAAAAAATGGACTGGTTCATTATCGTCTTCTTCACGTTCAAGCTTGTCGTGTTAGGTACAGGCATGTTCTTCGCCATCAAGTGGCATTACGATCAAGGCAAGAAAAAATAACGAAACCTGCCAACGGCAATCGCCCGCTAATAAACAGCCCCTCTCCCTCAAGTCGGAGTGTGGAGCACGGACTTATCAGCTTGCCTCGCGCAACCGTTCCGCCGTCTGCAGATCGACGGAGACGAGCTGGCTCACGCCTTGTTCACCCATGGTCACACCGAACAGTCGGTCCATACGCGCCATGGTGATCGGGTTATGCGTGATGACCACGAAGCGCGTTTCGGTCGAGGCGGCCATTTCATCCATCAGGTTGCAATAACGCTCGACATTATGGTCATCGAGCGGTGCATCCACTTCGTCGAGCACGCATATGGGTGCGGGATTGGTGAGGAAGACGGCAAAGATCAGCGCCATGGCGGTCAATGCCTGCTCGCCACCTGATAAAAGCGTCATGGTCTGCGGCTTCTTGCCCGGAGGACGCGCCAGAATTTCAAGACCGGCATCAAGCGGATCATCGCTTTCAATGAGTTGGAGTTCCGCCGTACCGCCGCCAAACAGATGCGTGAACAGGCGCTGGAACTGCGCATTGACCACCTCGAAGGCGGCAAGCAAACGCTCGCGGCCTTCGCGGTTGAGGCTCTGGATTGCCTGCCGCAGTTTCTTGATCGCCTCGATAACATCCTCACGCTCTGAAACCAATAAGTCTAGACGCTCGGAAAGCTCCTGACTTTCTTCCTCGGCGCGCAGATTGACAGCACCAAGCCGCTCACGCTCTATTTTCAGCCGCTCTAACTGCCGTTCGAGCTGATCGGGATCGGGCAGAGGTTCATCGGCCGAGAGGCCCGCATGGCGAATTGCCTCATGCGGTGGGCAATTGAGCGCCTCGATGATGCGCGCTTCAGCGTCCTTGCGCCGTTCTTCCGCTGCCGTCAGCCGCTCCTCGGCGCGCGCGCGCTGCTCACGGCTTGAGGCAAGCTGCTGAATGGCAAGTGTTGCTGCCTTGTCGAGTTCAGCTTGTGCAGCTTCAGCTTGCACAAGATTATCCGCCGCCTGTTTGCGGCGCGCATCGGCCTGTGACAATTCATTGAGAAGCGCGCGGCGGCGTTCCTCGATTTCGTCGGGGGCTTCCTCCAAACCTTCCGCCTCGTCGGCAGTCTCAGCGCGCCGTTCATTGAGGGCCGTAATGTGAAGGTCAGCATTTTCAGCACGGGAAATCCAGTTGCGTCGTTCAAGTGCAATCATATCTAGGCGGCGCAGCCGTGCATCTGCCTCGCGGCGCAGCCCTTCATAGGTGGCGCGCGCTTCGGCAAGGGCAGCCCGATCAGTCTGTACTTCTACGGTCAATGCCGAGAGCCGCTGCGCGATACCGCCCAGATCGGGCATTTCGCCAAGTCGGTCCTCAGCCTCTACAACCGCGGCCTGTGCCTCCTCAAGATTCTCTTCAAGCCGCGCCTTGGCTTCATCAAGTGTTGAACGGCGAGTAGCAAGTTCGCCTGCCGCACGTTCTGCGACGGCAAGCGCCTCGCGTGCTTCATCGAGCTTGCGTTGATTGCCGCGCCACTGATCACGCGCAACGCGCTCATGTTCAACGGCTTCGTGCAGCGATGCCTCAGCGTGGTGCACAACACGTTCTGCATCTTCCGCGCGGCTGCGCGCAGAAACCGCATCCGCTTCAAGTTCCACCAGACGGTTTTTCTGCGCCAAGCGTTGCGCAGCAGGCGTCGGTGCATCCGCACTCGCCGTATAGCCATCCCAGCGCCAAAAGGCACCCTTTTTGCTCACCAGCCGCTGACCCGGACGCAACAACGCCTGAAGCCGTTTGCCATCAACCTCGGACACCACACCGACCTGCGCGAGCCTACGGCGCAATTGCTGCGGGCCTTCCACCAGCCTGTCAAGCGGTGTCACCCCTTCGGGCAAGGAAGGATCACCCTCACGGGACGGATTATAGGCCCAAAAGACCGGTGCAGTGTCATCGCTTGCCGCATCGAGGTCTTCACCAAGTGCCGCACCAAGCGCTACCTCATAGCCCTTCTCCACCGTCAGTTCTTCAACCACCGGCGGGTATTGCCCAGTCTCACCGGCATTGAGAATGCGCGCCAAGGTCTGCGCTTCGGTTTCGATGCGGCTAATTTCGGTTCGCGCCTCGCTCAAGGGCTGGCGGCTTGCAGCTTCAGCCTCGCGCGCACCCGCCACCAGTTCTTCTGCAGCAATGACCGCTTCTTCGGCGGCAAAAAGCGCATCAGTGCAGGCATCGACCACGATCCGCTTTTCCGCCGGATCAAAAAGCCCACCGATCTGTTCGGCGACCACGGCAAGATCGCGCTCGATCGTACTCATCTGCGCGGAGAGACGGCTGCGGCGCTCCTGCGTTTCCTTCAGTGCCCGCTCGATCTGCGCGCGTTCGGCGGCAGCTTCCGCGCGTTCGGCGGTCACACGCGCCAAGGCATTTTCGCTGTCGTTGAGGCGGATTTCCGCTTCCTCAAACAGGGCGCGTATTTCCTCATCACGATCGCTCGAGGCCTCATTGGATGCGACGAGCTCCTGCTCCTCCGCATCAAGCCGCGCCAGAATATCAGAATTCTCGCGCAGCATCACCTCTTCACGGACTATGTCGGCAGTCAGTTGTTCAAGCCGCTTCATCAGTTCTGCACGGCGCAAACGGATGCGATCGTCTTCGTCATCAAGCTGCGTACGGGCGATGGAAAGTCGTTGCAGTGCCGCAGCGGCATTGGCCTCCGCATCACGCAATTCCGGCAATTTATGCGCGCCGACTGCCTGATCACGCGCCGCCTTCATCTGCGTTTGCGCCATCTCGCCCACTGCCGAGGTGGCGACGGCAAGCGCGCTTTGAGCCTCACCTTCCTGAGTCTTGGCCTGCGCCCAGCGCAAATGCAGGAGGGCTGCTTCCGCACGACGGATATCCGCCGACAGTCCCTTAAAGCGATTGGCCTGGCGTGCCTGACGTTTCAGGCTTTCGATCTGGCTACCCAGTTCGCCCACCACATCTTCGAGGCGTTCGAGATTGGTCTCAGCGGCACGCAGACGCAGTTCCGCCTCGTGGCGGCGCGTATGCAGGCCCGAAATGCCAGCCGCCTCTTCCAGAAGTGCGCGGCGCGCCTGTGGTTTGGCCTGGATCAGCTCACCGATCCGCCCTTGACCAACCATCGATGGCGAACGCGCGCCGGTTGACTGGTCGGCAAAAAGAAGCTGCACATCCTTGGCGCGCGCTTCCTTGCCGTTGATGCGATAGACGGACCCCGCCTCGCGCTCGATGCGGCGCGAAACCTGCAATTCGTCCTGATCATTATAGGTTGCAGGCGCAGTGCGGTCTAAATTATCGAGAAAAAGCGTCACCTCCGCACTATTGCGCGCCGGCCGCGTAGCAGAACCTGAAAAAATGACGTCATCCATGCCGGAAGCGCGCATGTTTTTGTATGAGTTTTCACCCATTACCCAGCGCAACGCCTCGACCAGATTGGACTTGCCGCAACCGTTCGGACCAACCACGCCGGTCAAACCGCTTTCAATGACGAATTCCATCGGCTCGACGAAGGACTTGAACCCAAGAAGACGCAGTTTTGAGAAACGCATCAGACCGCGCCTCTCTCAAAAGTAGCAGAAACGAAAAAAGCGGACGCAAAAATGCGCCCGCTTTTCATCCTGAAAACCGGATCAGAGAAGCTTGTCGATGATTGCCGACATCTGCTCAACCGAAAGCGCTCCCGCATATTTCTCACCGTTGATAAAGAAGGTTGGCGTCGCCGTCACGCCAAATTCCTTCGATCCGCGGTCCATTATTGCTCTCACATCATCGAGAACTTGCTGGTTCGTCAAGCAAGCCTTGAACGACTCCTGTGTAAAACCGGCAAGTTTTGCAATTTGTAGTAGTGCCGCCTCGCCGTCCTCAGCCGTTGCCCACTGCTGCTGCTGCTTGAAGAATACGTCGACCATGGGGAAATAGCGGTCTTCGGGTGCGCAGCGCGCCAGCATGAAAGCAGCTGTCGCACGCGGATCGAACGGGAATTCGCGGAAAATGAGCCGCGCCTTGCCCGTGTCGATATATTTTTCCTTGATTTTGGGAAACGTATTGATCGTGAATTCTGCGCAATGCGGGCACGTCACCGACGCATATTCGACGATGGTAACAGGCGCGTCTTCCTTGCCGTAAACCATATCCTTGAGCTTGCCGGGTTCAGCAATCTTGGCCGGATCGACATTGCCATCGGATTTCGGGGCCTGCGCGTGCGCACTGCCGCCGATAGCCAGTCCGGCAGCGGCCGCTCCGGCGAGAGAAATGACGTGTCTGCGATTAAGCGTGGCAGGCATGCGAATCATCCAGTCCTGTTTCATTCGTTGAAATTGGCATAAAGTTTAGAGCATTCCTGCACAAGACAGCCATCTTAAAATGTTTAAATTAAGGTTTTTATTATTTAGATTTCAACTAGCCAGACGATGTGCTGCCTGATGATTTCCCCTTACCTAACAGCCCAAAACTCCCTTTGATTCTATTGAATAATTCCACGTCTTCCCTTCACCTTTTCACCCCATAATCACCGTCCAAATCTTCCCACCAAAAGTAGCCACAGGTTCCTCGACGGTACTGAGGCGAGAATCGACACCTTTAAGCTAGCGAATGACTTCATCCAAGGCTCAGTCGGCCTTTTCTTGCTTGTCATATTGCTGTTTCCTGCCATCACGCGCCCGATCCATGTCTGTGATGATCTGGTCGATCTTGCCTTCGACACGGCCAATCGCTCTATCCTGTCCCGCCTCCGTCATCCCCCCGCAATCCACCTTTTTCCCATATGCATAATCGCCCAGATGCATATTCATGTTGGGAGTTCCTTTTAGGCAAAAGAAAAGGCTCCGCGATTGCCGGACCTACTTGATTGATGAGAAAAGCTTTTTTACCAAGGCTTGTGTAAAAGAGATTGCCTGCCTAAAACCACCGCATGATTACATTCACTTGGTGGGAAGCCATCATCATTATCACGGCTATCTATTGGCCAATTACGGCATTGGTTTCGATAGCAATAGTCGCTACGGCATTCATGGGAACAAAGCGTATCGGCTGGAGGCTGGTTTGGTCGATCTTGGCAATAGGGCTACTCATTCCTAGTGTATGGCTTTATTTAATCGCCTAAATCTGCACCTGTGATCTACCTCAGAAACACATGACGATCCCTCCACTTCACCACGTTACCGGCAAGCGCCGTGACGGGGATAGTCCTTCCCTGCCCACGTCTCCGCCCTATCTCACATTAGCGCACGGGTGTTAGGCCCCCACCCGCCATTGTGTAGTTCCGGCGCCCCTCGTTGCCGGGGTTCTCCTTTGTGCCCAGTCCGGCTATGCTGTTTTCCACAACGTGCCGATTGGAAATCTGCAATGCGCCCACTCTTACTCATAGCTACAATCGGTACAGCTTTTGTTGCAGCATACTTCATGATGCCGCCCATTACGATTGGAGAACGCGGTCAGGGCGGCTATGAAGGTCCGAGCACCTTGACCGAAGCAGATATTCAAAAATCCGCGCAAGAGGCAGAAGACGCGGTAAGACGAGCCGAAGAGGTCGTAAACAGATTAAACGAGATCAAGAACAGATGATAAGACCGCCCGCCTCAAGGTCGGTTGTGGCAACAAGATGATTTTACGGCAGGTCAGCGTGACGGATTGCGCCAGTGAAAGAAGCAGATATATACAGTAAAATAGATAGTTTCTGCTGGTTGCAAGACCACTGCCTTTGGTATATCTCACACGGAGTGTGGGCATTGGGGGTGCCGAAAATGACTGCGTACAATGATGATGCCGCGTATTTATATCGCGGAGATCCTTTGAGATTTAGAGATATAATACAATCTCAACCCTTAATTCCTTACGATCAGTTGGACGACTTCTCTCTAACAAAAGAAGATTATAAATCTAAGTATACATCCATCTTAGAAAAGGGATGGAAGTTACAAAATATTGTCTATCCTTTGAGCAAAAATTTTTCATGGGATAGTTATAGTCGATCTCAGCGTTACCATATTCATGCATGGGACCCGCTTTCTATATTATTACCGTCTTATGAGATTTTCTCGGATGAGCGCGCTTTAAGAATCAGTATAGATGTAGCCCGCTATTGGCTAGATTCATTTCAAGTTCAATATTTTCAGAACGATATAGAAGAAGGTCTTGATGCCGCACTGGCTGATGAAAGCACGATGGCTTGGTATGACATGTCCGTGGGACAAAGAATTCCGCGTCATGCATTTCTTTTAGACATAGTGGCACGACAGAAGGGGCATGAGACACTATTCTCTGATCTGTTTCGCTCCTTGATTTTTCAATTGGAAATGCTTTCCAGGGACAGCTTCTGGCAGGGGCATAATAACCACGGGCTGTATCAGGCCCTTGGTCATCTAGCAGCGGCCCGTAGGTTTAGATTTTTACCCGGCTTCGAAAGCTATTATGACCTCGCTCAGCAACGCACAGACGTCATGCTTAGGAAACAGTTCTTTCCATCCGGAATTCACTCCGAACATTCACCTGCTTATCACAAAATGGTCCTGCGTTCGGTTTCTGGAGCACTGAGAAGCGGCCTAATAGAAGATCCGGCGTTAGCTTTAATGCTGGAGCATTCAGAAGATGCCCTTCAATGGATGGCCGCACCAGACAATTCTTTAACCACATTTGGTGACACGGATCACATCCAAGATAAAATGCTTAAGGGTTTTCGCCCAAGTGGATTAAAGGCTTATGATGACGCGGGATATGTTTTTGCAAGAAAACCCGGCCCGGAAGACGCCTCCAACGACAGCTACTTTGCTCAAATGGCAGCGTTTCACTCTCGTACCCATAAGCATGCAGACCACTTGACTTTCATATGGCACGATCAGGGACGCCCGATCCTGATCGATCCAGGCCGTTACGGATATGGTCCCAAAACCGTTCTCGGTGACGAATTATCAATGGCGGGTTTTTTCTATTCCGACCCCGAACGCCGATATGTTGAAAGCACTAGAGCGCATAATTGCGTCGAGATCGATGCAGCAGATTACAAAAGAAAAGGCGCAAAACCTTTTGGTTCGGCGCTCCTTTTTGCTCAGCAAAAAGATAATCTGTGGCTTACGCTTTGTGAGGTCCGCCACCAAAGTGTACGCCATTTTCGTTCGATATTCGTTGCTCCTGGCACGTTTCTTCTTGTCGTTGACTGGCTCAAAGACGGTAAAGACGAGGCGCATGATTATAGACAGTGGTTCCAGTTGGCACCAAAATGGACTGCGTGTTCAACAGGAAATATCCTATCCGCCGAGAACGGTGGGCACAAACTTTCCGCCGTCAACCTGATACCCGACACCGTGATAAGCCCAGTTTATCTGGGACAAAAAGAGCCTATGCAAGGTTGGAATTCTCCACGCGCTGGCGAATTGCAACCAACTTCTTCTTTCAACTTCGCGCACCATGGCGTTGAGGCAAGGTTCGCTTCTCTGTTCTGTTTGTCCGATACGGTGAACGTTGAGAAGGCTTCCTTCAACGGGATATTGAGCAAAGGGGACATAAGCTGGAGCACAGCATCACAGCATCACCGGCTTCGGTTCAGTCGAGACGGGTCCTCGCTCTCGGCTGAATTGGATCAGACCGACAAATCACCGAAGCGTTGGCTATCGTTTCTGCGGCGTAAAACGCAATAACTCAGAGCAGACAACACTGGTATCCAGGGGCATACCTTATGAAAAACTCATCTCGTGGAATCTCCACTTCGGGTACCTTCAAAACGATTGCAAAAAAGGCGTGGAAATTAATTCCTTCATCGTTACGAATAAAAGTCCCCTATGCAGCAAAAGTCAGAATTCGAGAAATGGCTACATCAGGGCATGAAGCCAGACTACAGCAAGAAACCCAAAAGCTAGCACATACCTCGCGTCTACTACAGCAAGAAACCCAAAAGCTAGCACATACCTCGCGTCTACTACAGCAAGAAACCCAAAAGCTAGCACATACCTCGCGTTTACTGGTTGCAGAGCAAAGGGCGCTGAGCGAAATTACGCAACATTCAAACAAAATTGCAGATGAAATTTCTCGCATCCTGGAGCACATGGACGCTTCTTCTGACGAAATGTCAGATTTGGCGTCGCTCGCAGTTAAACTGGCCCCCACCCCCAGTGCAATCAATACAGCACTTCAACTAAGCGAGCGCTCTGATCTTGATACTGGCCAAGAGATGCTAAGGAACATTCTGGCAGAACTTCAACAGCGAAACGTTCCTGAATCCTCCGCCAGCTTCAAAGCGTTGAAGCGATCGGATTCATACTTGATCTCTGTGCTGGACGATATTCCGGCCCGAGACAAACAGCAGCCCAAAGGCAGGGTCTCCAAACTCCTTTATATCCTCAACAACAGCCTGCCCTACTCGTCAAATGGTTATGCAACGAGAAGCCACGGTGTTATCAGGGGATTTGAGGAAACCGATCTTGACGTCGTTGTTTATACACGAGCGGGCTATCCGAAAGATATGGCTACCACAGAGAACCCGGACGCTGTACAGCCGTGTGACGCCGTGGACGGAGTTTCATATCATCGAATAGAAACACCAACCATCCGAACGCACTTTGGTAAAGATTACATTGCAGAGGCGACCAAATCGATCCGAACTGTAATAGAAAAGGAACGTCCTGCATACGTGATGGCCGCCTCCAATCATCGCAATGCGCTACCTGCATTGATTGCGGCCAGAGAATGCGGTCTTCCTTTTGTCTACGAGGTTAGAGGTTTCTGGGAAATCACACGCGCGTCCCGCGAACCAGGATTCAGCGATAGTGTAAATTTTCAAGCGCAGGTTGCCTTAGAAAGTAAAACAGCCCAAGAGGCTGACCTTGTGCTTACCCTCAACTCTGGAATGAAGGCAGAGCTCATTAAAAGAGGTGTATCCTCCAATAAGATTCTTCTTCTCCCAAATTCAGTGGAGCCAAATCTGTTTCCTCCACTTAATCGTAATGTCGAGTTGGCCAAAGATCTGAGAATTCCAGACGGTATTCCCGTTATAGGATACATCGGCACTTTCGTTGATTACGAAGGATTGGATGATCTGAGCCGCGCCTGCGCGATATTGAAGGAACAGGGAATAGAGTTTCGTCTTCTTTTGGTTGGCAACGACAATCCATCGTCTTTGTCTCTGACTGGAAGCGTCACAGACCTTATTCGTAAATGCGCAGATGATGGCGGGTTTTCAGACTGGTTAATCATGCCAGGTCGCGTACCGTTTGACAAAGTGCGAGATTACTATTCTCTGGTTGACATTGCCCCTTTCCCACGAAAGCCTTGGAATGTTTGCGAACTGGTTTCCCCGTTAAAACCACTAGAATCTATGATAATGGGAAAACCTGTAGTTGTATCCAACGTTGCAGCCCTCAAGGATATGGTAAGAGACAGAGAAACTGGGCTCATATTCGAAAAAGGAAATGTTCCTTCTTTGGCGGACGTTTTATGCAAGCTGATAAATTCTCCCGACCTACGGCACAAACTTGGCATGAACGCGCGCGAATGGGTTACTTCATTCAGAACATGGGAATACTCGGTTTCACAAGTCGCGCCCGCTATTAAAAGTCTTTATGATGAGACTTCAACTGTTGAAGAGAATGACGTAAAGTCAGCTTAGGTTCATGACAAGCTAACTCGCACGCTACTCAAACACTTGCAAATGACTTAGGAGCACGTCGACTGTGGGCTGCTCACGTTCGCCCAATTGCACATTGTCGAGTTCAGCAAGGGCATATGCCCAGGCATGATCGCGCCTGACGCTGTCCCCAAATTTTATCCAGTTTTGATTTCGCTTCAGCGGTTTTGGGTTGCTGTGTTTCGGGTGATAGTGGCGGGTTGCGGTGCGGAGCCACTTCATCTGCACACCGCATCACGTTACGAGCTGATAGTCTGTGCTCACTCGGCAGGTGTCAGCCAGCCGAGACCAGAATGCGGTGGATGGTCGTTGTGATCTCTCCGCAGATTGAAAGCGCTAAGCGAGCATATAGCAGTGACGAGAATAGGGATTCATTCAGGAATTCATCTCGCAGCCGTCCATTGAAGCTTTCTATGAAAGCCTTCTCGGTGGGTTTTCCGGGCGCAATGTAGTGCCAAACCACTTTGATCCGATCCGTCTATTGCAGGATCGGGTTGCGGGTGATTTCGCTGCCATCTTCACTGATGGTCATTGTGGGTTTGTCACGTTCCTCAATAATCCGGTTGGAGTGCCCCCATTTCACCAAACAGTTCGGCTATTGAGACAATGCTTTGATGAACTCCCTCGTGCAATCATTGACGACAGTCAGAATCCGAAACCTGCGCCCATCAATAAGAGACCCGAAACGAAGTCCAGGGACCAACGATCATTGGCTACCACCTGGATCAACATAAGTGCATGTCTGCCTAACGCTCTCTTCCTGCCGCCGCGCGTTTGCATAATGCAGCTTCTCCTCCCTGTAGAGTTGGAAGAGCCCTTTATGGTTCACAAGATATTCGGAAGTTACCCGTAAACAGCACAAGCTTATTATGGAAAAGGTTTTGGCGACAAACGCCAATAAGTCTTTATCGGTTTTCACCCAGGATGTTATTCAAGAGGCACGAAACTCCGGGGATGGCGGAGAATTTTCTCAAGGCAATACGAGGATTGTTCTCATGGGGCACGAATATGCGTTTCGTCAAAATAGACCCGACATTAGACGTCGATCTGCCTGAGTACAAAACATCAGGTTTTGCGGGCTGGTCTTTTGATGATGTAATATTATTCCGCAAAGCACACGTCATAGGAACACATGAGCGCTTTGCCACGGAGCTTATGCTCTTGGCTGGACTTCGCCGCTCTAATGTTGTGCGTATCGGCCGACAGCATATATCTGGGCGCATCCTTACGACGGAGTCTGCAGAGACCGGCACGAGCGTTACAGTGGAACTATCTGACGATCTTGGCTCGATGATCCATGCAATGCTAAGGCGTGGTATGCACCTGATAGAAGGGTATCGCGGCGATACTCGCACAAACGGAGGTTTTTGGGAATTGGTTCCGCGATGCCTGTTTGGATGCTGGTGTGAATAAGTCTGCCCATGGGCTTCAGAAACTAAGCGCCATGTTTGCGACAGAAGGCGATGCGGCCACCCATCAGCTTCTCGCGCAGTATGGTTAGACGAATATATCAACAGCCGAAATCCATACCAAGGGAGTGGATCGGCACCGCCTCGAACTTGAAGCAAGCCGGATCGTTGCCGACTAAATCCAGAACATCCCCCTACCTCCAATACAAGTGAGGCGAGATCTTCAAAAAAAGACAATAAAATCAATAATAAAAAATAGGACTTATTCCTGCACAAGACTTGCATCAAATTTATGGCACAGCTTTGCACGCGCAAAACCTGCTACGCCTCGTCTCACCCGCTCTTTTTGCCAGAGCAGCGCTTTTCAGCGAGAATGTTCTTGCCGAGCCTCGCAAGCGCTATACGCAGCGCATCATCCTCGATCTCGCCGGTGACCTGATCAATACGGCGTTCTTCGGACGGTGCCAGCGGCGCGAGGCGCTTTTGTTTCGGCCTCACCGGCAACACCGGAGGCTTCTGCTCGATCTTGATACGCCCTATAGCGGAAAACCCCAGAAAACCGTTAACCCGCGCAATAACCTCCCCCGTCTCGTGTGAAAGCTGCAAGGCGGCAAAGCCTTCACAAGCGATGACCAATGTCGCAGGTTTGAAGGGGTCGTCTTCGTGCATGCGTCGCGGCCACACAATGCGCAGCGGTCGAGATTGCGCGCCAATAGCAGGGCCGACGATATCTTCCCATGATTGCAGCAGAGCAATATTGATACCGGCGCGTTTTTGCAGCATCGGATCCATCAAGGCCGATGTCATATCCGCCAGTGGTCGAAAACCGCGCTTTTTCCTGCCGTCACTCATCGCGTGCCATTATAGCCGCGAAACCACTCCACAAACAAAGGAATACCGTCATCAAGCGAAGTCTTGGGGGAAAAGCCGAGATCGCGCGCGGCGAGCGCAATATCTGCATAGGTGCGCTGAACGTCGGCTGCGGGCATCGGTTCCAGCTTGCGGATCGCTTCACGCCCTGTAGCCCTCTCGATTGTTGCGATGAAGTCGCCCAGCATGACCGGGCGATTATTGCCGAGATTATAGACCGGAGCCGTATCGTCAGGCTTTTCCAGAATACGGTTTAACGCTCCCACAACACCACTGACGATATCGTCGACAAAGGTAAAATCGCGCTGCATTTCACCATCATTGAAGACACGGATTGTCTCGCCTTTCAGGATCGCATCGGTGAAAAGCCACGGCGCCATATCGGGCCGGCCATAGGGACCATAGACAGTGAAAAAACGCAGGCCCGTCGATGCAAGCCCATGCACATGACGGTAGGACAAGGCCAATAATTCGCCAGAACGTTTGGTCGCAGCATAGACCGAAACCGGATGATCGACGGCATCACTTTCCGAAAAAGGGATTTTTTCGTTGGCACCATAGACCGAGGATGAGCTGGCGTAGACGACCGGCGGGCGTTTTGGAAGTTTGAGCGCCGTCTCAAAAACCGTCACCTGTCCCATGACGTTGGAAGAAACGTAAGCCAACGGATTTTCGATGGAATAGCGCACGCCCGCTTGTGCCGCCAAATGTACAATAACGTCTGCATCACTGTCCGCGCCAATGGCCGTAGCAAGTGCCTGAGGATCAGCAATATCCGCCTTTCCAAAGCGAAAACCATCACGGTGGCGCAATTGCTGAAGGCGTGCTTCTTTCAGTTCGACCGGATAATAATCGTTGAGATTATCGATGCCAATCACCTGCCAGCCCGCGTCCAGAAGGCGGCGCGTCGTGTGGAAGCCGATAAAGCCCGCAACACCCGTAACAATAGCTTTCATGCTAAAGCTCTCATGTTTTTGCCTTTTCGGAACAGAAATAGGCACTCAACCCGGCCCGCCGCACTGCCATGACGCGCCGCGCCGCGGCCGCATTAAGCGCTGCCAGAAAGAACATGGCCGATGAAATCGTGACTTCGTGTAAAAGAGGGTTGTGCAACATGCCGTAGCTACCACAGATAGTTGCGAAATAAAGCAAGGCGCGACGCATCGCCCAGCTGGCGGCGGTCCGCCACAGGTAGGCCAAGATGGACAGGAATGCGCCCGCCATGAAAATCAGTCCGACGATTCCATCATTGAGCAATTCATCAAGAATGGTATTATGGACGTGGCGGAAGCCGGAGAGAAGCGATCGCTGATCGCCAGCCTCGCTGCGCACGGCATCCATCTTGGCATAAGAACCAACCCCCGCAACAGGGTTTTGCTTGATGATACGCGCAGCACCATGCCACATCACGCCGCGAATATCTGCGGACATCTTGTCTTCCCATTTCGAGCTGTCGCCGCTGTCGTAATATTCCACCATGCCGTAAAAGCGCTTGGAAAGAATATCGCCGACCGGCCCCACCACTACGAGTGCGGCCAGTGCCACTAAAAGCGCGAGATAGACCGCACCTTGCTGACGGATACTGTAGCGTTTGAGAAACAGGATAATTTCCACGGCTGCAAAAACCGGCAGAACCACAATCACCGCCCGCGTTTCCGAGGTCAGCACCGCCACAAGCCCCAGAACCAACCAATGCGGACCATTGGCGAGATAGCGTGGAGCGCGGTGTAGAGGGATCACGGCGGAAATTGCAGTCACCCCGGCAACAAAGGCAAACACCGCCTGATTGCCGCCGATGCCGATACGCTGACCGGTAGTGACAGCAAGGAAAACGGCAGCGATTGCCGCGCCGATGATGCCGATACGCGATCCAAGCACATAAGCGCGCAGAGGATCGTGAATAAGCACCATTCCAGACCCGGCAAAGGCAAACATCGTCAATAGAAGCGTGTAGCCAATCTGACGATTGCCCTCAAAGGGTTCACCGCGAAAAAGAATAAGTCCCAACGACCAAACGGCGTAGAGCAGAACAAAAACATAGAATTTCTTGCAGAACAGGCGCGCGCTGGCGTGACGCCCGCAGGAAAGATAAATACCGATGCAGGAAAATACGAACAGGACCAACGGCCCCAGGCCAACGCGTAACGGCATGGCGGCAGCACCGACACCAAGCACCCATAGATCGACCCGGCGGCGAAATAGAAAAGATTTTTTAAAATAGCTCAATCCACAACCTCTTTAAGGCTCCCCCGCCGCAATGCATAAATGATTCGTCTAATATATTCCGTAGCTCTGAAAAACAGAGTCGTCAGCCTTTTATAAGCTGGCAAGCGCTTTTTAGCGTAATCAGCGCGGCCTGTCACAATTGTCGAGACCGCAATATCGGAAAATTGAACGACCGGCTGGTCGGTCGTAAAAATTTCGTAATTACCAGCCCAACCTCTTTCGAGCGCAATGTCGTAAGGCACGCGCATGGGACGGATTGCCTCAACCAGCTTGCCTGCCCCTTTACGGGTGAGCGCATAGGCGGCGGAACTGCCGAGCGGCCCATGCAGGCAACGTCCGATGGTGAAGTCATTATTGACTTGCCTGAATGAACGGAAAGCAGATGTGCGATGATTGACGAGCTTGACGGCATCCCATCCGACAAGCTTTGTAAGTTTCTCGATAAAAGGCACGAAGGAAGGCGTAAACACCACATCATCCTCGACCAGAACCGCGAAAGGCTCCGGTGCATCTGCAATGATATCAAGCGCACGAATATGACTGAAATAGCAGCCGATTTCCGCTGGCATTGCGATCTTGCCGTGACAACGGCGAAAGCCAGCGTCATCGAAATCGCCAAGTTCATCGGGCGTCAGCAATTTTCCTTCCACTGCCTCGACACGACGCAGATCGATGGAAAAAGCTTTCGCGCTTTCCTGCAACCGCTCCCACCTGTCCCGTGAACGGTCAAGATTGATGACATAAACAGGGATGGATAGACGCTCGCTCACTCATGCTCTTTCCCAGGATGCGCCGCAGCGCAAAACCCGTTTTGCCAGATGCTTATGATCCGGCTTTACTATAGTCGGGTTTTCATTAACAACTGCAAAACATCGCACCAAGCAGAAAGCCCGTTTCGCCGTTGAAGAAAGCCCGCCCGCTCATCGCCCCGCAAAAGGCCACCGAAGTAGCCGCGATCGGTCAAAAACTACTGGCCTGGTATGACCGTCATCACCGTGTCCTGCCTTGGCGCGTAACACCAGCTCAACAGGCACAAGGGGTAAGGCCCGATCCCTATCGCATATGGCTGTCGGAAATCATGCTGCAACAAACGACAGTGGAAGCGGTGAAGAATTATTTCAATGCTTTTGTGGCGCGCTGGCCAAGCGTTCTGTCGATGTCCAGAGCCAGCGAGGACGATATTTTGCGCGCGTGGGCGGGGCTTGGCTATTACTCACGTGCGCGCAACCTCAAGAAATGCGCCGATATCGTTGCATTACAGCATGCCGGGAATTTTCCGAACAGCGCGGCCAGCCTCAAGGAATTGCCCGGGGTCGGAGATTATACCTCCGCCGCAATCGCAGCCATTGCCTTTAATGAAGCGGTGGCCGTGGTCGACGGCAATGTCGAGCGTGTCATCTCACGGCTTTATGTGATCGATACGCCGCTTCCCGCTGCCAAGCCCCAAATCCGTGCTATAATGGCAGCTCTCACGCCATCCGGTCGCCCTGGCGATTTCGCGCAGGCCATGATGGATTTAGGTGCAACCATCTGCACGCCGCGCAGACCTGCCTGCGTACTCTGCCCCGTCAATGATAATTGCCAGGCCCTTTCAGCCCGCGACCCTGAATATTTTCCGGTCAAGGCGCCCAAGGCGGAAAAGCCACTACGCACCGGTGCGGCATTCGTGGCGATTGCCAATGACGGTGCTATTTTGTTGCGCAAGCGCGAGGGAAAGGGTCTGCTTGCAGGTATGAGCGAAGTACCGGGAAGCGTCTGGACGGCGCGGATCGACGGTGACGCTACTGTCGACGCCGCGCCCTTTAAAGCTCAATGGGTGTCGGCGGGCCAAATCAGCCATATTTTTACACATTTCGAGCTTCACCTGACGATTTTCTATGCACAGAATGTGACCAAATCCGCTGCAAAAGAGGGTTGGTGGTCGTCACCACAAGAGCTTGCCGGCGAAGCGCTGCCGACAGTGATGAAGAAGGCCATTACCGCTGCCGTGCCAGACGCGTTCAAAAAGCCAAAGGCTTGAACGGAAAGACGCCCGAAGCAGATTGCTTGGGGCGTCTTTTAATCAGACTTTGCTGGAGGTCGTCTGAACTTAAGAGAGCGTTTCGACCTGATTTTATCACATCGGCGCTCTATCGCGTTGATTTGACGCGCATCTTATCCAAAAACTCTTTCAGACTTTTTGGATGCGCTCTAATTTATGCGCCCGCTGCTGCCATCTCGCTACGGATCACGGTGCGCAGATCATCAATGGACTTCAAAGTTCCGTTTTCCTCGTAATGCCAGAAGGTCCAGCCGTTGCATGCATCGAAACCCTGCACCTTTGCCCCCATGCGATGGATGGAGCCGGCCTCGCCATTGGCGGCCAGCGTTCCGTCGGCGCGCACGATTGCCGCAAAACGACGGCGCGCATCGCACAAAACCGTGCCCGGACGCAAAAGACCAGCTTCAATGATGCTGGTGAAAGCCACACGCGGTTCCGCGCGTTTTCCCGTCATAACGGTCAGTTCTGCCTTGCCGAGCGGTTCGACTGCAGCGATACGCGCGGTTGCAGCGTCAATATAGGTCTGCTCGCGCTCGATGCCGACAAAATGACGGCCAAGGCGCTTTGCCACAGCACCTGTGGTACCGGAACCAAAAAACGGGTCAAGCACGATATCGCCGGGCTTGCTCGACGCCATCATGATGCGGGCAAGCAATGCTTCGGGCTTCTGTGTCGGATGGACCTTATCGCCGTTTTCGTCCTTGAGACGTTCTGAGCCGGTGCAGATCGGAAACAGCCAGTCCGAGCGCATCTGCACATCGTCGTTGGCCGCTTTCATCGCCTCGTAATTAAAAGTATAGCCCTTGCTCTTCTGATCGCGCGAGGCCCAGATCATCGTCTCATGCGCGTTCTGAAAACGGCGTCCTCGAAAATTCGGCATCGGGTTGGTCTTGCGCCAGACAATGTCATTGAGCAACCAGAATCCCAGATCCTGCAATTGCGTACCGACGCGGAAAATATTGTGGTAGGAACCGATGACCCAGATGGTGCCATTGGGTTTTAACACGCGGCGGCAGGCAAGCAGCCAGGCACGGGTAAACGCATCGTAAGCCTGAAAGCTTTCAAACTGGTCCCAATGGTCATCTACTGCATTGACCATAGACTGGTCGGGGCGATGCAAATCGCCGCCAAGCTGGAGATTATAGGGCGGATCGGCAAAGATCACATCGACGGACTGATCCGGCAGGCGCTCCAGGGCCGAAACACAATCACCCTTGATGATGGAATCGATCCAGGCGGTGCGTGGGGCCTCAATGGGCAACTCATGTGCAAGACGTACTAGGGACATGGGATACTCGGTTACCTGTGGACGCAAAACTTGTCCTTATGGTTACCGGACAGGGTAAATATGCCGTTAACGCCAACTAATTGAAATCGTAAACTTTTTCTTAAATCTTCAATGAAGACCCGCCATTGCTGGCTTTTTCTGGCCAGAACGGTCAAGCAAAAAATGCATTTAGTATTCTAACGCCATCATGCGAATACCAATCCCACACCCACTATTGATTGACCCATGCTAAGCTATGGTTATTCCTTTAGGCTTATAATGAGGGGCAACTATATGGTGAAAGCAGTCTGATATGGATTTTGCGCGCTTGCGCCACAACCGGTTTCTCCGGGTACTTTTCGTGCCTTTCCGGCTTCGCGCCGTGGTACGTGGCAATGAGCTCGGTCTTGCGGTGGCGGGCGCAGTCATCGGTGTAATCTCGGCACTTGCGGTCGCTATCATCGGTGGCATCTCGCAATGGATGCATCAGGCGTTGTTTTCGCTTTCATCGGACGAAAGACTGAGTTCCGCAACATCGTTTCATCCAAGCGCCTATATAGCACCACTTGCCGGCGGCGTGCTGACGGGCATCGTCATCTGGATATTGGCACGCTGGCGCAAACGTCCCATCGTCGACCCCATCGAAGCCAATGCGCTGCATGGCGGACGTCTGTCTCTGACCGACAGTTTCATTCTGGTCGGACAAAACCTTGTTTCCAACGGATTTGGGGCGTCCGTCGGGCTGGAAGCCGCCTATACGCAGCTTGCAAGCGGCTTTGCCTCGCGCATTGGCCGCGCTATGAAATTGCGCCGCGCCGATCTGCGCACGCTGGTCGGCTGCGGAGCGGCAGCAGCCATCGCCAGCGCCTTCAACGCTCCCCTGACCGGGGCGTTTTATGCTTTTGAGCTGATCATCGGCGTTTACTCCATCGCCACGCTGACGCCCGTGGTCGTTGCGGCCATCGTCGGAACCCTTGTGACACAGGCCATTGGCGAGGCGCCCTTCGTCATCGATATAGGCGCAATCGACACCATCACGCCACGCGATTACCTGCCGGCACTTCTGCTTGGACTGCTCGCGGCCAGTATCGGCATTTCCATTATGCGCAGTGTCACCTTCGTTGAAAAGATCACCCGACAGAGTGCGTTGCCCAACATTTTCACACCGGCCATCGGCGGCGCACTGGTCGGCATGATCGCTTTCTTTTCTCCGCAGGTTTTGGCCTCCGGCCATGGCGCGCTGCATATCGATCTCCATGCAAATCTTGCCATTCCGGTTTTGCTGCTGCTCATTTTGACCAAATCGCTGGCTTCAGCCATTTCCATCGGTACGGGCTTTCGTGGCGGCTTGTTCTTTGCCTCGCTGTTTCTGGGCGCGCTGACCGGCAAGCTTTTTGCGGCAGTTGCCGCCCTCATCCTCCCCACGGGCCTAGCCCTTGCGCCGGAAGTCTACGCCGTCATCGGCATGAGCGCACTCGCTGTCGCCGTGGTCGGTGGGCCGATGACCATGACATTTCTGGCGCTGGAACTGACCGGCGACTTTCCCATATCCATGGTGGTACTGGGAGCGGTAGTGTCATCGTCTCTGCTTGTGAGAAAGACGTTTGGTTATTCCTTCGCAACCTGGCGCTTTCATCTGCGGGGCGAATCCATTCGCTCCGCGCATGATGTCGGCTGGATCCGTGATCTCACGGTGAGCCGTATGATGCGCCACGATGTGCGCACGGTGCTGATCGATACAGATATTGAAACGTTTCGTCATGATTTTCCGCTCGGTTCCACGCAGCGCGTCATCGCGGTGGATGCGCAAGGGCGTTATGTCGGCATGATCCCGGTGCCGGAAGTCTATGCCGACAGTTTCGAAAGCCCTGACAATCCGCACAACATCGCAGATCTGCTCAAATATCAGAACGAATTCCTGCTGCCGCAGATGAACGCCAAGGAAGCGGTAGCACGCTTTGACCGTGCGGAAAGCGAAGCTCTCGCCGTCATCAACAATGCGCAGGAGCGCAAGGTCATGGGACTGTTGAGTGAAGCCCACACATTACGCCGGTACAGTGAAGAACTCGACCGCAGAAGGCGCGAAGTGTCGGGCGAAACATTCTAAATGTGAATGTTACTACGTCGGTCGCGGCTTGCACGGAAAGATGCATTTCAGGCAAATTTTAGCGCGGCAGTATCGGGCAAGCGTCGGTGAGCCTATGCTACCGCCTTACCGGCGACACCCAATGATCCGCTTACTATCGGCGGATCACCGCCTCGGTGCGAAATAGATCAGCTGCGCCCCTCAGAACCGATCTTTCCTGACCCTAGTGGATTGAATTTGACATTTGAATCCCGCATTCCAACACCACTCTCTCAAATGTCAAATTCAAAAAATCCACTAGAAACATAAGCGTGCTAGTGGTTTTAATGATTCCAACATTTGCTCTCAGGGGACGGAGTGACGGGATGCAAATGTTGGAATCAAACCACTAGTTTCTTCCGATTAGTTAGCTTCGTAAACTTTTTTACCCGCAAAGTAAGTTTCTAGAACTTTAGTATCCTTAATTGCATCAACCTCAACATTGAGAACATCACGGTCTACGATAATAAAATCAGCTTGCTTCCCAACTGATAGGGTACCTATTTTATCAGCTAAACCAATCGCCTGAGCAGCATGGCGCGTATAGGCTAGCAGCATTGTAACTACGTCTAGTTTTTCTGCGGGATTCAAACCGCCGTCAGGACCTTGGCGGGTCATGCCATGGTGCATGGCTTCCCATGGGTTAGCCGTAGAGATTGGCCAGTCACTAGCCCCGGCTATAATCGTGTTATGGTTCTGCAAAGAACGTGCAGGATACTGACCCTGGAAGTCAACTTCGCTGATGTAAGGCTTAACGAGGTCTATCAAATAATTATCCATCTCCGCCCAATGCAACTGCATCACTGCAATGATGTTAAGCGGTGCAAGACGTGAGTAATCTTCTTTGTTGACCAGCTGCAAATGCGTAATAGAGTGCGAAACACCGCTATCCCGCTTTTTACGCACAGCTTCGAATGCATCAAGGGACTCTCGAACAGCCCTGTCGCCTAAAGCATGAATATGTACAAGCCAATTACGTTCATCAGCAGCGTCCACTAACGTTTGCAAGCCTGGACGGGTGAGCAACATTTCACCTTGTTTTCCAGTATTTTTATACTTCCCTAATATAGCTGCGCTCTGAGCAGGATACTCCAAAACTCCGTCAGCAAATATTTTGATGCCCGGAAGAGAGAGATTGTCTACATCAGCAAATTGCATGCGAATTGTATCGAGGTGATCAAGATCGGACGCATCGCTCAATGGACTTGCTACCAGCAATGCAGCCACATGAGCGCTCAACTCTCCATTTTTGCTTAAAAAGCGGTAAGCTGGCAGAATACCGGTTCCAGAACTCGCGGGAGCGCGCGAAAACAGTGCTTCGCCCGGCCCCGCATTGGCTGCCGGATCCATCCACGCTGTTATACCGTATTCATTGAATTTCTTGATTGCATATCTTGCAGCATTCAGCAGAGTTTCATCATCGGGTGATGGCATATGCGTCGTTACTAAATCAACACCGGCATCAATAAGAACACCCGTGGGCTCATTATGTTTATCCGACTGAACAAGATGCATCTCATCGGGCGTAAGTCGACCAACATAAGCAGTATCTATTCCGACTTTATCAAGCATAGCCCGATTAGCCCAGGCCGTATGGAGATCCGACCCCATTAAGACCAATGGCTTATCTTGCCAAATGCCAGCATCAAATACTTTTCGTAATTCTTCAGGATTACTCCAGGTATCAGGATTGGTGCCAAAAATTACAAAAGGTTCGTTCGCATTGATATCAGATTGCTTATACCACTCCTCAACTTTCTGAGAGAGTACAGTATTATCAAATTTTTCATCTTCTAGATTTGGAGATATTTCCGCGAGAGCGCCAATTATAGCATGCACGTGCGCATCGATAAGACCGGGCAGCATGTGCTGCCCTTGCAGATCGACAACCCGCGTTTCTGGTCCTTTGTATTCGAGAATTTTTCGATCTTCGCCTATTGCTAAGATACGACCGTTCTCAACCGCAATTGCTTGTGCTGTTGGGCTATCTGGATCTGCCGTAAATATCTGCGCATTAATAAAGATAGTTTCGGGGGCTGAATGCGCAGACTGATACCCAAGAGCGAGAAAAAATAATACAGATTTAATGAAAATGAGCACTCTGAAAGGAATCATCCGACACACCTTAAGATAAATGATACCAAGTAATTTAAACCAGTATCGTATAATTTCTTATTATAAAACAATTTATTTCAAATATATTATTTATTTTTACAGAGTATTTCGATTGTTCGGCTGAATCGCCTTTGAGCAGAACAGTGCACCTCAGCAAGGTGGAGATTCACACACCGATCGGTCGTGAGCCTCCATATTTAAAGGGAGAACTGCAAAACTGGCGTTACTTCAACGCGCATCGCAGAACTGGTGACATATCAGGCTCGGCTCCTGCTGCCACACCAGATCACCAAGGGAGTCGTGGCGGGCTTCGACCGTGCGGAAAGTGAAGCTACACGTGGCGATGCTGAAGTGAAGAACCCGACCACAGTCGATGCGAAGTGGATGGTGAAGTGGCTGGCGAAGTTTGACGAGACAGCGTGAAAGGTGTAGCCCATCGGCAGTCAATCCGGTCGGCATCACTGTCGCGACCGGTCAAATTATTCCTTCCGGTAAAGGCTAAAATCATGGCGGCTGTGTCCCTCATCATCTTCGATTGCGATGGCGTTCTGGTGGATTCGGAAATCATTGCGGCGGAAGTGGAATCAGCGCTTCTGAGCGACGCCGGATATCAGATCGCGCCCGATGAAATGGCCGAACGCTTCGCCGGTCTCACATGGCAGGACATTCTGTTGACCGTCGAACGCGAAGCAGGCATTCCACTCTCCGCCTCTCTGCTCGACAAATCTCAACAGATTCTCGATGAGCGCCTCAAGAACGAAGTACAGGCGGTTGAGGATATCGTCGAAGTGGTCTCGGCGCTCAAACTGCCAAAATGCATTGGCTCCAACTCGAGCAGCCAGCGCCTCGAACTCATGCTGAAGCGCGTCGGACTTTACGACCTGTTTAAGCCGAATATTTTCTCGGCAAAGGAAGTCGGCGCCAAGAAGCCAAAGCCCGCCCCCGACGTCTTCCTTTATGCCGCAAAGCAGTTCGATGCGAACCCACGCAACGTCATCGTCATTGAAGATTCGGTGCACGGCATTCAGGGTGCACGTACAGCGGGCATGAGAGTGATCGGCTTTACCGGCGGCGCGCACACCTATCCGGGTCATGCCGACAAATTGACGGATGCGGGCGCGGAGACGGTCATCCACCGCCACCGTGACCTGCAAGGCGTCATTGATGCCCTATCGGTCTGGAGCGACGAATAATATTCAATAAGCCGTAAAAAACGAAGGGCGCTTCACATGAGCGCCCCTCCCAAACTTACTTCTTTTGCGGCCCTTCGTCGAAGCCGACGAATATTTGCACATTCTGCTTATCCGGTGTCGGCATGGAAATGCCCTTGTCGTTGAAGACAAATTGCGCCGCCGCGTTGCTGTTCATGGTTACCGTCTGCTTGTGCAGCTTGGAATAGATGACCTTATCGCCCTGGCGTACCGCAACGCGAACCGGCATTGTGATGGCCCCGCTCTTGTATTGCGGACCCGGCACGACCTTACCTGCGGCAGCAACATCAATGGTCATTGTACCCTGGCCATACTGGCAGGCACGCGTTACATCGGTGATTGCCGCCTGATAGACGACCTGCGATGGATCCTTGTCGCCGCCTTTGGCGTAGGTGCTGAAATAGGCTGTACCATCCAGAAGTGTCACCGACGGGCAATAGGCACGCAGTTCCGATTCCTTGATGCGCGGCTCACCGGCGAGAGAGGAGTTTGCGGCTTTTTCACCGCCGCTCGTCGTACAGCCTGCAAGCGCTGCAAGCAAAATCGTCCCAAGAACTGGAAACAACGATGAACGATTCTGTGATGCTGTCTGCATAAACCGGTTTCCCTGCACTGATCTGTCTGTTCTCTTGCGCTCTATCACAAAGAAACGCAAAACCGCTTCGCACTTTTGCTGGAAATGCAGCCTCTTTGCTTGTCGCATTATCCAACACAAAACCGCTTCGCACTTTTGCTGGAAATGCTCTATACCACTCCCAAATGCGTAGCGCGATGACGTTTTCCCGTTTTTTAACCGCGAGAGCAAGCCATCCATAAGGGATGTTTTAATTTCTTGCGGCTTTTTTATGGACGCACTATGGCATTTGCAAAACTTTGACGATCGCTGACCCGGAAATGAGAGCCTGACGACATGAAATATGTAAGCACACGCGGACAAGCCCCCACCCTTGGTTTCAGCGACACATTGCTCGCCGGTCTTGCCCGCGACGGCGGCCTCTACCTGCCTCAGGAATATCCGCAGTTTTCGCCCGAACAAATCCGCTCCCTTCGCGGTAAATCCTATGTGGATATTGCGCTTGCCGTGCTCTCGCCCTTCGTTGATGGTGAAATTCCGCAAGCCGAATTCGAAAAGATGGTGCGTGAAGCCTATAGCACGTTCCGCCACGATGCCGTCTGTCCGCTTATTCAGACCGGCGCCAACGAATTTGTGCTGGAACTGTTCCACGGCCCCACCCTTGCGTTCAAGGATGTCGCCATGCAGTTGCTGGCGCGTATGATGGATTATGTTCTGGCTGAGCGTGGCCAGCGTGCCACAATCGTGGGTGCAACCTCGGGCGACACCGGTGGCGCTGCTATCGAGGCTTTTGGCGGCCGCGACAATGTCGATATCTTCATCCTGTTCCCCAATGGACGGGTCTCGCCGGTGCAGCAGCGCCAGATGACTTCGTCCGGCTTTGCCAATGTGCATGCGCTTTCCATCGAGGGCAATTTCGACGATTGCCAAAACCTCGTGAAAGCCATGTTCAACGACCTCGCCTTCCGCGATGCGCTGTCGCTTTCGGGCGTCAACTCGATCAACTGGGCACGAATCATGCCGCAGGTGGTTTATTATTTCACCGCAGCCTTAAGCCTTGGCGCACCCGACCGCCCGGTTTCCTTCACCGTGCCGACGGGTAATTTTGGCGATATTTTCGCAGGCTATGTGGCGAGACGCATGGGACTCCCGATCGAACGTCTGACCATTGCCACCAATGACAATGATATTCTGGCACGGACTTTTGAAAGCGGCGCCTATGAAATGCGCGGCGTCGAACAGACCACCTCACCTTCGATGGATATCCAGATTTCCTCCAATTTCGAGCGTCTGCTGTTTGAAGCCCATGATCGGGACGCAAGTTCAGTGCGCGGCTTGATGGAAAGCCTGAAGCAATCGAGTGGTTTCACCCTTGCCGAAAAACCGCTTGCCTCGATCCGCGCCGATTTCTCAGCCGGTCGCTCCACTGTGTCCGAGACGGCTGCAACCATCAAGTCTGTTCTTGAAACCGATGGTTATCTTCTCGATCCACATTCGGCGATTGGTGTTAAGGTCGCTCGCGAAAATGTGTCTGGTCTAACCCCGAACGTGGTGCTGGCCACCGCGCATCCGGCTAAATTCCCCGCTGCCGTCGAGGCTGCATGCGGGGTAAAGCCTCAGCTTCCGGCTTGGCTTTCCGACCTCATGCAACGAAAAGAAAATTTCACCGTTCTTCACAACGAGCTGAAAATCGTGGAAGAATACATACGCCAGCATTCCAGAGCCTGAGTCCGCTTTGGCCAAGAGTGGAATGCAACGACAAGAACAGCGCGGAGAATGCAGGGAGCAGTTCATTTATGGGTGTTGAAGTAACGCGTCTTTCCAACGGCCTGACCATCGCCACAGATACTATGCCGCATGTTGAAAGCGTCGCATTGGGAATCTGGGTCAAGGCGGGCGCACGAAATGAAGCCGCAGACCGGCACGGCATTGCCCACCTTCTCGAACATATGGCTTTCAAGGGTACGGACAATCGCTCATCATGGCAGATCGCTTCAGACATAGAAAATGTCGGCGGTGAAATCAATGCCGCAACCAGCGTGGAGACCACGTCCTATTATGCCCGTGTGCTGCGAAACGACATGCCGCTGGCCATCGATATTCTGACCGATATTCTGACCGCCTCGAAATTCGACGAGGACGAGCTGGAACGCGAAAAGCATGTCATCATGCAGGAAATCGGTGCGGCACACGACACGCCTGACGATGTCGTCTTCGACCGCTTTGCCGAGACCGCCTATCGCCACCAGCCGATCGGTCGCGCCATTCTAGGCGAACCGGATACGGTGCGCTCCTTCACGTCGGCAGACTTGCGCCAGTATATGGACGAACAATACAGTGCCGACCGCATGGTCGTGACAGCCGCAGGCGGTGTCGATCACGATGCGTTCGTGCGCGAAGTGGAAAAACGCCTCGGCAGTTTCCGCGCTCAAAATACCGCCCCGACGCTCGATCTCGCCACCTATGTCGGCGGTGATTTTCGAGAGAACCGCGATCTGATGGATGCGCAGGTTCTGATCGGCTTCGAGGGGCGCGCCTATCATGTACGGGACTTCTACGCCTCACAGCTTCTGGCAATGATATTAGGCGGAGGCATGTCTTCGCGCCTGTTTCAGGAAGTGCGCGAAAAACGCGGGCTTTGCTATTCCGTTTATGCTTTTCACTGGGGCTTTTCCGACACCGGCCTGTTCGGTATCCATGCCGCTACTGGTCGTGATGAACTGGTGGAACTGGTGCCTGTGATCATCGATGAACTGCAGCGCGCCGCCCAGTCGATCGATCTGGAAGAGGTTGATCGTGCCCGTGCGCAATACCGTGCGAGCCTGCTCATGTCGCAAGAGAGCGCGGCGAGCCGCGCCGGGCAGATCGCTCGGCAGTTCCTGCTATACGGACGCCCGGTTGAAAACAGCGAATTGATGGACCGTCTGGCGCAGATCACACCGGAGCGCCTGACCGATCTGGCTGGTCGACTGTTCCTCGACAGCAAGCCGACCATTGCGGGCGTAGGTCCGGTCGGACGGCTTATGAGTTTCGAGAAGTTGTCCAGCGCCCTTTCGACCGACGCGAATACGCGCAAGATTGCGGTTTAAGGCAACAAGGCGGTAGGGGAGTAAAGCATTATGTTTAAGGGAACAGATATATTCCCCCTCTCCTTTTGTCCTACTTCGCTATTGCCCTGCTGCCTTATCCAATGATCGGCCTGTCTTTCCGCCGGAACAGCCCGACCGTCATGCGCGGTCCGCGCGTCTATCTGCGCGAACCGATGGCTGTTGATTTCACCGTATGGGCAAGATTGCGCGAAGAAAGTCGTGCCTTTCTCACGCCTTGGGAGCCAACATGGCCCGATGACGACCTGACGAAAAGTGCCTTTCGTTACAGGATGCGACGTTTTCAGGAAGAAATAGCTGCCGGAACCGGCTATCCTTTTTTTATCTTTCAAAACGGCAGCAACCGGCTGGTGGGCGGAATAACTCTCGGCAATATAAGGCGCGGCGTGGCCCAAAACGGGGTTATCGGCTATTGGAGCGGCGCGCCACATGCCGGAAAAGGCTATATGGGCGAAGCGCTTGGCATGGTTATCCCCTTCGCATTCGATGAGTTGCGGTTGCACCGGATTGAAGCTGCCTGTATTCCCCATAACATACGTTCGATCCGGCTTCTCGAAAAAGCCGGATTTCAGAGAGAAGGACTGTTGCGATCCTATCTCAAGATAAACGGCTTCTGGCAGGACCACCTGTTGTTCGCCCTTATAGAAAGCGACAGACGTATGTTAAACGGCCGAAAGCATGACAGCGGGGTTGAACGCCCGTGAGAGGTTTTTCGCAAAAGCTTTTCCGCAATGCCGGGCGTCTTGTTGCCCTGCTCTTTGTCATTGCCGTTTGGACGCTGCCTTCGCTTGCGGTCGAGCCGATCAAGATTTCCAAGGAAGATACAGCGCTTGATCTGTCGCGCGCCGTGGAAATCCTGCGCAATGAGGGCGAAAGCGTCCAGGTTTCGACCGCGCCGGGCGCCGACGGAATCGTGCGCCGCATTGAGGTGGAGGCCGATCAGAATAGCAAATCATCCGGTGACTGGGCCGCCTTCTCCATCGCCAATCCCACCGATCAGCAGATCGACCGCCTCATCGTCGCCCCGCATTTCCGCCTCGCAGGCTCGGGCATCATCTGGCCCGATCTCGGCTCGCAACGTATTGCGTCCATCACGCCCAGCGAAGGTTTTGCGCTCGACCGGCAGGCGAGTGCAGATGCCGACATCTTCCGCATCACGCTTAATCCGGGCAGCGTCATCACCTTTGTCGCAGAGCTTTCTTCGCACAATCTGCCCCAGCTTTATCTTTGGGAGCCCGACGCCTATAAGGACGCGGTCAATTCCTACACGCTCTATCGCGGCATTC
Source organism: Brucella sp. BE17 (assembly GCF_039545455.1). Taxonomy (NCBI): domain Bacteria; kingdom Pseudomonadati; phylum Pseudomonadota; class Alphaproteobacteria; order Hyphomicrobiales; family Brucellaceae; genus Brucella; species Brucella sp. BE17. The sequence goes on along the minus strand of NZ_CP154467.1, from coordinate 223,271 downwards.
TGCTCGGCATTTCCGGCCTTCTGGCGCTGTTCCTGACCATCTTGTTCGTCGTCAAGGGCACTTCGCTTTTCCCGGCCACCGCGGCACTTGCATGGGCGGTTCTCGCCTATATCTGCGTCGATTTCGGTTTCTGGAACAAGTTGATGGAAATCACGCCCGGCAATGAGCAGCTATGGCGCGCGGGTACGGAAGTGGCTCTTGCCGCCTCGCTGGTGATTTTTCTTTTCACCTATCTCAATCTCAACCGCTGGCATGACCATTTCAGCTATGGTGCGGTCACCTGGGTTCTTGGCCTTCTGGCGCTTGCTGGTGTCGCGGTCTTCGATCCGCCAATCGCATCCGGTATTGCACGCATATCTTTGGCGCTCACCGTGGTATCGGGCATCGCCATCATCGGCTATCTGGCGACGAGAGGCTATGACCGGGCCGTCATGCTGATACCGGCATGGTTGCTGACCCTCATCTGGCTGATCGGCGCCTGGATGGCCATTGCGGGCAAGCTTGACAACGACATCGTCCAGCCTGCACTTGGTGGCGGACTTGTGCTGATCGTTCTTCTCATCGGCTTTACCGTCATGCAGCACGCTTTTGCCGGTGGGGCGATGCAGCAGGGCCTGCTGTCGGACATGGAACGCCAAGCGCTCGCCGTGATGGGCGCGGGGGATATTGTTTGGGACTGGGATGTACCACGCGACCGTGTAGTGACAACGCCCGACATTTCAAACTATCTCGGCAGTACCGCCAGTCCGTTGAACGGGCCGGTGCGCAACTGGCTGCCCGCGCTTCATGCCGATGATCGCGATCGCTTCCGCTCCACGCTTGACGCCATTCTGGAGAACCGACGCGGACGCATAGGACAGATTTTCCGCCTGCGCGCCAATGACGGCCATTATCACTGGTATGCACTGCGCGCGCGCCCGGTCATTGGCTCGGATGGTGAGGTCATGCGCTGCGTCGGTACGCTCATCAACGTCACCGAACAGAAAAAAGCCGAGGAGCGTCTGCTCCACGATGCAGTGCATGACAACCTGACCGGCCTACCGAACCGAGAACTTTTCCTCGACCGACTGACCAATGTAATGAACATGGCGCGTGGCGAAAGCAAACTGCACCCGACCGTCCTGATCATCGACATCGACCGTTTCAGGCAAGTCAATGACAGTCTTGGCATGTCGGCGGGCGATACTATCCTTCTCACCATCTCGCGCCGTATAGCGCGGCTGATGAAGCCAGAGGACACGCTTTCGCGCCTTTCCTCCGATCAGTTCGGCCTTCTGCTTACCTCCGAAAGCGATCCGGGGCAGATCGCCGCGTTTGCCGAGGCGCTCAGGCAGACCGTGCGTGCGCCAATCGCCTATGCCAAACGCGATATCGTTCTGACTGCCTCCATCGGTCTGATCACATGGACCAAGAATGCCAATACGGCGGAGGATTTCGTAAAAGACGCGGAACTCGCCATGCATCAAGCCAAGCGTTTCGGCGGCGACCGCATCGAACCTTTCCGGCCTGCCTTCCGTGCCATCGGCAGCGATAAGCTGCAACTGGAATCAGACTTGCACCGGGCACTGGAGCGCAACGAGATACACCTCGCCTATCAGCCAATCGTGCGGCTGGAAGAAGGCACCATCGCCGGTTTTGAAGCGCTGATGCGCTGGGAACATCCACGCCGCGGCGCGATTGCGCCGGCAGAATTCATCCCCATCGCCGAAAGTTCCGGCCTGATCGTGAAGCTCGGCCGTTTTGCCATCAAGCAGGCGGCACAAGACCTTTTTGCCTGGCAGGAGCAGTTCCCCAAACTCGACCTGTTTGTTTCCGTCAACCTGTCCTCGACACAACTCATCCGGCAGGACCTGATCAATGACGTGCGCTCGGTGCTTTCACGTATTCATCTTGCCCCGGACAGCCTCAAGCTGGAACTGACCGAATCTGTACTGATGGAAAATCCGGAACAATCAGCGCATGTATTGGCGCGCCTCAAGACCATGGGTGTCGGCCTTTCGCTCGATGATTTTGGCACCGGCTATTCATCGCTTGCCTATCTGACCCGCTTTCCGTTCGATCTCATCAAGATTGATCGCTCGTTCCTCAAAGGCCATCAGCCGCAAAAAGCAACGCTTTTGCGCTCGATTATCAGCATGGCACATGATCTGGGTCTTGCAGTGGTAACAGAAGGCGTGGAGAGTGAAAGCGACGTGCTGCAATTACGCCAAATGGACTGCGAATACGTGCAGAGCTTCATGTTCGGCCAGCCCTCCAGCCGCGACGAGGCAACGCGCATGGTTCGCGAGCAGCTGGAGGCAGCCGCGGCCTGAGTTAAGGCAGTAAGAAAATAATCTTGCCGAGTTTCTTAGCAAGAAAACACGCTGCCTTGATTCCCTACTGCCTTACGGCCCTATTCTCAGCTCACGCATGGCCAGCGTCAGAGACCAGCCGCGATATGTCTATGCCCATATGCCCCATCAGACGCGCATATTTACCCTCAATATCGCTGTCGAAAAGCATGTCGAGCGGCGCATCGCAGGTCAGCCAACCGTTTTCCACCAGCTCCGCCTCCAATTGCCCTGGTGCCCAGCTCGAATAGCCAAGCGTCATCAGGGCCTGCGTCGGCCCCTTGCCGCCATAAATGGCACGCAGGATATCCACCGTTGCGGTGAGGCAAACTTCCTCGGAAACCGGCATGGTGGAATCAACCATATAATCGTCGGAATGGAGAACAAATCCGCGTGTACTGTCGACCGGGCCGCCATTGCGTACCATCATCTGTTGCGCATGCTCAGGCAGCAAGATCAGCTCCTCATCCTCCAACAGCCCAATTTGGCGTAAAAGATCGGGAAAGCCGACCGGCTGCAACTGGTTGATGATGAAGCCCATGGCACCTTCATCGGAATGCGCACAGATATAAATAACTGATCGGGCGAACCGCTCGTCGCTCATGCCGGGCATGGCAAGCAGGAATTGCCCGTTCAAGAAACCCTGCTCCTGGTTAGGCTTTCTGACAATGGTCATAGTTATCAAGGTAGCAAGACTGCACGAAATGACAATGAGCTTTTTTCGAGGGCGTGTTTGCAGCGATTTTCGACAACGCTAAAACTCTCCATGGTCAGCACTGCTTCCTGCCCGTAGAGCCTTGATAAGGCCAAGTTTTCATTGCATCTATTATGTATGAATATACGCACGCTTCTGCTTTTTTCTCTGGTCTTTGCGGTAACGGCCCTCCCTGCCGCGGCATCGACTTCGCCATGGACGCAAACGCCCGGTGGACGGGTGCGCGTCATTATTGAAGACCAAGCATCGGACAATGGCGCGATACGCGGTGCGCTGCAAATCGATCTCGCACCAGGCTGGAAAACCTATTGGCGCAATCCCGGAAGCTCGGGCGTTCCACCACAGATCACGCTTGAGGGCCGCGCTGACGCCCAGATCGCCTATCCCGCGCCCGTACTTTTCAGCGCCGCCGAAGATGGCATCGGCTATAAGCGTCCGGTGTCCTTACCAATAACCTTTAAGCCCGATCCCGATGGCCACCGCCTCAAAGGCAATGTCTTCCTTGGCGTCTGCGAAAAAATCTGCATTCCCGTGCAGACCGAATTCGACTTTTCGCTCGAGGAAGCCGATGCTGTGCAATCTTCTGCCCCACAACAGGTTGCAGTGCGCACGATCATCGAAACCGCTTTTGACCGCCTGCCCGCACCTGCTTCCAAAGATTTTGGGATTACAAAGGTGAAACGCGAAGGCGACAAAGCCATTTTCAAACTGGCGCTTCCCGACCCGCACGCGCCTGCACAACTTTTCGTTGCCAGTGACAAGATGAGCCTTTCGCAGCCCGTTGCATCTCCTGCACAAGACGACCCGGAATTTATCGTCACACTGCATGGCAAGGCGAAGGCGGTGATCGTGGATTACACCATCGTGCAGAACGGCGAGGCCGTTTCCGGTCAGGTGGCACTCGACTAAATCTTGGCATTGCCGGGCGTGCCAAGATCGGCTTAACTGCGCTTCCCTTATCCATTGCATCAGGAGACAAAGATGACGATCAAAGTTGGTGACACACTTCCCGCAGCGACATTCAAGGTCAAGACCGCAGATGGTGTCGAGGAAAAGACCACCGACGATATTTTCAAGGGCAAGAAGGTCGTTCTCTTTGCCGTACCGGGTGCGTTTACCCCGACATGCAGCCTCAACCATCTGCCGGGTTTTCTCGACAATCGCGACGCGATCCTTGCGAAGGGCGTGGACCAGATCGCAGTTGTTTCAGTCAATGATCCCTTTGTGATGGGGGCGTGGGCTGAGAGCACCGGGGGCGAAGGAAAAATCCTGTTTCTAGCAGATGGCAGCGCGTCCTTCACCAAGGCGGCTGGCCTTGATCTCGACCTTTCCGGCGGCGGACTTGGCGTACGATCCAAGCGCTATTCGGCAATCATTGAAGATGGCATCGTCAAAGCACTCAACATTGAAGAACAGCCGGGACAGGCTGTCACGTCTGCAGCCAGCGCCCTTCTCGAACAGCTCTGATCAGATTTGCGCCTTATCCAGCGAGGGTAAGGCGCAGATTTCGCACAAGAGCGAGATTATTTTACTTTAAGCGAGGCGTGACCGCGATACTTGAACGGCTCCATGCCCGCACGAGCGAGTTCGTCGGCGCGTTCGTTTTCCGGATGCCCGGCATGGCCCTTGATCCAATGCCAGTTGACCTTGTGCGGTTTACGCGCTTCATCAAGCATCTGCCAGAGTTCCGCATTCTTGACCGGTTTCTTGGCGGATGTCTTCCAGCCGTTCTTTTTCCAGCCCTCGATCCAACTGGCGATACCATCGCGCACATAGACTGAATCTGTATAAAGATCGACCTCACAGGGTTGTTTGAGCGCGCGTAGCGCGGAAATTGCCGCCATCAGTTCCATGCGGTTGTTGGTGGTGTCCGCCTCACCCCCATTCAACTCTTTCTCAACGCCGTTAAAGCGTAGGATCGCACCCCAGCCACCGGGCCCCGGATTGCCGGAACAGGCACCGTCAGTATAGGCTTCGATGCGCTTCACGCGGAAATCTCCTGCCGATCAAGTCCATATTCAGCGGCATTTTCGATCTGGCGATGAAAGCGCATGCGCCGCACATATTCCATCGGGTCCTTCTTGACCACGAATGTACCGTCAGGAACCGTCAACCAGTCATAAAGCCGCGTCAGCATGAAGCGGATGGCGGCACCACGCGCTAGAACTGGCAATGCATCGACTTCAGCGGCAGAGAGTTGGCGCACGGCATTATAGCCGCGCAGCAGTGCCGCGCCCTTGGTGCGATTATAGGAAAAGTCCTTTTCAAAACACCAAGCGTTGAGACAGATCGCTACGTCATAGGCCAGAATGTCGGTGCAGGCGAAATAGAAATCGATAAAGCCCGAAAGCTGATCGCCGAGAAAAAACACGTTATCGGCAAAAAGATCGGCATGGATCACGCCCTGCGGCAGATCGTTTGGCCAGTTGCGTTCGAGATAGACAAGGTCACTTTCAGCCTCTGCAACCAGTCCCGGCTCGACCGTATTGGCGCGGGGTTTGGAAAGCTCCCATAGCGGATGCCAATCAGCCAATGCCAGACCGTTGCGGCGACGCATGCTGAAATCCGCGCCCGCCAGATGCATTTGCGCTAGACCGCGCCCGACCGCCTCGCAATGGACGACACCGGGCCTTCGCAGCCACATGCCTTCAAGGAAAGTGACGATAGCCGCGGGTCGACCGGCCAGTTCGCTGATGGTTTCACCGTCGCGCCGCACCACTGGCTGCGGGCATTCCAGCCCACGGCTCGCCAGATGCTGCATGAGGTTCAAAAAGAACGGCAAGTCTTCACGATTGGTACGCTTTTCGTAAAGCGTGAGGATGAATGTACCCTTGGTCGTGCGCAACAAATAATTGGAATTCTCGACGCCCTCGGCAATGCCCTTATAGGAGGTCAGGGTGCCAATGTCGTATTGCTCAAGAAACGCTGCAAGTTCGATCTCGTTGATATCGGTATAGACGGCCATGCCGCTTATTTCCCTTATGTGCTCTTTGGCATCACCTTCGGGATGCCCACGGTGCGGTTTTCGCCATTGACGAATGCCATGTCCTGAACCGTCAGTTCAACATCGCGTATTTCGCGGTTAACAAGGAAATTCTCGGTCTCGACCGTTGTCTCGGCCAGCTCGATGCGTACTTTGAACCGCCCGCGGAAGGAGGCGATGATTTCATCGACGATGATTTCAGGCGCAGACGCTCCCGCCGAAAGACCAACCACCGAAATATCGCCTATCCTGTCCCATTCGATGTCGGCTGCGCGCTGCACAAGCATCGACATACGTGCTCCAGCCTTTTCCGCCACCTCGACTAGGCGTTTGGAATTGGATGAATTGGGCGCACCAACAATCAAAAACAGATCACAACCGGGCGCCGCAGCGCGCACCGCATCCTGTCGGTTGGTAGTGGCATAGCAGATCGATTCGGCGGCTGCCGCATTCATATTGGGAAAGCGGTTCTGCAATTCCTCAATAATGCCGGCCGTATCATCGACCGAAAGCGTCGTCTGGGTGACGAAGCCAAGATTATCGGGATCTGAAAATTCAATTGTCCGCGCATCCTCGACGGTTTCAATCAGCGTCACAGCTCCTTCCGGCAACTGCCCCATGGTACCGATAACCTCGGGGTGGCCGGAATGGCCGATCAGGATGACATGTCGACCAAGGCGCTGATGGCGCATGGCCTGCTTGTGAACTTTCGATACCAGCGGACAGGTGGCATCAAGATAGAACAGGTTCTTGGCCTCGGCATCAGCTGGCACGGATTTCGGCACACCATGGGCGGAAAACACCACCGGCTGATCGCGATGCTCGGCCGGAATTTCATGGAGTTCTTCAACAAAAACCGCACCGCGCGATTGCAGGCCCTCGACCACATAGCGATTATGCACGATCTCGTGGCGCACATAGACCGGCGCGCCGTATTTTTTAAGCGCCAGCACAACAATCTGGATCGCACGGTCGACACCAGCGCAAAAACCGCGCGGGCCGCAGAGACGGATTTCCAGAGGTTTTTGCTGATCGGTCATCAAATACTCGCTAGGGTCGGCGGTCGTGAACGCGGATAATACAGAACCGGAGTTGGGCTGCAACGGAGCCAATGTCAACCCCTTACGCTCTCCGGTGCCGCCAAAGCCATGTTCCAACAACGCCCGCCAGCGCCAGCGCCAGCCCATACCATGTCACTGCATATTGCAGGTGGTTGTTGGGAAAGTCCACGATCGTCACGCCACCGATAGGCAATCCGCCCGGATTGGACTTTTTGTCGGCATCGATGAAAAACGGAACGGCGCTATTCATATCCGGCACATCGGCACTTTGCGCCATTGCCTGCCAATCCTTCCAATAGAAGATGTTTTTGGCGACATCATTGTCGGGCAGGAAAAACCCGGGCTTTGCGCTCAACGGATCGCGCGCAAGTCCGCTCACGGTTACGGGACCATCAAGCTGACCCTCCATGCGGGTCGCCGGATCCTTTTTGGCATAAGGCACGAAACCGCGATTGACGAGCACAAAACGCCTATCCTCAAGCATCAAGGGCGTATAGACATTGTAGCCTGCAGCACTCTCATAGGTCGCCAGAAAATGCCGCTCTCCCTGATGCATGAATGTGCCTGAGACCGTAACGGGACGATATTCGACGCTGCCTTCGCGCTGATAGATGTCTTCCATTTCGGCCAATGGCAACGGCGGCTCATGAATGCGCTCTTTGGTCGAAGCGATAAGGGCCTCTTTCCAGTTGAGCCGCTCCACCTGCCATGTGCCGAGCGCCAGCAGAATCACAAAGGCGATGCCTGACGCGATCACAAGGCCCCAAGGAAAGCGTGTACCAGTTCGCGTCATTCGTCGCTGTCCAGGCGCCCGGGTGCGGCCTTGTTGCGATATTGCAGATTGATGAGAATACCCTTCATGGCGCGCATGGCGACAAGGCTCAAAATAATTGCCAGCGGCACCCATAAGATAAAATGTACCCAGAGCGGTGGACCGACATTGACCTCAAGCCAAAGGGCTGAACCCACAACGATGAAACCGATGATCAGGATCACGAAGGCAGCGGGGCCATCGCCGGAATCGGCAAAGGAATAATCAAGCTCACAGGCCCTACAACGTGGCGCTACGCTCAAAAACCCGTTGAACAGCTTGCCTTCGCCACAGCGTGGGCAATGTCCGGTCAGACCGCTCTTGATGGGATCCACGGCGGGATAGTGATGATGGTCCGGCATGTTCCCTCTTCCTAAAAAAACCAAGGCGGCCATGTCACCAGGGCCGCCTTGAAAACTGTCCAGCGCGGCGATCAGCCGTGCATCGGCGCACCCCATCCGCCCCAGACATAAATGGCGAAGAACAGGAACAGCCAGACCACGTCTACGAAATGCCAATACCAGGCCGCAGCTTCAAAGCCGAAATGCTGCTTGGGCGTGAAATCACCACGCAAAGCGCGGATCAGGCAAACCGCGAGGAAAATCGTGCCAACCAGAACGTGGAAACCGTGAAAGCCGGTCGCCATGAAGAAGGTCGCGCCATAGATCGAGTCCTTGAACGCGAACGGCGCATAAACATATTCATAGGCTTGGACGAAGGAGAACAGCACGCCAAGCGCCACGGTGATCGACAGTCCAGCGATCATGCCCTTGCGGTCATTATGCAAGAGCGCATGGTGGGCCCATGTCAGTGTCGTGCCCGACAGAAGCAGGATGACGGTGTTGTAAAGCGGCAGATGCAGCGGGTCGAGAACCTCGATACCCTTGGGCGGCCATTGTCCGCCGGTAAACTCCGCACGCGCCACCTGATGCACTTCATTGGGGAACAGGCTCGCGTCGAAGAAAGCCCAAAACCACGCCACAAAGAACATGACTTCGGAGGCGATGAACATGATCATGCCATAGCGCATATGGATCGACACGACGCGCGTATGGTGGCCTTCATGGCCCTCCCTGATCGTATCGGCCCACCACGCATACATGGTGTAAAGAACGATGGCGAGGCCGATAAAGAAAATCCACGGCGTTACAAGATTGATGCCGAAAAACGGCAATTCACCTGCATTGATGTAGCGCATCCAGGCAATGCCGCCGAGCGCCAGCACGAAAACGCCGACCGAGCTTAAAAACGGCCAGGGGCTGGGCGCAATGATATGATAATCGTGGTTCTTCTGATGGATATCCGCCATGTGTCTCCCCGTATTCCCCGTGAGGGTTCTCTCTCATACCCGCTGCATGCTTTGAGCAAACATAAGGCAATTCCTTGATCCTACAATAGAGCCGCTCGGCCCGTTTGTCTTTGCGGCATTGTGCGCCGCTTATATTCTTTTAGCTTCCGTTCTTCACCGTATCGGGCTTTGCACTCGCAACCGGCTTCGGCGGAGACGTGGGCTTGTCGATGGGGAAAAACGTATAGGACAGTGTAATCGTCTGTACGTCTTTAAGGTCGGGATCGTTAACGATTTCCGGGTCGACGAAGAACACCACCGGCATTTCCATATCCTCGCCCGGTTGAAGCGCTGTATCGGTGAAGCAGAAACACTCGACCTTGTTGAAATAAGCCCCGGCGCGACCAGGTGCTACATTGAAGCTGGCACGACCATAGCTTGCCTCGCTGAACAGGTTCTGCGCTTCATATTTGATCAACTTGGTTTCGCCGATACGCACCACGACCTCGCGCTCGACAGGCTTGAAATCCCATGGCAGGCCGTTGGCCGTATTGGCGTCAAAACGCACCTTGATCGTCTTATCGAGGATGGTGTCGGAATATTGCTCCACACGCTGCGTGGTCCCGCCATAACCTGTAACCTGACAAAAAATCCGGTAAAGCGGTACGGAAGCATAGGCCGCACCCACCATGCAGATAAAAAACGAAAGGCAGGCAACCGCAATCGTTCGGTTGGAACGCTGCTGGCGTTTCAGCTTCTCATCTACAATATCACTTTGCCGATCTGCCATGGCTTTCTCCCGTTTCCCTCCCGAAACTTTATGTTACAGCGGTCGCGCCAGTATATTCGCACCAAGCTTGGCCAACGTGCCGACATAGACCAGCACCACGAACAGAACCAGCGCAATAGCGAGCCCGAACGAGCGGTTACGCTGCGCCTTTTTCTGCCGCTCGGTCGGAGCCACCAGCTCCAGCTTGTCGTCGTCCATCGGCTTGTCGATGGTCTTTTCCATTATAGTACTCCAAAGGCGTTGAGCGCCTTAAGCGTCAGGGCTTCAAAAAGCAGAGTCGCAAACAGCCCGCTCAGATAAAGAAGCGAAAAGCGGAACAGTTTTCGAGCGGCAGCGAGCATTGAGGGTTGTGAATCCGCCCGCCACAGACGCCAAGCATAATAAATAAAAGCCGCCCCGAACAGGATCGCGATCGCGCCGTAAACAGGGCCGGCAAAGCCAAGAACCCATGGCAGCACACCCACGGGCGCCATCAGCAGCGTATAGAACATCGCCTGACGGCGGGTGGAAAGCTCGCCCTTGACATTGGGCATCATCGGAATGCGGGCTGCCTCATAATCATTGCTCGAAAACAGCGACAGCGCCCAGAAATGCGGCGGCGTCCACAAAAAGATGACCATGAAAAGCACGACACTGTCGAGCGTGATCTCACCTGTTGCAGCCGCCCAGCCGATCATCGGCGGGAAGGCTCCTGCAGCACCGCCAATGACAATGTTCTGCGGCGTCGAGCGTTTGAGCCACATTGTATAAACGACGGCATAAAAGAAGATTGTGAAGGCAAGCAACGCCGCCGACAGCCAGTTGACCATCAGTCCCAGTGTCATAACCGAAAAAACCGACAGCGTGAGGCCAAAGGCCAGAACCTGATTGGGCGTAATGATGCCTGCAGGAACGGGACGGTTTTTCGTGCGCTTCATCACCGCGTCGATATCGGCATCATACCACATATTGAGCGCGCCCGATGCACCCGCACCCACCGCGATGCACAAAATGCTGATGGTCGCCAGAACCGGATTCATATGGCCCGGCGCCAGCATGAGACCGACCAGCCCCGTGAATACCACCAGAGACATCACCCGGGGTTTGAGCAGAATAAGGTAGTCGCGAGCCGTTGCCTCCGACAGAGAGGCAATTCCATCGCCAACCGTATTTTTTTCCACCAGAGACATTTTATTCCAATAACCTCGAATTCATCGAACTCGACCCACATCTCCCTAAAGATGCGAGCGAACCGATACAGACATTCCTCCCGAAGAAAGCACTGTCTGCCCCGACAGGCGTACCGATTGACGGCCTAATGACACACGCGGCTATGGGCAAAACACAATGCTGCCCACCCATAGCACATTTTTCAGCAAGGGGTGAAGGCTCTAAACCCCTCACCCACGCGCGCATGGTTACTTGATGCGCGGCAACTGTTCCCACTGGTGGAACGGTGGCGGTGACGAAAGCTGCCATTCGAGCGTCGTCGCACCCTCACCCCACGGATTTGCACCGGCCTCACGCTTCTTCGCGAAAGCGTCAAAGACGTTGTAGAGGAAGATCAGTACGGCAAAGCCCGAAATGTAGGAGCCGTAGGACGACACCATGTTCCAGCCCGCATAGGCATCGGGGTAATCGATATAACGGCGTGGCATACCGGCAAGGCCGAGGAAATGCTGCGGGAAGAACACAAGGTTCACGCCGATGAAGGTGACCCAGAAATGCAGCTTCGCCGTGAACTCGTTATACATATAGCCGCTCATCTTCGGGAACCAGTAGTACCAGCCTGCGAAGATCGCGAACACAGCTCCCAGTGACAGCACGTAATGGAAATGCGCCACCACGTAATAGGTATCGTGCAGAGCACGATCGAGACCAGCATTGGCGAGCTGCACACCCGTCACACCACCAACAGTGAACAGGAATATGAACCCGATGGCCCACAGCATGGGCGCGCGGAAGGTAATCGACCCGCCCCACATGGTGGCAATCCACGAGAATATCTTGATGCCGGTGGGCACCGCGATCACCATGGTTGCGAATACGAAATAGCGCTGCGTATCAAGCGACAGACCGACCGTATACATATGGTGCGCCCAGACCACGAAGCCGACCACACCGATGGCGACCATGGCATAGGCCATGCCAAGATAGCCGAAGATCGGCTTGCGCGAGAAGGTCGAGACAATGTGGCTGACAATACCAAAGCCCGGCAGGATCAGAATGTAGACTTCCGGGTGACCAAAGAACCAGAACAGGTGCTGGTAGAGGATCGGATCACCGCCACCATCGGGCGTGAAGAAGGAAGTGCTGAAATTGCGGTCGGTGAGCAACATGGTGATGCCGCCTGCCAGAACCGGCAGAGACAAGAGCAGCAGGAATGCTGTCACCAGCACGGCCCAGGCAAACAGCGGCATCTTGTGCAGCGTCATGCCCGGTGCGCGCATGTTCAAAATCGTGGTGATGAAGTTAATCGCGCCGAGAATCGACGACACACCGGAGACGTGGATGGCAAGAATTGCGAAATCCACTGCCGGTCCCGGCTGCCCGGTCGTCGAGAAAGGTGGATAAAGCGTCCAGCCGCCGCCCGGTCCCCATATGCCAGGGCCTGCGGGCATGAACAGCGAAATCAGCAAAAGCGCCAGCGCAGGCGGCAAAAGCCAGAACGAGATGTTGTTCATGCGCGGGAACGCCATATCAGGCGCGCCGATCATCAGCGGGATCATCCAGTTCGCGAAACCACCGATCAACGCAGGCATGACCATGAAGAAAATCATGACCAGCGCGTGCGCAGAGGTAAACACATTGAACATGTGCTTGCCGGCATCAAGCGCTGCATCGCCTTCCACGCCATAGACCATTGCGGCGAGGCCGTGGAAGATTTGAATGCCGGGTTCCTGCAATTCCGCGCGCATGGCGATCGACAAAGCGCCGCCGATGATGCCGGACATGATTGCAAAAATCAGGTACAGGGTCCCGATGTCTTTATGATTGGTAGAATAGACCCAGCGCACCCAGCCGCGCGGCTTGTGGTCATCATGGGCATGTTCGTTAGCTGCTGTGCCAGCCATGGAATTCGCTCCCGTTTTTCAACAGTTTGGCGTTCGGGATCAGAAACCCGCCGCAGCCACTTTATCTTTTGAATCGCCTTCGACGACTGCTTGCAACGCCTTGTTCGCACCATCGAGGTCCGATCCGGCAGCAGCGATCCAGGTATCATATTGTTCTTTCGAGACAACACGCACGGCAATCGGCATAAACCCATGGTCCTTGCCGCAGAGCTCCGAGCACTGGCCGTAATAAAGGCCTTCCTTGTCGGCCTTGAACCAGGCTTCGTTGATGCGTCCTGGGACAGCGTCCATTTTTACGCCAAAGGCGGGAATCGTCCATGAATGGATGACATCACCGGCCGTCACCAGCAGACGCACCGTTTCGTCGACAGGCACGACAACCTCGTTATCGACCGCAAGCAAGCGCGGATAGCGGGCCTTGTCTTCCTTACCAGCACTCGCGCGGTCATCATCTTTCAAGAGCAGCGAATCAAAGCTCACCGGCGTTTCAAGCTGATATTCATAGCTCCAGTACCACTGGTTGCCGGTCGCCTTGACGGTCAACGTCGGGTCATCCGGTGAATATTGCGCGGTCAGCAACTGGAACGAGGGAACCGCCAGAAACAGCAGGATGATCACAGGACCGATGGTCCAGACCACTTCGACTGCCGTATTGTGGCTGGTCTTGGATGGTTCGGGGTTGACGCTTGCACGAAAGCGCAAGGCGACCACGACCAAAAGCGCGAGAACCAGCAAGGTAATCGGAATAATGAACCAGAGCGAATAACGCTCAAACCAATGGATCTGCGCGGCTATGCCGGTCGCAGCTTCCTGAAATCTCCATTCCCACGGACGCGGCATATCCGCCAACGCGGAGCCGGTCATCCACAGCATGGCAGCAGCGCCAACGACGGCACCCCTCGTTGTGGCAACAATTTTATCCACCAGTAGTCTCTCCCTTTTCGCCCTTTCAGGCTGGACGCCGGACGTCAGACGACCGCATCCCCATCGGCGTTCAAGCACACCTTATCCTACACCGCAAGCAAGGCGAATACGTTCCTGTGCGGCATTTTTGCGCGCAGCCACTCATCAAACCGCAGCGCACACGCCCCTTGCATACGCAAAATACTGTAAACTTGGGAAAAACATGCGATTCCCATAATGAAGCCATGATTTGAAAAGAGATTTCGCCTATTGTGTCATGTGACGAGCAAAGCAAACGTCATCGTTGCTATGATGGTTACGGCGGCAAAAACGCTTCCCCAAGCGCTTTTCATCGCCGATTGTGCCCATTAACGTCACACTGATTCGATTTGGGATTCGATCACGGATTCAATCTGGAGATTTCATGACTGTCCGCATGCTTGCCCGCCGCACGATCACCAAGCGCCTGACGGCCCTTGCCGCTGGTATCACCCTGTCGCTGGGTGCCTTCACGCTGCCCTCCGCAGCCCAAACACCAGCGCCGCAACAAGCGCCAGCGCCTTTGCAGACACCGGAGCAGGCACCCGCAGCCCAGTCGCAGGCAGCCCCTGCCAATCCACAACAGAGTGGTAAGCTCAAGTCGCAGCACGGCGCATGGTCCATCCTATGCGACACGCCCGCCGGTGCAAAAACCGAACAATGCGCACTTATCCAGAATGTGGTTGCCGCCAAGCGCCCTGAACTGGGACTTTCGGTGGTGGTTCTAAAAACTGCTGATAACAAGGCGCGAATTTTACGCGTGCTGGCACCACTTGGTGTGCTGTTGCCCAATGGTCTGGGCCTCAATGTCGACGGCAAGGATATTGGTCGCGCCTATTTCGTACGCTGTTTTGAAGACGGCTGCTATGCGGAAGTCATTCTTGAAGACGAACTTTTGAAGACGCTTCGCACCGGCAAGGCCGCAACATTTATTGTGTTCCAGACACCAGAAGAAGGTGTTGGCATTCCGGTGGATTTGAATGGGCTTGGTGAGGGCTTCGACGCTCTCCCCTGATTAAGTCTCTACAACATCGACCCGAGAATCACTATTTTCGCTATGCTATAGACCCAATTACAAACCACATCGTCTTACGAGCGGTTGTCCTCAAGCAATTTACGGCTTACATCCTGCGGTATAAAAAATACCGCAGGATTATTTTTATGAAAAACCTGATCGACAGTTTCGACGCCAGCCGTGACGACATTGAGCGCCTCGTCGCGCAGAGCCTCAAAGGCAGCGACGACGGCGAACTGTTCATGGAATATCGCGAGGCCGAAGCGCTCGTCTTCGACAATGGGCGACTCAAAACCGGCTCTTTCAATCAGGATCAGGGCTTTGGCCTGCGCTCGGTTGCGGGCGAAACAATCGGCTATGCCCATGCAGGCGATCTGTCGCTTGCAGCCCTCAAACGCGCGTCCGACGCGGTGTCAGCGACGTTGAAAGGCTATGGCGGCTCTTATGCGAGTGCGCCAGCAGGCACCAACCGTCATCTTTATACGGATGAAAATCCAATTGGCGCACCGGGCTTTGACGAAAAAGTGCAGCTTTTGCAAAAGATCGATGCCTATCTGCGCGACAAGGACCCCAAAGTACGACAGGTGTCCGTTTCGCTGGCCGCTTCGTGGCAGCAAGTCGAAATCCTGCGTGCCGACGGCCATTTCGTACGCGATATCCGCCCGATGGTGCGCCTGAGCGTTGCAGTCATTGCCGGCAATGGCGAGCGGCAGGAATCCGGCTCGCACACGGTTGGCGGACGCAAGGGGTTTAGCGGGTTCATCACGCAATCAAGCTGGCAACATGCAGCCGACGAAGCGCTGAGACAGGCACTGGTCAATCTCGATGCCATTCCCGCCCCCGCAGGCACATTCGACATCGTGCTTGGCAATGGCTGGCCCGGCGTCATGCTGCATGAAGCCGTCGGCCATGGACTTGAAGGCGACTTCAACCGCAAGAAGACCTCTGCTTTCGCAGGCCTGATGGGTGAACAGGTAGCAGCCAAGGGCGTGACGGTCATCGATGACGGCACCATTGCCGAGAGGCGCGGTTCGCTCACCATCGATGATGAAGGTACGCCCACCAACCGTACCGTGCTGATCGAGGACGGAAAGCTTGTCAATTACATGCAGGACCGCCAGAATGCACGGCTGATGGGCATGCAGGCCACCGGAAATGGGCGGCGCGAATCCTATGCTCATGCACCCATGCCGCGCATGACCAACACAATCATGCTCTCGGGCGACAAAACGCCGGAAGAAATAATCTCTTCCACGAAAAAGGGCATTTACGCCGTATCGTTTGGTGGTGGGCAGGTCGACATCACCTCAGGCAAATTCGTGTTCGGTTGCACCGAAGCTTATATGATCGAGGATGGCCGGATCGGCGCGCCGATCAAGGGTGCCATGCTGATCGGCAATGGTCCCGACGCCATGAAGCGTATTTCTATGATCGGCAATGACAGCAAACTCGATACCGGCAGCGGCAATTGCGGCAAGGGCGGACAATGGGTGCCGGTCGGCGTCGGCCAGCCACATTTGCGCATGGATCAGGTGACGGTCGGCGGCACCGCTATTTGACGATAATGCCCGACTGTGCTCCATTCAATGTTCATGGAGCTGGAGAGGATGATGCCTGAAACGCCTTACGACTGGAGCGGCAAGCATGGGAGCAAGCGCAGCACACAAAAGCGAATGCTTGTCATGACCGCCATCATCATGGGCGGTTTGATCCTCGTGCTCGGCATGGTCGATGGCCTGCTGATCCTGCTGGGCTGAATGCTGCGGGTTTATGAAATAGACTGCACGGACATCAAAACGCCGTATGAGCTTTGGCAGCGCTATCTTGCAGCCGTGCCTGCCCATGACGCACAGTCTTTTGGCTACACACTCGATTCCTTTTGGGATGGTGTGCAATGGCGTGGCCCCGGCTGGCCGGGGGAATGCGAACTGATGTTCACAAACAGTGCCACTCTTGAGGGGCTGCTCACGTTGGGCGGCAAGCCTTTTCTTCCGGCCTTCCGGCAATTGATCGCGGACACCGACCGTATCAAGATCACGCTTGATTAATCCGATCGCTTTTCAGTCACATAGTCGATGAAAGCACGCAGCGGCTTGGGCATGAAGCGGCTTGAAAAATAAAGCCGTGGACCATCAAAAGACGGCCACCAATCAAAGAGAACTGGCACCAGAGCACCGGTTTCAATATGCGGGTCAAGCCAGTTGCGAAACGTATAGATCAACCCGTGGCCTGCCAATGCCAGATCGAGCATTGCCGATGTTCCGGCCGTCGCCATGATCAGCCGCGCGGTTGGGTCAATGACAAGCGTTTCGTCATCCTTCTCGAATTCCCACTCGGTCAGTGCGCCGCTCGCAAAACGTGCCCGGATGCATTCGTGCGCCACCAGTTCGCTCGGGTGCTGCGGTATACCACGCCGTTTCAGGTAGGCCGGTGCGGCGGCAAGCCCGCTCCATTGCCGACGCGGGCCGATGGGAACCGCAATCATATCCTGCGCCAGATGCTCACCATAACGGATGCCCGCGTCGCACCCGAGCGCATTGACGTCGATCAGCCGATCATCGACCATCACCTCGACCTGCACTCCGGGATGGGCCGCCAGAAAGCCATCAATCAAGGAAGGCAGAATATCGATCATGACAGCGCCCGGCACATTGAGCTTGAGCCGCCCCCGCACCTCGCTTTGCGAACTTGCGGCATCGTCAAGTGCGGCGCGCGCCTCTGCAATCACCGGCCCGATGCGTTCGGCCAGCGCATGGCCCGCCTCGGTAAGCCGCACGCTGCGCGTGGTGCGCGTGAAAAGCGGCACGCCAAGGCGCGCCTCCAGCCGCGACACGGTTTCGCTGACCATAGAGGGCGAGACACCGAGCCAGCGCGCCGCCATGCGAAAGCCGCCTGCCCGACTGACAGCCAGAAAGATTGATAGGTCATCAAGAGAGGGTGGAGAGTGATTGTTCGGCATAGCGAACAACGTATTCGCTTCAACCTATATTTTCAATGCGCGCGCGATCAGTCATTGTGCGATGTAAAGGAGAGTCCACATGACCGATCTATCCTCCCCATCCCTGAACATACCGGCTGCTGCCGCTGGCCGTTTCACATTTGCCGACACCACCATTTCCGTCAACCGCATGGGCTATGGCGCAATGCAGCTTGCCGGTCCGCATGTGTTTGGTGAACCGCGCGACGCCGACGAGGCGCGTGCTGTGTTGCGCGATGCAATCCAACTCGGCGTCGATCATATCGATACCAGCGATTTCTATGGCCCCCATGTCACCAATCGGCTCATCCGTGAAGCGCTGCACCCCTACCCTGAACACCTCACCATTGTCACCAAAGTGGGCGCATGGCGCGACGACAAAGGCGACTGGATTCTGGAACGCAGCGCCGATTTCCTGCGCCAGTCAGTTCTCGACAATCTCGAACGTCTCGGTCTGGAACAAATGACCGTCGTCAATCTGCGCATGGGCGCGCCAGAAGACGATATCGCAACGCCGATGCGCGCGATGAAGGCGATGCAGGACGAGGGCTTGATCGCACATATCGGGATCAGCAATGTCGATGCAGCCCAGCTTGCAATCGCACGCGATATCGCGCCCGTGGTCTGCGTGCAAAACCAGTATAATCTGGTCTATCGCGAAAACGACGCCATCATCGATCAGTTGGCCGAAGACGGCATCGCCTTCGTGCCCTTCTTCCCACTTGGCGGTTTCAGTCCTTTGCAGACGGAACAGCTCAACCGTGTGGCCGAAGATTTGGGCGAAACCGCACAAAGCGTGGCGCTGGCCTGGCTGTTAGCGCGTAGCTCCAACATCCTGCTCATTCCCGGCACGTCGCGGCGTACGCATCTGCGCCAGAACATCGCTGCAGCAAGCCTGACCTTGAGCGATGATCACAAGGCGCGGCTTGATGCGATTGCTAATCTGGGCTGACAAACGGCTAACAAAAAGCCCATGCGGGGAACCCCTCCGCATGGGCTTTTTGTTTAATAAAATAGGTGTTTACGCCCCCGGTTCTTCCTCCAGCAGGCCTCCGACGAAATCGAACAGGCCGGGACGGCGGTCGCGGCGCAGCCGCTCGGCTGTGATGATGCCCTTGATCCCCGCATAGGAGCGCTCAAGGTCTTCATTGATGACGATATAGTCGTAATTCACCCATTTCTGGATTTCAAAACGCGCATTGTGCAGTCGCGTTTCGATCACATCCGCCGCATCTTCGGCGCGGCGGTTGAGACGGTTCTGCAATTCATGCATGCTCGGCGGCAGGATGAAGATCGACACCACGTCGGCGGGCATCTTTTCCTGCAACTGCTCAGCACCCTGCCAGTCGATATCGAACAGCATGTCCTGACCATCGGCCAGCGCCTCTTCCGCCGTGCGGCGCAGCGTGCCGTAGAAATTACCGTGAACCTGTGCCCATTCGATCAGTTCGTCATTGTCGCGCAGACGCTCGAATTCACGCGCCGTAATAAAATGATAATGCACACCGTTGATCTCGCTTGGGCGGCGCTCACGCGTCGTCACCGAGATCGACAGCGACAGCTTCATGTCGGGATCGTTGAGCAATTGCCGGGCGATGGTGGATTTTCCGGCTCCCGAGGGCGAGGAGATCACCACCATCAGGCCCCTGCGCGCAACGCCATTTTCAACCGAAGAGATGGCCATGATGCTGTTTACTCCAGATTCTGTACCTGTTCGCGAAACTGATCCACGGCCGCCTTCAGCTCCAGCCCGAGGGCTGTGATCGACGCCGCGTTCGACTTGGAACACAATGTATTGGCTTCACGATTAAATTCTTGTGAAAGAAAATCGAGTTTGCGACCAATCGGTCCGCTATCGTTAAGCAATTTTCGCGCCGATGCCACATGCGTGTCGAGCCGGTCCAGCTCCTCGCGAATATCCGCCTTGGTGGCGAGGAAGGCTGCTTCCTGATAAAGCCGCGCTTCGTCGAGTTCGCGTGCACTGTCGAGAAGAAGCGCCACTTGGCCCGCAAGTTTGGCCCTGATCGCTTCGGGCTCTCGTGACGGGTCGCTGCGCGCTTTCGCCGTCAATTGCCCGATCGTATCGACATGACCGGAAAGGATCGCAAATAATGCCTCACCTTCGGATTGCCGCGCTTCGGTCATATTGCTCAGTGCGCCCTCGAAGGCCGATATCACAGCTGCTTCAAGGCCCGCGCGCGCACCTTCATCGTCGGCAGCCTGTGCCTGGTCTATGATACCACGCAAAGCGAAAATCCCGTCGACGCTTGCGGGTCGCAAGCCATGGCTTGCCTGCAAATCCGTGCCGAGCGTCAACACTTTCGCCAACATAGCATGGTTGATGACAAACTGCTGTTGGTCCTCGCTTCGCTCAACGGTGAGGCTTGCCTGAAAATTGCCGCGCGAGAAATAACGCGCAAGTTGCGAGCGCACCGGATGTTCGACCGCCTCCAGCCCCTGCGGCAGGCGCAGGCGCATATCCATCCCCTTGCCGTTGACTGAACGCAACTCCCAGGTGATGCGCGTCTCGCCACTGCCGCCATCATAGCTGGCTGCGTGACGTGCAAATCCGGTCATACTCTGGAGCGCCATATATGCTTTTCCCCATAAGGACGCCAGCCTTTCAAACCCGCCGTTACTGACCGGTATTGAGTTGCTGCTCCTGACTCTTCTGTTGTTCTATTGCCCGCCATTTGCGCACATTGGCATTATGCTCCTGCAAGGTTTTTGCAAAAACATGCCCGCCAGTACCGTCGGCCACGAAGAAAAGATCTTCCGTGTCGAGCGGATTGGCAACCGCCTCAAGGGCTGCCTTGCCCGGATTGGCTATGGGACCGGGTGGCAGTCCGTTGATGGTATAGGTGTTATAGGGCGTCGGCTTGTCGATATCGGAGCGGAAAATTGGGCGGTTGGATGGCTTGCCGGCTCCACCAAACAGACCATAAATAATCGTCGGATCCGATTGCAGGCGCATAGCCTTGTTCAGACGATTGACGAAAACGGAGGCCACGTGCGGTCGCTCGGCGGCGATGCCGGTTTCCTTCTCAACGATGGAGGCGAGTGTCACAAACTCGTTTCTATCCTTGATCGGAAGATCCGGACGGCGCTTGGCCCATGCCTCATCAATCAGCTGTTCCTGAGAGGTGATCATGCGCTTGATGATTTCCTCACGCGTTGTTCCACGCGTGAAATGCAGCGTATCAGTAAACAGCGAGCCTTCTGGCGGCATATCCTTGGGCATGTCCCCAACAAGAATAGGGTCAGCCTCGATGCGGTCGAAAATTTGCTTGACCGTCAGCCCCTCTGGGATGGTCAATGGATACATGATCGACTTGCCGCTAATGAGAATATTCATCACGTCACGCATGGTCGCACCGGTGGGAATGGCATATTCGCCAGCCTTAAGGTCCTTTTCATGACCCAAGGCGCGCATACCAAACCGGAAAATGCGCCCATCGCTGACGATTTCGCGTGCAGCCAAACTGTTTGCAACCTCCGAAATGCCGACGCCGCGCTTGACCACGAAGGTTGTATCGGCCGTCAGAGGACCCTTCGCTTCGAACTGCGCCTTGCCTAAATAGAAAAGCGCCCCTGCCCCCACCATAGCCAGCACGACCAGCGACAGCATGAAATTCAAGAAGACGACGACCTGGCTGCGGGCTTGGCGCGAGCGCTTGTGCGGCGGCGGCGTACCCGGCTCGGGGCGCAGTGTGTGGGAGGCGGATTTCGGCACAAAAGGCTTGGCCGGTGTCCTGGCCGCGGCATCGCCAGAAGCGGCGGAATCAGTTGCAGCAACATCAGAGGTTTCGGCGAGCTCCGGCGTAGCTTGCGCAGATGCCTCGGACTGCGGCTGTTCCTCGCCAGGATTGTTACCGGATTGCTCCTGTGAACTCACTCCATCACCTCGGTCCTATTGTGGCGGCTACAACGTCTGCATTTCCCAGCCTTGTCATTGAGGCGCACAAACATCGTTCTTAAAACCACGTAAAAATTATGTCGGACGGCAAACCACCCCGAAAACAGCTTACTTTAACCATTGCCAGCGATTCTAATTATCGTATCCGGCACTTTTTTGACAAAACGCGGAGAAATCCCCGCGTTTTTCAATATAATTCTTAATCACCCCAGATCGCGCTGATCAGGAATAACGGCGCAGGACCAGCGAAGCGTTGGTACCACCGAAGCCGAAGGAATTCGACAGGGCAATATCGATCTTGCGCTCGCGCGGTTTGTGCGGCACCAGATCGATCCTGGTTTCCACGGCCGGCTTATCAAGATTGAGCGTAGCCGGTGCGATATTGTCGCGAATGGCCAACGTGGAGAAGATGGCTTCCGCAGCACCCGCAGCACCCAGAAGGTGGCCGATCGACGATTTTGTCGAGGACATCGACACCTTCGTGGCCGCATCGCCAACCACGCGCTCCACAGCACCAAGTTCAATGGTGTCGGCCATGGTCGATGTGCCATGCGCGTTGATATAATCGATCTCGTCAGGCGTGATGCCTGCGCGCTTGAGTGCTGCAACCATGCAGCGCTCGGCACCTTCACCGCTCTCGGTGGGTGCGGTGATGTGATAGGCGTCACCCGAAAGCCCGTAACCGATCACCTCAGCATAAATTTTTGCACCGCGTGCAAGTGCATGTTCGAGCTCTTCCAGAACCACCACGCCTGCACCTTCACCCATCACGAAACCGTCGCGATCGTCATCATAGGGGCGCGAGGCGGCTGTTGGGTCATCGTTGCGCTTGGTGGAGAGCGCCTTGCAGGCGGCAAAGCCTGCCAGCGAAATGCGGCTGACGGGCGATTCGGTGCCACCGGCCACCATGACCTCAGCATCGCCGAAGGCAATCAGACGGGCCGCGTCGCCAATGGCGTGCGTACCGGTTGCACAGGCTGTGACCACCGAATGGTTGGGGCCGCGCAGGTTATGCTTGATTGAGACGTGACCGGAAGCAAGATTGATGAGACGTCCGGGGATGAAGAAAGGAGAAATACGGCGCGGACCCTTGTCGCGTAGCGTGTAGCCCGCTTCCACAATGCCCTCGATGCCGCCAATGCCCGAACCAATCAGCACACCGGTACGGGTCTGATCGTCGTCACTTTCCGGATGCCAGTTGGCATCGCTGAGCGCCTGATCGGCAGCTCCGACAGCATAGACGATGAACGGATCGACCTTGCGCTGCTCTTTTGGTTCCATATGGAGATCGGCATTGAAGGTGCCGTTGCTGCCGTCACCCACGGGAACACGGCAGGCGATCTGACAGGCCAGATCATCGACTTCGAATTCGGTGACGCGGCGTGCGCCACTTTCTCCGGCCAGAAGCCGCTTCCACGTTTCTTCGACACCGCTTGCCAGCGGTGACACAAGACCAAGTCCGGTGATGACGACACGCCTCATATTCACCCCTTAAGAATTATCATGCGACAGGCATCGACCCGCAGGCAGACCCCACTGGCAGATCCAATCTGGGCTCTCTTGAGGGATGACGCCCCAGCCGCTTAACTGGAGCCTGCCTTTCAAATGCGATTGAGGACCATACAGCCCCTCATTCAATGGCGCATTCGGGCAGTTTTACGAACCGGCCACCATGCAGCCGTAACACTTAATCTTTAAAGCATACCCACGCAAAAACCGTGAACACCATCCTTAAAGACGAAAAGGACCGGGATTGCCCCAAATTCAGGGAAAACCCAGTCCTTAATCAATTATCGATCAGGCAGAAGCCTTGTCGATAAACTTCACAGCGTCGCCGACTGTGAGGATCGTTTCGGCAGCGTCGTCAGGAATTTCAACGCCGAATTCTTCTTCAAACGCCATGACCAGTTCAACTGTGTCAAGGCTGTCTGCGCCGAGGTCATCGATGAAGCTTGCGCCTTCCGTGACCTTGTCGGCATCTACGCCTAGATGTTCAACAACGATTTTCTTGACGCGCTCTGCGGTATCGCTCATGTCGGAACCTCGACCTGTGTGTTTATTTGCTCTGCCTTGGTTAGCGGCATGCAGGATTGTAATCAAGTTCTAAGATGCCTGCCAAGTGTGGAGCGAGATCGCCCCGACAGTCATCCTGTGAATATTCCTTACGGAATGGAAGTACGGTATCGCCATCTGGATCAGTTCCAAGTGGATTACCGCAACTCTCGATGGGCGCATTACCACGCTTCTTGAGCAAGGCAAAGCGTCTTTTCCTTCTCCACCCCTCATATTAAGGCTTTTTATACCATAAACCGAGGACGGGAAAGGCTTAGATCATGGCCATGCCGCCGTTCACATGCAGCGTCTGCCCGGTGACA
The DNA here is from genome assembly GCF_039545455.1 of Brucella sp. BE17. Lineage (NCBI taxonomy): Bacteria > Pseudomonadati > Pseudomonadota > Alphaproteobacteria > Hyphomicrobiales > Brucellaceae > Brucella > Brucella sp. BE17. The sequence continues at coordinate 199,015 of NZ_CP154467.1, read as the reverse complement.
TAGGCCGCTGCATCGCTGGCAAGATAGACAACAGCCGCGGCAATATCGGCCCCCTTGCCCATGCGCTTCATGGGGATATTGCCCATGATCGCTTCCTTCTGCTTGTCATTGAGCTTGTCGGTCATGGCCGATTCGATAAAGCCCGGTGCAATGCAGTTGACGGTCACATTGCGGCTGGCGATTTCCTGCGCCAACGACTTGGAAAAACCGATAAGGCCCGCCTTGGAGGCGCAATAATTGGCCTGACCCGGATTTCCGGTGACGCCGACAATGGACGTGATATTGATGATACGGCCCTGACGGCGGCGCATCATGGGATGGGTCAGTTCACGCGTCAGGTTGAACACGGAGGTCAGATTGACGTTCAACACAGCGTCCCAGTCCTCGTCGCTCATGCGTACGAAAAGACCGTCGCGCGTAATACCGGCATTGTTGACCAGAATGTCGACGCCGCCCATTTCCTCTTCAGCTTTCTGACCCAATGCCTTGACGGCTTCGCGGTCGGAAAGATTGGCTGGAAAGATAAAAATACGCTCGCCAAGCTCAGCGGCCAGCTCTTTAAGCTTTTCCTCGCGCGTGCCATGCAGGCCGACGATTGCGCCCTTGGCATGCAAAGCGCGGGCGATTTCTTCACCCAACCCTCCGGTAGCACCCGTTACCAAAGCCTTGCGGCCAGTCAGATCAAACATTTCGGATCCTTTAGCTATTAAGCGTTGAGCGAGCCAAGCGCCGCATCTATTTCCTCAGCCGAACCAACCGTGACACCGCTCAAATCTTTTGCGATGCGGCGTGCAAGCCCGGTCAGAACCTTACCCGACCCTACTTCATAAAGCGTGGTGATGCCATTGGCGGCAAACCATTCCACCGTTTCGCGCCAGCGAACCTGTCCGGTAACCTGCTCGACCAGAAGGGCTGCAATTTCATTGGCGTCGGTGACGGGGGCTGCACGCACATTGGCAATGAGCGGCACGACGGGATCGTGCTTTTCCACACTTGCCAACGCCTCGCGCATCGCGTCCGCCGCAGGCCCCATCAGGCTTGAATGGAAAGGCGCCGACACTGGCAGCATGATGGCGCGCTTGGCGCCTTTTCCAGAGGCGAGCGATGCCGCCAGTTCAACGGCAGCCCTGGCACCTGAAATCACCAGCTGTCCACCGCCATTGTCATTGGCAATCTGCACCGGGCCGGAAGACTTCGCTTCCGCGCACACCGCTTCGACATCACCATGTTCAAGGCCGATGATCGCAGCCATGGCGCCTTCTCCGACCGGTACCGCCTTCTGCATGGCATTCCCGCGAATACGCAGAAGACGCGCAGTGTCGGTCAGTGAAAAAGTTCCTGCCGCACAAAGTGCTGAATATTCCCCGAGCGAATGACCGGCCACATAGGAAACCTTGTCTTTTAGCGAAAAGCCCCGCGCTTCCAAGACGCGCAGCGTGGCGATGGAAACGGCCATAAGCGCAGGCTGGGCATTGGCGGTCAGCGTCAGTTTCTCTTCCGGTCCCTCGAACATTGTAACCGATAGTTTTTCACCGAGTGCCGCGTCCACTTCCTCGAAGACAGCACGCGCTTCCGCGAATTGTTCGGCGAGCGCCTTGCCCATGCCGACCGTCTGGCTGCCCTGTCCGGGAAAGGTAAATGCTACCGCCATTGATGCCTCGTTTGCTATAAGAATTTTGCGCGATGTGCCCCAAGACGGGTTGAAAAGTCAACCATTTGTGGATTTTTGACCATCACATGGCTTGCAAACAAGGGGAAAAACACGTAATAGCCGCCCGTTCAATGCTCGGCACCAGCTGGGGGCTGAACGGAGGGCCGTGCCTTTTCGCTTGCAAAAGCGGGATGGCACGTTGGAAATCATAAGTGTTTCCGCCTCCCGTGTCTCCGCTCTCGATCGTCTCGACTGACGCGTCCTTTCTTCCCCGGTTTCCGGTAAAAGAGAAGTCGCAGAGGCTTAGCCGTTGGTGTCAGGCAGGATGAAACAGAAGAAAGGCAAAGCCAATGGCTCTTTATGAACATGTGCTTCTTGCCCGCCAGGACATCTCCCAGCAGCAGCTCGACACTCTCGTCGAGCAGTACAAGGGTGTGATCGAAGAAAATGGCGGCAAGTTCGGCAAGGTCGAAAGCTGGGGTCTACGTCCCCTGACCTATCGTATCAACAAGAATCGCAAGGCGTATTATACGCTGATCAACATTGACGCACCGGCAGCCGCCGTTGCCGAAATGGAACGCCAGATGCGCATCAACGAAGACGTTCTTCGTTTCATGACCATCCGCGTTGAAGAACATGAAGAAGGCCAGTCGGCCATTCTGACCCGCCGTGACGACCGTCGCGACGACGACCGTGGCCCGCGCCGTCCGCGCGAAGGCGGTTTTGACCGTGGGGGCGACCGCGGTGATCGTGGCCCGCGCCGTCCGCGTGACAACGAAGCTGGCGAAGGAGCATAATCATGGTTGATATCAATCAGATCCCGACCCGTCGTCCTTTTCATCGCCGTCGCAAGACGTGCCCGTTCTCTGGCCCTAACGCGCCGAAGATCGACTACAAGGACATCAAGCTTCTGCAGCGTTACATTTCCGAACGCGGCAAGATCGTTCCTTCCCGTATTACGGCTGTCAGCCAGAAGAAGCAGCGCGAACTCGCCAAGGCGATCAAGCGCGCCCGTTTCCTCGGCCTGCTGCCTTACGTTGTGAAGTAAGATTTTTCGGAAGGCAGACACTTTGTGCGCTGCCTTCCGTCTCCTCCGTTGCGATGGGCGCAAGGGAGTGTATTGAAAACCCGAGTTGAGACAAAGAGCCTTTTGGCCGTCTCTAACTGCAAGAACCGGCAAGGCCGGAGCAGGACAGCGAAGCTTATGAAATTCAACACAACCATCATCGGTGTCGGCATATTGGCTGGGTTTGCCTCGGCCTTGATGTCGTCCGGCGTCATTGCCCAGGGCAGCATGATGGCGGGGTTGGCGTTTGTGCTCTATTTCCTCACCCCGCTTCCCATCTTCGTTGCAGCCCTTGGCTGGGGTTCGACCGCAGGCATCGTTGCAGCCTTTGCTGCAACCGTTGCGGTGGGTATCGTCGCCTCGCCCATGGCAGCGCTTCTCATTGCGCTTACAAGCTATGTTCCGGCGGCAACCGGCGCATATCTTTCCGGCCTTGCACGCCCGGCCGACGAGTTGGGTGGCCCAAAAGACATCATGGTCTGGTATCCGCTCTCGGATATTGTGTTCCGCCTGTCTTTGATGGTGTCGCTCAGCTTCATCATCATCGGCGCGATTATCGGCTTCGGCCCGGATATGGCGCGCGAACTCTCCAACACGGTCATCGACCGTGTCGCCGAAGCCGATCCGCAATTCAGCGCCAATGCCGAGATGCGCCAGGCCATGGCGTCGCTGCTCCTGGTCCTCATGCCAGCAGTACAGCCCGCGACCTGCCTGCTGATCCTCATCGGCAACTTCTATCTGGCACTGCGCCTGACGGCGACATCCGGTCGCTTGCGACGCCCGCGTGATGACTGGCCCGCAAGCTTGCGCATGCCACGTCCCGCATTGTTCATTTTCGCCGTTGCGATGGCCTTGGCCTTTATGTCCGGCCCTTTAGGTATGATAGCCACCACCATCGTCGGCGCACTCGGCACCGGCTTCATGATGGCTGGGCTTGCCATCCTGCATCTAAGAACCCGTGGAAAGCCGTGGCGTCCGGTCGCGCTGTGGCTTGTCTATGTGGCAGTCCTGCTCTTCGCATTCCTGCTTTTCATTTTCATGGTTTTAGGACTTTTCGACACGACCAAGGCAGCGCCTGTCTCTAAAATTCCCGAAACCGATAACCAGTAATCAAACATTCAAACCCCGAAAGGAAATTCCAATGCAAGTTATTCTTCTCGAGCGCATTGCCCGCCTCGGCCAGATGGGCGACACCGTCACCGTCAAGGACGGTTTTGCCCGCAACTTCCTGCTGCCGCAGGGAAAGGCACTGCGTGCTAACGAAGCCAACAAGAAGAAGTTCGAAGGCCAGCGCGCGCAGCTCGAAGCGCAGAACCTTGAGCGCAAAAACGAAGCACAGGCCGTTGCCGAAAAGCTCGATGGCGCAAGCTTCATCGTCGTGCGTTCGGCTGGTGAAACCGGCCAGCTCTACGGTTCGGTTTCAACCCGCGACATCGCTGAAATCATCACCACCGGCGGCTTCAGCCTGCACCGCAACCAGGTGGAACTGAACCACCCGATCAAGACCATCGGCCTGCACGAAATCGAAATCTCGCTGCATCCTGAAGTTCAGGTCAAGGTGACGATCAACATCGCACGTTCGACAGATGAAGCTGAACGTCAGTCCAAGGGTGAAGACCTTACTTCCATCGAAGCCATCTACGGCATCGAAGAAGCCCCTCTGGCCGAAGAAACCTTCGACGAAGACGAAGACGGCGAAGAGCAGATCTAATTCAAACCGCAGCTTTTTACACAAAAGCCAACCTTATCGACGGCTTTTGTGTGGCGGTAAACTTTATATGATGTGCCCGGCGGCTTCCGCCGGGCATTTTCTCTTTTCAGAACCTGAAAACCACCTATTGTATATTAAGGATTGAGAGAGTGCAGACAAAAATGTCCGCGTTGCTGGGGTATTACTTCTCAAGCTGATGGTCTTTTTGAGTTTGGGGAAAATGCCAAAAATCTGACGCCAAACATGTGCGCCCGTTTCGATCCGCAAAGTGGAGGTGGGACAGATGCATGCAATGCTGCGTACCGTTCTTTCGCATATGATCAAAACCGGGGACCTGACGGTCACCGATTCAGAAGGAACGCAATTTCACTATGGCGACAGGACCGGCGACCCGGTCCAGATACATTTCAAGACAAAACATTCAGAGCGTGCGGTCGCTTTTAACCCGGAGCTGAAGCTCGCCGAATGCTTCATGGACGGCGAGATCGATTTTCCGCAAAGCGATATATACGCGTTTCTCAAACTCGTTTTCGAAAATACCGGCCCGACAGCCGCACAGGAACCGTGGATGCAGGTTCTGGCAAAATTGCGCATCTTCTTTCGCCGCTTCCAGCAGATGAACACGGTTGCCCGCTCATCGAACAATATCAAGAGCCATTACGATCTCTCCGGCGAGCTTTACGATCTGTTTCTCGACCCCGACAAACAATATTCCTGCGCCTATTTCGAGACGCCGGATGTCACATTGGCGGAAGCGCAGCTGGCCAAAAAACGTCACATCGCGGCCAAGATGCTGGTCAGTGAGGGGGACACTGTTCTCGACATCGGCTGCGGCTGGGGTGGCATGGGGCTTTATCTCGCCCGCCACCTCAAAGCAGATGTGACTGGCGTCACACTGTCCGAAGAACAACATGCCATCGCCAACAAGCGTGCTGAGCAGGAAAGTCTGGCACACCATGCCAAATTCTACCTGACCGACTATCGCAAGATCACCGACACATTCGACCGCATCGTTTCGGTTGGCATGTTCGAGCATGTCGGCATTGGCCATTTTGCGGAATATTTCGAGCACGCAGCGCGGCTTTTAAAGCCCGACGGCGTATTCCTGCTGCATGCCATCGGACGCGCCGACGGCCCGGGCGCCACCAACCCTTTTATCCGCAAATATATCTTTCCCGGTGGCTATATTCCCGCCCTTTCGGAAGTGCTTCCCGCTATCGAGAAAGCGGGGCTTTACATTACGGATATCGAAATATTACGGTTGCATTATGCTGAAACTCTCAAAGCATGGCGCGAAAATTTTCTGGCCAATCGCGAGCGGGCGCATGTGCTGTATGACGAGCGATTCTGTCGCATGTGGGAGTTTTATCTCGCCGCTTCCGAAAGCGCGTTCCGATGGCAGAACATGATGGTATTCCATATCCAGATCGCACACAAACAGGAGGCGGTGCCGCTGACACGCCATTATATCGAGACGGAAGAAAAGCGCCTCAAGCGCCTCGACAGTGCACCAAAAGGCGCGAATAGCGAAACACGCCCTGCCAGAAAGCGCGTCAACACCTGATATCGCAGCACCTGATATAGCTGTAGCGTCAAAAGAGAGTGCAAAATATAAACCGCCGCCTGTGGATCACTGTGAATCATGGTATAGGTTTTCCTCTCCAGTGAGATTCGTTTAAAGCCGGTGTTGCGTTTGACTTCACATCAGGGCTTGCTGGAGCGATCAGGGACAGGATCAGGATAACATGGCGGAAGCGGCAATACGCAATCTCGATGATGCGCGGGGTCAGAAAGACACGCTCTATCGCGAAGCACCACACAATATCGAAGCCGAACAGGCGCTGCTTGGTGCGATCCTGATCAATAATGATGCGTTTTATCGCGTATCGGACTTTTTGAAGCCTACGCATTTTTTCGAGCCGCTGCATCGCCGTGTCTATGAGGTTTCAACCGACCTCATCCGCATCGGCAAGATGGCCAATCCGGTGACGATGAAAAACTTTCTGCCGACCGAGGGAAAGGTCGGCGATCTCACCATTTTCCAATATGTGCAGCGCCTTGCGGTCGAAGCCGTAACCATCATCAACGCCGAGGATTACGGTCGCGCGATCTATGATCTCGCCACCCGCCGCGCGCTGATCGGCATTGGCGAGGACATGGTTAATGTCGCCTATGACGCGCCGGTCGACAATGCGCCGCAGGAGCAGATCGAGGACGCCGAGCGGCGCCTATTCGAGCTTGCCGAAACGGGCCGCTATGATGGCGGTTTCCAGTCGTTCAAGGATGCCGTTGTCACCGCCGTCGACATGGCCAATGCCGCCTTCATGCGCGATGGGCATCTGTCGGGCGTTTCCACCGGCATCAACATGCTCGACGGCAAGATGGGCGGATTGCAGCCCTCCGACTTGATCATTCTTGCCGGACGCCCCGGCATGGGCAAGACCTCGCTTGCCACAAATATCGCCTTCAACATCGCCAATTGTTACGAAGGTGAGCAGCAGGCTGATGGCTCGATGAAAGCCAAGAATGGTGGTGTAGTTGGCTTCTTCTCGCTCGAAATGTCAGCGGAACAGCTCGCAACCCGTATCATTTCCGAGCAGACGGAAGTCTCGTCCTCAAAGATCCGGCGTGGTGACATCACCGAAGCTGACTTTGAAAAACTGGTCGCCTGCTCGCAGCATATGCAGAAAATCCCGCTCTATATCGACCAGACGGGTGGTATTTCCATTGCGCAGCTTGCAGCCCGCGCGCGCCGCCTCAAGCGCCAGCGCGGCCTCGATGTGCTGGTGATCGACTATGTGCAGCTCATGACCGGATCGTCGAAGGCCTCGGCACAAAACCGTGTGCAGGAAATCACCGAAATCACGACCGGTTTGAAGGCGCTCGGCAAGGAACTCAATGTGCCGATCATAGCCCTCTCACAGCTCTCGCGTCAGGTCGAAAGCCGTGACGACAAGCGCCCTCAGCTTTCCGATCTTCGTGAATCAGGCTCCATCGAGCAGGATGCCGACGTGGTACTGTTCGTGTTCCGTGAGGAATATTACGTCAAGAATCTCGAGCCGCGTGATGAATTCGATCCGAAATACGAGGAATGGAAGCAGCATTTCGAGAAGGTCAAGGGCACAGCGGATGTGATCATCGCCAAGCAGCGCCACGGTCCGACGGGCACGGTAAAACTGTCGTTCCAGGCGGAATTCACCCGCTTTGCCGATCTGGCTGACGGCTCTTATCTGCCCGAACAATACGAATAACAACGCTTCATAACAGGGCTTTACAGTCCTCCCATTCGTAACACGGCAACACAAGCAACACCGAGAAACGTTGCACCAAGCAATGGCAAGCGAAGGGCTGCAAGAGCCGTGACAATGCAGGCAATGGTTTCCGCCATGCCTGTGGCAAGGGCAGTGGGTGCCACCACTGCCATCAACACTGCTGGCGGGATCGCACTCAAAATTTGCTGCATATGCGCCGAAATGCGCACGTGCCGCACCAACAAAAGCCCGGTAATGCGCATGAGTGCGCTTGCCAGAGCCATGGCGAGAATGGCGGTCAGCGTGGCTATTTCAAAGCTCATTGCCCATTCTCCTGCACTTCTTTGCGCCCGTACAAGCTGGCAACCAGAAGGCCTGCCGCGGCACCGGCTGCGATATACCACACGCCAGGCAGGTAACGATTGGTAACAACGGCAGCAATGGCACTTGCAAGCAGGATCAGACCCGTTTGCGGCCCCTTCCAGAACTTCATGATCAGCACGATGAACACAGCTGGAAAAGCAAAATCAAGACCGATCACCGCCGGGTCGCCAAGTGTATCGCCGACAAGTGCGCCGAGAAAAGAAGCGAGAACCCAAGCCGCATAAAAGGGCATGACAAGCCCTGCAAAATAAAGCGGCGTGAGTTTCCCGTTCCGCACTTTCAGCTCGGCCATCGCCCAGCTTTCATCGGTCAGGAAAAGCACCGCCAGATATTTGCTCCAACCGGTAAAGGTCTGCATGTGGCGACCAATGGAGGCGGAAAGCAGGATGAAGCGCAGATTGACCAGCAGCGCAGCAAAACCCACCCCCGACCAGCTTGCCGGATGGGTCCAGATATCCATAGCGACGAATTGTGCACTTCCGGCAAAAACCACAGCGCTCATCAAGGTAATTTCCGCGAGCGACAATCCCTTGCTCGCGGCGACCGCGCCATAAATTGCGCCGATGGGAATAACGGCGGCCACAAGAGGCATCATCGTGCGCATGCCCGCCCAGAGGTCTGAAATGGGTTTCTTCTTCATGAGCCTGCTTTAGCTTTTTTATAAAGTCTCGTCTTCGGTGAAATTAAAGCAGAATAACGACGTCACTTGATTCCTGTTTTGTTCTCATCTACCACAGATATCCATCAAGTATGACAGGGAAATCATGGCCAAGGCGCGTATTCAGTTTATCTGCCAGAATTGTGGTTCAGTGCATACGCGCTGGGCGGGCAAGTGCGACGGTTGCGGCGAGTGGAACACGCTGGTCGAAGAAGGCACCAACAGCGGCATCGGCGGCGGGCCGGGTGCGATCCTGTCCAAACGCAAGGGACGTGCCGTAGCACTGACCTCACTCTCCGGCGATATCGAGGATGCACCACGCATCATTTCCGGTATTTCCGAACTCGACCGCGTCACGGGTGGTGGCTTCGTACGTGGCTCGGCCTTGCTGATCGGTGGTGATCCGGGCATCGGCAAATCGACACTTCTGACACAAGCCGCAGCGGCTCTCGCCAATCGCGGCCATCGCATCGTCTATGTGTCTGGTGAAGAGGCGGTGGCGCAAATCAGGCTGCGCGCACAAAGGCTTGGTGTTGCAGGATCATCGGTCGAGCTTGCGGCGGAGACCAATGTCGAGGATATTCTGGCAACCCTCGCCGATGGCAAGCGGCCGGATCTGGTCATTCTGGATTCGATCCAGACGCTATGGACCGACATGGCCGATTCGGCACCGGGAACAGTCACACAGGTGCGTTCTTCCGCGCAGGCGCTCATCCGCTATGCCAAGCAGACAGGTGCAGCTGTAGTGCTGGTTGGTCACGTCACCAAGGACGGTCAGATTGCAGGCCCGCGTGTGGTTGAGCATATGGTCGACGGCGTTCTCTATTTCGAGGGCGAAGGCGGGCATCAATATCGAATCCTGCGCACCGTCAAAAACCGTTTCGGCCCCACCGACGAGATCGGCGTCTTCGAAATGTCCGACGGAGGCCTGCGTGAAGTCTTGAACCCCTCCGAACTCTTTTTGGGCGAGCGCAACGCAAAAGCACCTGGCGCCGCCGTCTTCGCCGGCATGGAAGGCACAAGACCGGTGCTGGTGGAAATACAGGCACTCGTGGCTCCCTCCTCGCTCGGCACACCGCGCCGCGCAGTCGTGGGCTGGGACGGGGGACGGCTTGCCATGATTCTTGCAGTGCTTGAATCCCATTGCGGTGTGCGTTTTGGCCAACATGACGTCTATCTCAATGTCGCGGGTGGCTATCGCATCAGCGAGCCAGCAGCCGATATCGCAGTGGCAGCGGCGCTGGTTTCCTCCATGGCCGGTATTGCGCTTCCGCCAGATTGTGTTTATTTCGGCGAAATCAGCCTTTCCGGTGCTGTTCGCGCAGTCACCCATGCGGTACAAAGACTGAAAGAAGCTCAAAAGCTTGGCTTTACCCAGGCGGAAGTGCCTGGCGGCAGTGGCGAACTGTGGAAAGATCGTAACTTCCGCCTGATGGAAACCGTCGCTCTGGCCGATCTTGTCGCGCGCATTGCTGCTTCGGGCACCAGCCCGCAGTAATAACAGGGTGGTCTGAAAGCAGGAAGATTCTGTCAACCTTCCGGTGATAGGGTTTTCGGCATTGATCCGAATCATGTGGTTTTCGCGCCGGGAATGCATGAATTATAGTTGCGTGGCAGTCCTATTTGAGGAATGAAGAGCCACCGTTAGAAGTTTGACTGCCCTGTGCGCTTTTATGCGCACCGTGAATTAAGGACAGGCCAGAATGCCGATAACCATTCTCGATGGAATTTTACTTGGGATAACGCTGGTATCAGCCGTTCTGGCGATGGTACGCGGCTTTTCCCGCGAAGTGCTGTCACTTGTTTCCTGGGCCGCGGCAGCGGTCGCCGCCTATCTTTTCTATAAGCCGCTGCTGCCCTATATCAAACCCTATATCAGCAACGATACGATCGCCATGATCGCAGCCATGGCTTTGGTGTTCCTTTTGGTGCTGATCGTGGTTTCGCTGATCACCATGAAGATTGCCGATTTCATTATCGACAGCCGCATTGGTGCGCTTGATCGTACGCTGGGGTTCTTGTTTGGTGCAGCACGCGGCGTTCTCCTGGTGGTGGTAGCGCTTCTGGTGTTCAATTCACTGGTTCCGCAGAACCAGCCCGGTTGGATCACCAATGCCAAGTCGAAGCCAATGCTCGATTCGTTCGGCCAACAGCTTCGCGGTCTTCTGCCCGAGGATCCGAACGCAGTGGTCGACAGACTGCGCCCACAGCAAAATGTGCCCACGACTGGCGAGCAGCAGGAAACGCCTGTTCCCGACGACACACCGGCCGAACCATAAGCTCAATATCCTCAGGCGCTTTTTGAAACCGGCTTTGCCGGTTTCATCTGTTTTAGAGATCAACGCCGCCTATATAGGTGAATATGCGCTGATCCAATTGAAGGGAACGCTTTCAAAATGGCGTTCTTTCCTGTAAACGTTGCTTTTAACAAACCGCATCGAAAGGCTTTGCGGACAATGTCCCAACATTCGCATGATGAAACCCCGTTTATGCTGGATGATGACACCCTGCATGAAGAGTGCGGCGTATTTGGTATTCTCGGCCATGAAGACGCAGCCGCACTCACCGCGCTCGGCCTGCACGCATTGCAGCATCGTGGGCAGGAAGCCGCTGGCATCGTCTCCTATCACAATCGCCGCTTTCATTCCGAACGCCACATGGGGCTGGTCGGCGATCATTTCACCGACCCTACAACGCTAAGCCGCCTGCCCGGCGACCGCGCCATGGGCCACGTACGTTATTCCACCACCGGCGAGACGATCCTGCGCAATGTGCAGCCCTTGTTTGCCGAACTGGAAGTCGGCGGCATCGCCATTGCGCATAACGGTAATTTCACCAACGGCATCACGCTGCGCAAGCAGCTGATTGCGTCGGGCGCCATCTTTCAGGCTACCTCCGACACTGAAGTCGTGCTGCACCTGATTGCACGCTCGCGCTTTTCGTCGTCTTCCGAGCGTTTCGTCAATGCGATCCGTCAGGTCGAAGGCGGCTATGCCATGCTGGCGCTGACGCGCACCAAGCTGATTGCCGCGCGTGATCCGGTCGGCATCCGCCCATTGGTGATGGGCGAACTCGACGGCAAGCCGATCTTTTGTTCAGAAACCTGTGCTCTCGACATCATCGGCGCGAAATATGTGCGCGACGTGGAAAACGGCGAGATCATCATCTGCGAAATCCAGAAAGACGGCTCGATCACCACCGAGTGCATTAAACCGAACGCACAGCAGCCCGAACGCCTCTGCCTGTTTGAATATGTCTATTTCGCCCGTCCTGATTCGGTTGTCGGCGGTCGCAGCGTCTATGTGGCACGCAAGAACATGGGCCATGAGCTTGCCAAGGAAGCCCCGCTCGAAGCCGATGTCGTCGTCCCCGTACCCGATGGCGGCACACCGGCGGCGCTTGGTTTTGCACAGGCGAGCGGCATTCCGTTTGAATATGGCATCATCCGCAATCATTATGTCGGACGCACCTTTATCGAGCCGACGCAACAGATCCGGGCGCTTGGCGTTAAACTCAAGCACTCCGCCAATCGTGCCATGATCGAAGGCAAGCGCGTAGTTCTGGTCGACGATTCCATCGTACGCGGAACCACATCCGTCAAGATCGTGCAGATGATCCGCGATGCGGGTGCCAAAGAAGTACATATCCGTGTGGCAAGCCCGATGATTTACCATCCGGATTTCTATGGCATCGATACGCCGCATGCCGACAAGCTGCTCGCCAACCAATATGACAGCCTTGAAGATATGTGCCGTTATATCGGCGCGGATTCGCTGGCATTCCTGTCGATTGACGGGCTTTACAAGGCGGTTGGCGGAAGCCCTCGCGATCCGCAGGCTCCCGCTTTCACAGATCATTATTTCACGGGCGAATACCCGACCCGCCTGCTCGATCAACAAGGCGAAAGCAATATCCACACACTGTCGCTGCTTGCTAGCAACGGCTGACCTTGAACACTTCTACCGGGCGGCTTGCGTGGCCGCCTGTTTCACGTCTGTACATTGGGGGAATGATGGCTATCGACCTTGAAGGCCGGCTGGCTTTGGTAACAGGTGCCTCGCGCGGTATCGGCTATTTTCTTTCGCTCGAACTTGCCAAGCGCGGCGCGCATGTGATCGCGGTCGCCCGCACCGTTGGCGGGCTTGAAGAACTCGACGACGAAATCCGCAAAAATGGTGGCAGCGCCACGCTGGTTCCTCTCGACATCACCGATATGGAAGCCATTGACCGGCTGGGCGGTTCGATCCATGAGCGTTGGGGCAAACTTGATATTCTGGTCGCCAATGCCGGAGTTCTTGGCACCATCTCGCCGATCGGCCATGTCGAGGCCAAGACGTTTGACAAGGTGATGAATGTCAATGTCACCAGTGTCTGGCGATTGATCCGCTCAACCGACCCGCTTTTGCGCGCATCTGATGCCGGACGGGCAATCCTGCTATCCTCAAGCGTTGCGCATTCCGCACGCGCCTTCTGGGCGCCCTATGCGGCCTCCAAGGCGGCGGTCGAAGTGATGGCACGAAGCTGGGCCGAGGAGACTAAGCAGATGAAGCTCAAGGTCAACTCGGTCAATCCGGGTGCGACCCGCACCGCGATGCGTGCACAGGCTATGCCCGGCGAAGATCCTGAAACGCTCCCTACCCCGCAATCGGTGGCCGAAAAGATCATAAAGCTTGCCAATCCGGCGCTCGACGTCACCGGCAAACTCTACGATGTCAGGCAGGACCGTTTTCTCGACTATCATCTGCCGTCGTGAAGAGCAGCTAGCCGGCCTTGTTATTCTTCAAGGCCGGTTTATATTTCCTCTATCCCTTTCCCATGATCTGATTTTTGCAACATGCGCAGCTCCGCGTGCGATCTTCTCGTGATTGGTGAAAAGATGGAAAACAACGTTCAAAATTTTATCGTTATCAGCGGCGGACCCGGATCTGGCAAAAGCACGCTGATCGATGCGCTCGAACGACAGGGCTTTGCTAGAAGCATCGAAGCCGGTCGCGCCATCATCCGTCATCAAATGCGGATCGGCGGAACAGCCTTGCCATGGATAGACCGCGCCTTGTTTGCGGAGCTGATGCTTTGTTGGGAAATGCGCTCCTACGATCTTGCGCAACAAAACGATGGCCCCGTGTTCTTCGACCGAAGCGTACCGGACGTGATCGGCTATCTGACACTCTGCGGCCTGCCAGTGCCAGCCGCTATGGAAGAAGCCGCACGCGTGTTCCGCTATAACAAGACGGTATTTCTGGCTCCGCCATGGCTGGAGATTTTTGCGCAGGACAGTGAGCGCAAGCAGGATTTTGCCGAAGCCGTGCGCACTTTTGAGGCGATGGAGAAAACCTACTTGAGCTATGGATATGAAGTCGCGCTTCTGCCGAAAGCATCGGTCGAGAAGCGTGTGGATTTCATCACGCAAAAAATATCGTCAGTTTTCCGCTGACGGCGTTTTCGCTTCGCGGTCAGCACTTTCGCGGCGGTTCCATGAGGCAAGGCTAAACGGCAAGAAGATGAGATAGGCAAATGCCGTCAATGTCAGCGTCTGCCATGTAAAGCTCATCAAGAACGCCACATAGACGACAACCAACAGGATCAGCGGCATCACCATGTCGCGCCGCACCAGAATACCGGCGGATTTGCCATTATAAACCGGCAGGCGGCTCACCAGCAGGCAAGCGATGATCACCGTATAAATAGCAACGCCAAAGGCCAGCCCTCGCGTCGGCGTGAGGCCAAGGAAGCCGAGATAAACCGGCAGCAGCACCAGCATGGCACCGGCAGGTGCGGGAACACCTATAAAATAATTGTTCTGCCATGCAGGACGGTTGCTGTCTTCCAGCATCACATTGAAACGCGCCAGACGCAGGCAGCAGGCAATGGCATAAAGAAGGGCCGCGATCCAGCCGAAGGAACGCGCCTGATCGAGCATGAACGCATAAAGCACCAGAGCCGGTGCCACACCGAAATTGACGATATCGGCGAGCGAATCCATCTGCGCGCCGAATTTCGACGAACTTTTCATCATACGCGCAATGCGTCCGTCGACACCGTCGAGAAAGGCTGCAACCAGCACCATGACCACGGCCAGCTCGAACCGGTTCTCAAAGGCAAGACGGATGCCGGTTAGGCCCGCACAGATGGCAAGCACCGTGATGACATTCGGAATAATGAGACGCAGCGGTATCTGCCTGAGCTTAGGGCCGCGCGATGTATCCGTGCGACCATTGGGATCAAAAGGTGGGAAGGGTGGCTCCATCAGCGTCACGCAACCCGCACGACAGGTTCGTTGCCTTCGCGGCCAAATTCGGCCAGAACCGTTTCACCGGCCACGGCCGTCTGCCCGACCGCGACCCGTACACTGGCCCCATCCGGCAGGTAGACATCAACGCGTGAACCAAAGCGGATCAGGCCAAAACGCTCCCCGACCGAAAGCGTATCGGCTTCACGTGACCAGCAGACAATGCGCCGTGCCACAAGGCCCGCAATCTGCACCACGCCGAATTTCCCACGCTCGTTGAGAATAAGCACCGAGTTGCGTTCATTGTCGGTGCTGGCCTTGTCGAGTTCCGCATTGAGGAATTTTCCGGGGCGGTGCACGATCTTTTCGATGCTTCCCCGTACCGGCGAGCGGTTGATATGCACCGAAAAGACATTCATGAACACAGAAACCCGCATCATGGGGACTATGCCCAGATCAAGCTCGGCAGGCGGAACGGCAAGCCCCACGAAAGAAACCTTGCCGTCAGCCGGGCTGATGACGAGATCGTCATGGACAGGGGTCACGCGTTCGGGGTCGCGGTAGAAATAGATGCACCAGATGGTGAGCACCAGACCGATCCAGAACAAGGGATTCCACAGCCAGCCCAGAATGAGCGAGACCACGAAAAACCCGGCAATAAACGGGTAGCCTTCACGATGGATCGGCACAAATGTATTACGAATAGTGTCTGACAGGCTCATTGCTTGTTCCTTGCGTTTGGCCGTTATGTAGCGCATCGCAGACAAAATCGAAACGTATTTCGCAAAATATACACATCCGTCAAAAGACGTGAACACGACTTGACGTAAGCGACCTCCTTTGAAAACAGATTATTCCGCCGCCGGTGCGCCGCGCTGCACCACGCCGAGATCGTCGCTTTCGCGCACCTGACGCAGGCGTTCTTCGGCCGCACTTGCCTCAAGCTGGCGATCCCACATTGAGGCATAAAGCCCCTTATGCAGCAATAATTCGCGATGCGTGCCGCGTTCGGCGATCTGGCCGTCTTTGAGCACGATGATCTCGTCAGTACCAATCACCGTTGAAAGACGATGCGCGATTACGAGAGTCGTGCGCCCGCGGCTGACGATATCAAGTGCAGACTGGATTTCCTGCTCGGTCGCCGTATCAAGTGCGGACGTCGCCTCATCGAGAATCAGGATCGGCGGTGCCTTGAGGATGGTACGGGCAATCGCTACACGCTGCTTCTCGCCGCCAGACAATTTCAAGCCACGTTCGCCAACCATCGCTCCATAGCCTTCGGGCAGATGTTTGATGAAGCCTGCAATCTGCGCCAGCTCCGCAGCGCGTTCCACTTCCGTGTCATTCGCATCGGTACGGCCATAGCGGATATTGTAAGCAATGGTGTCGTTGAACAACACGGTATCCTGCGGCACCATGCCGATGGTTTTACGCAGACTTTCCTGTGTGACATGGCGTACATCCTGCCCGTCGATGGTGACCGAACCCGACTGAACATCATAAAAGCGGAACAAAAGCCGCGATATGGTGGATTTCCCTGCACCCGACGGGCCGACAATTGCCACCGTCTTGCCCGCAGGCACCTCGAAACTAATGCCCTTCAAAATCGGGCGATTGGCATCATAGGCGAAATGCACATCGTCAAAGCGGATTGCACCTTTGCCAACCTGCAAGGGTTTCGCACCCGCCTCGTCGCTGACTTCCTGCTTCACATCGAGAAGGTCAAACATCTGCTCGATATCCGTCAGCCCCTGACGGATTTCGCGATAGATGAAACCGATGAAATTGAGCGGTACCGAAAGCTGCATCAAAAGCGCATTGATGAACACGAAATCGCCGAGCGTCTGTGTCCCTGCCCTGACTTCAAGTGCCGACATGACCATGACGGCTGCCATACCGACACCAAAAATCACAGCCTGGCCGAAATTGAGCCAGCCGAGCGAGGTCCAGGTCTGCGTCGCCGCCTTTTCATAGCGCGCCATGGAGGCGTCGAAACGTTTGGCTTCCATGGCCTCATTGCCAAAATATTTGACCGTCTCGAAGTTCAAAAGCGAGTCGATCGCCTTGGTGTTGGCGTCGGTATCGGAATCGTTCATCTCGCGGCGGATGTTGATGCGCCAGTCGCTCGCCTTGATGGTAAACCACGTATAGAGCCATACAGTCGCCGCCACCACGACCAGATAGGAAAAGCCGTAGGCGAAAGCAAAGATCACTGCCGTCAGCGCAAATTCCAGCACTGTCGGCAGAGTGTTGAGGATGGTGAAACGGACAATGGTTTCAATGCCCTTGGTGCCGCGTTCGATGACACGCGACAGGCCACCGGTGCGTCGCTCGAGATGAAAGCGCAGCGAAAGCTCATGCATATGCACGAAGGTTTTATAAGCAAGCTGACGTACAGCATATTGGCCGACCTTGGCAAACAGCGCATCGCGCAACTGGTTGAGGCCCGCCTGCACGATACGCGAAACATTATAGGCCAGCACCAGCATGACTGCGCCAGTCAGGATCAAAGGTATGAAATCTGGTGCGTCGAGCTGGCCATTGAGCGCATTGGTGACCCATTTGAAGAAATAGGGCACAAGGATCAGCACGATCTTGGAAATGACCAGATAAAAGGTCGCCCAGACCACGCGCATGCGCAGGTCCGGCCTGTCCGACGGCCACATATAGGGCCAGAGATTGCGTAAGGTTTTCAGTGTTTCGCCGGAATCGGCAGAAACGGTTTTAATATCACTCATCGAGAATTCTTTCAGATCCGGGGGCGACCATCGGCAATCGGGACTAAAGCGTGCTACATTTTTTTCCTTTTCAGGAAACACGCTTTCAGTTTTTGTTTCTCACCATGTCTTTATTCCCAAAACCGGTTTCCACTTTTGGCAGACATGCTTTAGCGCCAAAAGAGCGCCATGAAACGGCTATAAAAGCGTTGGCAACGCGGTTAACCTTCGCATTTTTTGATGGCGAATGCCGCAAGATGCTTGCGGATCGCATCAAGCTGCTCGCCCTTCACGCTATAGCGTGAGGTCTGGCGTTCGGGCCGGTAATCAACCAGCCCCGCCTGCACCAGCACTTTGAGATGCTGCGAAACGGTCGACTGGGCCAAATCGAGCCTGCCAACAATATCCTTGCAGCAACAGGTCTGTTCCAGCAGCAGCTGACGCAGGATGACAAGGCGAACAGGATGACCGAGTGCTGCATAAATACGCGCTGCCGCATCGTCGTCTTCCGACTGCAACATCGAGCCGTGAATGAGAGCGGTTTGCAAAGGGAGGGAGTTCTTCATCGTTAATCGACGATATACGATTATCCTTTTTGGAGCAAGCACTGCAAGTACATTTTTCTACCAAAAGGCGATATAGAGCAAAAATGAACGGCGAAAAGAAGCACACAGAAAATTGAACGCTTCTTTGCGGCAGATTATTGCAAAGGTCCGCGCAGGCGACGCTCCGCTTCTTCCGGCGACAGCGCTTCTTTTGGCATGGTGAACACCTGCCCCGGCAGGATCAGGTCTGGGTTGCCAATCTGGTCGCGGTTGGCGAGATAGATAGTCGTATAGCGCGCACCTTTACCGTAAGTACGCTTGGAGATCGTCCAGAGATTATCTCCCTTGCGAATGATCACCGAGCCTTGGGCTTTTTGCAGCGGCGCGGCTTCGTCATCCGCCGACACTCTGCTTCTCCCTTCACCAGGTGCAACCGCCGCAATATTGGCACCTTCATCACGGCGGAAGGGTACGCGCGCTGTGGCGATCACACGATCCGAATTATCGAGCAAATCAGCACGCACAATATAATCGGCAACCGGCAAATCCTTAGGGCTTTCGATCAGAAACCGGCCTTCGGGAGAAAGGGCTGCAGCCCCCAAAAGAATGGCATTGGCATGGACGATGACACGGCTACCACCCTCGGCCTTGCCTGCCACGAAGACGGTACCACCTTCTATCTCGACTGCCTCGATGGCGATTGGCGCAGTTGGCGCATCCGGTTCGGATTTAGCAGCGTCCGGCGCAGTCGCGGAAGCAGTGCTCTGAGCAGCAGGTTTTGTGTCAGGTCGCGTTATCAGGCGGCTTGCCTGACCCGGCGCTTCGACAAGCGCCAGAACCTGCCCATCCTCAGTTGCAGGCACCGAGACGATGGCAGTCTCCGCTGAAGTAACGGCGCGGCTTTCATTGCGCGCGCGCAGGACCAATTGATGGTCGCCGGGTTTCAGCGGATTATCAAGCACGACCGCGAAATCACCATTGGCGCCAGCTTTGGCCGCACCTACAACGCGCGCGCCAGCCACCACCTCGACATTAGAATTGGGCGTGGCCTTGCCTGCTATGACGACAGAACCATCGCGATCAACGCGTAATATATCGAAGACCGGCGTCTTTACCTGTTGCGCCGACACCTCACTTTCCTGTTTTTTCGGCGTTTGGGAATCCTCGCCATCCTTCACCGTTTCGCCCGATGAAGCCGCTTTGTCACTGGCTGGTTGCTGCGCCTTCCGAGAAGGCTCTGCTTCGGGCTGCTTTGTGTCTAGCTCGGATGCCTGCGGTTTTGTCTGACCACCGGCATCGGCATTGCTTGCCATAACCGCCGTATCGGACGCAGGGGACTGTGGACCGGATTGCGTGGCATTCCAGTAAAGGCCTAACCCGACCAGCACGGCCACGAGGCCTGCACCGATCAATCCATAGCTATTTTTCTGCATTTCACTCGCAACCCACGCCAGATAATATGCCAGCTTTATATCTTTTCGCCGGAGCCCACAACAAATCTGCACACAAACGGCAAAAGCTGCGAGATATTTTCGCTTTCAGCCTATTGTTCTGCACAGCTTGTGGGCTTTTCCTGCTCAGGATCATCCATGAGATTATAGAAATCGGCTGTAGCGCCCTTGCTCCACCAGATGTAAATGCCGCCGGCATATTTTGCACCAGAGCCTGACAAAACGCTGGAGGCAATCACCGTTTCGTCCTCAAGCTCAAGTTTGGCGAGCGAAATATCACCGGCATTATAATAAGTCACCGCAACGTCCTTGTCGCCGCATTTATAGAGCACGTCATTGGTCGTGACGGCTGTATCGCCGGGAAGCTCAATTGTGATCTCATCGGCGTTGGCCACTGCATTGGTCAAAAACAGTGCGAGAAAAGCCGTAGCACCCTTCATCCATGAACGCATTTTATCCGCTCCATTCTGGTTTCTTATAGAGATAAGCCATTGAGCGCAGATGTACAGCACCTCAACGCAAATTGCCCGCTCTCCTGCTTGACGTGAGCAGGCCAAAAGACCAAAAAAGCAGTATGAGCGAGATTCGATCCATTTGTGTTTATTGCGGCTCCTCCCCGGGCCATAATCCCCTTTATCGCGACGCGGGCCTCGCGCTAGGAAAGTCGATTGCCGATCATGGCTTACGCCTCGTCTATGGCGGCGGCACACGCGGCATCATGGGCGCGGTGGCGCAAGGCGTTATGCAGGCGGGAGGCGAAGTGGTTGGCATCATCCCGACTTTCTTGCTCGACAAGGAAGCGAGCCTGGAGAAGGCCAAGGAGCTCTCCGAACTCATCGTCGTCGACGACATGCATCAGCGCAAACGCATGATGTTCCAGAAATCGGATGCGTTTGTCACGCTTCCCGGCGGCATCGGAACGGTCGAAGAAATCGTGGAAATGATGACCTGGGCGCAGATCGGCCAGCACACCAAGCCCATGGTCTTCGCCAATATCAACAACTTCTGGCAGCCCATGCTGGCCATGATCGACCATATGCGCAACGAAGGTTTCATCCATACCGCGCATCAGGTGCAGCCGATGATCATCGACCACGCTGAGGAGATTATTCCAGCAATCCTCGCCGCCAATGGCAAGCCGCGCGAAGGGGATGCGGAAATCATCAAGAAAATGTAACCCTGTCCTCAGGCATTCATCGGTTTCCCCGGTCGCAGCACCGTGCCAATCAGGTACAAGACGGTGATGCTGACGATCAGAATATTGCCGCTCAAGGCGACGGGAAACCCAACAAAAATCTTCGCCAGAGCCAGACCCAACCCAAGCGCGAGCTGAATGCCTGCTATGCACAGCAGGAGCGGCCTGACGTGATCCTGGCATGCGATATCCGGTCGATAGATTCTGATGAACCGGTAATAGGCAAGCAGGATCAGCGGGATGAGAACGGCTTGAATGATTTCAAAGATAAAGAAAATGAACGATGGTGCATATATCGATAACAACTCGGCCAGAAACACGTACGGAACGGCAACCAGATAGCTCGCGATGAAAGCTGCGAGAAAAGGCGGCCATAATAAAGCCGACAGCAAAAACGACTTCTCTGTCACATCATTGCGAGCTGACAACTCGATAGTTCGATTGATTGCCACGAGCACCAAAATGCCCGCCAAAAGTAATGCGCAGTAAAGCAATCCTTGCCAGGAACTGATTGCTCCCATGCGGGAATATTCAATTAAAACCAGCAACTCCCTGCCGAAATCCGGCAAATAAAAGATCGCCAGCAATAACCAGAGCGCGCCCGTAATCTCCACCAGCCTGATACGGCCTGCAAACCATATCATCGCGATTGTAGCGCCGACATAGGAGGCAATTCCGGCAATCGCATAACCGTCCGATATGTTTGTTATGTTCGCTACCTGGAAAGAATAGACAAGGCCATATCCACTCATTGCGGCGACACCCGTTACCAGCAACATGACAAGAACATGCAGCCCAAGAGCGTTTCTTTCGTTGGAAATACGCCATGTCTCCAGACGCGGAAATATCAGTTTTGCCAACTCCAGCAGGAGCAGCACAGACAGAAGAGGAGAAGCTGCCAGAGCAAAGATCGACAGGCGATGCATCCCACTTCTCTCACTCTGAGCCTGCTCCACCACGAATTCACTGTTCAACCCAGCCAGCGGAATATTCAGCCCCAGCGCGATCACCAGCATGAGAAACAAACATTGAGCAAGCAATCTGCGCCCTGCCGGGGTCACCCGTTTGTCAAAAGAAATCGAAGCAGAAGTCACTTTATTACCTTGCGCCGGGTTTAATGAAATTTATTGTAGGCAATTCTCCGCGCGCAGGGCAAGCAACGGAGCTTTAAAAAAGCGCGGATAAGACAGCCTTGGCCATTGGGGAGACAACTTATGAAGATGATCGGCCTGATCGGCGGCATGAGCTGGGAAAGCTCGCAGGAATATTATCGCATCATCAATCAGCAAACCCGTACGCGGCTGGGTGGTGCGCATTCCGCCCGAAGCCTGATGTGGTCGATGGATTTCGCTGAAATCGAGCAACTTCAGCATTTGGGCCAATGGGATGCGCTGACGAAGCTTATGGTGGAGGCTGCGCAAAACCTTGAAAAAGGCGGCGCGGATTTTATCCTTATCTGTACCAACACCATGCATAAAATGGCCGATGCCGTGACGGAAGCGATATCGATCCCGCTCATCCATATCGCCGATCCGACTGCTGAAAAGATAAAAGCTGCAGGTTTTACGAAAGTCGGCCTTCTCGGCACGGCCTTCACCATGGAACAGGATTTTTACAAAGGTCGCCTTGCGGAAAAATACGGCCTCGACGTGCTGACCCCAAATGAGGCCGACCGAAAAACCGTGCATGACATCATCTATCATGAACTGGTGGTTGGTGATGTGCACGAAGCCTCACGTGAACACTATCGCGCAATCATTCGCCGCCTGGTCGAAAACGGAGCGCAAGCTGTAATCCTCGGCTGCACGGAGATTATGCTGCTGATCGGACAGGAAGACAGCCCGGTTCCGATTTTCGATACCACCCAGCTTCATGCCGAGGCGGCAGTGGATCTAGCTCTCGCTTAAATGCAAAAAGGGCGGATTTAACCGCCCTTTCAAATCTCAAGCACCGATGCGCTGTTTGAGTGCTTGCAGCAGGTCTGTACGTTCCTTGTGGTTCAGTTCCAGCCGTTCGAACTGCTCATCAAGCAAAACGGCAAACTTTGCCTTGGGGTGGATGGCCACCACGCCATAGGTTTCATCCTCTTCTTCCATGTAATGCAAGAACGGCTCTTCCTTGCGGAAGGCTGAAATGATGGTGTTCTTGTGCGCCTTATCCATCGGGATATAGGTATACTTGACCGCGCCGAAACTCTTTTTGCTGGCATTAATTTTCGCCCAGCCGAGCTTGAGCGCAGCGGCTGATTTCATAGCCGAAACACTACGCGTGATATGCAAAAAACGCACGATGAACAAGACCGACAGGCCCGCGATCAAGCCCACGAGAACAATCCCCGTCACGAGACGGTTCCAGAACTCGTCAATCGCCAGCGACAGCGTCACATTATCGGGATTGGACTTCTGTGCCACGATGTCGGTTTCATAATCGCCACGCGACAGGCTCATAAACGAAAACTCGACGTTTTGGATACGTCGCTCACCTTTCGGATCAAGAAGAATCCCCGCCTCGCAATTGACGGTCATCTTTTTCGAACGGCACTGGCCTGAAACAATAGAGGCATCTTCAAGCACCATTGGATCGTTCTTAATGAGATAATCCCTGTAAAGGTTCGGAGACCATGCCCAGACCATGGCCACGCTTGCAAAACCCGTCACAATACTCAGAAACAGGTAGAACCAGCGGTTGGCCAACCCATGTTTTTTGATCCTGATATCGCGGGCGGGTAAAATGCCGTTCAAATCCGGCAACGTCGTTTTTTCAATCATTTTGTGAGCATCTATCGCAAGGGAGGGAGGAACTGCCTATTTGAGACGCCTTGCAGCAATTGGGAGGAAGAACGCAAGACGCGAAGAGGATCACGGCAACGAAATCCACTGAAAACCCCAGACTGTTTGTCCATAAAATGAACGGCTATTTCTTTGTCAAACTCACCACTGCTTCGACATGTGGCGACCAGAGGAACTGGTCAATGGGTGTGACGCGGTTGATGCGATAGCCGCCCGCAACAAGGATTGCCAGATCGCGCGCCAGTGTCACCGGATTGCACGAGACGGCAACCAGTTTCTCGACCTTGGACTTTGCAAGTTCTTTTGCCTGTTCCTCCGCACCGGCGCGCGGCGGATCGAACACAACCGCATTATAGGGCAGCAGTTCCTTCGGCATCAGGGGGCGGCGAAAAAGATCGCGACGCTCGATGCTGACCGGCTTCAGTCCCTGCACGTGGCGCACACCACGATCAAGGGCAGCGAGCGCCGGCGCATCGCTTTCAATGGCATGGACAGCACTTTTTTCGGCAATTGTCAGCGCAAAGGTGCCGACACCACAGAAAAGATCGGCAACCCGCTTCGCCTTGCCCAGATGCGCCAGCACAAGCGAAACCATGACTTCCTCGGCGGCTTCGGTCGCTTGCAAAAAGCAGCCGGGCGGCACGGGAACCGACACCCTGCCAAAATGAATGACCGGCTTTTTGGGCTCAACGACGATTTCGCCTTCGTGCGCCAGCCGCGCAAAGCCCTGTTTCATGACAAGCGCGGTCACGGCGCGGCGCTGCTCGTCAGAAAGCTCGCCGCAGCCGGATGCCGCCAGATCAAGCCCGGATTCGGTCACGGTGGCGGCCAGTTTGAAGGGTTTTGAGCCCGGCGCGATCAGTGCGCCAATCGCACGCAGATCGTCAAGCCGGGCGATGATTTCCGGCACTGTGACGGCGCACTCGACAATATCGATGATCTCGTGACTCTGGTGACGGTTAAAGCCGAGCAGCACGCCTTTTTCGGTCCTGCGTACCGCAAAGACGGCACGACGGCGCGAGCGGGGTTCACAGGCAACGAGCGCATCGACGTCGACATCAAGCCCCCTGCCCTTCAAGGCCGAGACGAGCAATTCGCGTTTCCACAGACGATAGGGCTCATCCTGCCAGTGTTGCAAAGAGCAGCCGCCGCAATCCTCGAAATGGCGGCATTCGGCATCTTGCCGCTCATTGGAAGTCTGCAAAAGGGCCATCACATCGGCACGATTGCCTACCCGTGCCACATTGGCCACCTCGCCCGGCAGCGTGAACGGCACATAAATCTGATCGCCGGTGAGATTGGCAACGCCATCGCCGCCCGCTCCGACAGAGCGGATTGTCACTTGTGCCGTCATTGGTTTTCTTTCACTTATCTTTTTGGCCAGTCAGCAGATATTCGCGATTGCCGTCACCGCCCTCGATGGGCGACGGGCAAAGACCGAGCGCACGCCAGCCCGGTTGGGTTTCCAGCCATGATTTCATGTCTTCCGCGATGCGCTCGCCATCAGCGGGGTCGCGCAATATGCCGCCCTTGCCGATTGCCGCACGACCGGCTTCAAATTGCGGCTTGACGAGCAGCGCGCAAATAGCACCTTTTTGCGCAAAATCCAATGCCGGGGGCAAAGCGAGTTTCAGCGAAATAAAACTCACATCCGACACGACGCAATCAATGCCTCGGCCTTCAAGATCTGATTGCGCAAGATTGCGCGCATTGACACCTTCGCGATTGCTCACACGTGGATCACTGCGCAACGATGCATGGAGTTGGTCGTGGCCGACATCGATGGCCAGCACATGGGCAGCGCCACGTTCTAACAGCACCTGTGTGAAGCCGCCGGTCGATGCCCCAATATCAAGCGCGACGCGGCCCCGCACATCGAGACCAAAATGATCAAGCGCGGCACTGAGTTTCAACGCCGCGCGCGACACATAGGCGCTTGCCGGATCGTCCACTACAATCTGCGCAGAGGGCGGAACCATCTGCCCTGCCTTGGGTGTAACGCGGCCATCAACCATGACCGTGCCACGCGTAATCGCATCGCGGGCGCGTGAGCGCGAGGCAAAAAAACCGCGTTCGACCAGCAACTGGTCAAGACGCAGGCTTTTATTGCCGGAAACTTCAGGCACGGGCCGGGGCGACCATTTCGGCGTGACCAAGGGTTGCAAAGACGGTTTTGACGATCCCTGCCCGGTCGAGCCCGGCTGCGGTATACATGGCGTCCGGCTTGCCGTGGTCCTGATAGGCATCGGGCAAAGTGAGCACCCGAACCTTCAAACCGCCATCGAGAAGTCCGTCATTGGAGAGGAATTGCAGCACATGTGCGGCAAAGCCGCCCGCAGCTGCTTCCTCGACAGTGACAAGCACTTCATGTTCACGGGCCAAGCGACGGATGAGATCATGGTCGAGCGGCTTGGCAAACCGCGCATCCGCAACCGTCGTGGAAAGGCCGGACGCACCAAGCTCATCAGCTGCAGCCAGACATTCCTGCAAGCGTGTACCAAACGACAAAAGGGCGACCTTGTTGCCTTCGCGCACGACGCGGCCACGTCCGATTTCAAGTAGGCTCCCACGTTCGGGCAGATCGACACCGACACCATCACCGCGCGGATAACGAAACGAGATCGGGCCTTCGTCATACTCGGCGGCCGTGCGCACCATATGACGGAGTTCGGCCTCGTCGGACGCTGCCATCACCACAAAACCGGGGAGTGCTGCGAGATAACCGACATCAAACGAACCGGCATGCGTCGGTCCATCGGCACCAACAAGCCCTGCACGGTCGATGGGAAAGCGCACCGGAAGATTCTGGATCGACACGTCATGAACGACCTGATCGTAACCGCGCTGCAAAAAAGTCGAATAGAGGGCGCAGAACGGCTTAAAACCTTCACTAGCCAGACCCGCGGCAAAGGTCACCGCGTGCTGTTCGGCAATGCCTACGTCAAAGATGCGCTTGGGGAAAGCCTCACCGAAAAGGTCAAGCCCGGTGCCGTTAGGCATGGCTGCGGTAATTGCTACGATCTTGTCGTCGTGGCGTGCTTCCTCAACCAGGCTGGTGCCGAAAATCTTGGTGTAGCTTGGCGCGTTCGCAGGCGGCTTGGCCTGTTTACCGGTGATGACATCGAATTTGTTGACGCCATGATATTTGTCGGCAGCAGCTTCGGCAGGCGCATAGCCCTTACCCTTTTGCGTCACCACATGGATCAGCACCGGACCGTTGCCGGCATCGCGCACGTTCTTCAACACCGGCAACAGATGGTCGAGATTATGCCCGTCGATAGGGCCTACATAATAAAAGCCCAGTTCCTCGAACAGCGTGCCGCCGGTGAAGAAACTGCGGGTGAATTCTTCAGACTTGCGCGCCTTTTCCTGAATGAATTTCGGCAGTTTCTGCGCAACCTGCTTGGCCGCTTCGCGCACGCTGCGATAGGTCTTGCCCGAAACGAGCCGCGCCAGATATGCACTCATGGCACCCGTGGGTGGCGCAATCGACATGTCATTGTCGTTAAGGATGACGATCAAGCGCGCGTCCAGCGCACCGGCATTGTTCATCGCCTCATAGGCCATGCCCGCCGACATGGAACCGTCGCCAATGACGGCAATCACATTACGCTTGTCGCCCGACAATTCGCTGGCCATAGCCATGCCAAGACCGGCGGAAATCGAAGTGGAGGAATGCGCCGCGCCAAAAGGGTCATATTCGCTCTCGGCACGCTTGGTAAAGCCGGAAAGCCCGCCTTCCTGTCGAAGTGTTCGGATGCGATCACGCCGTCCCGTCAAAATCTTGTGCGGATAGGCCTGATGACCCACATCCCAGATAATGCGATCATGCGGCGTATTGAAGACGTGATGTAGCGCCACCGTCAGTTCCACGACACCGAGCCCTGCGCCCAGATGCCCGCCGGTCGTCGACACCACGTCGATCATCTCGTCGCGCAATTCCTGTGCGATCTGCGGCAGAGCCGTTTCCGGGAGAGCGCGCAAGGCGTCCGGCGTCGGCGTCTGATCGAGCAATGGGGTTTTGGGTCGTGACATCAAATCAACCTGTGTTGGTTTATCTGGACTTATTGTTGGTATAGCAGCAGCGTTGCCTAGATCAAGCAGGGAGAGACATCGTGTCATACCCCTGTAATATTGGCTTCATGATGTTGGTCGTAAGTGCCTATTCAGGCAAAGGTACGAATTCCTCTTCGTCTCCGGGCACGATATCGAAGCGTCCCTTACGCCATTCTTCCTTGGCTTCTTCTATACGCTCTCGCGAGGAAGAAACAAAGTTCCACCAGATATAACGTTTGGAGCCGAGTGCCGCACCGCCGAAAAGCATGATATGCGCGCCCTCCGGTCCAGCCTCGACCACGATATCATCGCTTTCACGAATGGCCAGCAAACGGTCGGGGGGAAACACATCCCCGGCAATGCCGACATTGCCAGAAAGCGTATAGATCGCCCGTTCTTGCGCCACCGGGGGGATATGAAAGCGTCCACCAGGCTTGATTGCAATATCCGCATAAAGCGTGTCGGCGTGTTGCACCACCGGCGATTTCAACCCATGCAGCGCCCCGATGATCAACCGCCCGCGAATATCCTTATCCTCGAGCACCGGCAATTCACTCGCCTGATTATGAAAAAAATCGGGCTTCATGTCTTCAAGCGCATCGGGCAGAGCAAGCCATGTCTGGATGCCGGAAATCGGCATCGGTCCGCTTCGGTCTTCCTCCGGCGAGCGTTCGGAATGCACGATGCCACGCCCCGCCGTCATCAGGTTCACATCGCCGGGCCGCACGACCATTTCCGTGCCCAGACTGTCGCGATGGCGGATATGGCCGTCGAACAGATAGGTCACGGTGGAAAGACCGATATGCGGATGCGGTTTCACATCCAGTGCCTCGCCATCGCGCAAAATTGCCGGTCCCATACGGTCGAAAAAGATAAACGGTCCAACCAACCGCCTTCTGACGGTCGGCAGAGCGCGACGCACTTCCAGCCCGCCAATGTCGCTGGTGCGCGGAATAACCAATGTTTCGATAGAATCAACGGAAGTCTTGTCGCCAAGGATCGGATCGGGACAGGGAAAAAAGCTCATCGCACGGACTCCAACATGGCAGAAAACAAAGCCGCACCGGCGCGGAAACGCCGGTGCGGCCTTCATCAGATATATGGTGCAGATCAGGGTTTGTTCAACAGCTTCGACAGCTCGCTGGTGTCGGGCACCTGACCGCCAGCGGTCAGCTTGTCCACCAGCCCCGGCAGAACCTGCGAAAGCTGACCAAGCAGCTCCTGCGGATCGATACCGGCATGCTGGGCCAGTTCGTTGATGGTTTTCTGGCCGAGCGCTTCCCCGAGATGACCGGGTTCGATAGGCGCATTCTCGCCTTGCCCGACCCATGACTCGACCTTGTCGCCAAGACCGGACTGCCTGAGCTGTTCAAGGAGACCGCCGAGACCACCACTCAAAGGACCCGGCGCTGCCGGAGCATTGGCCGCATTGCCTGCAGCCGCACCGCCCAGAAGACCGCCAAGGCCGCCCAGAACGCTGCCGAGCAGACCACCGCCCAAACCGCCGCCGAGGCTGTTGTCTGCCTGTGGCTGAGCAGGTTGTGCTGCCTGTTCCGGGTCATCCTTGTGACCACTGAGAAGCTTGCCGACGAGCAAAGCGCCGAGCGCGATCATGACCGGCTTTGCAAGATTGCCGCCGGGAATTGGCGAATTCGAGTTATCGGCATCGTTTGACATGGCGCATACTCCCTGTGTTTTCGTACACATTCTGTGTACTCCACTAGTTAAAATTAAATACATCAATCCATTTTACAAGCATTCTACCTTGCCAAAGAGAATTTAATATGAAAATTTTCTATATGCACGATGCAAATGTTTATCAGCACTTCAGGAGATAGTGACATGTCTTTCCTCAGCTGGATCATACTGGGACTGATCGCGGGCTTTATTGGCAGTAAGATAGTCAACAAAAGCGGTCAGGGTATTTTCTTCGATATCGCTCTGGGTATTGCCGGTG
This sequence comes from Brucella sp. BE17, assembly GCF_039545455.1. Classification (NCBI taxonomy): domain Bacteria; kingdom Pseudomonadati; phylum Pseudomonadota; class Alphaproteobacteria; order Hyphomicrobiales; family Brucellaceae; genus Brucella; species Brucella sp. BE17. The sequence goes on along the minus strand of NZ_CP154467.1, from coordinate 169,355 downwards.
CTATCGTAGGTGGCGTGCTTTCGTCGTTTCTTTTTGGCAGAGGAATTACCGGTGCCTTCGACATTTATAGTCTGATCGTTGCAACCATCGGCGCCGTGATCGTCCTCTGGCTCTATCATGCCATTACCGGTAAGCGATCTATAGGCTGAAGCGGATCAATATGAGTTGAGGCTATAGGGGCGGCTCTGGTTCGTCCCAAGCCTTTTTGTCGACCGACCCATGGAAAAGCCACGGCTTCATTTTCAGATATTTGATGAGCTTTCTAGAACCCTACATCATGGCCTATGGCGCGCTGGCGTTGTTCATCATCGTCTATCTGGAATCCTTCGGCATGCCCGTGCCGGGGGAAAGCGCGCTGATCGCCAGTTCGCTGCTGGCATTGCATGGCACGCTTCACATAGAAAACGTACTTGTAGCGACATTTGTCGGCGCAGTGCTTGGCGACTGCACCGGCTACCTGATCGGGCGTTTTGGCGGACGCAAACTGATTCTGCGCTATGGCCCACGTTTCAAGCTGACACCGCAACGGTTCGAACATTTCGAAAAAATGTTCGAACGCAATGGGTTTTACGTCGTTGCAACGGCGCGTTTCGTGTTGCTGCTGCGCCAATTGAACGGCATCGTTGCGGGTTCGATGAAGATGAATCCAGTAAAATTCCTGGCAGCAAATATTATCGGGGCCGCTGGCTGGACGCTTGTCTGGGGCCTGGGCCCCTATCTTTTAAGCGGCGTGCTGGCGCCCTATCTCGTGCATCTCAAAACCCTTCTTGAGGCTTTGTGGCCATTCTGATTATTCAGGATCAAGCGGCTCGGTGCCGACCGGCTGACCGTCGCGTCCGAGACGGATTTTTTCAACCTTGTCCTCGGCAGATTTCAGCAGCACATCGCAATGTTTTTTCAGTGCTTCGCCGCGCTCGTAAATACGGATAGATTCTTCCAAAGGCACGTCACCGCGCTCAAGATTGTCAACGATCTTCTCAAGCTGCTTGAGTGCATCCTCGAAACTCATCACCGAAATATCGGTGTTGGACGGTTCGCTCACCATAGTTTCATCCTTTCAACAGCCGCGTCATATGCAAAGATGCGGACTGCGACAAGCCCTCAAGATCGTATCCACCTTCAAGCAGGCTCACGATGCGATTATCGCAAAAGCGCTCCGCACGTTGCATCAGCTTGCCCGTTGCCCAGTCGAAATCCCCCTCATCGAGATTGATCTCGGCCAATGGATCGCGGTAATGCGCATCGAATCCAGCCGAAATAAGGATCAAATCAGGCCGGAAATTGTCAAGCGCGGGTAATACACGACTATTGAACGCCTCGCGAAATTCGCGACTGCCACTTCCAGGCGAGAGCGGCGCATTGACCACATTACCGACTCCGGTTTCATCGCGGTGGCCGCTGCCGGGGTAAAGAGGATATTGATGCGTCGAGCAGAACAACACATTTGGGTCGCGCTCGAAAATGTCTTGTGTACCGTTGCCGTGATGCACATCCCAATCCACAATCGCGATGCGTTCTGCCCCATGATTGCTCTGCGCATGACGCGCAGCAATCGCAACAGTGTTGAAAAGGCAAAACCCCATGGCCCGCTCACGCTCCGCATGATGACCGGGGGGACGGGCAGCGACAAAGACATTGTCGGCGCAGCCATTAAACACATCATCGACGGCGGCCATCGCAGCGCCGATTGCCGCAAGTGCCGCCTCACCGCTTTTAGGGCTTATCCATGTATCGTCATCGAGCTTGACCAGCGGCGCGGGTGCATCTTCGTCTTCCAGCGCTTCGGGCAACTTGTCCCAGATGGAGCGCATGTAGTGTTCCGGATGGGCGAGCAGGATCGCATCCTCTGACGCCATCGGTGCTTCCACCCGATCGAGACGATAAAACGCCTCGCCTTCCAGCTCGCTCATCAATGCACGGATGCGATCCGGGCGCTCGGGGTGCCCGGATGGGGTCAGATGCTCCAGATAGAGCGGATGCCAGTAAAGCCGTGTCGTCATGGGATCACTATACCAGCATGAATATGTCAGATGATATCGGTACGGGCGATGTGAATGCCAAAACCTTCAAGGCCCACATAATGGCGCTCACGCGATGCCAGAAGCACGATTGAACTGATGCCGAGATCTTTCAGTATCTGCGCACCAAGCCCGATCTGGCGCCATTCTTCTTCACGCGCCACAGCTTCTGCATGTCTTTCATGGTCGGGATGAATATCGGAACCGGAAGCTAAAGCATCACGCAGCCGCGTATCATGCTCTTGCGCCCGCACACCGACCGATCCTTCCCGCAGATAAACTAGTACACCGCGCCCGGCCTTACTCATGCGTTCCATGATGCTTTCCAGATTATCGCCGCCCTCACCAAATACATCGGCCAGAACATCCTCGCGATGCAGGCGCACCGGCACCTCCTCGCCATCGCGAATATCGCCAAACACCACGGCAACGTGCTGCATCGGCTCCCACGGCAATTCGTAAGTATAGGCCTGCGCGGGACCTGCGGGGGTCTTGATGGCGCCTTCATTGATACGCTTGACCAGCGTTTCCTTACGCTGGCGATAGGCAATGAGATCGGCGACCGTCACCCGGTGCAGGCTGTTTTTCGCGGCAAAGGCCTCGACATCGGGGCCGCGCATAACGGTGCCGTCATCATTGACGAGTTCGCAGATGACGCCGATGGGCGGCAGGCCTGCAAGCTTGCACAGATCCACCGCTGCTTCCGTGTGGCCTGAGCGCATCAGCACACCGCCCTCACGCGCCACAAGCGGAAAAATATGGCCCGGACGCACGAAATCCGACGGCCCCGCATTGGGGTTGGCAAGATTGCGCACGGTCAATGTGCGGTCATCGGCGGAGATGCCGGTCGTCGTGCCATGGCGATAATCGACCGTCACGGTGAAGGCCGTGGAATTGGGCGATTCATTTTCTGCCACCATGGGTGCCAGATTGAGACGGCGCGCTTCTTCACGCGGCATGGGCGTGCAGACGATGCCGGTGGTGTGACGCACGATGAAGGCCATTTTTTCCGGCGTGCAATGCACGGCTGCGACGATCAGGTCGCCTTCGTTTTCGCGCCCGTCATCATCCATGACAACAACGATCTCGCCACGCTCGAAAGCCCGCAGCGCATCCACAACCTGTTTTTGATTATAGCCCATGATTTCCTCGAAACGTACAAAAGTCGGTTAGGCCCTAATTCTTCAGACGCGGCCCGTCTGGCCGCGGTGACGCAAATAATGATCGGCAATGGCGCAGGCGACCATGGCCTCGCCAATCGGCACAGCGCGGATACCCACGCAAGGATCATGACGACCCTTGGTCATTACATCAACCTCGTTGCCGTCCTTGTCGATCGACTGGCGCGGGGTCAGGATCGATGAGGTCGGCTTAACCGCAAAGCGTGCCACCACCGGCGCACCCGTTGCAATACCGCCCAGGATTCCACCGGCATGGTTGGACAAGAACCGCGGCTGGCCGTCATTGCCCATGCGCATTTCATCGGCGTTTTCCTCGCCAGTGAGACGTGCGGATTCAAAGCCGTTGCCGATCTCCACACCCTTGACGGCGTTAATCGACATGAGATTGCTGGCGATATCCTGATCGAGCTTGGCATAAATCGGCGCACCGATACCCGCAGGCACACCTTCGGCAACGATCTCTATCAACGCGCCCACCGAGGAGCCGCTCTTGCGAATACCGTCGAGATACTCGGCAAACACAGCGACACTGCCCGCATCGGGCGAAAAGAAGGGATTGTTATCGACTTCGTTCCAGTCCCAGCGCGAACGGCTGATACCATGAATCCCCATGGCGACCAGCGCGCCACGCACCTGCAAACCCGGTACGATTTTTCGCGCGATGGCGCCCGCCGCAACGCGAGCCGCCGTTTCTCGGGCCGAAGAGCGCCCGCCGCCGCGATAATCGCGAATGCCGTATTTGACATCATAAGTGTAATCAGCGTGGCCCGGACGATATTGCCGCGCAATATCGCCATAATCCTTGGAGCGCTGATCAGTGTTTTCGATCATCATCGAGATCGGCGTTCCGGTCGAGGTCATGGTGACGCCATCATCGCTTAAGAGGACGCCAGAAAGCACGCGCACCTGATCGGCTTCGCGGCGCTGTGTAGTGTATTTGGACTGACCCGGCTTACGCTTGTCGAGATAGCTTTGGATCTCCGCTTCGGTAAAGGTAATACCGGGGGGGCATCCATCTACCACACAACCAAGCGCGAGCCCGTGGCTTTCGCCCCATGTTGTTACGCGAAACAAATGACCGAAACTATTATGAGACATGGGCGACGCCTGACCAGTGTGGTGTATAGGAACAGCTGCAAAAAAGCTCTGGCCGGTAGAATACCGGCATCTTACCCGGCGTTTTATTGGGCTTTTCGCTAGCGGTCAAATGAAGCGCAGCTGACGCAGGAAATTTCCTTCCAATCATAGCTTTCCAGCATTGTTTTGACACATTCCCCCCGCTAACTGTGCGGAATTCGAGATTGCATGTAATAATTTTAAAGTTCTAGAATAGGCCAATCAAAAGCTTCGTCGAATCGATCTGGCGAAAGTCTCCACCCGAGGCTAACCAAAGGAGTGGACAATCATGCATTATCTGGTCGGATTTCTGTTTATCGTTATGTCCATGTTTTCAACAGTGGCCATGGCTGAGGACGCAGAAGGCAAGATCACCGCAATCGACCGGGAGGGCGAAACGATTTCGCTCGATGATGGTCAGGACTACAAGCTTCCCGGAGAGTTCGATTATACTGCGCTCAACGAAGGCATGAAGGTTATCGTTCTTTATGAAGTGGCCGAAGATACCCGCTTCGTCACCGATATTCAGGAAGCCCCAGAAGTTCAGTAAAGAGCGCGGCCTGAGACGGCAAAGACCTCGCTTGTGTCATGTTTGCGCACGAAATCGACGCGGTTGCCGTCCCAGTGATAGCTGTAATGCCGCCCCTGAACGGGAATCGTGACCACATCCGGCCAGAAAGCACCAAGACAATAGCCACCAGGCTTGCGCACGCTTGGCCATAAAAGACCGTTACTGCCCACGTCGCGCAAGGCACGCCCTTCTTCATGCGTCGCACGGTAATCATGCGGATCGAGCACACCGGGAACGGCGGAAACGTCATCAAGAGTTGCATCCACACGACCAATCAGGGCGCGGAAATCCGAGGTCCAGCCCGGGGGTTCCTCTGTGGCCCGCATGAAATTTTCATGATGATGGATCGTCTCGGCCAGCGCTACATCCTCGCAATCACCCGCATAATAAATGCCGTAACTGCCATCACTGAAACGACCGGGACGCAGCGTGGAGCAATGCACGAAAGGCGCCATCACATAGGTGGAACCCGGACCATGCACACGTCGGTGCAGCGGCACCTTGCCAAGATCGCCAATCTCGAAGCGAATGCGCGGATTGGTCTTTTCCTCGACGGCCGCCAAGGCTTCCCAGTCACGTGGATCAGCAATATCCTCAAAAAGATCAATGGGCGGATGAATAGAGCGGATAATACGCCACGTCTCAGACCAGGCGACGCGCCTGTGCACCGCAAGCCCACTTACCATGCGCCGCGTTCCGCATTGAGCCATGCGCGCATGGCTTCGAGATCAGACAATTCGCCGCGCAGCATGAGGTCGAGCGCCGACATGCCGCCAAAGGCGACGTTGGGCTTGCGTATCCAGTCGTAGCCACGCGAAGGCTCGCGAAACAGATAGCGCAACCCCTTGTGAATGCCCATCAGATGCGCCATGCGCATACGTAGATCACGGTCGATGCGGCCAACCGAACCATCTTTCCATCTTGCCCATGTGCGCGGTGCCATGTCGCCAAGCAGCGTGCAGGCTTCGGCATCGGAAAGCTTCCACGCCTTGAAAAGATTGACGGTAGTGCGCGCCAGCGCACCGGCTTCCGCCTCACTAATAGTGCCGACCTGCTTACCAGCATGTGTCGCAATAATTGGCTCAAGCTGCATGATGCGCCTCACTCTATGGCATTAATATAATATATTAATGCCATTTGGCAAGATCACGTTGCTTAGAGCCTCCAGATTGCCGTTTTTTCCACCAACAGATGGCACCGCTCTAAAGCTATTCAACAGCACATCGCGCACCAGAAAAGTGCCTCGCTGTTTGTGAGCAAGCAATACAAAATCTTGTGGAACACTGTGCCGACCGCATGGACCAAGACCAAACTTAAAGGCTGACAGTACCCTCAATACAGCGCGTTACATGCCCACCGATCCATACATCTGTGCCGATTTTTTCGACATGGATGCGTCCGGCACGACCAAGCACCGTACCCTGACTGGCGATATAAGAGGAAGGCGCGATATTGGCTCCAATTAGCCATTGTGCGACACCGGCATTGAAACTGCCGGTCACCGGATCCTCATAGCCACCCGAGGTGAAGGCTCGCAATTCAAAATCTGCGTCCCGTCCATCCTCGGACGAATCCCACGGTGCCACCACGCCCACCCGCAACCCGGCAAGCAGCGCATAATCCGGCGTAAGCGTCAGAACATCCTTACGGCTTTTCAGCAAAAGGCCGAGCCAGCCCGGTCCATTATCGACCCACTGCGCATCAATGACCACGTCACTTTCGAGATGCAAAGCGTTGCGCACCTGCTCGACCAGCTCAGGCTCAAGTGGCCCGCTCTTTAAAAGCGGCGGTGCGGCAAAGGCAAGCCGCGCACCATCCCGGCGAATGCGGATGAGACCGGCTGCACACTCCTGCACCACCTCCCCATCACTGCTTTTGCTTCCATCGCTTTTGCCGTGTGAATCAAGCCAGACATGGCAGCTTCCAAGCGTCGGGTGCCCGGCAAAGGGCAACTCGCGCGATGGCGTGAAGATACGCACGCGGTAATCGGCCTCTGCCTTGGTAGGTTTGAGCAGAAACGTCGTTTCGCTGAGGTTTGTCCAGTTGGCGAAGGTCGCCATCTCATCGTCGGAAAGCGCATCCGCGCCGATGACCACGGCCAGTGGATTTCCCTTAAGCGGCTTGGACGTGAACACATCGACCTGCCGGAAATCGAAAACCCTCACACCCATTCAAGCTTGCCGTGTTCAAATTTCAAAATCTTGTCCTGCGGGATGGAGAGATTTGCCGCTTCATGGCCATCCATATCGCCATAAAGATAAAACAATGTGCGGATGCAGCCGCCATGAGTGACACAGACCGTCGGCCACTCCACCGCTTCCACCCAGCGCCCGATGCGCTCAGACAGGCTCATATAGCTTTCGGCAGCCGCACCGGGCGGTGTAAAATTCCACTTGTCATTATGGCGCGCTTGCACAAGTTCTGCACCCTGTTTGGCAATGTCTTCCATCATGAAGCCTTGCCATTCGCCGAAATTGAGTTCCATCAATTGCGGATCGGTGCGGAAATCATAAGGATCAAGCCCCATGTGCAGGCGAATGCGCTCCATGGTTTCGCGGGTGCGGCGCAGCGGGCTTGCGACAAAATCAAAACCCGCGCCATCGCCGATCAGCTCTTTCAACATATCGCCATTGCGGTCGGCCTGGGTACGGCCATGGGCGTTGATGTCGATATCGAGCTGCCCCTGAATGCGCTGTGAAACGTTCCAGTCCGTTTCACCATGCCGCGAAAAATAGATGATTTCCCGAGCCAAGGCTCACCTCTCTGTCGCTGTTAAGTCAAAAGCCGTACCGTTTTGGGCTGGCACAAGAAAAATCCCGGAAGGCGTGGCCGTCCGGGATCGAAAGTCTTCTATCAGTCCTTGACGACTGAAATATCCGGCGCATCCACCGCCTTCATGCCGATCACATGATAGCCACTGTCGGCGTGGTGGACCTCGCCCGTCACCGAGCGCGACAAATCGGAGAGGAAATAAAGCCCGACATCGCCGACTTCGTCGATGGTGACGGTGCGGCGTAGCGGCGCGTTATATTCGTTCCATTTGAGAATATAGCGGAAATCGCCAATGCCGGACGCTGCCAGCGTCTTGATGGGGCCTGCGGAAATTGCATTGACGCGGATATTCTGCGGTCCAAGATCGACGGCCAGATACTTAACACTTGCCTCAAGCGCTGCCTTGGCAACACCCATGACATTGTAATTCGGCATGACCTTTTCCGCACCATAATAGGTGAGCGTCAGGATCGAGCCGCCATCATTCATCAGTTTTTCCGCGCGGCGTGAAATCGCCGTCAGCGAATAGACCGAAATTAGCATCGTGTTCTGGAAATTGGCTTCCGACGTGTCGACATAGCGGCCGGTCAGTTCATCCTTGTCGGAAAAACCAATGGCGTGCACGACAAAATCGAGCTTGCCCCACTTCTTCTCAAGCGCTTCAAAAACGGCATCGATACTGGCACCATCAGCGACATCGCAATGTCCGGCAACGAAAGCTCCAAGCTCTTCGGCCAACGGCTCGACGCGCTTCTTCAAGGCTTCACCCTGATAGGTAAATGCGAGTTCGGCGCCAGCTTGACGGGCGGCCTTGGCAATGCCCCAGGCGATGGAGCGGTTGTTGGCCACGCCTAGAATCAATCCACGCTTGCCCTGCAACAAACCTGACTGTGCAGTCATTAAGGGTCCTCATTGAAAAATAATCAACTCGATGCCCTATCGCACAGGCTTGCTTTCCCTTCAAGCAATTGCGGTGAAAAAGCCGGGCATTGTCGTGCGACTGCCGTAATCTGACAACACCCGGCCCGATTTTAGCTGGCTTATGGCCGTGAAATGCGAATCAATTTCAGTTTTCTGCGCGCTTTTGAAGAAAAGTCTCCAGTTCCGCATCACCGTCTTCGGGCAGCATGATGCGCACATGCACATAAAGATCGCCGCGACCGCCCGCTTTGAGCGGCAGGCCTTTGCCCTTGAGGCGCAAAACCTTGTCCGAACTCGACCAGGCGGGAATTTTAAGCGCGATGCGCCCGTCGGGCGTTTCGACTTCTGTCTTGCCACCCAGCACCGCATCAGCAAGCTCGACCGGCTGATCGACATGCACGTCGCGCGCCTCCACCTTAAGACGCGGATGTGCCTTGAAACGAATTGTCACCAGCGCGTCACCAGGCGTGCCACCGACGAGTGGTTCACCCTGTCCCTTGAGGCGGATAGTCTGACCGTCCTCGACATATTTGGGTAGTTTGATCGCCAGGCGCTTGCCATTGGGAAATATAGCCTCGACCTTTTCCGCACCCACGGCCTGTGCAAGCGTGATGTCGATGGACGCAGCCAGATCAGACCCCTTGGACGGACCGCGTGGTCTGGCCCCGCCTCTGGCTCCTCCAAAGGAACCGCTAAAAAACTCGTTCAGAATGTCTTCGGCACCGCCGAAGCCACCCTGCTGGGCGCCACTTTGTGCGCCTCCGGGACCGGTGCGGAACTCAAAATGATTATTGCCGCCGCCCTGACGAAAACCGCCGAACGGATCGCCGCCAAAACCCTGCCCGCCGCCGCCGAAGCCTTGAAACGCGGGCTTGCCTTCTGCATCGATTTCACCGCGGTCGAACTGGCCGCGTTTGTCCTTGTCACCGACAATTTCATAAGCCTGATTGATTTCCGCAAAGCGCTCCTTTGCCTTGGGGTCGTCCTTGTTCTGGTCGGGATGGTACTTCTTGGCCAGCTTGCGAAAGGCCGATTTAATCTCGTCAGGCTTCGCCGTTTTGGCGACGCCCAACACACTATAGGGATCGCGCATCAAATGCCTCATTCAGGAAAATGGCGTCATGCCAAATATAAGATTCGTTGCGCTTAATATGCGTAACAAAGCCGAAAACTTCCAGAGTTACAGGGCGTTATTTTGCAAAAACCTGTCAGATCGGCGCAAAGGACGTCAATGTCCACTGACCGCCATTCTGCATGCAGGTTTCTCCGCGATAGATCGACACGCCGTCAAAAGCCTCTCTGGAGGTTTCAAATTCGCGACAAAGCTGATCATTGTGCTTGCGCTCGGCGATGGCCGTGATCGCGCCCTGACTTCCGGTATCGGGATTTGCCCATGGCACCGGTTTCTTGCCCCATTCGGTGAAATTAAGGGCTGAAACGACGCTCTTGATGGCCGACTGGTCGGAAAGCGTGCCGGTATCGGTGGCAGCCGTCTGCGTCTTTTGCACCGAGCCGGTGACGGCAGAGGAATCAGGCACGGCATTGTCGATGCTTGCACCACCCATCGCACAACCGAAAAGCGAAAGCATAGCCAAGCCCGCGACTGTATTTCGCGCCAAAACAAGACTTCGGCTGGCTGTTCCAAGCGGGCGGATACGGCGGACGACTTCGACGGCCAACGCTACTTCCTCTTTTATACACGTTATGGATGCAGCAATTATGGCGGCAGTGAGTTAACAAGCGATGAGTTGAAAGGGTAAACAAATTCATACTCCCGCACAACAGTTTATGATCGAGTATCCAATTGTTTATAATTCTTGGCGTCGCATGGCGCATGTGGTGGACAATGACTGTAATTTGGACCAAGCTTCACCCGTCCCTGCCCTTCACGTGCAACACCATAGAAAATAAAGAAAATGTCCAATTCCGCAGACGATTTTACGCAATCCGCCCATCCGTTCCAGCTTTTCGGCCAATGGCTTGATGACGCCACTAAAAGCGAAATCAACGATCCCAATGCCGTCGCTGTGGCAACGGTCGATCCGGACGGGCTACCCAATGTGCGTATGGTGCTTCTGAAAGATTTCGACGAACAGGGTTTTGTCTTCTACACCAACTATGAAAGCAAAAAGGGACAGGAAATCCTGTCTGCGCAAAAAGCTGCCCTATGCTTTCACTGGAAGTCGCTGCGCCGTCAGGTGCGTGTGCGCGGCCCGGTCGAAAAGGTGAGCGATGCCGAAGCCGACGCCTATTACGCGTCGCGCCCGCGTGGAAGCCGCATCGGCGCATGGGCCTCGAAACAGTCGCGCCCGCTGGAAAGCCGCTTCGCGCTGGAAAAGGCCGTTGCCGAACACACCGCCAAATATGCCATCGGTGAAATTCCGCGCCCTGCGCACTGGTCGGGCTTCCGTATTCGCCCGACCTCCATAGAATTCTGGCACGACCGCCCGTTTCGCCTACATGACCGGGTGCTGTTCACCCGCGAAACGCCCGAAGGCGACTGGAACAAGGACCGGCTTTATCCGTGAGGTTTGCAAATTCATGCATTTAAGGAGAGCCGCCGCCTGCGATGCCGCCAGTCTGGCGGCATTATCCATTGAAGTGTGGATCGGCACCTATCTGCGCCGCGGGATCAATGCGTTCTTTGCGGATTATGCTCTGTCCACGTTTACAAAAGCAAAGTTTGAAGCGCATCTGGCCAGTGCCGATGATCATTTCATCGTCTCGGACAATGAAGAAGGCATTGATGGTTTTATTCGGATATCGCAAAACAGTGCTCCTCCCGTAAGCGGCTGTTCCACAACAGAAATCAGCACGCTATACGTTCAGCCGCGACATCACGGAAAAGGGATCGGCAAAAAGTTGCTGGAAGCCGGTATCGCGCATTGTTCAGATCAGGGTATAAAATCGGTCTGGCTTACCACGAATTCACAAAACAGCCCCGCTATCAGGTTTTATCTGGCAAAGGGTTTTAGACATGCAGGAAACACACAGTTCAGGATAAAAGATCAATCCTTCCTCAACGACGTCTTTGCCTATGATATTGCTGTAAAGGAACACGCTGCCTAATCGCTTAGCAATGTTCTAAACGATCTATGGGTGGACGTTTTCCAGACGCCATGCACGTCCATCGAGATTCCTATACATGGCGATCGCATTCTTTCGCTTGCCCAACTTATGCCATGAACGGCTTCACCACGACCCAGAGACTACCAGAAACAAGCCCCAGAAAAATCAGCCAGCCGACGACATTGTTGGATTTGAACAACTTTAGGCATTGCTCTGGATTGTCGATATCGAGGACATTGATCTGCCGATAAAGATGCGCACCCGCAGCCAAAAGTCCGGCAAGCGCTGGCATTGGCACTTCAGCCACCGCAAAGGCGGCTGCGAAAAAGCCGATCATGCCCCCATAGCAGACGATCAGCGCCTTTTTGGTATGCCTGCCGAACAGCCGCGCCGTCGAGCGTACGCCAACCAGCGCATCGTCTTCCTTGTCCTGATGCGCATAGATCGTATCATAGCCGATGGTCCAAAGGATCGCGCCGATATACAGGAGCACAGGGGCCACATCGAGTGAAGCCTCAACTGCCGCCCAGCCCATCAGCGCGCCCCACGAGAAGGCAAGCCCCAGGACCAGTTGCGGCCAGTTGGTAATGCGCTTCATGAACGGATAGATCGCCACCACGATCAATGACGCAATGCCCAGCCAAATCGAAAAAGCGTTGAACTGTAATAGCACACCAAGCCCGATCAGCGCCTGCAGGACGAGGAAGAGTTTTGCCTGTTTGCGCGTGACCTGCCCGGAAGGCAGCGGGCGCGACCGCGTGCGATCCACCTTGTCGTCGATATCCTGATCGGCAAGATCATTATAGGTACAGCCAGCGCCGCGCATGGCGACAGCACCAATGAAGAAGAGAACCATATGCGTAATTGACGGCAACACAGACCACACGTCGTCGCCGGGTTTTGCGCCAGCGCCCGCCACGAGTGCTGCCGACCAAAGACATGGCCAGAGCAGCAATTGCCAACCGATGGGGCGATCCCAGCGCGCAAGCTGCGCAAAAGGCCACAGGAAAGGTGGCAGAACACGATAGACCCAATGACCGGATGGCGCGTCCTTGACCCGCCCGCGCGCATCGCGCGACTGGATAGTGGATGTCGTATTCGGCTGCGGCATGGGTGTGTCCATTCCAAGTCATCGGCAAAAAATCGTCGCTCCGGCATTTTCGCGACCAAATCTGGCGCTTTGGTCTTGCCCCGCAACGCCTAGGGCAATAGACAGCCGAAGTCAGTCAATACTTACTTATCTGTCTCACATAAAGGGAGCAAGGCCATGAAAGTCCTGTTGATCGGTTCCGGCGGACGCGAACACGCATTGGCATGGAAAATTGCAGCCTCTCCCAAATTGACAAAACTTTATTGTGCGCCGGGCAATCCGGGCATCGCAGACCATGCCGAACTGGTCAGTCTCGATGTCAACGATCACGCTGCAGTCATCGCTTTTACGAAAGACAAGGCCATCGACCTCGTGATCATCGGACCCGAAGCGCCACTGGTGGCTGGCCTAGCCGATGATCTTCGTGCGCAGAGCATCCGCGTCTTCGGGCCGTCCAAAGCGGCGGCCCAGCTTGAAGGCTCAAAAGGTTTCACCAAGGATCTTTGCGCACGGTTTAATATTCCGACGGGCGCCTATGGCCGTTTCAACAATGCGCCCAAGGCCAAGGCCTATATCCGCGCGCAAGGCGCACCCATCGTTGTGAAGGCCGACGGACTTGCCGCAGGCAAGGGCGTGATCGTTGCCATGACGCTTGACGAAGCGCTCGACGCCGTTGACGCCTGTTTTGAGGGCGCATTTGGCGCAGCAGGCGCGGAAGTGGTCGTCGAGGAATTTCTGGAAGGCGAGGAAGCGAGCTTCTTCTGCATCTGCGACGGCAAGACCGCCCTGCCGCTCGGCTCGGCACAGGACCACAAGCGCGTGGGCGATGGCGACACCGGTCCCAATACCGGCGGCATGGGTGCCTATGCCCCTGCCCCGGTCATGACACCGGACATTGTCGAGCGCACCATGCGCGAACTGATCGAGCCGACCATGCGTGGAATGGCGGAAATCGGCGCACCTTTTTCCGGTGTGCTGTTTCTGGGCCTCATGATCGGCAAGGATGGCCCGAAACTCATTGAATACAACACCCGTTTCGGCGACCCGGAATGTCAGGTTCTGATGATGCGGCTCAAAAGCGATCTGCTTGACCTTATCGATGCCGCCGTTGATGGCAGGCTCGATGCGGTGTCACTTGAGTGGAAGGATCAGCCCGCGCTGACCGTGGTGATGGCAGCAGAAGGCTATCCCGCCAATGTGAAAAAGGGCAGCGTCATCCGTGGTCTCGAAGCGCTTGATGGCGAAGTGGATGTAAAAGTGTTTCACGCCGGCACGGCTGAAAAGGACGGCGACCTGATCGCCAACGGTGGACGTGTCCTCAATGTGACAGCCATTGCATCGACAGTGGCAGAAGCGCAAACCCAGGCCTATGATGCCGTGAAAAAGATCGACTGGCCGCAAGGCTTTTATCGCTCCGACATCGGCTGGCGTGCGGTGGAGCGCGAAAAATCATAAGGTTGGAGCGCATTTGCAGGGCATTGAAAGAACTTTTGCAGATGATCTTAAAGTGCCTTGTAAAGGTCATAAATATTGGCTACATATTCATCATCGATTTTGGTTCTGAATGTTGCGGCGCGATTTCGTCTCCGGTATTTCTTTCAAACTCGTATAATTCGGCGATAGGTTTTGGCCTGTCTTACTTCCAACCGTGCGATTGAAAGGAATTCAATATGGCAAACGGAACAGTAAAATTCTTCAACTCTACCAAAGGCTTCGGCTTCATTCAGCCTGATGATGGCGGCACCGATGTGTTCGTTCACATTTCCGCTGTCGAGCGTTCGGGCCTCTCCACCCTCAATGAAGGCCAGAAGGTCAGCTTTGAAGTGGTTGCAGACCGTCGTTCGGGCAAGAACGCTGCTGAAAACCTGCAGGCTCTCTAAGCCTCGCACAAAAATTTGCCTCCAGTCGTGACCACGGATGTACCGGCACTGACTGTTTAGGCACTATGAAGGTCGGGTTTTGCCCGGCCTTTTTCTATTTCAGAAGCGTGGCCGACTCATGCATGCGTTCGCGTGGTTTCAAACCGCATGGACGTAATCGTGCACTTTAGGCCATATGGACGCAGTCGCGGCCGGATTTTTTGGCACTATAAAGGGCAGTGTCGGCCCGGCGCATGGTCTCATAAAGGCTTTGCTGATCCAGCTGTTCTGCTACGCCGAAACTCGCAGTCAGTGCCCAGTCTTCCGCCACATCCTTGAAAGCGACCTCAGACAGGGCCTGACGTAGCGTCTGCGCCAGATCATGCGCAGCTTGCAGTGTCATGCCAGGTATGAAGATGACGAACTCTTCGCCGCCCATGCGCGCTAAGATCGCCGCTCTGGGGCACTGGTTTTTCAGCAATGTACCAAATGCTGCAATGACGCGATCTCCGACATCATGGCCATAGGTATCATTGATGCGCTTGAAAAAATCGAGATCGCTCATAATGATCGAATAATGAATACGGTCGCCTTTTCGAGCCAGAACACGCGAAACATGGCGATCAAAGCCGCGCCGATTGTAAATCCGCGATAATTCATCGACTTCAGACTGCTCGCTGACCTCCCCGATCATGTAGGAAAATGTGATGAGCAGCAATAACAGTCCGCGTGTCACCTGCATGAAAATGCCGCTTGCCAACGAAATCACAAGATTGACATTATCGATCTGGTCGCCGGGACGCACACCCGAACCGGGCCAGCCAAGTAAAAAAGCCCGCGCGAAATAATGCAGGAAGCCTAAAGCGGCCAGTAAGATAAGCAGCTTGTCCGTCAGCCGCTTGGCTCCGGAGCGCACGACCACCCGAATAATCAACAGATGAACAAAGCATAAGGGCAACTGATAGAGCAGGCGATGTACCAGAGATGTACGCGGCAACTCGTAAATCAGCATATTACAGATGAGTGCGGCCAAAAAGAACCCGCCATACAGGCCCCAGTCGATCTTCTGACGATAAATCTGCTGCAAACCGATGGCAACCGTCAGAAAGACCGCCAACATCAGGCCAAAAGAAAGCAGGACAAGCAGACGCGGGTTGGAAGCAACCGGGATCCATAAACTGCAAAAGGCGGCAGACGCCGCGCAGGCTGACGCAATGGCAAAGGAGCGCGGCGCGTGATAATCCTTCTCCTGCATGGAAACCAGCGTAAAGATCAGGACGAAGACAATGGCAACCGTGAGATTGGCCGTCAGGAAAAACGGAACAAGCGTCATGGGACTTGGCTTTCAGACATGCCGGCTGATAGGCCGGGCTTCCAGGTTAAAGCGCGCTACTGTCTGATGTCACCAGAACGTCGCTCTGACTGCGTTATTTGAAGCATGCTCTTTCAGTCATCGGCCGCGCCTTCAAAGTGCGCTGGCAAAATTTGAAGCCCCATAGCAGGACACTTTCGCCGGGTCCATTTGAAGTTGCATTCAACTACGGATTATTGACGCTTTTATAGTTCGCCTTTTGGTCGATTCATGCTGTGCTGTGCCTTTTATGCCTCTTTTTAACGTCCGCTTGCTCGTTCAGATCACGCTTTGACCTCGTTCATTCAGAATAAATCTAGCGATATTCGTTACGCGCTGATTACATATGCTCTCAGCCTAACGTCACCCAATATATTGACGTTTACGTAATAAGCCGATAGCTCTTTAATCAGAAAAGCTGAACCGCCTTTCATGGGTGGCCTGAGCTTGAGGAGGAAAAATGTATCGCGCGCCTGTTTCAGAGATTTCCCATACGCTGCGCCATGTCGCAGGGCTTGAAAAAGCACTTGAAGAGAACCGTTTCCACGAATTGTCCAGCGACCTCCTGCAAGCCATTCTTGACGAAGCCGGAAAATTCGCCGCCGAGCGCATCGCGCCTTTGCGCGAGACAGGCGATAAAAGCGGCTCGACGCTGAAGGATGGTGTCGTCACCACAGCTCCCGGTTGGAAAGAGCTTTATCGCGATTGGACCGAAGGCGGCTGGAATGCGCTGACCGGCTCTACCGATCATGGCGGTCAGGGGCTGCCGATGATGCTGTCGGTTGCGGTTAGCGAAATGTGGAATTCCGGCACGCTGGCCTTTGCAATCGCTCCGACGCTCACCATGGGTGCGGTCGAGGCACTTGAAAAACACGCATCAAAAGAATTGAAAGACATCTATCTCGCAAAACTCATTTCCGGCGAGTGGATGGGCACGATGAACCTCACCGAACCGCAGGCCGGGTCTGATCTTGGTGCCTTGCGTGCGCGCGCTGAGCGAAGCGACGATGGTAGCTACCGCATTTTCGGCCAGAAAATTTTCATCACCTATGGCGAGCATGACCTAACCGATAATATCGTGCATCTGGTGCTGGCCCGCCTGCCCGATGCACCCGCTGGCACAAAAGGTATCTCGCTGTTTCTGGTGCCGAAATTCCTCGTCAACGAAGATGGATCGCTTGGGGCACGCAATGATCTGTTCTGCTCTGGCCTTGAGCACAAGATGGGCATTCACGCCTCCCCCACCTGCACGATGATTTATGGTGACGGCTTTGGGAAGGTCGCGCAAGCGGGTGCGGTCGGCTATCTGATCGGTGAGGAAAATCGCGGTCTTGCTTGCATGTTCACCATGATGAACAATGCCCGTCTGCTGGTCGGCATTCAGGGCGTGGGCGTGGCTGAAGCCGCCTATCAGAAAGCGCTTCACTACGCGAAGGAACGCAAGCAGGGCCGGGCGATTGGCGCAAAGGAAACCATGAGCCCGATCATCGAACACCCCGATGTGCAGCGCATGCTTTTGACCATGAAGGCGCTGACGCAGGTCGCACGCTCCATCACCTATGCTTGCGCCCATGCCATCGACATGAGCCATGCGGTCGAGGAAGCGGAGCAGCAATTCTGGTCGGATCGCGCCGAACTGCTCACACCGCTTGCAAAAAGCTTTGCCACCGATATTGGTGTCGAGGTGGCGTCTCTCGGCGTGCAGGTGCATGGCGGCATGGGCTTTATCGAAGAGACTGGCGCGGCACAGCTTTTACGCGATGCCCGCATTACACCGATCTATGAAGGCACCAACGGCATTCAGGCCATCGACCTCGTATTGCGCAAGCTGCCGCTTGATGAGGGGCGTCATATCAAGGCCTATCTCGGCGAATTGCAGGCCGATGCCGATAAAGCCAGCGCCTCCAACCGGCCTGATCTGGGCGAAACCGCAGAGCGGCTTGCCAAAGCCCTTGCGGATGCACGCGAGGCTACCGATTGGCTACAAAAAGCAGCGCTTGAGGGGCGGACAGTGGAAGCGCTTGCCGGTGCAACGCCTTACCAACGGTTGTTGTCGCTGACTGCAGGCGGTGCCTATCTCGCTCGGTCGGCCCTTGCCGATGATGATGCGGGTCGCGCCAGCCTGTGCCGCTTCTTTGCCGAAAACATGCTGGCGGACGTGACTGCGCTGAAGGACACAGTGTTGAGCGGTGCCCAAAGTCTTGCAGCGGCAAAATCCGCGCTGGAGGCGTAACCATGAACGACCATATCCTGATTGAGCGCCAAGGTGCTACCCAGATCATCCGCCTCAACCGCGCCGACAAGAAGAACGCCATTACCCGCGCCATGTACGCCGCGATGGCCAAGGCACTTACAGACGGTGATGCCGATGATCGCGTGCGTGTGCATGTGTTTTTCGGTGTGCCGCGGGCCTTCTCAGCCGGAAACGACATGCAGGATTTCATGGCCGCCGCATCGGGTGGCGATATGGGGCGCGATATCCGAGATTTTCTGGCCGCCATTTCAGGTGCGAAAAAGCCGATTGTTTCAGGCGTAGACGGTCTTGCCATTGGCATCGGCACCACCATTCATCTACATTGTGACCTGACTTTTGCGACCAGCCATGCATTATTCCGCACACCCTTTGTCGATCTGGGACTTGTGCCGGAAGCCGCCTCCAGCCTGCTGGTGCCGCCGCTGATGGGGCATCAGAAAGCCTTTGCGTTACTGGCGCTTGGCCATGGTTTCGACGCGCAGGCAGCCCTTGAAGCAGGACTTGTCTACAAAATCGTTGAAAGCGCCGATCTTGAAACCGAGGTCTTGAAAGCGGCGGAAGAGATCGCCGCCAAGCCACCGCAAGCCATGCAGATCGCGCGCCAACTGATGCGGCTTCCCGCCGAGCCCGTCGCGGATCGGATTGAACGCGAAGCGAAACATTTTGCCGAACGTCTGACGTCCGAAGAGGCACGCGCCGCCGTGATGGCGTTTCTTTCACGTAAAAAATAATGCTCATATAAAGAGACAAGAAAAAACCCGGATGGTTTCCCATCCGGGTGGCTTTGTTGGAGGTCAGCCAATGAGTTTGCCCCGATCTAGAAGATTACTGGAAGATCAGTTGCCGGAAAGGTCCTTCATCTTTCCCGCTCTCCCGTTCGAGGCGTTGTTGCATAAATAGCGCATGAATCGGACAAGATCATGTCATCACAAAAACGTGATTTTTTTGGCAGATTTGAGCGTGCGGGACTTCAGTCCTTTGTAATGATCTCGCGGCCTTCGATCACCATGCGCAGGCCCAGCGTTCCCGTCTTGCGGCGCGCCAGAAATCGTGGGCGACGACGACGTGGTTCCTGTCCCTGACGACGCGGCTGCGGATCGTTGGTCACAACAGGGCCGGTGCTTTCATTGAGCGGACGGGCAACGCCGTCTTCCTCGACCAGCATCATCGGCAGGTTGAAAGTGGAAGCCCATGCACGCCAGTCGGCGGCAATATCGGTGAGGTCATGCGCTACCAGAAGCGGCACGGAGAGATGTGGATCGTCATGCATCAGCTCCAACGTCACAGTGATTTCGCCATATTCGTCTTCCACCGCCCTTGCCGTCACGCCGATGAACGACTTGACCGGCACGGAAAGCGAAAGCGGCAACCCGCTCTGCGGAAGAATCTGGCGCACGACCACGCCGCGCTCTTTGATCGTAAAGGTCACTTCCGCATCACAATCTTCTGCAGAGTAAGTAACCATCTGCGGAAGGTGAAACGGATCAAGCCTGAGTTCTTCACCGGCCCATTCTGGCTTCGTCTGACCATTGCTCATCATATTCAACGCCTCTGTCTCTTTGTCTCGTTGGCGCAATGCCCTGTCGCATCGCTTTGCAGGAGCCGGTTTTCCCGGCTTCCCTTTCGGGCATGTTTGCCCTTGTTGACGTTGAGAATAGGCGCAGTTCCTTACCAAGCCGCTTAACGCGTTAGGTTAACTTTTCACTGCTTTTTCATTTGGTTACCAGATTGCAACCAGGTGTAAGAATTCGGCAAGGCTTCCTAATTTCGCATTCATAAATGTAAAAGGCGGGCCACTGGGACCCGCCTCTAAAAAGACTCAATTGCTGCAATTACAACACTTTACCGGGGTTCATGATGCCATCAGGGTCGACGGCTTTCTTAATCTTTCGCATCAGATCAATGGCTGTCGCATCCTTGAAGGCGGCCAGTTCATCGCGCTTCAGGCGCCCGATGCCATGCTCGGCAGAGATAGAACCTCCATAGGAAGCAACAATTGTATGAATGCGGTGATTAAGCTCGCCCCATTGTGCAAGGAATTCTTCCTTGTCCGCACCAATGGGCTGTGAGACATTATAATGCAGATTGCCATCGCCAATATGGCCAAAGCAGATCACCCGCGAACCGGGGATCATGGCAAGCGTTGCCGCATTGGCCTCGTGGATGAATTCCGGAATTTTGGCCACTGGCACGGAAATATCGTGCTTGATCGAACCACCTTCCGGCTTCTGCGCCCAGGACATTTCCTCGCGCATTTTCCAGAACATCTGCGCCTGCGCCACACTTTCCGCAATGGCTGCATCCTGAATGAGATCGCTTTCAAAGGCCTCGGTCAAAATGGTTTCAAGCGTGGTGCGTGCATCATCTTCCGAGCGCGACGAGGAAATATCAATCAGCACATACCAGTCATGCGGGCTTTCCAGCGGATCGCGCACGCCATCGACATGGGCCACGGTAAATTCCACCCCCATGCGCGGCATCAGTTCAAACCCGGTCAGCGACGGGCCTGCATGTTCGCCTGCAAGCTGGAAAAGTTTGAGCACATCTTCCGTACTGCGCAGACCGGCATAGGCGACGCCCTTGCCCTTGGGCTGCGGAAAAATTTTCAAAACAGCGGCTGTGATCACGCCAAGCGTGCCTTCGGAGCCGACAAACAGGTCTTTCAAATCATAGCCGGTATTGTCTTTCTTGACATAGCGCAGATCATTCAGGATTTCACCATTCGGCAACACCACCTCAAGACCCAGACACAATTCGCGCATATTACCATAGGCGAGAACAGCGGTACCGCCCGCATTGGAGCCGAGATTGCCGCCGATCTGGCACGAGCCTTCGGCACCGAGCGACAGCGGAAATAGCCGTCCGGCCTTTTCCGCCGCGTCCTGCAGATTTTTCAGAATCACACCGGCCTCAACCGTCACCAGATTGCCGACCGGATCGAGCGAGCGGATCTGGTTCATGCGGCCAAGCGACAGCACCACGGCGGTATTGCTTTCGTCCGGCGTCTGCCCACCGACAAGCCCGGTATTGCCGCCTTGCGGAATGACCGGTGTTTTGGTCTCGCAGGCCAATTTCATGATCGCCGAGACTTCCTGCGTATTGGCCGGGCGCAACACCAGCGGTGAGCGGCCCTGATAGAGATCGCGCTGCTCGATCATGAAAGGCGCAATATCTTGCGGCTCCGTCAGGGCATTTTTTTCGCCGACAATGGCAGCAAAACGGTCGATCAGGGTTTTGTCGAGCATGGGATTTCTCTTGAGATTAAGTGCGCGGCGCGGCGGCGCGTTTCAAACGATCATTGATGGCCTCGCCAAGACCAGCCATGGGAATGGGTTCGACGGCGATGGTTTTGGCACCGGAAGCGTCGAGTTGCAGCATAAAGTCGAACAGATTGGCCGCCGCTTCGCGCAGATCGGCAGATGCGCTCAGATTAAGCACCGCCACAGCCTTGTCGGCATGCGCCGCACGGTGCGGCCCGAAAGCCAGTAAGGCCTCGCCGGGGTTCACATCACTCGCGTTGAGCCGCACGCTGGCATCAGGTGCATAATGCGATTGCATCATGCCCGGCGCCTGAATCACTGCATCATGAGCAGCACGAACAAGTTTCTGGCCGAGAAAATTTTCGATCTCTTCCGCCGCCAATCCTCCGGGGCGCAAAAGATACACGCTTTCGCCTTCGACTTTCACAATGGTCGATTCCACGCCGACACCACAGGCGCCGCCATCAAGAATCAGATCGAGCCTGTCGCCGAGATCATCCGCAACCGCCTTGGCCGAGGTCGGGCTGATACGCCCGGAGGTGTTGGCGCTGGGGGCTGCGACCGGATGGTCGAGCGCCTTGATGACATCGCCCACTTTGCCCTGCGGCATGCGGATGGCGAGTGTTTTAAGCCCCGCTGTCACAAGCGGATGAATGGGCGGCTCCGCATCCTGATTTTTCTTTAACGGCAGCACAATCGTCAGTGGCCCCGGCCAGAATTTTTGCGCCAGTTTTAGAGAAACCGCGTCGAAATCCACATAGCGCTCGGCCATGGCAATATTGGACACATGGGCAATCAGCGGATTGAATTGCGGGCGGTTTTTGGCGGCAAAAATGCCCGCCACGCCCTCGCCATTTGTGGCGTCCGCTGCCAATCCATAGACCGTCTCGGTCGGGATCGCGACCAGCCCGCCACGCACAAGCACATCGGCTGCGCGTGATACGGCCCCGTCATCGAATGCAACACGCGCAGCCAAAGACCCCATTTTTGGCTTATCCCGAGATTTTGGAGAAATCGGCAACCTTGCCGGTCGCTTCGCGGATTTCGTTGAGCAGCGCAAAGCGATTGGCACGGACGTTTTCGTCCTCGTCATTGACCAGCACTTTTTCAAAGAAAGCATCCACCGGACCGCGCAATTTGGCCAGCGCCAGCATCGCACCATGGAAATCTTCCGCAGCAATCGCCGCGACAGTTTCCTTTGCTGCCAGATCAACCGCCTGATGCAGCGCCTTTTCTTCCGGCTCTTTCAAAAGTGCGGCATCGACCGTGGCGGCTACCTTCGTGCCCTTCTTTTCTTCGGCTGCCAGAATATTGGCGGCGCGTTTTGTGCCAGCCAGAAGGTTCTTGCCGTCTTCCTCGTTGATGAAGACGATCAAAGCCTCGATACGGCGGGCGGCAAGCAGAAGATTATCGGCATCCGGCGTGAGCACGGCCTCGATGGCATAATAACGCGCGCCCTCGTCCTTCAAATAGACCTTGAAACGGTCATGCAGAAAGGAGAGGAGGTCCACCAAAACCGGCTCCGCCGATTTTTCGATTTCGCCACGTATTTCTGCGCCATAATTACGCAACGCATTGCTGACGTCCTGTTCACCATCCACATCGCCCGATTTCTCGGAAGCGAGCTTTGCTTCAAATTCCAGCAGACGACGTTGCACCAGCCCATCCTTAAGCCCCGCATAGGCCGAATGCAGCAAGGGTAGAAGCGGGAACTTGTAATCCTGTGAAAGAACAAGCCGGATCACGCCAAGGGCAGCACGGCGGAGCGCATAGGGGTCTTTCGAACCGGTCGGTTTTTCGTCAATGGCCCAGAAGCCGACCAGCGTGTCGAGCTTGTCAGCCAGAGCGACCGCCACCGCGACCGGATTTGTCGGCACAATATCGGAAGGTCCCTGCGGCTTGTAATGTTCTTCCAGAGCCGCTGCGACGCTTTCGTCTTCGCCCTGAAGGAGCGCATATTTGCGGCCCATAGCGCCCTGAAGTTCGGGAAATTCGCCAACCGCTTCCGTGGTCAGGTCCGCCTTGACGAGAACCGCAGCGCGCGTCGCCAATGCAGGATCGGCACCGACCAGCGGCGCGATTTCGGCGGCGAGATTACGGATACGCTCGACGCGTGCGCCCTGCGTGCCGAGTTTAGCGTGGAAGGTGACGTTAAGCGCATCCAGCCGCGCCATGCGCTGATCGAGCGGCTTTTTGAGGTCTAGACCGAATTTTGTCGCAGACGCCGTCAGCTTTTCGAGATCGGGCAGGTCGTTCTGGTCGGTGTGCCAGAAATAGAGCGCATCCGACAGACGCGCGCGCACCACCTTACCATTGCCATAGGCGATTTCCGCACCACCATCGCGTGCCGCAATGTTGGACACCAGAATGAAGCGGTTGGAGAGTTTTTCCGTCTCACCTTGCTTGCGCGTGACAAAGCATTTCTGGTTGGCGCGGATGGTCAGGCGAATGACTTCCGGCGGAATTTCAAGGAATTCTTCCTCGAACTCGCCCATCAGCACCACCGGCCATTCGACAAGGCCGGAGACTTCTTCGAGCAGGCCTTCATCCTCGACCAGTTCAAGACCGGAAGCAAAAGCCAGATTATGCGCGTCCTGCGCGATGATTTCCTTTCGCCGCTCGGCGTCGAGAACCACGAAAGCCTTTTCGAGCTTTTCGACATAATCATCGAACCGGCGCACCTTGATCGGCTGACCGTCGCTCAAAAAACGATGACCATAGGTGACGTTGCTGGATTTGATGCCATCGACATCGAAATCAATGACCACGGTTTCTTCGGTTTCGGGACCAAACAGGCACAGGATCGATTGCAGCGGACGCACCCAGCGCAAAGCGCCGGGCTTTGACGATGCAGCGCCCCAGCGCATGGATTTGGGCCACGGGAAACCGCGCACCACCTGTGGCACCAGTTCGGCAATGATTTCTTCCGCAGCGCGGCCCGGCTTGGTCAGATGGGCAACGTAGAATTCGCCCTTCTTGGGGTCGGAATGCACATGCGCTTGGGCAACATCATCCAGTCCCGCCTTACGCAGGAAACCGGCAATCGCCTGTTCGGGGGCTGTGACGGACGGTCCCTTGATGTCCTCATGCACGTCTTTCGAGCGCGTGGTGAGACCGCGAATATCGAGCGTCAAACGGCGCGGCGTCCAGTAAGGCGTTGCCGCTTCATAGGTGAGCCCCGCCTCGACCAGACCGTCGGTGATCATCTTCTTGAAATCACTGGCAGCCTTGCGCTGCATGCGGGCAGGGATTTCCTCGGAGAAAAGTTCGAGAAGTAAGTCAGGCATTACGCAGCCTCATTCTTATAATTGAAGCCACCAGCATCGGTGAGCAAAAACGCCTCGCCGCACTGGCGCGCAAGGTTGCGCACGCGCAAGATGTAGCTCTGCCGCTCGGTAACCGAGATCACGCCACGCGCATCCATCAGGTTGAAGACGTGAGATGCCTTGATGCACTGGTCATAGGCAGGCAGAACGCATCTGTGCAGTGATGCCTCGCCGGTGCTTCCCGCTTTGAGGATGGCCGCACATTCGCGTTCTGCATCCTCAAAATGGCGATGCAGAATATCGGTGTCGGCCATTTCAAAATTATAGCGCGAATATTCCTGCTCGGCCTGCAAGAACACATCGCCATAGGTGACTTTCTCGTCACCTTCCAGACCGTTGAAATTGAGGTCATAGACATTGTCGACGCCCTGCACATACATGGCGAGACGCTCAAGACCGTAGGTCAGCTCACCCGCAACCGGCGAGCATTCAATGCCGCAAACCTGCTGGAAATAGGTGAACTGCGACACTTCCATGCCATCACACCAGCATTCCCAGCCAAGGCCCCATGCGCCAAGCGTCGGGCTTTCCCAGTCGTCTTCCACGAAACGCACATCATGCAACGTCGGATCAAGACCGATGGCCTTGAGCGAACCGAGATAAAGCTCCTGAAGGTTCGGTGGCGACGGCTTGATGATCACCTGATACTGGTAATAATGCTGCAAACGATTGGGGTTTTCGCCATAGCGGCCATCTTTTGGACGGCGTGAAGGCTGCACATAGGCGGCCTTCCAAGGCTTTGGCCCAAGCGAGCGCAGTGTGGTCGCCGGATGGAACGTACCCGCCCCCACTTCCATGTCATAGGGCTGCAAAATGGCGCAACCGCGCTCCGCCCAATAATTATGGAGCGTCAGGATCAAACCCTGAAAAGAACGGGTGGGTTGCATATGGTCGGGCAAGCTGCTGGACACGGAACCGGGCCTTGTTATTGAAATGATGGCCCGGTCTAAATTGTCAGCCCCCAAGGGTCAAGCGCGACATGCAATATCGCGTTTCGATCAGCTATCCGGCCACACCAGCGAGCGATGCAATTGCGCCCCCGCCCATGCGCCGTCGCCGACAGCCAGTGAGACCGAATGCGGCATACGTGCCACGTCACCACAGGCAAAAACACCGGCAATGGAGGTTTCCTTGGTGTCATGAACCTTGATCTGAACGCCCATCGGCGTTTCTTCCAACGCGCAGCCCATATTGGCCGCCACCGGCGTCGCGGGCCTGCATCGGGGAGCCACGAAAAGCCCTGCAAAAGACAGGCTCCGCCCGTCGGCCAGCAGCACATCGGCCTCGCCCTCGATCCTGATGATTGGGGTCTCTTCGACTGTTACACCACGACCGACCAACATCTGTTGGGCTTTCTCATCAAGCGTCAGTACATGATTGGTGAAAAATGTCGTCTCGCCCCATTCGGGCAGCAACTGCGCCTGATGCAAAGAATTTTCATTTGCCGCAATCACGCCGATCCGGCCCTGATCAAGTTCATAACCGTGGCAATAGGGGCAATGAAACACGCTTTTGCCCCAGCGCTCGGCAAGCCCTTCAACTTCCGGCAATTCATCGGCAACGCCGGTTGCAAAAAGCAGCCGCCTACCGTGATGCACCGTGCCATCTTCAAGCGTGACGCTGAAATCGTCCTTTTGACCTGCTGCCTGCGCAACCAGTCCATCGATCCAGTCGAGCGTCGAATAGGCCTGTAATTGCCTGCGTGCGGTGGCTGCTATTTCCCCCGGATTAACACCGTCCTGCCCCAGAAACCCATGCGAATGGGCGGCGAAACGATTGCGGCGCTGGCCCGCATCAATAATCAGGATTTTTCTGCGCGCGCGCAAAAGTTGCAACGCGGCAGCCATACCGGCATAGCTGCCGCCGATCACGATCACATCATACATTCAGTGTTCCTTTTGGGATTGCTTGTTTGCGCGCCATTGCGCGTGTCTCTTTGCAAAATCAGCGGCCAGATCAGCCAGCGAGACTTGCGCAAAACGCTCCAGCAACAGCGCTTCAGCCTGTTCAAAAGCATCGTCGAGCGCCGCATTGACCGCCTGTTCGACGAGGCATTGCGGGTTTTCGCTTCTGTTGCCGATGGCAAAGACATGCGGCTCCCCTAGCGCCTCGTGCAACTGCCTGAGGCTAACCTTGGAAAGATCGGCAATGATACGCCAGCCGCCCGAATGCCCGCGATCCGAAGCCACAAGCCCCGCCTCGCGCAACAGGCCCATGGTGCGGCGCACAACGACCGGATTGGTGGATACGCATTGCGCAAGCGCGTCCGAAGTCATCGGCTCGTCGCGTTCTGCCATATGCAGCAGTGCATGCAGGACAAGGGAAAGGCGGCTGTCTCTTTTCATGTAACTTATTATGTTACGAATTGAGGTAATGTCAACGTTGTTCTGCCGGCGTCATTTAATGAAGAGACGCGACACAATTGAAAAAGCCGGGAAATCAGATTGATTTCCCGGCATTTCGAAAACCTTATTCCGGTTTGCTCTCAGGTTCTTTTGCTGGTTCAGGCTTTTTGTCTGGCTGCTCATCCTGCGCCTTGGCTTGCGAAGGGAGCGGATCGTCGGAAAGGCCCTTTTTTAGTTTTTCTTCGATTTTTGCCAGCTCTTCGGGTTCCGGTTTGCTGGCAATGGCATGATTCCACTGGAAGGTTGCTTCGAGCTGGCGACCGGTACGCCAGTAGGCATCACCCAGATGATCGTTGAGTGTCGGATCTTCCGGACGCAACTTGACCGCTTTTTCGAGCTCGATGGCCGCTTCCTGGTAGCGGCCAAGCTGGTAATAAGCCCAACCAAGCGAATCGACGATATAACCGTCCTGCGGGCGCAGATCGACCGCACGCTTGATCATCAGAAGCGCCTCATCAAGGTTTTCGCCACGATCCACCCAGGAATAGCCAAGATAGTTGAGCACCTGTGGTTGGTCAGGATAAAGCTCCAGCGCCTTGTTGAAATTCGGCTCCGCCTTTTCCCATTGCTTCAAGCGCTCATAGGCGATGCCGCGCTGATAGAAGACCGTCCAGTCCTTACGTTCCGGTGTTTTTATACGCTCAACTGCCTTGTCGTAAATCTTTGCCGCATCGGCGAAATTCTTGTCCTGCGCATAGACGCCGCCCAGCGCCAGATAGCTGCGCATATCGTTCTCGTCATGCGACAGCAGGATTTTTAGCTGCGCGATCGCATCGGCGGAACGATCATTATCGGCAAGATTGAGCGCGCGCTGCATTTCCGCGTCACGGCCATAGGGCGATTTTTCCGGCACGCGTGCGTAAAAGTCGATAGCCGCATCAGGCCGACGCAACTTGGCCGAAATATCTCCAAGCTGGAACAGCGTCGCATCGTGATCAGGACGCAGGATCAAGGCCATCTGCAAATAGAGTTTCGCAAAAGCCTCGCCGCCACCGCGGCTGATCGCAGTGCCCAGCGTGTAGAGTACCTCTGCAGCACCCTGCTGCGGGTTTTCGATCAGGCGGTCATATTTGCGTCCCGTCTCGATGCCCTCGCGCATTTCGGCAAGCGCCATGCGACCGTTCAAGAGTTCCTCGGCTTCCTTCAAGGTCTCGATCGCACCTTCCTTATCGCCCTGCCGGAGCTTGAAGGAGGCATAGCTCATGACGATGCGCTCGTAGGTGTCGGGCGCAGTGCCTCCACCGGCGCGATCATCGAGCGCTTGCTGGTAAAAATCGCGTGCTTCCTGCTTGCGCCCAGCAAGATCGGCCATCAATGCCGAATTATAGGCCCGGAAAAGACCATACCACGGCGGACCGTCAAGCTTGCGCACATCGGCCAGCCCCTGCTTTGGATTACCCTGCGCTACCTTGACCCAGCTACCGATCAAACCTGTCGTAAGGCGATCCATATCCGAGCGCAGCGAGAGCATAAGGAGCGGACCGACCTTGCGGTACTGTTTTTTGGAAATCGCATCGACGGCAAGCGCCACACGCGAAAACCGTTCCAGTTCCGGCACATTCTGCAATTCAGAGGCGAGCGGCAGCGCCTCCTTGAACTTGCCTTCGGTGAGCAGCACCAGCATCAGGTCCTGCTTGACCTGACTGTTCTTCGGATCAAAAGCCATGGCCTGTCGATAGAAATCGGCGGCTGCGGGCAGGTTATTATCGGTTTCGGCGGTGCGAGCGGCAAGATAGGCGCCAGCGAAGGACCCGGCGCGAACGGACGGTGCGGGTTCGGCAGCAGTCTTGGCAAGTGCCGCACCAGAAGGCAGCGCAATGCTTGCCAGAAGCGACAGAACCAATCCATAAAAGAGCCGCTTTTTCGTTCCCTGCCCCATAAAGCCTGCCTTCCAATTCACCTGTTGTCTATTGCATATCCTTGCTCAAAACCGATCCCAATATTGTGCCTTTGCAAAATTGTGACCAGATAAGTGCAAAACCGATATTCCCAGAGATTCTTAAAGCATGGCCTTTTTGGGATCGAGACGCAAGAAAAGCATCTGTGAGGCGGTGTTTCGGTTTGGATTTTTGCGTGCGACTTTATTCAACGGGGCGAGGCCGCATTTTGGGGTGAACTCGATGTGAGCGGTTAAGTACAAGCGCAGCGTCCAGAAGGGCCGCTAAGCTTTTAATCTTTGCACATTCCGCTGCGTCAGTTAACGCGACTGATGCAAAAATCGATCACCTCAATGAGCGCATCCTTTTGCGGCGTCGATTTGAGCGGCGAGAGCGCATTTCGCGCGACTTCACCAAAATGGCGCGCACGCTGTACGGTTTCGGCAATCGCGCCATGTTTGGTCATCAGACCAATGGCTTTTTCAAGCGAGGCATCATCGCTGGCGCCCTCTTCAATCGCGTGTTTCCAGAAAGCGCGTTCCTCATCATTGCCTCGGCGATAGCTTAGAATAACCGGCAGCGTGATCTTGCCCTCCCGGAAATCATCGCCCGTATTCTTGCCAAGATCGGCAGCCGAACCACCATAATCAAGCGCATCATCGACAAGCTGGAAGGCAAGGCCGAGGTTGAGGCCGTAATTGCTAAGTGCTGCACGTGCTGCATCGCCTGCATCGGCGATGATCGGGCCAACTTCTGCGGCAGCAGAGAAAAGGGCTGCGGTCTTCGCCTTGATGACGGCGAGATAGTCATCCTCGGAAGTATCCATGTTCTTGGCAGCGGCAAGCTGCATGACTTCGCCTTCAGCGATAACCGAGGCCGAGGTCGCAAGTACGTCGAGCGCTGCAAGAGAGCCAACATCGACCATCATCTTGAAAGCCTGCCCCAGAAGGAAGTCGCCCACAAGCACGCTTGCCTGATTACCCCAGATCATGCGCGCTGTGCTTCTTCCCCGGCGAAGATCGCTTTCATCGACCACATCGTCATGCAGAAGCGTTGCCGTGTGCATGAACTCGACGGCGGTGGCAAGTCGCACATGGCCGTCGCCTTCATAGCCGAACATGCGGGCTGCTGCCAAAGTCATCATGGGACGCAGGCGCTTGCCGCCCGACGAAATCAGGTGATTGGCGACTTCGGGAATCATTTCGACGTCAGATCCCGCACGCGACAGGATCATCTCGTTCACGCGCCCCATATCGGCTTTTGTCAGATCGACCAGCGGTTGGACCGATCCCTGCCGGTTGTTGTTTGCGTCGAGATTCAAAACCACACCCAATGCCATTACTCCTTGATGGGCCGCCACCCTATTTAAGCCAGTCGGATTGCTCAAGATGTAAAATCCATACCCAGCCACCCATTTGCCCTGTTCAACATTGACGCAAGCCATTGTCAATGCGGTCTATTGGTTACACATTGTTGCAATGCGCGAACTGATTAGAACCAATGATTCCGTTTTGCTGTCTTTTATAGAGAGCTTGATGAAGGAGGCCGGAATAGCCTATTTCATCGCCGATACCAATATGAGCATCATTGAGGGGTCGCTCGGCATCCTGCCGCGCCGCCTTCTGGTCGAAGACGAGCGGCTGAATGAAGCCAAACGTTACCTTGTCGATGCCGGGCTGGAACACGAATTACGCAATCATGACAAATAATTGTTCACAGGCAGAGCAAGCGGAAATCGGGGAAACGCTGGATGTGTTCCACCGTGGAACATTTCATCTCGTCCAGCCCGCGTTAAAAGGCCATCGCTCAGGCGTTGATGCGATGATATTGGCCAGCAGCGTGCCCGGCGGTTTCGCAGGCCGTCTTGTTGATCTCGGTGCTGGAGCCGGTGCTGCAGGGATTGCGGTTGCCGCTCGCTGTAAACAGGCAAAGGTCACGCTGGTCGAGCGCTCAGCCTTCATGGCGCGATTTGCGCATAAGACGGTAGCCCATCCGCTCAATCAAGCGCTGGCAGAACGTGTGGATGTGCTGGAAGCCGATGTGGCATTGACCGGCAAGGCGCGCGTCGCTGTCGGTCTTTTGGACAATGCCTTCGATTTCGCCATCATGAACCCACCCTTCAATGAGGCGCGTGATCGGGCCACACCCGATCCGCTCAAGGCTGAAGCCCATGTCATGCCCGAGGGCATGTTCGAGCAGTGGATGCGCACGGCAGCAGCTATCGTGAAACCCGGCGGCGGCATTTCCATTATTGCTCGCCCTGGCTCGATCGGAGCGATACTGGATGCGCTTGCAGGTCGATTCGGCGCATTGAAAATCGTGCCGGTGCAGCCGCGCCATGAGAGTGCGGCCATTCGCATCGTCGTTATCGGAACACGCGCCAGCCGCGCAGGCCTCTCGCTGATGCCTGCCCTTGTCCTGCACCAAGATCACGGCAATGGTTTTACGCCCCGCGCCACTGCGATCAATAACGGGCTCGCAAACCTGTTGTGACAGGGTGAAAGGACCAGAAATGCTGCTCATTGTCGGGACGGTTCGCCTGCCACCTGAGAATCTCGACCAAGCGCGTCCTGCCATGCGCCGCATGATCGAGGCAAGCCGCGCTGAAAGCGGCTGCGTTGACTATAGTTATGCCGAGGATATTCTTGATGCAGGTTTGATCCACGTCAAAGAAATCTGGCTCGATCGTGCCGCACTCGATAGCCATTTTTCCTCTGCTCATATTGCCGCGTGGCGCTCGACATGGCCTACCCTTGGTATTATAAATCGCGACCTAAAGCTTTATGAAATTGGCCTTTCAGCCGCTATCTGAAAAGACCCGTATGAACAATCCACCGCCATCCGCCCGCCCCGTCTCCATCATGCGCCGTTTTCTCGACAGCGAATCCGCAGGCGGCATCGTGCTGATGGGGGCTGCGGCACTGGCGCTCATCGTCGCCAATTCACCCTTGGCAAAGATTTATTTCGAGGCGCTGCATCTCTACATCGGTCCGCTCAGCGTCTCGCACTGGATCAATGATGCGCTAATGGCGATCTTCTTCCTGCTGGTGGGGCTTGAGATCAAGCGTGAATTTCTCGACGGCCAGCTTGCAAGCTGGCCCAACCGAGTGCTTCCGGGCATTGCGGCTGCGGGCGGCGTGATCGTACCAGCGCTGATCTTTGTCGCCTTCAACCATAACGATGCGGACAAACTGCGCGGCTGGGCGGTACCCTCGGCCACTGACATCGCGTTTGCGCTCGGCGTTATTTCACTTCTCGGCTCGCGTGTGCCATCAAGTCTGAAAGTGTTTCTGGCAACGTTAGCCATCCTCGATGATCTGGCAGCGGTCGTGATTATCGCGATTTTTTATACAGCGGAAATCGCGTTCCCCTATCTTGGAGCAGCCTTTGCCGCGGCGGCTCTTCTTTTTGCGCTCAACCGTTTAGGCGTTGCAAAATTATGGCCCTATCTCATCGGCGGTGCGGCGCTGTGGTTTTTCGTGTTCAATTCCGGTGTGCATGCAACCGTTGCAGGTGTCGTTACTGCCCTCATGGTCCCGCTCAAACCGGCCAAGGCAAGACCGGACGATATGAGCTCGCCCTTGCATAGTCTCGAACACGCGCTGTCGAAGCCTGTTGCGTTCATCATTGTGCCGCTGTTCGGCTTCGCCAATGCGGGCATTTCCTTTTCCGGTCTCAGTCCTTCGGTACTCACCGACACATTAACGCTCGGCATTTTGCTCGGTCTGTTTGTCGGCAAGCAGTTTGGCGTCTTTGGTGCGGCGTGGCTGGCGATCAAAACGGGCATTGCGCAGAAACCGATGGGTGCCAGTTGGGGCCAGCTTTATGGCACAGCGATCCTGTGCGGTATTGGCTTCACGATGAGTATTTTCATCGGCCTACTGTCTTTTCCATCCGAACTCATGCTGGCGGAAACCAAGATCGGCGTTCTGGCAGGGTCTGTTCTTTCCGCGATCTGTGGTTATATATTGCTGCGCATTCTCGCAAAACCGCGCCCTTGATAAGAAAAATCACTGGCCTTTCTTTATGTCGCGCCCATAACTTCCTACATAGCGCTCAATTGATTGACAGGAGTTACATGTGGCTGGCCTTTTGACGCGCTTTATTCCCCGCCGTTTTCGTTCAAAAGAAATCGAAATCCCCGTTGTGCGCCTGCATGGAACGATCATGCCCGGCGGCTCGTCGCTGCGCCCAACACTCTCGCTGGAAAGCGCGGCAGCAGTTCTGGAAAAGGCCTTTGCTGACAACGAAGCGCCCGCTGTGGCAATCTCGATCAACTCGCCCGGCGGCTCGCCGGTGCAATCGCGGCTGATCTATCGCCGCATTCGCGATCTGGCTGACGAAAAGCAGAAGAAAGTCTATGTCTTTGCCGAGGATGTCGCAGCATCGGGTGGCTATATGATTGCGGTTGCAGGCGACGAAATCATTGCCGATCCCTCATCCATTGTCGGCTCCATTGGCGTGGTGTCTTCCTCGTTCGGCTTTACCGGACTGCTCAAAAAGATTGGCGTCGAGCGCCGCGTCTACACGGCTGGCGAAAACAAAGCCACGCTTGATCCGTTTCAGCCGGAAAAGTTGGAAGATGTTGAACGTCTCAAATCGCTGCAACTGGAAATCCACCAGACTTTTATCGACATGGTAAAGGCGCGGCGCGGCGCAAAGCTTGCAGATGATGCCGATCTTTTTACCGGCCTGTTCTGGACCGGCATAAAGGCAAAGGAACTCGGCCTCATCGACGCGCTTGGCGACATGCGCAGTTTTCTACGCAAGTCCTATGGCGACAAGGTCAAGCTCAAGCTGATCGAGCCCAAGCGCGGTCTGCTTGGACGCAAGGCACCGGGAATTGGCATTGGATTGAGCGCTGATCCGGCCGCCATCGCAGCGCATCTTGGCGACGGGCTTTTATCGGTTGCCGAAGAAAAAGCACTCTGGGGTCGCTACGGGCTTTGAGTTCCTTTGTTAATCCATGATATAGTGCCATAATTATAAGAGGCGGTTATTTCGCCATTACGAGAGTCTGAGGATTACAGCCATGCCACAGATCATCTTCCTGCTGCTGATCATTGCTGCTGCGTGGTACGGCTACCGCTCGTTCAAGCGCGAGGCCACACGTGTTACGCAGCGCGTACGCCAGGCGGAAAAGGAAGCGCAGAACCGCGCAAATGGCACCCTGGTGCAGGACCCAAAGACGGGCGAATACCGCGTTAAAAACGACTAGCCCGCCCCTCGCATGTTTGCCGCATCCCTGAAGAATAAACCCGTCAGCCGCCTAGCGCCCGCCAAGATCAATCTGGCGCTGCATGTGACGGGTCGCCGTGACGACGGCTATCATCTGCTTGACATGATGGTGGTGTTTGCAGCCCATGGCGACCATATCACCATTAAAGCGTCCGAAAATGACAGCTTCACTGTCAGCGGCGCTTTTGCCAGAACCATTCCGCTCGACACCACAAATCTGGTGCTCAAAGCCCGTGATGTCTTGCGTGCGAATTTCGGGCGTGAACTGCCGCCTGTTGCGATCCATCTTGAAAAGAACCTTCCGATCGCCTCCGGCATTGGCGGCGGATCGAGCGATGCTGCGGCAACGCTTTTGGCGCTGGCAGAGTTCTGGCAGCTTGAGGTGGGTATCAATACGCTCGCACAGATCGGTCTAACACTCGGTGCCGACCTGCCCATGTGCCTGCATGGAACGGCTTTTGACACATCACTCGCCGTGCGCGGCATCGGCGATGTACTCGCGCCGGTTCATCTGCCATCGCTGCCACTGCTGCTTGTCAATGACGGCACAGCTTTATCGACACCTTCAGTATTCAGTGCGCTCAAAAACCGCGATAATGCCCCGCTCGCATCCGTACCCGCAACCGATACGGCGACATTGTGCCAATGGCTTGCATCGACCCGCAACGATCTTCTGCCCGCAGCACTTTCGCTTGCGCCACAAATTGCGCTTAATATGGAGCTGTTGCGTGAAAACAATGCGCTTTACGCACAGATGTCGGGTTCCGGGGCGACGTGTTTCGGCATTTTCGCCGATGATGAAAAAGCCGCCCGTGCTGCCACAGCCATTCATGCGCGGCATCCCGGGTGGTTCGTGATGCAAACGCGCTCTAACCCAGTAGCGCAACCGGCAAAACCACCGGTTTGAGTTTGGACGGCAGAGCATCGAAAGACACACCTGCCTCAATAAACGGGTGCAGCGCATCAAGCCGCACCAGAAGCCCGGCATCGAGTGTTGCGACCGATCCAAAGAGTTTCTTTAACAGCCCTTGATCCTCAGGCCTTGAAAATCGTGCAGCACCCGTGTGCTCCCGTATATAATCGCGCACTGGCTCTTCCCAGCCCGGTTCAAGGGTCGCGCCAGGGCACAGTAGCAAAACCCATGGTGTCCTTATCTCTCGAAGGGCTACCATAATCTCGGCGCTGCGATAAAGCGTGCAGCCCGCCCCTTCCGCGACAAGGCGCGTATCATCGCCGGACCCGCCATCGACTACCACCACGCGGCGCAGCAGACCTTCCACCACCGCAGGCACGAGGAAGGCTAGCGTGTGCGCCAGCGGCTTTTCGGAATTGAGCGTTGGAATGACCACGGTGAGCATCCGCCACGCATAGCGCATAAAACGCGCCCGGCAAAGCACGATACAAAAATGTTCTTGTTTTGTTCTGATTTTTAGGCTAGGAATAGATTCATCGAAATACCTGGACCAAGCCGACCGGACGGAACCGCATCCGGGCACCATACGTTTAAAACAAGACTATAATCGCAAGTTGCGCAGGGAAGCGACAATGGCAATTATTCAGCAGGCGGATATCATTGCTCGGGCTGACCGGGCTGCCTTTGGCGCGGGTCGTGCCGATCATGCCAATGCGTTGATCGGCGAGACGGGCCTGCGCATTGATCACGGGCGGCGGCATGGGCGTGGCGCGGGCATTAATCCGGCTGGACGCTTCGAGCCGGTGGCACGCGAAGCGTTTGACGACGGCTGGGCAACGCTTGAAGATCTACCTGCCTTCAAGACCGATGTGCAGGTGGAAAAACCGCGCACCATCATCACACGCAACGAGTCGCCTGACATCAGCTTCGACCGTTCCATCAATCCCTATCGCGGCTGCGAGCATGGCTGCATCTATTGCTTTGCGCGACCCAGCCACAGCTATATGGGGCTTTCGGCGGGGCTTGATTTCGAAGCGAGGCTGTTTGCCAAACCCGATGCGGCACGTCTTTTGGAACGCGAATTGGCCAAGCCCGGCTATCAGGCAAAAACCATTGCCATCGGCACAAATACCGATCCCTACCAGCCTATCGAGAAGAAATGGCGCATCATGCGCGAGATTCTCGAAGTACTGGAAGCGGCCAATCATCCGGTCGGCATCGTTACCAAATCGGCGCTTGTGGTGCGTGACATCGATATTCTAAGCCGCATGGCCGAGAAGGGGCTGGCCAAGGTCGCTTTGTCGGTAACGACGCTCGACGCCAATCTGGCGCGAACCATGGAGCCACGCGCCTCCACGCCAACGCTGCGGCTTCAGGCAATCCGCAAACTCAACGATGCTGGCATTCCGGCTAATGTCATGATGGGACCGGTCATTCCTGGCATCAACGATCACGAGATCGAGCGCATTCTGGATGCAGCATACGCGCAAGGCGCGCGTGAAGCAGGCTATGTACTACTTCGCCTGCCGCTGGAAGTGGCACCCTTGTTCAAGGACTGGCTACTGCGCAATTATCCCGATCGTTATCGCCACGTCATGTCGCTGGTACGCTCCATGCGCGATGGCAAGGATTATGATGCCGAATGGGGCAAGCGCATGCGCGGCACCGGGCCTTATGCCTGGCAGATCGGTCGCCGCTTCGAAATCGCCGCGCGTAAGCTGGGCATCAACACGCAGCGCAAACGCCTGCGCACCGATCTTTTCACGCCGGTTGAGAAAGGCGGCAAGCAGCTTTCCCTGTTTTAGAAAGCATCCCGAAAAGGGTGGAACCTTAGGCCACGAAAACAGTTCTTATCCGAACGCGTTGCTGCACAAACGGCTTTGCCCGTCCTACGAAACCACTTTTAACAGTTTACCGCCTGTATCCCCTGAGCAGGCGAAGAGGCCCTGCTTTCGCACCCCATCCTCTTGGCAGGGTCTTGCGGAGAATCAGAAGCAATGCGAGCATCGCCGCTCCATGAAACGCATCGCTTCTGATTCTCTCTCTCTTTTCGACATGCCGCTGCTTCCCGATTTTTCGGAAGAAACACGGCTTTTATCGCGTGGCCTCAAACATGTTGTCGGTATCGATGAAGCCGGTCGCGGCCCTCTGGCAGGACCGGTGGTCGCCGCAGCCGTTGTGCTTAACGCCAATGATCTGCCGCAGAGGTTGGATGATTCCAAACGCCTCAATGCAGCAAAACGTGAGACACTTTACGAAATCGTGCTCGCCAAGGCCATTTGTGTGTCGATTGCCAGCGTCAGTGCACGCAGAATCGATGCAACAGATATCCGCAAGGCGGCACTCGAAGCCATGCGGCTTGCTTGTAAGGGCCTGACGTTTACGCCCTGCCATGCACTGATTGACGGTCGCGATGTGCCACCAGACCTTGCCTGCCCCGGCTCGGCACTTGTGAAGGGCGATCAGCGCTCAGTGTCAATTGCCGCCGCATCCATCCTCGCCAAGGTGACGCGTGACCGCATGATGATCCGGGCTGGCCAAGTGCATGACAGCTACGGGCTTGAACTCCATGCCGGTTACGGCACGGCAAAACACCGCGCGGCCATCGAGGCAGACGGCCCTATTCCCGGCATTCACCGCTACACATTTTCACCCATCAAGGGCCGCTTTCACGCGGGCTGATCGCCCTGAAAAGACTGAACAAAGCGCGGCTGACACTTTTCCTTTTCGCCAAACAAAAACGCCGCCCTTTTGGGGCGGCGTCTGCAAATCGAATGAGAACAAGCTCAGTTCAGGTTGGACTTCACCTGTGTAAGTGCATCCTTGAACAGCTTGCCTGCCACAGCAGGATCGACCTTATCGGCAACGATCTTGCTGGCAGCTGCAATTGCCAGATCAACTGCGGAGCTGCGCACCGCATTGACCGCATCCACTTCAGCGGTTGCGATTTTCTGCTCAGCCAATTTGTTGCGACGCTCGACATACTCGTCAGTCGCACGCTTGGCGTCTTCAAGCAGCGCCTTGGCTTCGCGTTCGGCAGCAGCGACGATGTCGCCAGCTTCCTTCTCGGCTTCCTTGCGCTTGCGATGATATTCCGCCAGCAACTGCTGCGCTTCTTCGCGCAGTGTACGGGCTTCTTCCAGTTCCTTCTTGATATTGTCAGCGCGCTCGTCGAGCGACTTGCCAATCATTGCCGGAACCTTCAGATAGGCGAGAAGTGCGAGAAATATGATGAGGCCAACGAGAGCCCAGAATGTAGAATCCATTGTGCTCTCCTCAGGCGTTAGCGCCCTTGACGGCGGCTGTAACAGCGGCCTTATCGGCTTTGCTGCCCAAAAGCTGCTCGACGATGCCAGCAGTGGTTTCCTCTGCAATAGCACCAACGTCGCTCATGGCCTTGGCCTTGATGGTCGCAATGCGCTCTTCGGCTTCTTTCAGCTTTTTGTCGAGCGCTGCTTCGGCAACGCCACGTTCAGCGTCGGCTTCTGCCTTGCCTTTTTCGCGTGCAGCTTCGGCAATTGAAGCGGCCTTGGAGCGTGCTTCAGCCAGTTCCTGCTCGTATGCGATAATGGCGCTGTCAGCATCCTGCTTGAGACGGGCTGCCTGATCGAGATCCTGAGCGATACGGTCACGACGGCTTTCGATCACGCCGCCAATGCGCGGCAGAACCACCCGCGCCATAAACAGATAAAAAAGACCAAACGTGATGGCAAGCCACAGAAGCTGCGAGGCATAATGATTGGAATCGAACGGCGGGAATACGATATCTTGCTTCGCCTCCCGGGCAATTCCGGTCTCGGTGTGCACAGCATCATGTTCGCCAGCGGGCGCCGGCTGCGATTCAGTGGCGGTTTGGGCAAACGCCGTGGACACGAACATCCAGTTTTCCCCTTGGTTTATGCATGATCCCGCAAGGCTCAAACCCCGCTTAGGAAACGATCATGCAACTCAGACGTCTAATGCAAGAACCGGCCGCGTATGCAGCATTGAGGCTGCTTCGCGGCAGGTCTTATTCTGCAACCGTCGATTAAACGGCGAAGAGGAGCAGAAGCGCGATGAGCAGCGAGAAGATGCCCAGAGCTTCCGTCAC
Organism: Brucella sp. BE17; assembly: GCF_039545455.1. Taxonomy (NCBI): domain Bacteria; kingdom Pseudomonadati; phylum Pseudomonadota; class Alphaproteobacteria; order Hyphomicrobiales; family Brucellaceae; genus Brucella; species Brucella sp. BE17. The sequence goes on along the minus strand of NZ_CP154467.1, from coordinate 130,044 downwards.
GGCGAAGCCGAACACCAGACGGCCAAACTGGCTGTCAGCGGCGGACGGGTTGCGCAGTGCGCCGGAGAGATAGCTACCGAAAATATTGCCGAGGCCGAGAGCCGTACCGGCCATACCGAAACAGGCGAGACCGGCGCCGATGTACTTTGCTGCTTCCGCTTCCATGTTAAGCTCCTTCTGGATTGATAAATAAGCGCGGATTTCAGTTCTGGCGGTCGCCCGCCGGTTAGAACTCAGTGTCCCGGATGCACAGCGTCGTTGATGTACATGCAGGTGAGAACGGTAAACACGTAAGCCTGAAGAAAGGCCACGAGGAATTCGAGTGCGGTGATCGCAACCGTCATGATGAGCGGCAGGACGGCGCCGCCAATGCCGATGGGCCCGAGAGCAGCCAGCGACACGACGAAGCCCGCAAAAACCTTGAGCGTGATGTGGCCAGCCAGCATATTCGCAAAAAGACGAACGGAGAGGCTGATCGGACGCGACAGGAACGAGATGATTTCAATGGCAACAACCAGCGGCACAATGATAGCCGGCACGCCGCTTGGTACGAAGAGCTTTAGAAAGCCAAAACCATGCTTGAAGAAACCATAGACGATAACCGTACCGATAACGAGACAAGAAAGTGCAAAGGTCACGATGATCTGGCTGGTGATCGTATAGAAATAGGGGAACAGGCCTAGGAAATTGGCAACCAGCACGAAAATGAACAGCGAGAAGACGAAGGGGAAAAACTTCATACCCTTCGAGCCGGCTGAATCACGTAAGCTGGACGCCACGAATTCATAGGCCATTTCCGAAACCGACTGAAGGCGCGTCGGGATCATACCGCGACCCGAAGAGGTCAGGTATAGAAAGCCCGAAGCGACCACCACGGTTGCGACCATGAAGGCCGAGACGTTGGTGAACGAAAAGTCGACGCCGCCAACATCGATGGGAATCCACCGGTTGATATGGAACTGATGGATCGGATCGTTGGCCACCTTAACCTCGTCTGTCGTTCCTGCCCGCAGGCGTTTCAGTCTCGGGCAGAATCCCGCCCATTCACATACACTTGAACGAACTTTACCGTAAAGCCCGCCAAGCCTTATTTCCCGTCATTCTTTTCCGCGCTAGTCTTAATGCTGCCTTGATCAGCAACATACCCTGCGGAACGAAGTACATTGAGCACTCCGGCACCAAAGCCCAAAAGGAGAAAAATAATTAATCCCCAGGGTGACGTACCGGCGACGCGGTCGATAAACCAGCCAAGCAGCGCTCCGACCAAGACACCAGCGATGAATTCGCTGGAAATTTTCATGGCCTGCGCAACCGAACTGGCAGTTTCAGACCGCCCGTCCTCGGAAGCCGGAGGCTTGAGCGCGCCTTTTTTGACCAGTTCGGCCTCAAGTCGGTTCAAACGATGATCCAGCTCCCCGGAACCGGAGGTTTCACCAACATTCTTGACCGTACCGGATGGCTTTTCGGGGTCTGTCCCGCGCGCCATTGGCAACTCCTTTTCGCAAGAATGCGAGCGCATGCCCCCATTTCCAAGTTGCGCGCAACATATTGACACGTTGCGCGCTAGTCAAGGCAGTCTGTTATACGCTCCAGAAGGTTTTTTAAAGTGCAAAAACAAAGAGATAGATAATAAAGTGTCACAATGTGCGCTTTCACAGCACAAAGTGACGGCGAATCCTCCGCGATTTTGCGTCGCAAGCACGATCAGGAGCGCTACTTATCTCACAAACGCTTCACGCCTTTTGCAATGCGCACTTGTGGATTCTTCGAATTTGACATTTGAATCGCACATACCACGATCACCCTTTCAAATATCAAATTCGAAGAATCCACTAGCTCCAACCGCCGCCATAGGTGCGATAGAACACATGCAGTCCGATTTTTGTCAGTTTCTTCATGGTCGGCGCCCAGAAAGGTTTTACATACGTCGCATGATAATGCGTGGCAGAGCCGACTTCCGGCAACCATATCTGGCCGGACGAGACGGTCTTTGCCACCTGCTGCGCCATCCGCCATTGCGGTATCTCGCTGGTCCGGTGCCGCTGGCCGTCACAGGCAAAAGAAAACTGGCAGGCATTGAGCCAGTCGCGATTCTGGTAGACAACGCCGCAGATGGTGCCAGGATAGGCCGGATTGCGCACGCGGTTCAACACAACCTGCGCCACAGCCACCTGCCCCTTCACACTTTCGCCCCTAGCTTCATAATAGATAGCTTCGGCAAGGCATTTTTGTTCGCTCTTGCTAAACGCTAAAGGCGGCAACGGAGTTGCCGCCCAGCCGTGGTCCTGCTGGCTGATCGGAGGGATGAACCGCCCCTCATCCGGCCCCGGCTTCAATATGATTTCGAAAGGGGAGGTCTTTCCATAATCGGGACTAGACGGCGCATAACCGAGTGCTAGCGCATCCGGTCGCTCGTTAGTGACGAGTTTTGCCAGCTGCACCGGCATATCGTGCTTGGGCTTGGCCGGCTTGACGGCGTGGAAAACCATAGAGATATCGATCTCTTTGCCTTCCAGCTTTTTGGTGAAGGCCATACGTGCATCCGTCTTTTCGCGCGGATGGGTAATCATGCTGATCTTGTCGAACATGCTACCAGCCGTGAAAGCCTTGGCCGGGGCCTTTTGCTGGACTGAGACGATGCGGCTGGTTTTGTCTGCACGGTTGATGCGGTTTTCATCCGGATCTGGATCATCAGGGCCGAGCTTTGCAGTCTTACGCGCGCCGGAAAGCGCGACACGGCCGATACCCGGCACTTCAATACCGCTTGTAGAAACGCTCCCGGTCACAGTCGTTGCATCGACAAAGGGAATTTCCGCCTGATGCAGCGAGCCAACTGGGGCCTTGGCAACATAGGCCGTCCAGCGGTGCGTGCCGAGATCGGTCGCGGGCACGAGGCTTGCCATGTCCTGAAATGCAATGGCGTTGGAATTGAACAGAAAGGCTAGACCAGCCAGAAACAGCGGGGCGACGCGACGCGGAGTGCGGACCTGCGGACGCGGCTTTGCACGCACACCATAATAGCGCCCCTCTTCCGGGCAATAGCCCGTAACGGGATAATGCCATACCGGCTCGGCAACGGCCTTCCTTTGGCCAAACAGCGCTCGCAATGACACAAGACGCACCACACACTCCACTCGAACTGAGAAACTTAACAGGAGCGATAATGGAGTATTAACCTTGATGGATGGTTAACGCGGATGCGTTTACCCTTTGAAAATATTGATTAATTTTGAATTAACAAAGCAGATTTTCAATTGTTTTCATTGCTTTTTTCAACCAGGGACGCAAAGATCGTCAACGCCTGAAACATATCCTATTAAAGAGCAGGAAGCGGAATGCGCGCAAAATTACTCATGATCACGGCGATGCTCGGAGCTAGTGCAGTAACCTTTTCCGCGGCCCGTGCCCAGGCCCTTAACGAAAATATCGTCATCGCCGACACCCCGAAAATGACCCGCTGGGCGGCGGTTCATGTGGTGCCTGACGAGGCCGCTGGCGAGCCCTATTTCCATGTTGAAATTTTCGAACATGAAAAGGGCGCGCAGCCGTGGGCCTACAAATTCCTGTCGCGCCATATGGCAATTACCGGTGCGGCGCTTGAAAAAAGCCGTATCCGTTCCAAAGCCAAAACTTATAATTACAAGGATGTGGAATTCCGCATTCTTTACGAGTCTATGCGCGATAAACCGGTGGAGCGCGCAAAACTGCCGGTTTGCGAAACAAGCATCGATGATTGCCTCAAAAAGGCCGCCGCAGCGAAAGACTGATTGCAGACATGATCGTAAAACAAAAGCCCGGAACACTGGTTCCGGGCTTTTGCTATTTCATCCGCTCTATTTCTTCTTCTTCGCACGTCCCGCAAAAGGATTGTCCGAGGTGCGCAGAGAAAGCCTGATCGGCACGCCCGGCATGTCGAAAGTTTCGCGTAAGCCGTTGATGAGATAGCGCACATAGGATTGCGGCATCGCGTCAGGGCGCGAGCAGGACACGACAAACCCCGGAGGGCGCGTCTTGACCTGCGTCATGTATTTCACTTTCAATCTGCGGCCCGAAACGGCTGGCGGCGGATGGTGTGCGACAACGCCTTCCAGCCACCGGTTGAGCTTGCCTGTTGAAATGCGGCGGTTCCATATTTCATGCGTCGCCACCAGATTTTCCATCAGCTTGTCGAGACCCTGCCCGCGCTCCCCCGAAATCGGCACGGCGCGAAGCCCGCGCACCTGCGGCAAGAGCCGCGCCGTCTTTTCATGGAGATCGGCCAGCACCATCTGCCGGTCCTCGATCAGGTCCCATTTGTTAAAAGCGATGATCGGCGCACGACCTTCACGAATAATGAGATCGGCAATCTGCAAGTCCTGTTTTTCGAACGGAATCGTTGCATCAAGCACGATGACGACCACTTCGGCAAACCGAATGGCGCGTAGCCCATCAGCAACGGAGAGCTTTTCAAGCTTTTCCTGCACGCGCGATTTGCGCCTGAGACCGGCGGTGTCGAACAGCTTGATTTTGCGTCCGCGCCATTCCCAGTCGACCGATATCGAATCACGTGTGATGCCTGCTTCGGGTCCCGTCAGCAGACGGTCCTCGCCGAGCATGGTGTTGATCATCGTCGATTTTCCCGCATTGGGACGGCCGACAATGGCAATACGCAACGGCTTGGTCGCATCATAGGCGGGAATTTCTTCCGCATCCGGGTCTTCGATGTCGTCACCAACCAGCGCACCCACGGCTGCGGGCGTAAAAACTTCAGCCGCGGCCTCTTCTTCCCTTTCGTCTTCGAAGACGCGTTCTTCGCCCAAAAGCTCGACGATCGCATCACGCAGATCGGGCATGCCCTGCCCGTGTTCAGCCGAAATCGGGCACGGCTCACCAAGTCCAAGCTGGAAAGCGTCATACATGCCGCTTTGCGCGCCACGCGCTTCCGCCTTGTTGGCCACCAGCACCACGGGGCGGCCCGAGCGTCGAACCAGTTCTGCAAATGTGCTGTCGGTGGGGGTGATGCCCGCCTTGGCGTCGATTACGAACAGAATTGCGTCAGCCTCGGTGATAGCGGCTTCGGTCTGGGCGCGCATGCGAGCCTCCAGACTGTCATTGGCCGCCTCTTCCAGACCTGCCGTGTCAATGACCTGAAATTTCAGGTCATAAAGTTTCGCGTCGTGAATGCGCCGATCGCGAGTGACGCCGGGCAGGTCATCGACCAACGCCAGCTTGCGACCGACAAGACGGTTGAACAGGGTGGACTTGCCGACATTGGGACGCCCGACAATGGCGAGAGTAAAGCCCATGAAAGAAAACGTCTCCAGAAATTACGAGGCTTGCGCGTCGTTTACGCCGACCCCGGCGCTGCGCATAAGGTCCAGCATGGTATTGGCACGCTGACGGATATTGCCAGGCGCCTGTCCGTCATCAGCGATCTGCTCGAACAATTTTGCCGCATCGTCAAAGCGCTCGGCCTTCCAGGCGGCAAGGCCCAGTGCCTCGCGCGCACTGAAGCGCATGGCATTGCCATCAGCCGACAATGGTTCGGCGCGCTTGGCGACATCATCATAGGAACCGCTATCGACCAGCAGATATGCTGCCCGCAGGCGCGCTATATCACGCAGTGCAGCAGGCACGCCATTGTCGGAAGCCGCCGCATCGAAAGCCTTGACGGCAGCAGCAGCGTCGCCTTTTTGCGCCTGAACCGATGCGGCGCGCAGACGTGCAAGCACCGGATAAGAGCCGTAGCCGGTCTTCTCCAGATCATCAAGCGCTGCCAGCGCCTCGTCGTTCTTGCCTGCGGAGGCAAGATCAAGTGCTGCCAAAAACTCGTCGCCCGAGGCCGATGCCTTGCTCTCGGTCCAGTTCTGATATCCAACCCAGGCGGCTGTACCGATAACAAGGGCAACGGCGCCGCCGATCAGGATCGGCCCGAAATTCTGCCAGATCTGCTTGGCGCGTGCTGAACGAATTTCCTCGTTGACCTCGCGAATGAAACTGTCGTCTGCCATGAGCCTGCTTTTTCTCTCGTGCACCGAAATTGCTGTTCAATGAATATGTGTTCCGCGCTTTTAATCGTAATTCGCGCCATATGTAAGACCCGTTGAGAGAAATAAGCCAACCCTCACGGCAGAAAACGGTCTTCGCTCCGCGCTTTGCCTTATTCCGGGATGACCCGCACACCTTTGTCTTTGCCAAAAAGCTTACGGACAGCTTCATGACAACAACACTGTCATCAAAGCTTCCGATTGCTGTTACCAAACTGTCAATTGCCCGTCACCGCTGGAATTTATAGGGGCCGCATCAATTCAGGAATGACAGGATAGGTTGCCCATGCCCCTTATGCAAAGACGCAAGTTTCTTATCGCGACATCGACGCTAATCGCAGCTGGCGCAACCGCCACCCCGAAGGCATTTGCTCAAGCCAAAGCGGCGGAAACCAGCTTTCCCGGTTTGGATGCGGCTTCAAACGACGAGGCGTGGCAAAGCATTCAAGATCTTTATGAGGTCGACCGCTCTATCGCCAATCTTGAAAATGGCTATTGGGGCATCATGGCCCGCCCTGTTTTTGAGGATTATCTGGAAAACACCCGTCGGGTGAACCGCGAGAACACCATTTACGCGCGCAGCACCTTTGGCAAGGATTTTGAAGGTGTGCGCCAGGTCGTAGCAGAAGCCGTAGGCGCGGAACCTGAAGAAATTGCATTGACGCGTGGCGCTACCGAAGCGCTGCAAATCCTCATTGCCGGTTATAACAAGCTCGAGCCCGGCGATACGGTGCTTTATTCGGACCTTGATTATGATTCCATGCAATATGCCATGGCTTCACTTGAGAAGCGCCGTGGCGTGAGCGTTAAAACCTTTGCCATACCCGAACCAGCCACGCACGACAACGTGCTTGAAACCTATCGCAAGGTACTTGCTGAAACACCCAAAGCGAAGCTTCTCCTCCTCACCCACCTCTCGCATCGCACGGGGCTGGTGATGCCGATCAGCGAAATTGCCGAAATGGCGCGGGAAAAGGGCGTGGACGTGATTGTCGACGCCGCCCACTCCTGGGGGCAGATCGATTTCAACGTGCGCGATCTCAAATCGGATTTTGTCGGTTTCAACCTGCACAAATGGATCGGCGCACCGGTCGGCATGGGCTTTTTCTATATCGCCAGGGACCGGCTTGCAGATATCGACACCTATCTTGGCGACAAGGACTGGTCGCAGGACGATATCCGTGCCCGCGTGCATACCGGCACAACCAATTTTGCAGCCGCCTTGAGCGTGCCGGCCGCAATCAAGCTCCATCAGACAATCACAGCCGCTTCCAAACAGGCGCGTCTGACTTATCTACGCAATTATTGGGTGGAAAAGCTACGCGACCAAAAGGGTCTGGAAATCCTAACCCCCGATGAGCCTTCCATGCATGCGGGTATTACTTCGTTCCGCTTCACGGACAAGACAAGCAAGGAAGACAATGACGCAATCGTTTCCGAATTGCGCGATAAGCACAAAGTGCTCACCACCCGCCGCGCAGATGTGAGCCAGGGCCAGTGCATCCGTGTCAGCCCCGCGCTTTACACCACGCAGGTCGAAATGGACCAGCTGGTCGCAGCACTCAAAACCATGCTTGCCTGAACGATCAGGCTCTTTCACGCGTTGCTGAACGTCCGGCGGCAAGGCTGATCAGGCCCACCGCCACAAGCGAAAGCGCCGCAACCTGGCTGGCGAGCGTGAAAGAGCCGGTTTTCTGCGCCAGATAACCGGCCACAAGTGGGCCTGCGATCTGGCCCATGCTGAAACAGATCGTCATGCGCGCCAACGCGCGTTTTGGCGAAAGCGGTGCCAGAACACGGGCAATCTGAAGCCCGAAAGCCGTCAGCGCCATGAAAGTCGCGCCGAGAAGAAAGCCACCCAGCAACGGCCCCACGGGCGGTGCCAGCATGACACTGGCTGCAACGCCGATGGCTTCCAGAAACGCTGTTACGGCAAAGGCTGTAAAAAGGCCGAACCTTTTGCCGACCGGCGCCCACAACCAGATCGAGGGCGCAGCACTCAAGCCCGTCACCACCCAGACCGCAGCTTCCATGGAGCTGCTGCCGCCCCCCGCTCGCACAACCGCTATCAGAAAGGTCGCCGTTATCACATAACCGAAGCCGAAAATGCCGTAAGCGAGAGCGATGGCATTAAACGCAAAGCTTTTGGGCAGGGCTGGCTCACGCTTGCCATTACCATTGGAGATTGGCCCCTCGCGTATCAGAGCCAGCACAGCGATCAACATGAGCACGGTGAGTAAAGCCGCCCCGATCCATTCCGCACGCCAGCTAAGCCCTAAAAACTGAATGGCTGCGACAAGAGCCGCCGAAAGTGCGATACCGCTACCGACGCCGCCAAAATGCAACGCGCCCAAATCGGCGCGTTCATGCGCGGAAAGATGGCTCAGCACAATGGCGGTACACAGGATCATAGTGACGGCACTAATGAAACCGCCCGCAAACCGAATAGCAGCAAACAGCCACACATTATCTGTCATCGCCATGGCCGCACATAAAACCGCGCTGATCACCAGTCCGGCAATAACACTTGCGCGTTCGAGGCCCCCCGACCAGCCAAATCCTGCAACAATCGCACCCAGTAGATAGCCGATATAATTGGCCGAGGCGATGAACCCAGCATCCGCCGCATTGAACCCGACATCGCTCATCATACCAGGCAAAATGGGTGTGTAGATGAAGCGGCCAATACCCATGACAGAGGCCATCGCCAGAAAGCCGCCCAGCGCATAACGCATGGCTTTTCGATGATGATGGGAAGAGGAAAGGTCGGCTTGGGGAACAGTGTGCGTCATGCGCCGGAAAATAGACCTGACGTCAAGCATTACAATCGAATTTTTCTTGAAGCTCACATCAATCAAATGCTTCGGAGGCCGGAAACCAATCCGGCCTCCACGGATATCACGTCCGCTTTTTGACGGAATTTTCCCCAAAGATAAGTTGCTGGGCCATTGGCCTGCCGATAAACCGCTCCGGGAAAATCGGCGGCACTTCACTTGCCTCGTTGAGGCGGGTAATCTGCTCATCGCTCAACGCAATATCAAGCGCACCAAAATTGTCCTCGGCCTGTGCCACGGTTCTGGCACCGATAATGGGTGAGACGACCACAGGATTGGTTAGCGTCCAGGCAAGAGCGACCTGCGAGCGCGAAGTACCCAGCTCCTCGGCAACGGTGCCCACCACATCGGCAATAGTGAGTGAGCGCTCGCTGAGGTGGCCGGTCGAGGCAATCACGCCTTTGCGTGTAGGCGCAACATCGGCACTGTTTTCGTCGCTAAGATCGGCGCGGCTATATTTACCGGTCAGAATGCCCCCGCCAAGCGGCGACCATGGCAGGACGCCCAGTCCCATTTCACGCGCCATTGGCATGAGTTCATATTCGACCGTACGCTCCAGCAGAGAATATTCAATCTGCAAGGCAACAAAGGGCGACCAGCCACGCAGATCGGCCAGCGTCTGCATCTGCGCCACGCGCCAGGCAGGCGTGTTGCAAATTCCGACATAAAGGATCTTGCCAGCACGTACCAGATCATCCAGCGCTCGCATGACCTCTTCGGGCGAAGTCGTAAAATCCCAGGCATGCACATAAAGAAGATCGATCCGGTCGGTATCGAGCTGACGCAAACTTGTTTCGAGTGAGCGTACGAGGTTCAGGCGATGATTGCCACCGGAATTGATGTTCTGCGGATCGCGCGCCATCGTGAACTTGGTGGCAAGCACGATATGCTCACGCTTGTCCTTGATGAAACCACCCAAAATGCGCTCGGACGCGCCATTGGTATAGTTAACGGACGTGTCGATAAAATTGCCGCCGCGATCAACATAGGCATCGAAAATGCTGCGGGCCTCCCCTTCCTCGGCCCCCCAGCCCCAATCAGAGCCGAAGGTCATAGTGCCAAGCGACAAGGGTGAGACGCGTAAGCCCGAACGGCCAAGCAGGCGATGGTGGTCAAGGGAGTTGATTTGGGGCATGGAAAAGGGTCTCCAATTCAGGCGAGTTTATCGCCGTTTCTGATCCTTTCATTTGGCCCGGCTTTATGGAGGAGCGTTAGACGATTTGTCCGCAATCCTTGCATGATTGTCCGAACAGACTGGATCGCATCTTTTCGTCAGTCGCTTGACGTGCGATAAGGATGACATGAAACAGCTTGCAACGCTTACCGATATTTTAAGCCGCCATGCCCCTGAAGACGGCATCCATCGCGGTGCGCTTCCCGGCGTAACATTGTTGCGCTCATCGACACCGACAATGCCGATGCCGGTCATTTACGAACCGACGCTCTGCATCATCGCGCAGGGGCGAAAGCGCGCCATGCTTGGCGCAACCGCCTTCGTCTACGATCCGGAAAGCTATCTCATTGCATCGGTCGACCTGCCAATCATGGGGTCGGTCATCGAGGCAAGCGCCGAGCGCCCCTATCTGTGTTTACAGCTTGACCTCAATGCCGCAATGCTGGGCGAAATGACGATCCGCTATCCAGCAACCCAGCCTGATTGCGAAGCTATGGCGTCCGGGCTTGCGCTCAACCGGACAACTCCTATGCTGCTGGATGCAGCGATACGGCTGGCAGGGCTTCTGGATACACCAGAAGATATCGACGCACTTGCGCCACTCACGATCCGTGAAATTCTCTATCGTCTTCTAAGCGGTGAGAGCGGTGCCATGCTTCGACAAATGGCACAGGCAGACAGCCGACTCAACCAGATTGCCAAGGCTATTTTGTGGATAAGGGCGCATTTCCGCGAAGCTTGCACGATCGAGCAGGCGGCAGAGGTCGCATGCATGAGCCGCTCCACCTTTCATGCGCATTTCAAGGCGATCACCGCAATGAGTCCGCTTGAGTTCCGCACGCATCTGCGCATGCAGGAAGCACAACGGCTGATGGTCGGCGATGCTTTGGATGCGGCAAGCGCAGGCTTTCATGTTGGTTATGGCAGCCCATCGCAGTTCAGCCGCGACTATGCGCGTATTTTTGGATATCCACCTGCCCGCCATGCTGGTCAGTTACGGGGCGAGTATCTCCCTCTTGCGGGATAATACCCATTCTCGTCAGATCGAAACACGCGCACGTGCGCGCACCGGCACGCTGTCGGGGGTGGCTGCATGCAAAAAGTGGACAAGCGTGTCATGCACCATTTCCAGACGCCGCGCACAGTCGCGCCAGCCAAAGGGAATATCTTCTGGGCGCGGCGGAATGCGCTCCGGTTGCGTACCCTCCTCCAGAGCGCAGTTGGCAATTACGATGTTGAGCGCTTCGCCGATCCATCGCGGCGGCGGCGCTTCCCTCTTGCGCAGCGCGTTTCCGAGCGCTTCACCAAACAACAATGCGGATGCATAAAGACGTACACCGCGTCGCTCGTAGCGCCCGGCCATCTCCACGACTTCACCCGCGACAAGCCGCCCGCGCAGTGACCAGCGCGCATTGGAACGCGCCAGCGCAATACCGTCACCAAGTGCGATCACGGCGCGGTGAGCGGCAGTGAATTGCGTGATCGCATTTTGCGCTCGCGCCGGGTCCTCGTTTTCGAGCGCGAGTGCAGCCTGACGTAATTCTTTTGCCAGCCGGTCGAGAAGACCGCGTACAGCCCGATCAATCAGGCGCACTGGATCAGGCGTCAGCAAGACCTGACTGAACAAAAGCCCTACCCCCGCCCCGACCGCCACATCGAGCAAGCGTGTAACCCCGGCCACCTGCGGTCCCATCACCATAACCAGAAGAGCTGAAACGCCGGATTGAATAGCAATCGACGGCGCAAGGCCAAATGTCGTCGCCAGCACCATGGCAATGAAGGTCACGGCACTCATGTGAAGAACAGGAATGGTATCCGGCAAGAGCAGCGAAACCTCACCGATCACCACACCCGTGGTCACACCAATCATAACGCTCACCGCTTGCTTGGCGTGATTGGGCAGATTGGGTGCCAGACAAATCACGGCGGTGACCATGGCGAAGATCGGCAGGGGTTGGCCGAGCAGCCATTGCGCAATCAACCATGCAACGCCACCCGCGCAGGAAGCGACCAGCGCGTCGCGCCAGCTTACCGACCATTGCTGCACGATCTTGTTTACGCGACGATGCACGAGCTTCTCCGAAAATAAACCGTATTATAAGTAATAACGAAGCAATATATTAGAAATTCGAGCAATAGGGTTGCATGCCATTATAGTTTGAAAAATACAGCATATTGATCCGGTTTGAAACCGACCATGAATTTCCCATCCTGTTGGAGAACAGGCCTTTTGACCATAGAGGGCTGTTCCAGCATCAATACCCGCGCCTGTGTCGCATCAACATCAGTGCGTATTTCTTCGGGTAATTTGCGAAAGGTCGTACCGGCGCGGTTAAGCAATTGCTCCCATGCGATGGTTTTTAAAAAACGGTCGAGCGTTGCAGCGTCAAGCCCGTCCTTCTTGTAATCATGGAAGAGGTAATCCACACCATGATCCTCAAGCCATATGCGCGCCTTCTTCATGGTGTCGCAATTCTTGATACCGTAAATTGTCACGCTCATATCTGTCTCCTTTGATGTTGAGATCAAAGACCGGCCACGTTTGCGTTTCAATCCCCTGATTGCGCGAAAAAGCGCCTATGCCCAGCAATTCCCAGGCAAAACAGCCCTCAACTAAGGTGAAGTGGTGTCACGTTGTGCTTTTGCGCTCTCGCTCGATAAGATCACGTTTGCGCTCTACACCCCAGCGGTAACCCGATAATCCACCATCATTGCGCACCACACGATGACACGGCACGGCGATGGCAATCCTGTTTGAAGCACAGGCGCCTGCCACAGCACGAAACGATTTCGGGGCGCCGATCTGTTCGGCAAGCTCGCTATAACTCACTGTTTTTCCAATCGGTATTTCCTGCAAGGCCTGCCATACCCTTTGCTGAAAAGCCGTACCACGCAGATCGAGCGGCAGATCAAGGCCCATACCCGGCGTTTCCACAAAGCCGATCACCTGCGCGACCATGGTTTCAAAGTCACGATCCGCGCCGACAAGCTCGGCATGGGGGAAAGTTTTTTCCAGATCATTAAGCAGTTTTTCCGGGTCATCGCCAAGATAAATGGCGCACACGCCTCTTTGGCTGGCGGCGACCAGCACCGCGCCAAGAGTGGACTGGCCGATTGCGAAACGGATCGTTTCACAATCACCACCATTTCGGTAAGTCTTTGGCTTCATTCCAAGAATCTGTTCTGATTCTGTATAAAATCGGCTGCTGGAATTATACCCTGCCGCATAGATCGCATCGGTTATACGGCTTTCTGTCTGAAGGGCTTTGCGTAATTTCCCGGAACGGTGCCCTTGCGCATAGGCTTTTGGTGTCAAGCCAGTGAAAGCCTTGAAGAGGCGGTGAAAATGCGCCGGACTTGCCTTAACCGAGGCTGCGACTTCCTCAAGCGAGGGAATTTCTTCCGACGTTTCGATATAACGACACGCGGCCGCCACCTGCTGGGCATAGCGGGCCGCATCCTGTGCGGCAAGTGTTTGTTTGAGATGTGGTTTACAGCGTATGCAGGGTCGAAAGCCCATGCGCTCGGCTTGTGCGCAATTCTCGAAAAACTGCACATTCTTACGCTTTCCACGCTTAGACGGACAGGACGGACGGCAATAAATGCCGGTGGTTAAAACCGCATAGACGAATTCGCCGTCCGATGTCCGATCTCGGTCGAGCACCTTCTTCCAGCGGACGTCATCACGTTTATCTCTAGGCGTCATCATGAAAGCCATCTTACCCGTTCCTGTGCCGTTTCAACACGGATATATGCGCTTTGCAAAGACGTAACACTCCGCTGCTTGCTTTCAAATCCGGCTCAGTTTTCAACACCACGACGAAATGCCGCACATAACAGAACACGTCTTCCGCAGCCCCATAAACTGATGGATGGCAACGGTATCGGTCCTGTTGCCGCAAAGAGGGTAACACTGTGCACAGAAGACGAAATATAGCCGCAAAACCAGCCACATGGTTTGATGCCCTTAAGTGATCCGGTTTCAACTTGACCGACAATGATACGCGTTTACCCTTACGCCGTCCGTTTTATTTTGTGCAAATAAAACAGAGAGTTATGAAATGATTTCCACCTAATCCACGCGCTGCCTGTGATGATTCCGCAATCAGCAACGTTGACCGCACGCCCATTTTGCCTATTATGCAAATGCAAGCTATTTGCAATTAATTGTAAAGCGCAATTCTATCGGTATGAACGACTTTGTCAAAGGGACTTCAAGTCCGAATATTATTATGAAAACAAAAGGATAGCGTTTTCTGATGCTGCTAGACCCGGATACGTTTTCGCATCATGCGCGCCGAAAAAGCGGTGTCGGTGTCAGGCAGATTTTAAAGCGCGCCGGTCTGCGCCCGACGCGGCAGCGCCTGCTGCTCGCAAGCCTCCTTTTTATCGAACAGCATCGCCATGTCACACCCGACATCTTGCGCGAAGAAGTGGCTTCTCGTGGAGAAAAGCTTTCATTTGCAACGGTTTACAATACCTTGAACCAGTTTTGCGAAGCCGGTCTTATCCGCAGGATCAGCCTGAATAGTGAGCGGACTTACTTCGATACCGACACCTGCGATCATGCCCATTTCTATATCGCAAACGAAGATCGCATCATCGACATCCCCACCCACGCCATCGGTATCGGTCCCATTCCCGCACCGCCATGCGGATACGAGGTCGGAAAAGTTGATATTCTCATCCATGTGATCACCGAAAACGACGTCGGCTGAATTTCCAAAAAAGCCTGTTTTGTCGCAGGTGCGACCCGCCTTGTTTGATTCAGATCAATGACTTGTCGTTGCAGAACGCAGATATGAAATCTATCGTTACAGCTATCCGTAGAGGATGGTTTTCGTTATGCGCTGCGAGGGGATTTCATGAACTACGCCGCTGGTACAGTCCTTTCCGGTTTGGGAGCACTTTTTGCCGTGCTTCTGGCCGGATTTTCTCATGACGAGCTGTTCAGAACCCATATGTGGATTCTGTTCATCGTGCTCGCCATTTTCACAATTCTCCTGATGCGCAACGCCGATTACGGCCTTGCGCCGAAAAAGGTAGACCAATCCAAAAATTCGTCCACCTATATGGATGGCCCGATCCGCTATGGCGTGATTGCCACCGTGTTCTGGGGTGTGGCCGGTTTTCTGGTCGGTGTTCTGATCGCGGCCCAGCTTGCGTTTCCTGATCTCAATCTGCAACCTTATTTCAACTTTGGTCGTCTGCGCCCGTTGCACACGTCCGCAGTGATCTTTGCCTTCGGCGGCAATATCTTGATCGCCTCGTCATTTTATGTCGTGCAGCGCACCTGTCGTGCGCGCCTTATCGGCGGCGATCTCGCCTGGTTCGTGTTCTGGGGCTACCAGCTCTTTATCGTCATGGCTGCGACCGGATATCTGCTCGGCATCACGCAGAGCCGCGAATATGCCGAGCCGGAGTGGTATGTCGACATCTGGCTGACCATCGTCTGGGTCGCCTATCTCGTGGTCTTCCTCGGCACGATCCTCAAACGCAAGGAGCCACATATCTATGTGGCGAACTGGTTCTACCTCTCCTTCATTATCACCATCGCCATGCTGCATATCGTCAACAATCTGGCGATCCCTGTTTCCTTTCTTGGCGTCAAAAGCTATTCCGCATTTGCGGGCGTGCAGGATGCGGTGACGCAATGGTGGTACGGGCATAACGCGGTCGCCTTTTTCCTGACCGTGCCCTTCCTTGCGATGATGTATTATTTCGTGCCCAAACAGGCCGAACGTCCGATCTATTCGTATCGTCTCTCCATCGTGCACTTCTGGTCGATCATCTTCCTTTATATCTGGGCTGGTCCCCACCATCTGCATTACACGGCTGTTCCCGACTGGGCGCAGACGCTCGGCATGGTGTTCTCGATCATGCTGTGGATGCCGTCCTGGGGCGGTATGATCAACGGTCTGATGACGCTTTCGGGCGCATGGGACAAGGTGCGCACCGATCCGATCATCCGCCTGATGGTTGCAGCCATCGCCTTTTACGGCATGGCGACGTTTGAAGGTCCGATGCTCTCGATCAAGGCGGTCAATTCGCTCTCGCACTATACGGACTGGACCATCGGCCACGTTCACGCGGGCGCGCTTGGCTGGAACGGCATGATCTCGTTTGCCGCTGTCTACTATCTGGCACCTAAACTGTGGAACCGCCAGCGGCTCTATTCGATCCGCATGGTCAACTGGCACTTCTGGCTCGCAACGCTCGGCATCGTGCTCTACGCCGCCGCAATGTGGGTCGCCGGTATCCAGCAGGGTCTGATGTGGCGCGAATACGACGATCAGGGTTTCCTCGTCTATTCCTTCGTGGAAACCGTGGCTGCGATGTTCCCTTATTACGTCATCCGGACGCTGGGCGGTGTGCTTTATCTCGCTGGCGGACTGGTGATGGCCTGGAACGTCTATCAGACCATTCGCGGAAACCTGCGTCTCGAAGCGCCTATGGACGGACGCAAGACTGCCGCCCCACAGCTGCAGCCCGCCGAATAAGGAGCGTGTGATTTATGTCTATCTTGAAGAAACACTCCAAACTGGAGAAAAACGCAACGCTCCTGCTGATCGCCTCGCTTGCCGTGGTGACCGTTGGCGGTATCGTTGAAATCGCACCGCTCTTCTATCTCGAAAATACCATCGAGAAAGTTGAAGGCATGCGCCCCTATTCGCCGCTGGAACTGGCGGGCCGTGACGTCTATGTGCGCGAAGGCTGCTACCTTTGCCACAGCCAGATGATCCGCCCGTTCCGCGACGAGGTGGAACGCTATGGTCATTACAGCCTCGCAGCCGAATCCATGTATGACCATTCGTTCCAGTGGGGTTCCAAGCGCACAGGGCCGGACCTTGCACGTGTTGGTGGCCGCTATTCCAATGAATGGCACGTGCAGCATCTGGTGCGCCCGCGCGACGTGGTCCCGGAATCGGTCATGCCGAACTACGGCTTCCTGCGTGATCGCCCGCTTGAAGCCAGCAATATTGCGGCAAACCTCAAGGCCAATGTAGCGGTGGGCGTACCCTATACGCAGGAAATGATCGACAATGCTCTTGCCGATCTCCAGGCTCAGGCAACGCCGGATGCCGATACATCGGGCATTGAGGAGCGTTATCCCAAAGCGCGTACAGGCGACTTCGACGGCAACCCGCATATGATCTCGGAGATGGACGCACTGATCGCCTATCTCCAGATGCTCGGCACGCTGGTCGACTTCTCCACCTATGACCAGTCGCCCAAGGCGCGTTAAAGCGGAGGAAAAGCAATGGATTACACGACCTTGCGCACTTTCGCCGATAGCTGGGGCCTCCTGGCCATGGTGATCTTCGTCATCGCAGCAGTCCTTTATGCTTTCCGTCCGGGAAGCAAAGGACTGGCCGATGATGCCAAGAACATCCCATTCAAGGACGAAGAAAATGACTGACAAGCAAATTGATGAAGTCAGCGGCGTTGCCACAACCGGCCACGAATGGGACGGCATCAAGGAACTCGACAATCCCATGCCGCGTTGGTGGTTATGGACCTATTACGCTACCGTTTTCTGGGCGCTCGCCTATGTGATTGCCTATCCGGCGTGGCCGCTGATCTCCAGCTCCACGGCAGGTCTCCTCGGCTGGTCGAGCCGCGGCGAATTCTGGCAGGAGAACTCTGAGATCGCCGCCGGACGCCAGAATATTCTCGACCAGATCAAGGCAAAAGACGTGCATCAGATCATGGCCGATGAAAATCTGCGCCAATATGCGATCGCAGGCGGCGCGGCTGCCTTCCGCGTCAATTGCGTCCAGTGCCACGGCGTTGGTGCACAAGGCGCTCCCGGCTATCCGAACCTCAATGATGACGACTGGCTGTGGGGCGGTTCGGTTGACGACATCCTCCTGACGATCCAGCACGGCGTGCGCTCCAATGACGACGCTGACACGCGCGTTTCCGAAATGCCGGCTTTTGCCGATGTACTGGAACCGCAGGAGATACGCGACGTGAGCGCCTATGTGGTGAGCCTTTCGGGCACACCACGCGATGCAGCGATGGTACCGGCGGGCAAGCAGGTTTTTGCTGAAAACTGCGCGGTCTGCCACGGCGAGGATGCCAAGGGGCTGCGTGAGTTCGGCGCACCTAACCTCACCGACGCCATCTGGTTCTACGGTTCGGGCGAAGATGCCATTGCGCGTCAGGTGGCCCACCCAAAACACGGCGTGATGCCCGCATGGGAAACGCGGCTGGGTGACACAACCGTCAAGCAGCTCGCGATCTTCGTCCACTCTCTGGGCGGCGGTGAATAAAGCCAAGTTGAGATGAGCATGTCTCATTTCAACTTGGTTTAAGTCCATGTGGCGACTGAACATTTTCAAGGTGTGATGCAATAGCATCGGAGCCGCCTTGATATAAAAAGTCCCTGGCCCCTTTATCGGGGCCGGGGTTTACGGCAGCCGGTCACGGCCGATCGGCGACCCATCAGGCCGTGCGTTTAACGCAAGGCTCAGGAGCAAGACTATGTCAGACGATGTCGAGCGCATTGATGCTCAGGCAGTCAATTCCCCCAAGACCCGGCAAGCGCTCTACGCGGCACGGGTAAAAATCTTTCCCAAGCGTGTGCAGGGCGAATTTCGCCGCTTCAAATGGCTCATCATGGCAATCACGCTGGGCATCTATTATCTCACGCCATGGCTGCGCTGGGATCGCGGTCCCTATGCGCCCGATCAGGCAGTGCTGATTGATCTGGCCAACCGCCGCTTCTACTTCTTCTTCATCGAAATCTGGCCGCAGGAATTCTATTACGTCGCGGGTCTTCTGATCATGGCAGGTCTCGGGCTGTTTCTCGCCACTTCGGTGGCGGGCCGGGCATGGTGCGGCTATACCTGCCCACAGACCGTCTGGGTCGATCTTTATCTGGTTGTCGAGCGCGCCATCGAAGGCGACCGCAACGCACGCATGAAGCTCGACAAGGCACCCTATACCTTCGACAAAATCTGGAAACGCGTGACAAAGCACTCGATCTGGGTGGTGATCGGCGTACTGACCGGCGGCGCGTGGATTTTCTATTTTGCCGATGCGCCCAGCCTGCTCATGGATTTCGTCACCGGACAGGCGCCGACGATTGCCTATATGACGGTCGCGATCCTCACCGCCACGACCTACACATTCGGCGGGCTGATGCGCGAACAGGTCTGCACTTATATGTGTCCGTGGCCGCGCATTCAGGCAGCCATGCTCGATGAAAACTCGCTGACCGTGACCTATAATGACTGGCGCGGTGAGCCGCGTTCGCGTCACGCCAAGAAGGCAGCGGCTCTTGGTGAAACCGTGGGCGATTGCGTGGATTGCAATGCCTGCGTTGCCGCATGCCCGATGGGCATCGACATTCGCGATGGCCAGCAGCTTGAATGCATCACCTGTGCGTTGTGCATCGATGCTTGCAACTCGGTGATGGACAAGATCGGAAAGCCGCGTGGCCTCATCTCCTATGCGACGCTCGCCGATTATAACGCCAATATGGCGCTCGCCACCGATAATGGCGCGACGTCAATCCAGCCCTCCCGTGTCTATGAAGCGCCCAATAAGTTCTCCGACAAGGTCGAAAACCTTCAGTGGAAAAAGGTACTGCGCCCACGCAGCCTGTTCTATTTCATCGTCTGGGCGCTGATCGGTGTCACACTGGTGATTTCAGTCTCGACGCGCCAGCGCATCGGCATCAATGTGCTGCATGACCGCACACCGCAATATGTGCTTTTGTCGGACGGTTCGATCCGCAACGGCTATACGGTCAAGCTGTTGAACATGATCCCCGAACCGCGTACCTTCCGTCTGTCGATTGAAGGCCTGCCGGGTGCAAAGCTGACCGTGCAGGATGAAGCATCGGAAGCCGACGGCGATTACGATGTTCCGGTTGAGCCTGACCGGCTCAAGACCTTGCGCGTCTTCGTCACATTGCCGCGTGATGCCATTGCCGAACCGCGCAGAGATTACGAAATAGAAGTTCGCGACGCCAATGGTTCGGAACATGCCCGCTACAAGGCCACCTTCATGGCCCCTGAACGTCGATAAGAGAAGGTGAAAGCTATGACAGTTAAATCGAAAACCGCAGGCACCTTCACCGGCTGGCACATGCTGGCCATCATGGTGGTCTTCTTCGGCATTATCATCACCGTCAACCTGATCATGGCCTATAATGCGGTCAGTACCTGGAGCGGCTTCGTGGTGAAGAACACCTATGTCGCCAGTCAGGAATTCAACGAAAAGGCCGAGACCGGCAAAGAGCAGGCCGCACTCAACTGGCAGTCGAAGCCGACGCTTGCACAAGGCGTCTTCGTCTGGCGGTTGCATGACAGCGATGGTAAGCCGGTGGCTGTCACCGGCGGCACGGTCGAATTCAAGCGCCCGGTCGGCGACGCCCATGACACGAAGGCAACACTTGTAACCGGCGAACCCGGCATGCTGACCGCACCGCTTCAACTGGGCGAAGGCGCATGGATCATGGAAGTGAATGCTGATATCGGGGCTGCCGCCGGTCTTGATGATCCTTATCGCCACATCATCCGCGTTCTGGTCAAGGACGGGAGGATTTTATGAGCTGCTGCGTTGAAAGTGCCCAGATCGCTACAGTTCTCGGCACTGTTTCATCCGACGAGATGCTAATCGCCAGCCGTAGCCTTGGGGATGGTCTGCGACAGCTCGATCTCTCCGTTCCTGCCGTGCATTGCGGCTTGTGCATCAAGACCATCGAGGATGGGTTGAGCCAGATTGCAGGCGTTGCGTACGTCCGCGTCAATCTCACGGCACGCCGTGTCACCATCCGCTGGAAGGACGGTGAAACGCCGCCCGATGTCATCGACCCGCTGCGTAGGCTCGGCTATGAGGCGCATATTTTCGACAATCTACAGGAAAAAGACCCCGCCTTCACGCGACTTCTGATTGCGCTTGGCGTTGCAGCCTTCGCATCCAGCAATGTGATGCTGCTTTCGGTGGCCGTCTGGTCCGGTGCTGATGCTGCGACCCGCGACATGTTCCACTGGATTTCCGGCCTGATCGCACTACCCACGCTGATCTATTCGGGCCGCATTTTTTATGTCTCGGCATGGAATGCGCTGCGCGCGCGCCGCGTCAATATGGATGTGCCGATTGCGCTCGCAATTTCGCTGGCCTTTGCGATGAGCGTCTATGAGACGCTGAACCATGGCGAGCATGCCTATTTCGATGCTTCCGTGTCGCTTCTGTTCTTCCTGCTGATTGGACGCACGCTCGATTACCTGATGCGTGCGCGTGCCCGCTCCGCCGTGCGCGGACTTGCTCAATTAAGCCCCCGCGGTGCCGTTGTGATTGGCGAGGATGACGAGCGCAATTATCTGCCGGTCAATGAAATTCGTCCCGGCATGCGCATCATTCTAGCAGCAGGCGAGCGCGTGCCAGTCGATGCCAAGGTCGAGGACGGCCGCTCGGAACTCGATTGCGCCATAGCCTCGGGCGAAAGCGATGCCGTGCCAGTCGGTCCCGGTTCGGATATTCGCGCCGGAACGCTCAATCTCTCCACACCGCTCGTCATTCGCGCTGCCGCCGAAGCAAAGGATTCTTTCCTTGCTGAAATGGTGCGTCTCATGGATGTCGCGGAAAGCGGACGCGCCTATCATCAGCGCATTGCCGACCGCGCATCGGAGCTCTATGTGCCGATGGTGCATTCAATGGCGTTTCTCGCCTTTATCGGCTGGATGGTCTATACGGGCGGCGACTGGTATCGCTCGATCTATATCGCGATCTGTACGCTGATCATCACCTGCCCCTGTGCGCTGGCACTGGCTGTTCCAATCGTTCAGGTGGTCGCCGCGCGCCGCCTGTTTGAAAACGGCATTATGATCAAGGACGGCTCGGCCATGGAACGCATGTCCGAAATCGACACCGCCATTTTTGACAAGACCGGAACGCTGACGCTCGGCCAGCCGCGTCTTATCGATACGGACCACATCGACCCGCATCATCTCGAAATCGCCGCCGAACTCTCGCTTTATTCGCGCCATCCGCTTTCTCGTGCGCTCGCATTTTTTTCCGGCACCAAGCCGATGACCGCTTTCACCCGCATCGAGGAAATCCCCGGAGCAGGTATCGAGGCGGAATTTTCGGGCCAAGTCTATCGGCTGGGCAAGCGCGACTGGGCGACAACCACCGGGGCTCAGCCAACCGATGGTCCTGAAACGTGCCTGTCGCTTGACGGGCAATTGCTTGAAACCTTCCGTTTCGAGGACAGCCCGCGCGAAGATGCCGCCAACGCCATTGCCAGCCTGAAGAAAGACGGCATCAAGCTCAGCATTATTTCCGGCGACAAAAAGCCTGCGGTGGCAAAACTCGCAGATTACCTTGGTGTTGCGGATTATCGCAGCGAGGTTCTGCCTGCCGACAAATCGCAACTGGTGCAGGAATTGACAAGTGAAGGCCGCAAGGTGCTGATGGTCGGTGACGGCCTGAATGACGCGCCTGCGCTCGTTGCAGCCCATGTCTCCATGGCACCGGCAACGGCCGCCGATATCGGGCGCAATGCCGCCGATTTCGTCTTCCTGCGCACAAGCCTTTCGGCCGTACCGCTCGCCTTTGCCGTCTCCAAAGAGGCCGGCAAGCTCATTCGGCAGAATTTCGCGCTCTCCATTGGTTATAACATTATCGCCGTGCCGATTGCGATTTTTGGCTATGTGACGCCGCTGGTTGCTGCCCTTTCAATGTCGCTGTCCTCCATTGTGGTGGTAAGCAACGCTCTAAGGCTCAAGGCCGGAAAGCAGAACAAGCAGCAGGCCGTAATTAACGCGACATCCATTGGCGTCATGAAAGAAGCGCATAAATGAGTGGGCTTCTGTTCCTCATTCCCATAGCGCTTGGGCTTGGCGTACTTGGACTGGCCGGTTTTCTGTGGTCACTGAAAAACGGGCAGTATGACGATCTCGACGGGGCCGCGAACCGTATCCTGCTCGATGACGAGGCGCGACCGATTTCCGACGCTACTCCGTCACAAGAACAGCCCGCAGATCGTTGACATTGGTGCCGGTCGGACCCGGCACGAACAGATCACCGATGGCCGCAAATGCCGTCCACGCGTCATTGGCATTGAGCCGCGCCGCGCCATCCTCGCCCGCCTGTTGCAGCCGAAAAACGCTGCTGCCATCGGCAAACGCCCCGGCATTGTCTTCCGACCCGTCAATGCCGTCAGTGTCGGCAGCGAGCGCATGAATATTGTCATAGCCATCAATATCGAGCGCAAAGGACAGCAAAAACTCGCTGTTGCGCCCGCCCTTGCCGCCTTTCGCCTTGATCGTGACGGTGGTTTCGCCGCCCGACAGGATCACCACGGGCTTTTTAAATGGACGGTTACGGCTTGCCACTTCGCGGGCAATGGCCGCATGAACATGCGCAACTTCGCGTGCTTCGCCTTCGATTGCATCCGACAGGATTATGGCCTCCACACCGTGGGCGCTTGCTGCACGCGCAGCTGCCTCCAGCGATACGGCAGCGGAGGCAATCACCCGCACTTCATTGTTGACAAAAACAGTATCACCCGGCTTTGGCGCGTGCGCGCTCTCGCTTTTGATATGGGCGAGTACGCCTTGCGGCAATTCCAGCCGATAGCGTTCGATGATTTTCAGCGCATCGTCGCGGCTGGTCGCATCCGGCACGGTCGGACCGGAAGCGACAAAGGCCGGATTGTCACCGGGAATATCCGACACCACCAGCGAAAACACTTTTGCGGGATAAGCACTTGCTGCAAGCCTGCCGCCCTTGATGGTGGAAAGATGTTTTCGCACCGCATTCATTGCCGAGATGGGAGCGCCAGAAGCCAATAGCGCCTTGTTGACGGCAATCTCATCGTCGAGCGTCAGCCCTTCGGGCGGCGATGGCAGCAATGCCGAGCCGCCGCCGGAAACAAGCGCCACCACCAGATCGTCCTCGCTCAAATCCAAAACGGCTTCAAACAAACGCTTTGTGGCGGCAAGCCCAGCCTCGTCCGGCACCGGATGCGCGGCTTCGATGATTTCGATATGCTTACAGGCACAGGCATAGCCATAGCGTGTCACCACCACGCCTTCGAGCGGCGCGTCGTCATATTTTTCAGCCCAGGCCTTCTCGAATGCCGCTGCCATCTGTGCAGACCCCTTGCCCGCGCCGATCACGATCACGCGGCCTTTCGGCTTTTCCGGCAGATTATCGCGGATGACACGTTCGGGATCGGCAGCGGCAACGGCTGCTTCAAACAGGCTGGTCAGAAAGGCTTTTGGATTGGTTATAGCTGGCACGCGCTTCTCCTCTTGCTCCCGGCGCGCGCACCATGCCTCAAACCAACCGTCAGGCCAAGACGCTTTTCGATGCTTTTCCAGCGACATAGGTTTCGACCACCGCGCGATCATCCCCCAGCGTCTGCAAGAGGAACAATTCCTGCGCAAGGCTGGCACCGGCTGCCATACGAAGCCGCATCGCAGAGGTGGCGGATGAATCAAGCACCACCAGATCGGCTTCCGATCCTTCATCGAGCGTGCCGATCTTATCCTGCATCGAGAGCGCACGGGCATTGCCGAGCGTCATCATATAAAAGGACTGCAACGGATTGAGCCTTTGCCCGCGCAGTTGCAGCACCTTGTAACCCTCATCGAGCGTGCGCAGCATCGAAAAGCTGGTACCGCCGCCAATATCGGTTGCCACCGCCATCCGAACACCGGCTGCTTGCAAGCGGTCACGGTCAAAAAGGCCGGAACCCAGAAAGAGATTGGAAGTCGGGCAGAATACAGCCACAGCACCCGTTTCGGCCATCACGCCCACTTCGCGATCTTCCAGATGGATCGAATGGCCGAGCAGCGTCTTGTCGCCCAGAAGCCCGTAATGCTCGTAAATGCCGAGATAATCCGGCGCCTCAGGATAAAGTGATCTGGTGAAGGCGATCTCGTCGTGATTTTCCGACAGATGCGTCTGGATATAACAGTCGGGATGTTCACGGGCCAGCACCGCACTCGCCTCCATCTGCGCGGGCGTCGAGGTAATGGCAAAGCGTGGGCTGATCACATAATCAAGCCGGTCCTTGCCATGCCAGCGAGCAATCAGCGCCTTTGTATCGTCATAACCTGACTGTGCCGTGTCGCAAAGTGCGGGTGGCGCATTGCGATCCATCATCACCTTGCCGCCCAGCATTCTCATGCCGCGATGGTGTGAAGCGCGGAAATAGGCATCCGCGCTTTGGGCGTGCACCGAGCAATAGGCGACCGCCGTCGTCGTGCCATGGCGGATCAACTCGTCGAGAAAACGCTCGGCAATGAATTCGGCGTGCTGTTCGTCTGCAAATTTCTGCTCGGCGACGAATGTATAGGTGTTGAGCCATTCCAGCAGATTGGCCGCATAGGATGCCACGACCTGCGTCTGCGGATAATGGATATGCGTATCGATAAAACCCGGCAGGATGAGATGCGGACGATGGTCATCCACTTTCACGTCTACGCCAGCTTCGCCGCGCACTTTGGCGTAATCGCCCAGGCGCACGATGCGGCCTTGATCCACGAGCACGCCACCATCTTCGATATAATGATAGGATTGATTGTCATCCAGACTTTGCGGTTCATCGACAAAGGTCAGCACACGGCCACGGATGAGAAGCTTGGTCATTTCTATTCATTTCCTGTTTGCCGCTTTTTAGCGTTTATCGATGCCGCGATGCAAGAAACCGGAGCGAAGCGGTGACGGCGTGGTTCCGACAGGATACGGCGTAAGCTACGGACAAAATGTCTTTATATGAATATTCTAAAAGTATCGCTCAAATAAATAACCCCGGATATATAACTCTCTGAATCTAATAATATCTTATAAAGTGAAAATACATTGCTATTGAAGAGTGTCCTATTTTGTGATCAAGAATAGTCTGGGCGTCATATCCGCCAAGGCGGAATGACCGGGCAACATTCAATAGAGACTGTTTTATGAACACTTATCATAGCCTCGGCCTTGCAGCCGTATTTACAAGCCTTTTCAGCTTTTCCACAATTGCAGCCCCTCTTCCGGGCGGTGCCAGCACACTGCAGGAAACTTTTGAAGACTGGACCGTCTCCTGCCAGTCGCAAAAAGAAGTGACGACCTGTGCGATCCGCCAGGAACAGAGTAGTACACAGACCGGCCAGCGCGTTTTGACCGCCGAACTGCGCAACGTGGCAGGCAAGGTCGATGGCGTTATCCTTATGCCTTTCGGTCTTGATCTCGCCAAGGGCGCCAACCTCACGATCGATGAGGCTGCCGGGCCAGCCCTCACCTTCTCCACCTGCTTGCCGCAGGGTTGTCTGGCTCCGGTCAGCTTCGATACCAAGCAGGTCGCTGCTCTCAAGGGCGCTCAAAACCTGAACGTCACAACAACTGCACTCAATCCGAGCCAGCCGGTCGCCTTCAAGATATCGCTCAAGGGTTTCGGTGCAGCACTCGACCGCATCGTCGCGCTGACGAAATAAGCTTCGACCTTTCGCGGATACGGTATGATATCCGCAACATGCGACTTGGCCGCGTAGCATCGCGCTACGCGGCATTTCTTTTATCAGAGCGTATTTTTTATGTGTGCCAGATGCCTGCGCCAACGCAACGTCATCAGCACCGCCACCATCCCAAGCCCGGCAGCAAGACCAAGCCATATGCCTTTGCCTTGCATACCGAACTGAAAGGCCAGAAGCGCGCCAAACGGCAAGCCTACGCCCCAATAACCGAGCAAGGCCAGAAGCATCGGAACACGTGTGTCCCTGAGGCCCCGCAGCATACCGGCTGCCACAGCCTGCGCCCCGTCCACCGTCTGAAACAAGGCTACCAGCGCCAGAAACGTCGCCGCCAATTCGACAACCGCAAAATTATCGGGATCCTTCAGGTCGAGAAACACCCCAATGAACAGACGCGGAATGAGGAGCATCAACAGCCCCATCAGCCCCATGAAACCCACACCGAGCGCATAGGCACTCCAGCCCGCATAGGCGACGCCATGCGCATCACCACGGCCATAGGCGCGCCCGACACGCACTGTGGCCACCTGCCCAAAGCCCAGCGGCACCATGAAACTAAGCGATGCCACCTGGATCGCCACCGCATGTGCGGCCATCGCAGTCGAGCTGATATAGCCCATCATCACCACGGCAGCGTAGAAAATTGAGGTTTCGAAAGCGAAGGTCAGTGCCATAGGAAAGCCAATGCGCCAAAGCTCGATGAACCGCGGCCAGTCGGCCCGCCAAAAGCGCCCGAACAGGCGATAACGGCGGAAACGGCGATGACGCACGGTAATGAAGGCCATACCCAAAAACATCATCGTGCTTGAAAGTGTCGTGGCGATGCCGGCCCCGTGCAGTTCCATACGTGGAAAGCCGAAATGACCGAAAATAAGTGTCCAGCCAGCAAGAGCGTTGAAGCCAATGGCGAGAGCGGCCACCAAAAGCGTCCACATTGGTTTTTCCATCGCGGCAAAAAACGAGCGTAGCACGACGTAGAAAAGATAAGGAAGAAGCGCCCATTGCAACGTATGCATGAAGTCAGTCGAACGGGCAGCGACAGAAGGCTCCTGCCCCAGAAATAGAAAGATCGTCTCGCAGTGCCAAAGGATCAGCCATAGCGGAATGGAGATGATAATCGCCGACCATAACCCCTGACGCACGGTGCGCCGCACGTCGCGGACCGAATGCCGGTTGCGGCCAAGGGCTATGGCGATCATCGGCATAGTGGCTGAAACAAGCCCCATCGAGAAAATCATCATCGTATGATAAAAACTTGTGGTCAAAAGTGCCGAGGCCAGTGTTTCCTTGCCGAGGCGGCCAATGAAAATCACATCGGTAGCGGTCAGGGCTGCCTGCGAAAGATTGGTCAGAATGAGCGGCCAGCCGAGTTTCAGCGCGGTTGTTATTTCCCGCTTCCAGCGCTTTACGCCGTGCGGATACGGCTCCTGAAAGCCTGTCGCCAGTGTATCAACCACATTCTACTCCCTTGGCCCACTTTCGGGCTATCCCGGCAATCTGCGGGTAAGCCATAGCCAAATCACACGCCGAAACACCGAAGTCACGCATATTAGCCTGGAACGATCATCGCATGAACGATCGTATTCCGGGCTTTCTTCGAGATACTCAATGTCGATTGTGAACGTTACAAGTTCCAGAAACTTAATCGTGATGAATTGCGCATCAATCTGCACAAACAATATCCAATGGATAGCAGACCTAGCTGGAGAAGCAACTCATTGCGCAATCAGGTGTTCGTCTTCTGACGTGTCGCACAACTGCATTTTCTGTCAGCAGCTTTATTGACCGCGCTCCGAAACTGTCTACCAATGAGGAATACTTCATTTCACGAGGAACGCCATGCGCAGCAGCAAGCTCATTCATGTGATCGGCTGCCATGCCGAAGGCGAAGTCGGCGATGTGATAGTCGGTGGTGTCGCACCGCCTCCTGGCGACACACTCTGGGAGCAGTCGCGTTTCATCGCCCGCGACGAGACTTTGCGCAACTTTGTTCTTAATGAGCCGCGCGGCGGTGTGTTCCGGCATGTCAACCTGCTGGTGCCGCCCAAAGACCCGCGTGCACAAATGGGCTTCATTATCATGGAGCCTGCCGATACACCGCCCATGTCCGGCTCAAACTCGATCTGTGTTTCGACGGTTCTTCTTGATAGTGGCATAATCCCCATGAAGGAGCCGGTAACGCGCATGGCTCTCGAAGCGCCTGGCGGCATCATCGAAGTGGAAGCCGAATGCCGTAATGGAAAGGCCGAGCGCATCCATGTGCGCAACGTACCCTCCTTCGCCGACCGGCTTGATGCGACGCTTGAGGTGGAGGGACTGGGCACGTTTACCGTTGATACCGCTTATGGCGGCGATAGCTTTGTTATTGTTGATGCAAGCCAAATCGGCATGACGATAAAGCCGGACCAGGCACGCGAACTGGCTGAAATCGGCGTAAAGATCACTAAGGCCGCAAATGAACAACTCGGCTTTCGCCATCCGCAAAAGGACTGGAACCATATTTCGTTTTGCCAGATCACCGAGCCGGTCATACGAGAGAACGACGTCCTGACCGGCGTGAATACTGTCGCCATCCGCCCGGCCAAACTGGATCGTTCACCAACCGGAACCGGCTGTTCTGCGCGTATGGCCGTGCTTTACGCAAAAGGTCAGATGAAAGAAGGCGAGCGCTTCATCGGCAAATCCGTTCTCGGCACCGCGTTTCATTGCCGACTTGACCGGGTGCTGGAGCTCTGCGGAAAGCCCGCCATCAGTCCGATTATTTCCGGGCGTGCGTGGGTGACGGGAACATCGCAGCTCATGCTGGATCCGGGCGATCCGTTTGCGGGCGGCTATCGCCTGTCGGATACCTGGCCCAACCTTTCTTAAACCCTGCTATCGAAACTCTGCCGCCTCCAGCCCGACTTTAGAACGTACTTCGATCTGATTGGATCAAATCGGTGCATCTCAACCCCTTTTTAAAGCATAATCTTATCGCCCCTCTTTTCTTTCCGGTCGGACTATGCCCTACACCCTGCGATTAAGCTCTTCAGTTCAGATTTATTCTATATTGCTAAAATATCTCTAGCTAATTGGAGTTATATAAAACAAAATGAATTGAATAAGTCGCGGGGGCTAATATTACAATGGAAACGGATATATCTTTTTCAACGGACATGGTTGATGAAAAAAATCGCGACGATTTCTGGCGCGATACTTCCATTCTTATTTATAATGTTTCCCCGAGAGAGAAAGGCCTGACCGGAAGAGGAGATTCGCATCTTCTCGGACCGATGATGATCGGAACGGTTGGTTTCAACAGCCAGAATTTTGCCCGCACACGCTCGATCATTACCCATTCCGGACTTGATTTCCTCACCATCGGTCTGGCGCTGTCAGGCACTTCACAGGGCGATTACAATGGGGCAGACGTTTCCTTAGAGCCGGGCGACATCATCATCCATGACCTGTCCCAGCCCAGTACCGGGCAGGTCGAAGCAGGTGCCCGTCTTTGCATCGCGATCGACCGGGCGCATATCCAGCGCCTTGTTCCCAACCGCAACATCCACGGAGTGGTACTGAGCCATCACCGGCCAATCACCCATATCCTCGCCAATTACATGATCGGCATCAGCAATGTGCAGACTGATATCGATGAAAACTATATTCCAGCAGCACAGGAAGCCTTCCTGACGCTTCTTGCCTCAGCCATAAACGG
Source organism: Brucella sp. BE17 (assembly GCF_039545455.1). Lineage (NCBI taxonomy): Bacteria > Pseudomonadati > Pseudomonadota > Alphaproteobacteria > Hyphomicrobiales > Brucellaceae > Brucella > Brucella sp. BE17. The sequence goes on along the minus strand of NZ_CP154467.1, from coordinate 99,832 downwards.
CGAGGACAATTCCGATATCATCAACGATGCAGCCGTCAACCTGCCGTTGAAGCTGCGGATTATCGACTATATTTACGCCAGTATCGAGGACAGTGAGCTTGATGCACAATCCATCATGAAGCATTTTGGTGTTTCGCGGTCGAACCTCTACCGGTTGTTCGAGCAGGAGGGCGGCATCGCCAAGTTCATCCGCGATCATCGTCTGGATCTAGCATTTCAGTTTCTCACCGACAAGCGAACTGCCGACCAGCCGAACAAGGTTGCGCTCTACCGTTACGGGTTTTCTGATAATTCACGCTTTTCCCATCATTTCAAGAACCGCTTTGGTCTGCTTCCAAAGGATGTGCGCGCGCTCGATGTGCCTCTCCCGACCAATCAGCGGGGCATGGCACGGCTTCATGGCTATCTGCATAATCTGGTTTCGGCAATCGAGACGGAAAACACCACCGATGCGCACGAACCAACCGGATCAGATTAACACCCAATGTATCTCACTGCAGCTCCCAACGCAGGTACGAAAAGGACAGCAATCATTGCTGTGGCGCGTGACAGTCTTCACCAGACCACCGGTCTTTCTCCCCGGGAGCACTACATAAGGTGCAAACATAGCAATAGATTAAACAGGTATCGGAATCATCAAAGCCACAAAAAGCGCCCAGCGGTGCGACCATGGGCTTCTTATTTCCCTGCGACAAAACTTTCAGGATTTTTGGGGCATGGCCGCCCGCAGGCGCTGATATTGGATAACTCATCGGAGCAGAAGCCGGGACAACTTTGGCATAGGCTCCCACACTGTTTAAGAATACGGCACCAATAATCAAAGGCATGACATATTTTTTCATGACAACCTCCATCCGAGCGACGCATTAAAAACCCTTTCCGGAACTCATGCACTCCCAAGTCAAAGGCATCTATAAGGTGCTAACAAAAAAACCCCGCAAAAGCGGGGCTTTTCATGTAGGAATGCTATACCATCACGAAAAATCGAGAGCCCGGTCGCCCTTCTCATCCTTGATGCGCGAAGGCAGGCCGATCTGGTTCAGGATATGCAGGAACGGTTTTGGGTTGAGCTCCTCCACATTGACCATGCACTTTGCATCCCATTCGCCGGAAGCGATCAGGATGGCGGCTGCGACAGGCGGAACACCTGCGGTATAGGAAATACCTTGGCTTCCTACTTCCTCATAGGCTTGCTTGTGATCGGCGACATTATAGATGAAGACTTCGCTTTCCTTGCCGTCCTTCACCCCCTTGACGATATCGCCAATGCAGGTCTTGCCCTCGTAATCGGGTGCAAGTGAAGCGGGATCCGGCAATACAGCCTTGACGACTTTCAGCGGAACGACTTCCAGCCCTTCCGCTGTCTTCACGGGCTGTTCGGACAGAAGGCCGAGATTGTTCAGCACCGTAAAGACATTGATATAGTGGTCGCCAAAACCCATCCAGAAACGCACATCGGCATGGGGGTAATTCTTGGAAAGCGAATGCACCTCGTCATGGCCGGTCATATAGGCCTTGCTGGGCCCCACCACCGGCAGGTCAAAGGTCTGGCCGATCTCGAACATCTTGTTCGACTGCCATTGACCGTTTTGCCAGGAATAGACGGTGCCGGTGAATTCGCGAAAATTGATTTCCGGGTCGAAATTGGTCGCAAACCACTTACCGTGGCTCCCAGCATTGATATCGACGATATCGATGGATTTTACCTCATCAAGATAATCATCGGCTGCCAGACGTGCATAGGCGTTAACCACGCCCGGATCAAAGCCCACGCCCAGAATGGCGGTAATGCCCTTCTCTCTGCACTCTTCGAGATGCTTCCATTCGTAATTGCCGTACCATGGCGGCGTCTCGCAGATCTTCTTTGGATCTTCGTGGATCGCTGTATCCAGATAGGCAACGCCCGTATCGATACAGGCTCTTAAGACCGACATATTGAGGAAGGCCGAGCCGACATTGATGACGATCTGAACGCCGGTTTTTTGGATCAGTGCCTTCGTGGCCTCAACATCCATGGCGTCCAATGCATGCGCTTCGAGTTTTACCTCTGTCTTGAGACTGTTCTTCTCGCGCACGCTCTCGATAATCTTGCGGCATTTCTCAACCGTGCGGGACGCAATATGGATATCACCCAATAGGTCAGAGTTCTGCGCAGCTTTGTGCGCGACAACCTGTGCAACGCCCCCGGCGCCGATAATGAGAATGTTCTTCTTCATTTTCTGTCGATGCTTCCTCTTCCAGCGGTTTCCCGCATTTTCATGTTTTCACTCCGGCTCAGGAAAGAGCCGCTTCAAAATCCGCATAATCAAAATCACGGATAAGCTTGATCGTGCCGTCGAGTTCACGCACGGCAATTGATGGCATTTTCACGCCATTGAACCAGTTTTTCTTGACCATCGTATAACCGGCCGCATCCTCAAACGAGAGCCGGTCGCCGACTTTCAATTCTTGTTCGAAATTGAATTCGCCAAAAATATCGCCGGCAAGGCAGGATTTGCCGCAGACCATAATACGATGCTCACCATCATTCGGCGCCATCTTTGCGCTCTCGCGATAAATCAGCAAATCGAGCATATGGGCTTCGATGGAACTGTCGACAATGGCAAGATTCTTGCCATTATAGAGCGTGTCGAGCACGGTGACTTCCAGCGTCGTGGTTTTGGTGATCGACGCTTCGCCTGGCTCCAGATAGACCTGTACGCCGAATTTTTCCGAAAAGGCTTTCAGCCGCGCACAAAAATCATCGAGCGGGTAATCATCGCCGGTAAAATGAATACCGCCGCCGAGGCTCACCCATTCCACACGGGTGAGCAGGCTGCCGAACTTTTGTTCGATATCGGTCAAGACCTGATCGAACAGGCCGAAATCGGCGTTTTCACAATTGTTATGGATCATGAAACCGGAAATCCGCTCCATGACTGTTTCGATCTTTTCCACGTCCCATTCGCCCAACCGGCTGAACGGTCGCGCCGGATCGGCGAGATCGAAACTCGATGTCGAAACACCGGGATTAAGCCGAAGCCCGCACTTGATACCTGACGCCTTGTCGGCAAAGCGGGTCAGCTGGCTGATGGAATTGAAGATGATCTTGTCGGCATGCGAAATTACATTGTCGATTTCACTATCCGCGTAAGCAACGCTATAGGCGTGGGTTTCGCCTCCGAATTTCTCGTGTCCCAGTCGCACCTCATTGAGCGATGATGATGTGGTGCCGTCCATATATTCGCGCATGAAATCGAACACAGACCATGTGGCAAAACATTTGAGCGCCAGCAGCGCTTTTGCGCCGGATGTCTCGCGCGCATAGGCGATCTTTTCCATGTTGCGCTTCAGCTTCGTCTTGTCGATCAGGTAATAGGGCGTCTCAATCATGAACGTTCCGGCGTGTTCGGGAAAATCGGCCCCGTGCCAGCAAGGCTTTCGGGCGCGGGGGTCAGGCTTTGAAAGCCATTATCAAGACAGGCTTATAGGAAGCTTGTGACAGAAACACAAATCTGGCGCGGCCATTTTATGAAAATTCCCGGATACCAAGCTTGATCATGCCTGTTCATATTGGCGTTACTTATCCCTTCGCCCCATTTTCATGTCCAGAAAAGCATCCTATAGGGAGAATAGCGCGTGCGGACAGCAAGCATCAACTTGCCTCTGAAATGCGGGATAGGACCAAGAGAAAAATGCAGAATGATATTCCGACCACGACTGCGACAGCAGGCTGGGGAGAATTGTTTGCGGGCAAAAACGCAATCCGCTCGTTAACGCTGGTGGGCGGCGTCGCCCTTCACGCCATCAATGTTTTCATTGCAACGACCATATTACCGACCGTTGTCGCCGATATTGGTGGCATGGATTATTACGCCTGGAACACGGCGCTTTTTGTGGCCGCCTCCATCCTCGGCTCGGCGCTGGTGCCAAAGCTTCTTTCGCAAATGGGTCCGCGCAATGCCTATCTGCTGGCGGCCATCATCTTTGCCACAGGGACGCTGATATGCGGGCTGGCACCATCCATGCCTGTCATGCTTGGCGGGCGCACAGTTCAGGGATTGGGCGGCGGCATGATGCTGGCGCTTTCTTATGCGATGATCCGCATTGTCTTTCCCGAGGCGCTGTGGCCGCGTGCCATTGCACTCGTCTCGGGCATGTGGGGTGTTGCCACACTGGTGGGTCCGGCCATCGGTGGCATTTTTGCCGAACTCGGTGTATGGCGCGCCGCCTTCTGGTCGCTGGTGCCAGTGATCGGCATTTTCGCGATCATGGCCACTCTCATCCTGCCCAAAAGCGCGGGCGAAACGGAAACCAAAGACCGGCTGGCATGGCCGCAACTCATTCTCTTGACCGCTGCCGTGCTTATCGTTTCAGCAGCCAGTCTTTCTTCCGCGCCCATATGGAACATTGCAGGCTTACTTCTGGCTTTCGCGGTGCTGCTGCTGCTTTTCCTTGTTGAACAGCGAGCCTCACAGCGCATTCTGCCTGCCGGGTCATTCAACATCCGCCGCCTTGGCGCCCTCTATCTCACGATGAGTTTTCTTGGCGCGTCTGTCACCAGTTCCGAAGTTTTCACACCGTTGTTCTTTCAGGTTCTGCACAACCAGTCGCCGCTGGTGGCAGGCTATCTTGCTGCGATCATGGGTGCGGGCTGGACACTCGGCTCCATCAGTGCGTCGGGGGTGACGGCTGCACGTGTCAATCGCATCATAATTGCTGCCCCCATCATGGGCATTGTCGGCATGACCACCCTTGCCATGCTGGTGCCAATGGGAAGTGCTGGCCATTGGAGCGATCTTTTGCCGATATGTCTTGCCATGGTGCTGGTAGGCCTTGGCGTCGGCATGACATGGCCGCATCTTCTGACCCGCATTTTTAAACGCGCCGACAAAGCCGACCAGAATCTGGCCTCGGCTTCACTCACCACCGTGCAGCTTTTCACCACGGCCATGGGGGCCGCGTCAGCGGGCATGGTGGCCAATCTTGCGGGTTTAAGCAATCCCGGCGGTTTTGCCGGTACGGCCAATGCCGCACTCTGGCTATTCATCGTTTTCGCCGCCATGTCGACGATTGCGCTCATTTCTGCAATCGCCCTCATCAGAAGCGCGCGCTGAGTGGCACAACATACCCCAAAAGGGGCAGTGATTGGAAAATGGTTGCTTGAGGCTAGTCTCGATTTCCCATTAAGTGCGCGGCTAATGCGCCTGATTAGCTCTTGAAGTCAGGAGATAGAAGGATTATTCCCATGTCCGTAATCGCCAGCTTGGCGTGGGACGGTTTTTCGCCCCCGCCAGCTAATCACGAAGTCGCGGAAGCCACCCATGTGCAGGCTGTTTGACGGATAGAGCAGATGCGCGATTGAGACGAGGCAGCCTGACGCGATCCCCCCCATGATTGACGATGATTGCGACCAAGACATTCGCTTCGTATGAGGCGGATACCGTGCAAAGCGAGACAGAGACAATTTCCAAGATGAGCAGCAATTTCTACGAGGAAACCATTCTGGACGTTCACCACTGGACCGACAGGCTGTTTTCATTCCGCGCCACGCGTGATCAGGGTTTTCGCTTCCAGAGCGGCCAGTTCGTCATGATCGGGCTGGAAGTCAACGGCAAGCCGCTTCTGCGTGCCTATTCGGTGGCTTCCAGCGTCTATGACGACCAGCTCGAGTTCTTCTCGATCAAGGTGCAGGACGGACCGCTGACCTCACGCCTCCAGCATCTCAAAGTCGGCGACAAGCTCATTGTCGGCAAGAAGCCGGTCGGAACGCTTCTCTATGATAATCTCATTCCCGGCGACAGTCTGTGGCTGCTTGCCACCGGCACCGGCTTGGCACCCTTCCTGTCGATCATCCGCGATATCGAGGCCTATGAGCGCTACAAGAAGATCATCCTCGTGCATGGTGTGCGCGAAGTGAACGAGCTTGCCTATGCCGATCTCATCACCAAGGAACTGCCGGAAGACGAGTTCCTGGGTGAGATGGTACGCGAAAAACTTGTTTATTATCCGACGGTGACGCGTGAGGAATTCCGCAACAAGGGCCGTGTCACCGATCTCGTCACCTCGGGCAAGATTTTCGAGGATCTCGGCTTGCCGAAATTCAACAAGGAAGCCGACCGCATGATGCTATGCGGTAGCCCCGAAATGCTGGCCGACATGCGCCAGATTCTCGAAGGCCTCGGCCTTGAAGAAGGCAGTCAGAGCCAGGCCGGTGAATTCGTTATCGAAAAGGCATTTGTCGAGAAGTAATGCCTTTAGAGGATCATCAAGAGGGGGCTCTCCGCCCCCTTTTCATTGCTCAAAACTCAAAATCCAGTCCGATATCGAGATTGGGTGCGCTGTGGGTGATCCAGCCCACTGAAATAAGGTCAACCCCGCTTTTAGCAACTTCTGCCACCGTTTGTGGCGTGATGCCGCCGGATGCCTCCGCAATGGCGCGACCATCGATGATGGCAACGGCCTCGCGCAGACGCTCTGGCGACATATTATCTAGAAGCACTACATCGACGCCCACCTCCAGTGCCTCACGCAATTGCTCAAATGTGTCAACTTCTACCTCGATTTTCACCATATGCCCGGCATTGGTTTTTGCCTGCGTGATGGCTTTGCGCACACTGCCTGCAACCGCAATATGATTATCCTTGATCAGCACCGCATCATAAAGCGCAAAGCGATGGTTCATGCCGCCGCCTGCCCTCACTGCATATTTTTGCAAGGCACGCAGGCCCGGCACGGTCTTGCGCGTGCAAACGATCGAAGCCTTTGTGCCTTTGACGGCCTCGACCAGTCCGGCAGTGGCAGTGGCAACGCCTGACAAAAGCCCGAGAAAATTAAGCGCCGTGCGTTCGCCCGCCAGAATGGACCGCGAAGCCCCTGCAACACGCGCAATCACCGCGCCCGCCTCCAGCATTGCGCCATCGCGCGCAACGCGTTCAAAGCGCAGATCAGGATCAACCTGCCGGAAGGCGCTTTCTGCGACATCAAGGCCTGCAACCACACCCGGCTCACGCAAGGTGAACAGCATGGCCGAGCGATGACCCTCCGGCACCACCGCATGGCTGGTGATATCGCCCGCAAGACCCAGATCTTCAAGAATCGTCGCCCGGACTAGAGGTTCGATAACAAGCGGAGAAAGGCGAGGCAGGTTCATCAGGCGCTCCGTGACAGGCGTTCGCAAGCAGCAATGTCACATGCCTTTGCGAAAGCGGTTTCAATTGTGAGGTGACTGCGCAGGGCCGTGGCATTTTTCTGCGGATAGTCAATCCGCGCATGGGCACCGCGCGTTTCGCACCGCTCGAATGCTGCAACGGCTGCCACAAGCGCCACAGCTGCGGCATCGTCATTGTTGGCCGAAGCCAGAAGCGTGGAAATTGCCAAGCGCAAGCTTTCCGCATCGCGCAAAAGCCCAAGGTGGCGGGAAACCACGCTGCGGATGAGTGCCAAATTGGCAGTGCGTGGCCGAAAACCAAAGCCACGAAGCGGCGCGGTGACCGCGCCTTCTCCTGCAATCATGCGAGCGGCACGAAGCCCCATGAAAGCTGCTTCGAGCAGTGAATTGCTGGCAAGGCGGTTTGCGCCATGCAGCCCGGTTGCGGCTGCTTCGCCCACCGCCCAGAGACCAGGCAGACTGGTGCGGCCATACGCATCCGCCCTGACCCCGCCCATATGATAATGCGCGGCGGGTCGCACGGGGATCATGTCATGGGCGGGATCAAAACCATGCGCCTTGCACAAATGATCGATTGCCGGAAAGCGCTTTGTAAAGTTCTTGCCGAGCGCTGCACGCGCATCAAGAAAAACTCTGTTGCCTTGGGCAATTTCAGCGCCGATGGCGCGTGCCACAACATCGCGTGGCGCGAGCTCCTGTCCCGCAACATCGGCCATGAAACGTTGGCCGTGCTGATTGACGAGGATGGCGCCCTCGCCGCGCACCGCTTCGCTGATCAGCGGCAGGCGCGGCAGATCGACCGCCAAAGCGGTCGGGTGAAACTGCATGAACTCCATATCGGCAAGCACTGCACCCGCACGTCCGGCCAGTGCGGCCCCCTGCCCCAGATTGCCGGGCGGCGTGGTTGTCGCCGCATAAAGTCCGCCCATGCCACCTGTCGCCAGCACAACGGCACGGGCTGTAAAAAATCCAACTGCCTCCAACCATGCGCCAACCACATGACCGTCCTGTTTGACGAGATCAACGGCAAGGGTGTTTTCCATCACCGTAATGCTAGGCGCCGCCCATACTTTTTGTGTAAGTACCCGCATGATGCCCGCACCCGTCGCATCGCCATCGACATGAACGATGCGATGACGACCATGGGCTGCTTCAAGACCCAGCGCATAGGAGCCGTCCGCCTTACGGTCGAAATGCACGCCATGGCTTTCGAGCGCCGCAATGATCTCAGGCGATGCGCCGATAATGTCTGCGGCCACACCCCTGTCGCAAAGCCCGTCACCAGCCATAAGCGTGTCTGAAAGATGCTGTGCCGGACTATCTTGGAACCCAAGACTTGCGGCGATGCCACCTTGCGCCAATGCGCTGGAACCAGACTGACCGAGAGTCCCTGCCGTGACCAGCTGGACAGGCTGCGGCGCAAGGGTGAGCGCCGTCATCAGTCCGGCAACACCGCTGCCGATGATGAGAACCGGCCTGTCGCTCATATGGCCAGCATCCGCTCGACGGCACGACGCGCAGGTTCCATGATTGCTGGGTCAATTGTCACCGCATGGCGGTTTTGCTCCAGCGCCTCACGAATATTGGCAAGGGTGATGCGCTTCATATGCGGGCAGAGATTGCAGGGCCGGATGAATTCCACATCGGGATGATCAACAGCCACATTGTCGCTCATCGAACATTCGGTAAGCAACACGACGCGCTGCGGCTTTTTTGCGCCGACATAGTCCGACATATGCGCCGTTGAACCGGCGAAATCGGCAACTTCGACCACCTCCGGCGGGCATTCAGGATGCGCCAGAACAATGACGCCTGGATGCGCATCGCGCAATTCGCGAATATCATCGGGCGTAAAGCGCTCATGGACTTCGCAGTGTCCGTGCCATGCGAGGATTTCGACATCGGTTTCACGCGCAATATTTTGCGCAAGATACTCGTCCGGGATCATCAGCACACGCGGCACGCCAAGCGATTCCACCACTTTCTTCGCATTGCCGGAGGTGCAGCAGATGTCGGATGCCGCCTTCACTGCCGCCGATGTGTTGACATAGGTGATGATCGGCACACCCGGATGCGCTTGCCGCAAAAGCGCGATATCCTCGGGCGTGATCGAATCCGCCAAGGAGCAGCCCGCCGCCATATCGGGGATCAGCACGGTCTTGCCGGGGTTGAGCAGCTTGGCCGTCTCGGCCATAAAATGCACGCCAGCAAGCACGATCACGTCGACATCGACTTCCGCTGCCTTTCGCGCCAGCGCCAGACTGTCGCCCACAATATCAGCCACACAATGAAAGATTTCCGGGGTCTGGTAATTGTGCGCCAGAATGACGGCATTGCGCTCTTCCTTGAGACGCAGGATCGCCGCAACGTCATCCTCGAAACCCAGCCATTGCGCGCGCGGCATAACGCTCGACACCCGGTCATAGAGCCCCGATAGGCTGACATGCTCGTTCATACTGACCTCCACAATCATTTATGCTCATAAAGAGCATATCAAGGTTGCGAAGTTATACTCGATTCGAGTATATAGTCAATCGCGGGAAATAGGGAGTTTGGTTCCGCTCATATGGCGTTCGGAAAGGGCGCGCTCCTCAACGATGGAATAGCGAAAACGGAATAGTTTTGCCGGGCGTCCACCGGTTTCGCTGTCGCTCTCGCCGGTTTCCTCGACAAGATCCTGCTGCTCGATCAGGCGGCGGAAATTCTGTTTGTGCAGCCGCAAACCAGCAAGCGCCTCGACGGTGCGTTGCAATTGCAGCAGGGTAAAACTTTCAGGCATCAGTTCAAAGACGACCGGGCGGTATTTGATCTTGGCACGCAGCCGCGCAATGGCGGTTGCAAGAATGCGGCGGTGATCGGCAAACATGGCGCGACCGTTCTCGTCTTCGGTCATGCCCGCCTCTGCCACAAGCCCCGCCTCATAAAGCAGCTCATAACGCTGCAAAACAAGATCCTCGTTCCAGCGTCCGCTGCGCTCCCCGTCATCGAAACCGAAATTAAACGCAATGCGGCTCAGGCGCTGCGCCGTCAGCGCCCTCGTGTCGGCGCGATGCGCCCAGACAAGGAGCGCGTTGTTGAGGTGCTCCATGATCGCAGGCTCACCCTGTCGATGATCTTCCCACGGCAGATAGTCATACCAACCGCGCCACTCCGCCTGCCCTGATCCCGCATCGCTTTCATGAACAAGGCCGAGATAACTGATCGAAATGATGCGCTCGCCCTGCGGATGCCGGTCACGGTCGGCAAAAGTATAAAGCTGCTCCAGATAGCCAATCGGATGCGCCGTTTCCGCCTGCACCCATGCGCGCAGGCCCGATTGCAGCGAGCGATGCTCCGTCTCAAACGGACCGGAGGGCAGCGCCCGGATCTGTGATTGCCCATGCGTCACCGTCATGACACGGGGCTGTTCACCGGTTACAGAAACCAGCACGGCAATCAGTTCAGTATGAGCAATATCGTCGGTCACGGCCACTCCGGAAAACATTCCCGTCATTGAACGCGATTGACGAATAAAGACAAGGCGCTACCCGCGCTGCGGTGGAGATTTCACCGTCTAATTTTTTGGTTTTGGCGCAAACACATGTTCCGGCCCCGGAAATGTCCGTGCGTGAACCTCTTGCGCATAGGCACTCGCCGCATCGGAAATCTGGGGCGCAAGATGCGCAAAGCGTTTGACGAAACGCGGTGTGAAATCCTCGAACAGCCCCAACATGTCGTCCGATACCAATATCTGCCCGTCACAACCAGCTGACGCGCCGATACCGATCGTGGGGATGGCAAGGGCTGCAGTGATTTCGCGCGCGAGCGGTTCCAGCGTGCCTTCGATCACCAGTGCAAACGCGCCTGCATCCGTGATCGCCTTTGCATCGCGGCGGATGCGTGCAGCTTCGTCATCATTACGGCCAAGCGAACGAAACCCGCCAACCGTATTGACCTGTTGCGGCATCAGACCGATATGACCAAATACAGGAATGCCGCGCTGAACGAGAAACGCCACAGTCTCGGCCATTTCCGCACCGCCTTCTAGCTTCACGCCATCGCAGCCGGTCTCGGCCATGATGCGCGCCGCATTGCGAAACGCCTGTTCCTTGGATTCCTGATAAGAACCAAACGGCATATCAACGATGATGCAGGCATTGCGCGTACCGCGCATCACCGCCTGTCCGTGGGCGATCATCATCTCAAGCGTGACGGCAAGGGTCGAATCCATGCCATAAAGCACCATGCCGAGCGAATCGCCCACCAGCAGCAGGTCGCAATGCTGATCAAGCAGCCGCGCAATCGGCGTGGTGTAGGCAGTCAGGCTGACAATCGGGCGCTCGCCCTTGAGGGCAGCAATAGCCCTTGGCGTCATCCGCTTTTGTTGAACCGCAGCACTCATGATCAAACCTTTCCGACAACGCGATTATCGAGAAGCCGCGTGGTGCCGAAGCGCACGAACAGAGCGACAAGCATTGGGCCTTCTTCTTTTACACGTTCTAGTGTTTCTGGATCGCAAACCGCGACGACTTCGGCTTTCGCAAGCGGTTCTGTTGAGATAAAGCGCCGCAGCGCTTCTTCAAACTGTTCAGGATCCCTGACACCTGAACGATGCAGCCGCTCTGCCTCATCAAGGGCTTTTGGTACAATGCGCGCTGCAACCCGTTCTTCCGGCGTAAGATAGACATTACGCGATGAACAGGCGAGATCGTCGGCTTCGCGCACAGTTTCGACACCAACCACACGCACTGGAATCGCCATGTCGTCCGCCATGCGGCGGATGATGACGAGTTGCTGAAAATCCTTTTCCCCGAAATAGGCGGCATCAGGTCCGACGATGTTGAAAAGCTTGCTGACCACCGTCGCAACGCCTGCAAAGTGGCCAGGCCGCGCCTCGCCTTCCAGACGGCTTCCCAGTTTCGGCACATCGACCACGGTCAGCATCGGGCGCGGATACATGTCACTGACGGAGGGCGCAAAGATAAAATCAACATGCGCATCGCGCAAAAGCGTGGAGTCACGTTCCAGATCGCGGGGATATCGGGCAAGATCTTCATTAGCGCCGAATTGCAGCGGGTTGACGAAGATCGACACCACGCTCACATCGTTTTCATCCCGCGCCCGGCGCACCAGTTCAAGATGTCCCTTGTGCAGATACCCCATGGTGGGCACAAGGCCAATGCGCTTGCCCTGCCTGCGCAACGGTTCAAGCGCCTTGCGCAGCTCCTCGATGCTGTGAACGATCTGCACGATGCCGTTTCTCCCTGTTAACGACTGGCTTCATCGCACGACGCTCTAAAGCTTCAGCTCGCTTATGACAACAGGAAAGGTTTTTACTGCGGGGTAACAGCAGCCCCGACCGTATTACCGACAGCACGGCCGAAACGGTCGATCTGTTCTTCATAGGTCCTTCGCGTTTGCGGATCGAACACGGCAATCGGCGCCGTTACCACCAGCGAGGCAGCACTGCCCACACCTTGCGCCGTCCCGAGCGCCACGGCACCAAGACGGTCGCCGATACCAATATTGGAATCGGTAAGGGTCTGTCCTGTCACCAGACGTCTGCCGATCAGCTGTACCACTTCCGGGCTTGCGGCGAATTTGCCATGGTTGAGACCGTCACCGGCTTTAAGCTGCGTGAGATCGATAACGGTGATCCCAGCCTTTTCAAGGTTCGAGCGATAGGGTTCGCTCGAAGGATCGATCTGGCCAAGGCGGTCGATATTGCCGGAAATGCGCCGAGACACCGCAAGTGCCCGGTCATCACGCGACGTAAACAGCGTAAAGCGGGGATGGTCCTTGCCCATCGCCAGAAACTGCTTGCCGAATACATCCACGTCCAGATCAGGCGATGCGAGAATGACGTTATTGATCTTGCCATTCACACGTCCGTCACGGATCGCCATCTGACGCAGCGCCTCGACCGTCAGCCAGCTGCCCATCGAATGGGCCATGACAGTGATGTCCTTGACCTCGGGTTCACGCGCGATGGCCCTGAGAATCTGCTCCAGTGCATCGCGGGAATAATTGGTGCTTTCCTTGTCGTAATTATAATCGAAAACGCTGGCGCGCGACGGCCACGTGAAGATCACAGGTGCTACATCCGCACCGGAATCATGGATGATCTGCGCAAAACGATAGACCGAATCCTCATAGGTGTTGTTGAAGCCATGAATGAACACCATAACGCGGCGGCTTTTGGTCATATGCTTACGAATCCAGCCCGCCCGTTCCACATCGGTCTTGACCGGCGTGACGCTGACGGTGGTGAAATCCTTCTGCGGATCGGGCGGCAGCTTCTTAGGCCACTGCACTTCACCAGCCTTTCGGTTCTTTTCAGGCGGGATGGAAACCACGATATCGGTGATCGCAACCAGATTGTCACGCTCGCCGGAGAAAAGAATGCCCGGAGCCTCTGACGGGCGGCGCGTGGTCGCGACGAGAAGGTCAACCTTGGTGGTACCGGGGGAAAGCGTTTCACCGATCGGCACCAACACCCCTTCGGGGCGACTGGCGCAGCCTGCGAGCAGCGACAGAAAAACGAGCAAAGCAGGGACAACCCGATGAACGATACCGTGCAAAACCAACCTCTTTTTTGACGCCGCGCCAACAGACTTCTTTGGACTGTAAGCTTTTTAACAAGCTTTATTCTTCACCAGACTGCTTCTGCCAAGCCCCATTTGTTGAAACGGAGCAGATCGCACCACAGCTGCGGCTTATAGGGCACACACGATTGGCCTAAAAAACGGCTGACCGGCAAGCTTTAAAGCCGGGTTTTCAGCCATTCTCCGGTCCGGTGGACGTCTTCATCCGTCAGATTATGTCCGGCATCAACAATACCGATATCCAGAGTCGCACCACAATCCCGTAAGGCCTTTTCCAACAAGCCAGCGGAATCGCCAAAGGCATCATAAGCACCCTTGAGCAGCAGAACGCCAGCATCGGAAAGGGAGGCTTGCGGCGGCACCTCCAGCACTTCTGCGGCACGCAGCAGCACGGCATTTTTCACCACACGCGGATGTAATTGCATAAACGCCGCAAGCATGTTGGCCCCGTTGGAATTGCCGATGAACGCCGTTTTGTCGAGGTCGATTGCATAGGCCTGAACAGCCTCTTCCATAAAGGCCGCCAGCGCTTCGGCCTCAAAAGCAATATCCGCCTGATCGAACCGCGCCTGCCCATAGCGGCGAAACCAGCGCTGAATACCCTCTTCAGTGCTGCGTCCGCGCAGGCCCAGCAATGTAGAATTCGGCGCTGCCTTGGCTGCAAGCGGCATAAGATCGTTTTCATTACCACCGGTGCCGTGCAAAAGCACAAGCATCGTGCCGTCAGGATTTTCAGGCTGGTGAATACGATGCACGAATGGCAGATCGCGATAAATCACCCGCTCCTCGCCGGGACGTGCAAATTGCGGTAGGCGCACGCGGATGGCGTCCGCCTGCGCATCATTGCCCGGCGGCACGAACAGAATTTCACCTAAAGAATCCACCGCCTCATCAATCGTGAAACCGGGACCATCGGAGGCAAATTCAATGAGCGTCTCACCCGGCTCACGCACATAGAGCGAGGTGAAATATTTGCGGTCATGTACATTGATGTCACTTGAATTGCGCTTGAGCAGGTCTTCGCCAAGTTTTGTCACCGCATCAGCGCTGGCTGCGCGAAACGCCACATGATCGGCAATGCCGGTTCCGGGGATGCCCGGCCAGAAACCGCTTGCATCGCGCACATCAACCGCATCACCTGATTGCGAAACCAGCCGTTCGATGGTGCCTTCCCTTGCCTGCGAAGCGAACCCGAAATTCTGCGCAATGAAAGCGGAGGTCTGCTCCGGCACCTCGGAAAGAATCGTCGCGGAGTAAATGCGTTTGACGGCCAATTCCGGCGCAATGTCGTCAGCGTTCCATGGGTCATTGGCACGAAGATCGCTGCCGACCAGCTTGACGATTACACCGTCAGGATCGCGTAAGCGCAGAACCGGCGCACCGAATTCCTGCACCGGGCCTTCAGACGACACGTGATAGCGCAGCGCCCGCTCGAGCCAGAAGCCGATTGCGGTGCGATCAATGGCGAGCGCAATTTCGCTGACCTGGCCGTGGCCGACGCGGCCTTTCGAGCCATCTTCCCAGACAAGAAATGTTATAAGCGAGCCCGGTGAACCGGATCGATCGCCATAAAGGAGGTGAAGCTGTTCGGCATCCTCGAAACCGCCAGTCTGCTTGATCAGACGCAGGCCTAAAAATCCGACGTAGAAATCAACGTTGGCCTGCACCTTACGCGTGACAAGCGTGATGTGATGAATGCCACTGGTCATGGTTGTGCGCTCCCTTTTTAAATTCCGTTTCATAATACACAATGCGCAGCATGCCCATAAGCGCAGACAACCAGCGCAGGTTACGCATTGTTCACAAAGATAATCGGGAAATTCAGGCAAAGAAAAAGGCCGCGCGGGAGGAGGATGCGCGGCCTGATCTTGAATACGGCTTGGGAGGAGGAGTGCCGTATTCGTCACCGGGTTCTGGGAGGAGGAGTGAACCCGATGACCAAGTTTTAGCCGCTAGCTTGTTTGATCACAACGACCAATAATGCATATCAGTTATGCAAATACACCGCCGCTGAAAAAACAGGCAAAGAAAAAGCGCTGATAAAAAAACAGTGCCTTTTGTTTTTTTGATTTGAAATCAGCAGCTTACAGGAAACTCGCAATGAAGGGTGCCGCGAGAACATTCACCAACCCAACCAGCACCATCACCAGACCGGCAATTGAACCTTCCTCATTACCGATCTGGTGCGCCTTGGCGACGCCTGCGCCATGCGCACCCATGCCGAAAAGTGCACCCCGCGCAAGCGCCGAGCGGATCGGCAGCCAGTTGAGCATGAGTTCACCAAGGGCAGCGCCGAATACGCCGGTCAGCACGACGAAAATCGCCGTCAGGTCCGGCGTGCCGCCAATATCGCCAGAAACGGTCATGGCGAAAGGCGTGCTCATCGAGCGTGGCATGAGACTTAAGCTGATGGATTCATTCAGACCCAGAAGATGCGCCAGCCCCCAGGCCGAACCCATGGCGGCAGAGCTTCCGACCACCACACCGACTAGTAGAACTGGCCAGTAACGGCGGATCGTTATACGCTGCTGGTAAATCGGAATGGCAAACGCGACCGTTGCCGGACCCAGCAAGGCAACCAGCCAGTGAGTTGCGCCAAAATAGCTGCGATAGTTTTCATTGAGCGCGATCAGCAACGCCATCAGTAGAAGCGGTGTTACGGCAAGCGGCGTCAACCACCATAAGGTAAAGCGACGATAGACCCGCTTTGCCGCAAGATAAAGCAGGATGGTCGCCGCCGACCAGAACAATGTCGCTAGAAGCGGGTTTGCCAGAAGCGGGCTAGTTGCGAACATAGCGTAGGCTCCAACGGTAGCAGAGATCTACCGTGAGCGCGGTCACGCTCATCACCGTCAGCGTGCCGATGAGGATGACCGCCATGATTTTCAGCCCCAGCATGCCAATCAACTCGCGATGCTCAAGCACCGCCAGAACCGCAGGCACGAAGAACAAAAGCATTTCAGCCAAAAACCATTCCGCGCCGCGCTTCATGCTGAACAGGCTGATGCGCCCGCTCAACAACAACAAGAGCACCAGCACCATGCCGACGATGCCGCCGGGCAAAGGCAAGCCGGAGAGCCGGACCACAGCTTCGCCCATAAGCCAGAAGCCTGTTAGTGTCGCAATTTGCATCATACGGCTGTGATGGAGCGCATAACGAAAGCGAACAGCAAGATTATGGGCACTTCTGGAGAGTTTCATCGATAGGTCCGGTTCTGGTTCCAGCGGGAACGCGATCTGTTTTCAAGTCTCAACATAGGGTGCGTTGCACCATTCTAGAAATGAATTGATTTCATTGCAGCTATTCGGATATGGAATAGCTCATGAATTTGAGAAGTTTTCAGGCTTTTGCAGAAGTGGTGCGTCAGGGCGGTTTTTCGGCTGCCGCGCGCGCAATCAATGCAACCCAATCCACCGTCAGCAAGGCGGTAAAACAACTGGAGGAGGAGATGGGGCTTACCCTTCTCGACCGCGACACCTCCCCGCCGCGTCTGACCGTTGCCGGTGAGATCGTTTATCGCCGCGCCCTCAACATGCTGACTGAGAAGGACGATATGCTGGCGGAGCTGGACGAGCTGCGCGGGCTTAAACGCGGCCTTTTGCGCCTTGGCCTGCCCCCCATCGGCTCCAGTGTGTTGTTTGCACCACTTTTTGCCGCCTTCACCAAGCTTTATCCGGAGATTGATATCCAGCTTGTCGAGCACGGCAGCAAGCGGCTGGAAGAGTTGCTGCTTGCGGGTGATGTCGAGCTTGCCGCCTCGCTTCTGCCGGTCGAAGACAGTTTTGAATGGCAGGATGTGCGTTGCGAACCGGTGGTGGCACTGCTTCCCGCAGGACACTGCAGCGCGAAGACCGAAAGCGTCACGCTTGAGGCTATCGCACGCCTGCCCTTTATCCTGTTTGAAAGCGGTTTCGCGCTTAATCATATCATCCTCGATGCCTGTCATCAGCACGGTGTCACACCGCATGTGGCCGTACGCTCCAGCCAGATCGACTTTATCGTCGAGCTGGTCGCAGCCGGCATGGGCGTCGGCTTCCTGCCGCAGATGATTGCCGAACAAAGACCACACCCTGGCGTGAGCATTCGCAAAATCACCGACGCCTCGGTCAACTGGCACATGGCGCTCATCTGGCGCAAAGGCGCATTCCTGTCCCATGCCGCGCGGGCATGGCTTGCGCTTGCAACAACCTCAACACCTCTCCATACGTCTTGAAACCCGCACGCCTGCGCCTATTTTTAGAAGATGCATGTGCTTCACTGGAAATTCGCAAGCCGGGAAGGAGGCTGTGATGGACGGTCAGGTCATATTCTATAAAGGCGACAGAATACTCTATCGGCATCATATCGACGTGCAGGAAGACGATTATTCCAAGGGCGTCAACGACGCCCTCATCGCCTTTCAGCGCAATTATGCAGGGTTCGATCTCGCAAAAGACGATATTCACGTCCGCTTTAGAAAACCCGGCGACGTTTAATTGCAATGTCTAAGTCGTGCCGACGACAGCTGCGCCTGCATCCGTTTGTAAAACCGGGCGCAGGCAACGCCCCCATAGCTCTATGTTTCACACTCAGGCGTGGGTGTAAGCTGCCTCGCGTGCAACGCGTCGGATATCGTCGCGGCTCAGGCCAAGATCGCCCAGCTCGCGATCGGTGCAGCTTTGCAATTCGCGCACATTCTCGCAATATTGCATCCAAGACTTCAACTGCTGACGAAGGATGGTCGGAAGGCTCATCGGTGTATCCCCTTTTTATTGTTCCTCCCCAAAAGCAGCTTCTGCCTTTTTTTTGCGTTTGAGAATTGCAGATACTGCATGGCTGCCATGAAAACAGCGCCATGCAACGCTGCCCCGGGGACCGAAAAACATCACCAAAACCCAAATCTTGTCTAAAATTGTCTGATTTGAACCACTCTTTATTGCCCGCACTTTGCAAAGCGCTCATTTCCGGCTAGACCAGCTTTCAGAAACAGAATCTGGCTGGCTTTCATGAAAAAGACCCTGGTTATTGTCGGAAACGGTCCCTTGCCCGGTAATCTGTCACGACAGGTCGATGCCGCCGATTTCGTGGTCCGTTTCAATGAACCGAAACAATCGGTCGGTATGAGCGGGACGCGGACCGATCTGCTCATTCTCGCCACGTCGGGCAAGCCCGCGCAACGGCGCTTCACTGACCCGGCCTTTCTGCAAACGCCAACCTTTCGCGCAGCTCGTGAAGTGATGCTTGCCTATCATCCCAGCATTATTCGCCGCTACCACCCGCAACCTAATTTTCTCTCACGCCTGAAAGGCCGCAAGGCCGACTGGACGCATGAAACAATCGAGGTGGTGGGCAATGCGGGCAAGGAAATCCGCATCATGCCGCCGCAATTCTATCTGGAGGGCTGCAAGGAACTGGGTGTGCGCGAAGAACATATGGGGCAGGTTTTTCCGAGTACCGGCTTTTTCGGTATCTGGCACCTGCTCAAGCAATGTCCGGCGTCCCACTGGAACGTCCTGCTTTGCGGGTTCTCGTGGGAGGGCTGGAAACGCCACGCTTGGGCTGACGAGCGCACTTGGGTGGAACGCAAGGTCGCGACGGGCCGCATCCAGCTTATGGAGGGTGCCGTAGCAGAGCACGACGCGCAATCATTGTCTGAACATCTTGCATAGAGGGAGTTTTCGAATGACTGAACCATTACGCATTTTCATCGGATGGGATTCACGCGAACCCATTGCCTACGAAGTCGCGAAGGCATCGGCCCTGAAACACGCGTCCATCCCGCTCGACATCGTGCCGATCAAGTTACAGGATCTGGTGGATCAGGGTGCCTATACGCGCGATGTCGATCCGCTGGCCTCAACCGAATTCACCTATTCGCGCTTTTTTACCCCCTGGCTTGCCGGCTATAAGGGATGGGCACTTTTCTGCGATTGCGATTTTCTATTCCTGGGCGATATTGCCGGATTGAAATCCTTCAATGATCCTTCCAAGGCTGTTTACTGCGTCCAGCACGACTACCAGCCGAAAGACAGCGTCAAGATGGACGGCAAAGTGCAGACGAGTTACCCGCGCAAGAACTGGTCTTCGTGCATGTTGTTCAATTGTGAACATCCCTCAACGCGCAAGCTGACGCCTGAACTGGTCAATAGCGAATCCGGTGCCTATCTGCACCGCATGCAATGGGCAGCAGACGACGAAATCGGCGCATTGCCGACCGATTACAACTGGCTTGAAGGCTGGAACGAGAAGCCAGAAACCGGTACGCCCAAGGTCGTCCACTATACGCGCGGCGGTCCATGGTTCAAGGATTGGCAGGATGTCGAATATGCCGATCTGTGGCGCGCAGAAGCCGATGCCGTGCAACCCGGCTGGAAGCCACTTTAATAAAGCCCTTGGATCATGTCGCTCTTCGAAAGCCACTAAAGCAGATGAACGAAACGCTTCATGACACACTATCGCCGGACGGGCCGCAACGGTCCGTCAAGGCATTCATCATCCACCTGGCGCGCGCGACCGACCGCCGTGCGCAGGTGATGCGCCTGATCAAAAGTCTGCCTGTCGAGGCAGAGATTATCGATGCTGTAGACGGTAAAACGCTTTCAGCTGAAAGGGTCTCGCAGGTTTACAGGCGTTCGCTGCACCGTCCGCGCTATCCCTTCGCACTCGGCATCACCGAAATTGCGTGTTTTCTTTCGCATCGCAAGGCATGGCAAGCGATCATCGACCAGAATCTTGACGCCGGACTGGTTCTTGAAGACGATGTCGAACTGACCGAGCAATTCCCGGCGTCATTTCGGGCCGCACTTCAAATAGCAGACAGCAAAACCTTCATTCGCCTGCCATTTCGTGAACGCGAGAGTGGCCGTGAAGTGCTCGTTATTGACGCAACGCGTGTCATCGCGCCCGTACCGGTCGGACTTGGCATGGTAGCGCAACTGGTCGGGCGCGACGCTGCGCGCAAACTCCTTGCTGCCACGGAAGTCTTCGACCGGCCGGTCGACACCACGGCACAGATGAACTGGGTGACGGGCCTGACGCCTCTTTCCGTCCTGCCGGGCGGTGTCCGCGAAATTTCCGCCAATCTTGGCGGCAGCACTATTCAGAAGTCCCGCACTCTGCCCGATAAGCTGAGGCGGGAAATTCTTCGCCCCATATATCGCTGGAGAATAAAGCGCCGCTCAAGCATATTTTAGAAATTTAACGGTTCACATGGAGTAATCCTTTGTCAGTGCCAATATTGCTTTATCACCAGATCGATATTCCTCCGCGTCATAAATCGCCATTTCGCAGTATGACCGTGCATCCCGATCGCTTTCGCAACCAGATGGCATGGTTGAAACGGCTCGGTTTCCAGGGCCTGTCGCTGAAAGACGCCCTGCCCTACATTTATGGCCAGAAAACCGGCAAGGTTGCCGTCATCACCTTTGACGATGGTTTTGAGAACGTGTTGCGCAATGCTGCGCCAGTCCTGCACGAACACGGCTTCACCGCGACAAACTTCTTCGTCGCAAATCAGGTCGGCGGCTCCAATCTCTGGGATCAGCCAGGGGGCGTTTTACCCGCCAGCTGCATGGACGTCGCACAATTGCGGGAATGGGCAAAGCTCGGCCACGAGGTCGGCTCACACACACTCGATCATATCTTTCTACCAGATGCTGATGCCGGCGAGGCTGCGCGACAGATGACGCAATCACGCGAAAAGCTACAGGATATGCTGGGCGCGGCCGTCACCTCCTTCGCCTATCCATACGGAGGTGAAAATGCCGTAGTACGCCAGATCGCAGCAGAAGCCGGATACGACCATGCGGTGACGACCGAAAAGCGGCGCACTGATGCGAACGACGATCCGTTCGGTATTCCGCGCTTCACCATTCGCCGCAACGACATTATGCTGCAATTCCTGCGCAAGCTGCTTATCGGTTAAGAGCTATCTGTTTCAGATCCGCCATAAAGCCGTACTTTACAAGAAGCTCCGGTCCCGTGTAGCGCAGAGAGCCTTGATACATCAACGACAGGTCCTCGGAGAAGCTGGCATTGCCAAGGATAGCGCGGTAATGATCCGATTCACCAGCATGGCTTTTTTCATCAGCAATGCGGCGAAACTCTTCCAGAGAACGCGACGAAAAACGATAATGCAATAACGCGCCAGTCGCAGGCAGACAATTTCGCAAGCACGGACCCGGACCGTGAATACTGCCGCGTCGATAGTCGGTGCCTTTATCTACCCGAAGCAATGGGAACTTTGACAGTCGCATGCTTCGCCCGAAAAGGCGCTGTCGAGGCCCGCCACGTACGGCAACACCAAACCGCTCCAGTTTGGCCGTGTAACCATCGCCATCGAAACAGCATGAAACCTCGAACGGATAGCGTGTTCCATCATCCTCGAAAATCCCATCGCGCAACCGGCCTGACGGATACATATCGATCATTGGTGCCAGGCAACGCGACATGCCGTTCTGCGTCAGTTCCTCGATGAAATCACGAATGCTGCGCTCGTGCATACGGGGAAAGACGAAAAACTCATCAGAGTCGACCGAGATATACCAGCGGTCGCGCCCATAAAGGTCAAACAACGCATCGCGCCAGACCCGACCGGCATCCGCTTCGCGATAACGCATGGCCGAGCCGAAAAGGTCAACGTCGGGCGCTCCGGCCAGCATTTGTCCTGTGCCATCCTCAGACATGTCATCGACCATGATAAAGCGGGTGACGCCCATCTCACGATAATAACGCAGGAAAGCCTCCAAATACGGCGCGGCATTACGCACCACACAAACCAGCGGCAGATCGTCCTCGCGCAACGGCGCAAAGTTGCCGGATGTGCGCTTGAGCCGAGGATCGGAAGCTTTCTTTGATACAGAAAGCTGCGCGTGCCGCCAGCGAAGCTTAAACTCGCGCAGAGATGGGACGTGCCAATAGGCATCCCAGCCCGACGGCGTTGAAGCAGGATAACGCATTGCCGATGGTGCTGATTTCATCTGCGATCGATCTTTCAGAAAAAAATAAAAATATGAAGATCGTGGATTTAAGTACTCAGCAAAGCCTTATCAAAGGCGATCTCGCACTCCTTGGCTCAAATATTATGATCAACATTAATCCAGCTTGATCTGGATCAATGAAGTATGCCGCAAACGTGGCAAATTGCCCGCGCACTCGCCGTGGACGCAACGGCCCAAAAGCGTTAATAAGGCGAGGAATAAGGAGCGTATAATGGACTATCGCAAGTTTTTTGAAGAAGCGATCGACCAGCTGCACGCCGAGAAACGTTACCGCGTTTTTGCCGATCTTGAACGCATCGTTGGACGTTTCCCCCGCGCTATCTGGCGGAACAATGGCACCCCCCGTGAAATCACTGTCTGGTGTTCCAATGATTATTTAGGCATGGGCCATCATGCCGATGTCATAAAAGCCATGTGCGACACGGCAAGCAATGCCGGGTCGGGTTCTGGCGGAACGCGCAATATATCAGGCAACAATCATCCGCTCGTCGAGCTGGAAACCGAACTCGCCGATCTGCATGGCAAGGAAGCAGGGCTCGTCTTCACGTCGGGTTTCGTCTCCAATGAAGCCTCGATCTCGACCATTGGCCGTCTTCTGCCCAACTGCCTCATCCTCTCCGACGAATTGAACCACGCCTCGATGATCGAGGGCGTGCGCCGTTCGGGTGCCGAGAAGAAGATTTTCCGTCACAATGACGTGGCTCATCTCGAACAGCTTTTGAAAAATGCCGATCACTCGCGCGCCAAGCTGATCGTATTCGAATCGGTCTATTCGATGGATGGTGATGTTGCACCAATCGAACAGATTGCCGATCTCGCCGACAAGTACAACGCCATGACCTATATCGATGAGGTCCATGCGGTCGGCATGTATGGCGGGCGTGGGGGCGGTATCACCGACCGCGACGGTCTTGCACATCGCATCGACATTATTGAAGGCACTCTTGCCAAGGCATTTGGTGCGATGGGTGGTTACATCACCGGCTCACGCGCCATCATCGACGCCGTACGCTCCTATGCGCCGGGCTTCATCTTCACCACCTCGCTGCCGCCTGCGGTTGCCGCAGCCGCCACAGCCTCGATCCGTCACCTGAAGGTCTCGCAGTCCGAACGCGACGGCCAGCAACGGCAAGCGCAACGCACCAAGGACGTGCTCTCGGCAGCGGGTTTTCCGATCCTGGCGTCTGAAACCCATATCGTGCCAATTCTGGTCGGCGATCCCGAGCTTTGCAAGAAGGCGAGCGATCGGCTTCTGGACATGCATGGCATCTATATCCAACCGATCAACTATCCGACCGTGCCGCGCGGCACCGAACGCCTTCGTATCACGCCATCGCCTCTGCATGATGATGCGCTGATTGATGGCCTCAAAGACGCGTTAACAGAAGTGTGGACCGCGCTCGGTATTCCTTTTGCCGAACCTGCCATACCGCAGGTGGCCCAGTCCGGGCGCGTGGTGCCGCTGATGGTCTCCAAGGCTGGCGGTTAAAAATAGAAATAAACAAAAAACCGGGGCATGGCCCCGGTTTTTTATTAGAGCACCGGTTTTAATGAATCAGATCGGTGCTCTCATTGTTCGAACTAATGTGCATTTTATTCGAAAACCATTTCAAACGTTTCAGAATACGCTCTAAGCAGCCGACTGCAGTCGGCTTTTTAACGCCCGCATGTCACGGGCGGGGGGCAGGCCAAACAAGCGGCCATATTCACGCGTAAACTGTGACAGGCTTTCGTAACCCACCGCATAGGCGGCGTTGCTGATCATCGCCCCCTCCGACACCATCATCCGACGCGCCTCGATCAAGCGGAGCTGCTTTTGAAATTGCAATGGCGTCAGCGATGTGACTGACCGAAAATGCTCATGAAACGAAGAGGGACTCATCCCTACCGCATCGGCAAGATGCCCGACGCGAAGCGGCTGGTCAAAATTCTCGCGAATCAAGGCGACTGCCCGCCCCACGCGCTGCGCATAGCTTTCCGCCAATCCAAGCTTGCGAATGGCTGCGCCATGACGACCGGACAGCAACCAGAAATGCAGTTCGCGGTTCAATTGTCCTTGTAAGACGGTCATGGCCGTAGGCCTGTCCAATAACCGAAGCAGGCGGAGTGCTGTATCCGCCACCGCCATCTCTGTCGGATCGACGTGAATCGGCTGATCGTTTGCTGTAGGCACAGCCTCAATTTCGCTGACGAGCCCCTCGATCATCGCAATATCAAGATCAATGACCAGCGAATAATAGGGTGCATTGCGGCTCGCCTGCGTGATCTGGCTCACTGTCGGTACATCAGCGGTGATCAGGAGAGAATCGCCTGCGCCAAAATCAAATGTCCGGTTGCCCATACTCACACGCTTGCTACCCTGAAGCACCAGCGCCACCAGAGGTCTGGAGATCGCATATTGCAGTGCACTCGGCGCAATCTCGCGCAGGATCGTCAAGCCCGGGACGGGTGTGCGGGCAACACCGTATTCATCGGCACAAGCATCCGCATAGCGGCGTGTGATATCAAGCAGGAGTTGTTCCATGGCGCAACGGTAGTCGACGCATCGGCAAACCGCAATAACTCTTGGAGGAATAGGCAAGACACAGCGAGGTTTCGGCAACACTGCCACACATATTCGGGCAATGGTTCGCTCAATCAGATAAGCTGAAGGAACAAACCCATGACGACCATCTCACTTGTAACCGGCGCAAGCCGCGGCCTTGGCAGAAACACGGCGCTGAACATCGCCCGCCATGGCGGCGATGTGATCCTCACCTATCGTAGCGGCGCGGAAGGCGCCAAAACCGTGGTCGCGGAAATCGAGGCGCTGGGGCGCAAGGCTGTGGACCTGCAACTCGACACCAGCGACACTTCCGGCTTTCCGGCCTTTGCCGATAGTGTAAGCTCGGCACTCGCATCGCTCTGGCAACGCAATGACTTCGACCATCTCGTTAACAATGCAGGCCATGGCGAAATGGCGGATTTTGCCCAGACAACAGAAGAACAGTTCGATCTTTTGTTCAATGTCCATGTGAAGGGTGTGTTCTTTCTCACCCAAACCCTGCTGCCGCTTCTGGCCAATGGGGGGCGGATCGTGAATTTCTCCACCGGACTGACGCGCGTGTCCTTCCCCGGATTTGCCGCCTATTCAGCCGCCAAGGGTGCTGTGGAGGTGATGACACGCTATATGGCAAGAGGATTGGGCAACCGCGGCATCACCGCCAATACAATTGCGCCGGGCGCGATCGAAACCGATTTTCTGGGCGGTGCGGTTCGAGACACGCCAGCCTATAATGAAGCATTCGCAGCCATGACAGCCCTTGGCCGCGTCGGACTTCCCGACGATATTGGCCCTGCCGTCGCAAGCCTGCTTGGCGCGGGCAATCGCTGGGTCAACGCTCAGCGCATTGAAATATCGGGCGGCCAGAATATCTGATGCAGACCAGACACCGGAAAGTTTAAGATGGTTTTCGGAGAAGACGTACGCAAAATAAAAGGCCGCTGCGTAAAACGCAGCGGCTCATTTTTTATAGACCTTCGATCCATTCAACGAACCGATTTGCGGCCTCATCGATCTGGTGCGGATCGCGGCAGAAGCAAAGGCGGAAAAAGCCTTCGCCGCCCCGACCAAAAGCCGGTCCCGGTGCAAGACCGACATTGACGCTATCAATCAGCTCAATCGCTGCTCGGGCCGAATCCTCAACACCATCGACACCAAAGAACAGATAGAAAGCTCCTTGCGGCGGCGACAAGCGCACCTTGCCGGTTGCCTGCAAGGTGGCACAGAGACGATCACGCGCCACACGCGCCCGCTCGACCTGCATTGCGACAAAATCGTCGCCCTGATCAAGCGCTGCAACTGCTCCGCGCTGCATAAAATGGGCAACGCCTGAATTGGAATATTGAATGAGCTTCTGGATCACAGGGCTCAATTGCGTATGCACATTGAGCCAACCAACGCGCCAGCCGGTCATGGCCCAGTTTTTGGAAAAGGAATTGACAAAAATGATGCGATCATCCGGCTCCATGATATCCATGAAGGATGGCGCACGTCCGCCGCCATAGTAAAAATGGCTATAGATTTCATCGGCGATGATCCACAAGCCTTTTTCACGCGCCAGATTGAGAATGAAGCGCAGCGTCTCCATATCCGCCGTCCAGCCGGTCGGATTGGATGGCGTATTGATGAACAGCGCGCGCGTGCGCGGGGTAATGGCTGCGGCAATCTTTTCCGGGTCAAGCACCCAGCCATTGGCACCGAAA
Organism: Brucella sp. BE17; assembly: GCF_039545455.1. Lineage (NCBI taxonomy): Bacteria > Pseudomonadati > Pseudomonadota > Alphaproteobacteria > Hyphomicrobiales > Brucellaceae > Brucella > Brucella sp. BE17. The sequence continues at coordinate 72,874 of NZ_CP154467.1, read as the reverse complement.
TCCAATTCGACCGCAACAGGTTTCGCCCCTGCAACGCTTGCTGCACCGACAAAATTAGGCCATGCGGGCGAAAGATAAATCGCTTCTTCGCCCGGCCCCGTCGTCGCTTTGATAGCAATCTCGATGGCGTGCATGCCCGATCCGGTGACGAAAAAATTATCGCTTTTAAACTCCATGCGCGGGAAATGACGCGCATGATAATTTGCCAGCGCCTGACGCAATTCGGGAATACCCGACTGCCACGTATAGAAGGTTTCACCCTTGGCGATACTCGCGCTCGCCGCATCGCGAATGAAATCAGGCGTCGGCAGATCACCCTCGCCCACCCAGAGTGGAATGATTCCCTCGCGACCGCGTCCGTAATTGGCTACAGCCATGATGCCGCTGGTCGGGGCTTCCACAGCCTCGCGGCGCAAATTGGTCATGAATGTCATGGTCTTCCTGCAAAGCTAAGCGTCGTAGCGCATAGCAATAGCAAGATGTACCGACGAAATCACCCGCCATTTTGTGATGACAGGATCAATTTCATTCATGAACGAAAAAGGCGAAGCGTTCCAGTGTGGAGGCTTCGCCCTTGTTTATTGCTGTTTTATTTCTTGGTAGCCAAAAGATCACGGATTTCGGTGAGAAGCACTTCTTCACGCGGCAGTTCCTGCTCGGCGACAGGCTCTTCCTGCTGCTTCTTCTTCATACGGTTCATGCCCTTGACGACAAGGAACAGCACCCAGGCAATGATCAGGAAGTTGATCAAAAGGGTCACGAAATTACCATAGGCAACGGTTGCACCGGCTTCACGCGCGGCAGCAAGCGTTGTCTGCGGAGTGCCAGCCAACTGGATGAACATATTTGAGAAATCGATACCGCCAGTGATCAGGCCGATAATCGGCATGATAATGTCGTTGACCACCGAATTGACGAGCCCACCGAACGCGCCGCCAATGATGACACCGATAGCCAGATCGACCATGTTGCCTTTGAGAGCAAACTCCCGGAATTCTTTCAACATTTCTGTCTCCCTCGCAAATACACTGCATTACCGGGCCGTCGCAACAGCAGGTGTATTCGCCGCATATGAGCGTCAGATGGTTTCTGACGATAAAAGATGAGCGGCTCCTGACTAGGGGGGCTCGAAGAACAGCAGCATCCGAATTGTCTTATTCATCACAAATCCATGAACGTATTCTGAAACTTTAGGGCGAAAAGCTGCAAAGGAAAGATAAACTGTCCGTTTTGCAGTGTAATCCCCCTGTTTCTTATCAATATTCTTGCACGACGCTGTGGAAAGTGCTTGCCTCTGTAGGTGCAGAACCTAAAGTTCGCTGAAATACGGGGAGGAAAAGGCCGCCAATGCACGGCTGGGGAATCATCGGCGCTGCCTTTTTTTATCTATTGCTGCTTTTTGCCGTCGCCAGTATCGGTGACAGCAGGGCCTCGCGCTGGAACAGCGCACCGCGCCCTTATATCTATGCGCTGAGCCTTGCCGTCTATTGCACGTCCTGGACCTTTTTCGGTTCGGTCGGCCTGTCTGCGCAGCGCGGACTGGAATTTCTCGGCATCTATATCGGCCCGATTCTCGTCTTTACGCTCGGCAACCGGCTACTCAGGCATATCGCGCGACTTGCAAAGGCCGAACATATCACCTCCATCGCCGATTTCCTTGCCGCACGTTACGGCAAGAGCTTTGGCGTGGCACTGCTTGCCACATGTATCGCAGCCGTGGGCTCAATCCCCTATATCGCGCTGCAACTCAAAGCGGTTGCCGGCAGCGTAGGCCTCGTCATGGATCACTATGGCAACACGCCTGCAATGCCAGTTCCGGTGTTTGGCGATATATCGCTGGTTGTCGCAGCGGTTCTTGCCGCCTTCGCCATCCTGTTCGGCACCCGCCATACGGATGCCACCGAGCATCAGAACGGGCTTATTCTGGCTATTGCGCTTGAATCGGTCATCAAACTTTGCGCGTTCCTGACAGTCGGCATCGCCTGCACGTTTTTTCTGTTCGGCGCCCCATCGCAGCTTATCGACGGCATATCGCAATCCTCTGAAGCTTTGCAGGCTTTTCATTACCAGACCTCTATCGGCACATGGATCATCCATACCGCCTTGAGTGCTGCGGCCATCATCATGCTGCCGCGCCAGTTCCACGTCACCGTGGTTGAAAGCCGTAGCGAGAAAGAGTTAAAAACCGCTTCCTGGCTGTTTCCGCTTTATCTGGTGCTGATCAATATTTTTGTGTTTCCCATCGCACTCATTGGCGTGATGACGTTGGGAGACAGCGTCAGCGGCGATCTTTACGTGCTTGCGCTTCCGCTTTCAGCCGATGCGCACTGGCTGGCCATGATCGCCTTTCTGGGCGGCTTGTCGGCGGCCACAGCCATGGTCATCGTCGCCTGCGTGGCGCTGTCGATCATGATTTCCAACCATCTCGTGCTGCCGCTGTTCATCCGGCGCATGGCCAAGCGCCATCCTTCCGAGCAACCGGATCTGACCAGTCTCATTCTCAATACGCGACGCGCGACTATCGTCGTCATTCTGGCGCTGGCCTTTGCTTATTACCGCTTTACCTCGGACAATATCCACCTTGCATCCATTGGCATCGTGTCCTTTGCAGCGATTGCGCAATTCGTCCCCGCCTTTCTCGGCGGGCTGTTCTGGCGCAATGCCAACGCGCGCGGCGCAATGCTGGGCCTATCAACAGGATTTCTCGTCTGGGCCTATACGCTGCTTCTGCCGACCATGGCCTCTGAAGATGCCGCCATCCTGCGCGACGGATTTTTGGGCTTTACAGCCCTTCGTCCTGAAGCACTGTTTGGCACCAACGCACTGCCGCTGACCAATGGTGTCATCTGGAGCCTTGCCGCCAATACGTTATTTTATGTACTGGGGTCATTGTCACGTGCCTCGACCCCGCTCGAACGCATTCAGGCCAGCGTATTTCTCCCGCGCCATTTCATTGCAACACCGGCCCTTAAGCGCTTTCGCACCACGGTAACGGTGGCAGAACTCAAAGCCACCATGGCCCGCTATCTGGGAACCGAGCGCGTCGAACGCGCTTTTGTGCGTTTCGAGGTTCGCGAACAGCGCAGCCTCGATCCCAACATGACCGTCGACACGCCGATGATCCGCTATGCCGAACAATTGCTCGGCACCGCCGTCGGCTCGTCCTCTGCCCGACTTGTTTTATCGCTTTTATTGCAACGCGACGAGGCGTCGGGTGCCGATACACGGCAATTGCTCGATGATGCTTCCGCCGCCCTGCAACAAAACCGCGACCTCTTGCAGATAGCGCTCGACCAGATGGAACAGGGCATTACGGTTTTTGACAAGGACTTCCGCCTCGCCTTCTGGAACCGCCAGTTCCGCACCCTGTTCGACCTACCAGATGAGGTCATGCAGGTCGGCATTCCCGTGTCGGAAATCGTTGAGCATCTGACCGCGCGCAATGATATTACATTTGGTACCCGCAATAGCTTCATGCATTCGTTGACTGTCATGCGCAAACCGTGGCGCATGGAGATGAAAACCACCGGAAAGGTCCTGGAAATCCAGTCCAATCCCATGCCCGATGGCGGTATTGTCGCAACCTATACAAATGTGACGGCCGAAGTCGAAGCCGACCTGATGCGCCAGAAGGCGGCTGAAATGTTGGAGCAGCGCGTGGCCGATCGCACCGCCGAACTCACCCATGTCAATCAGGAACTGGCAAAGGCGCGTGCGGATGCCGAAGAAGCCAATCTCGGCAAGACGCGCTTTCTTGCTGCCGCCGGTCACGACATCCTGCAACCGCTTAATGCGGCGAGGCTTTACTCAACCGCATTGTCTGAAAAGCTTGGAGCTTCCCAGATGAGCGAATTCACGCGCAATATCGATTCGTCCCTTGAAGCGGTAGAGGCGATTTTGGGCATGGTTCTCGATATTTCCCGCCTCGACACCAGTTCGCTCAAACCCGACATATCGGTGTTTCGCCTTGATAAGCTCATGAACCAGATCACCACTGATTTCACCCCACTTGCGCGCAAGAAAGGGCTTGAATTGCGCGTGGTGCCATCCCGTGTGGTCGTCAGGACGGACCGCAACATGCTGCGCCGCCTGATCCAGAATCTGGTTTCAAATTCGATCAAGTATAGCCGCAACGGCGGCATTCTGCTCGGCGTGCGCAGGCGCGGCGATCATATCGATCTACAGGTTATCGATACCGGGATCGGTATTCCAAAGAACAAGCTGAAACTGGTTTTCCGTGAATTCACCCGCCTCGATGAAGGAATACGCGAGGCGGAGGGGTTGGGGCTGGGGCTTTCCATTGTTGATCGTATTGCGCGGCTTTTATCGTTTCCGCTGTCCGTAGCCTCGGTTCCGGGCAAGGGCACCAGCTTTACGCTCAGCATGACACCAAGCTTTGAAACAGTGGCTACGGAGAAATTAACAAACCGGCGTGGACTTCAGCCAGCACTGGAACTGACAGGGCTTGATGTGCTCTGCATCGACAATGACGCCAATATTCTCACCGGTATGCAGACGCTTCTCAGCGGCTGGGGCTGTCATGTCGCCACATTGCAAAACGGCGCGGCGCTAAAACACTTCTGCGCCAGCCGCACAACGCCGCCCGATGTGATTATCGCCGACTATCATCTCGTTCACGAAAACGGTCTCGACATGGTCGGCTTTGCGCGTGAACATTTTGGCAGCGAAATCCCCGCCATCCTGCTGACCGCCGATCGTTCCAAAGAGGTCCGGCTGCGTGCTACAGAAGAAGGCATCACGCTTCTGAACAAACCGCTCCGGCCCGCCGCCTTGCGCTCTCTGCTCTCGCACGTGTATCACAGTCATGCGGCAGCCGATGAATAAGTTCCGAACGAGTGTGGCAAATCTGAAATTCGGATCACTTTGGAGCAGGGCTTTGATCGAATTTCAGATTCAAAGCCACACTCTCAAATTATTGAATCTAGTGTGGTTTACGGATTTGAAGTTCCTAAACGAGGATGCCATGGCAATGATAGGAACTTCAAATCCACCACACTAGTCCGCAAATGCCTCGCTACCGATACGCGACAGCATGATTACCGCCTGCGTACGACTATCGACGCTGAGTTTCTGCAAAACAGCAGACACATGCGCCTTGACGGTTGCCTCCGACACATGGAGCTCATAGGCGATCTGCTTGTTGAGAAGGCCCTCCGCCAGCATGGTCAGAACGCGGGTCTGCTGCGGCGTCAGTGTTCTCAGCCGCCCAATCAATGCCTCTATCTCCGGGTCGCGCGGATGATCGACGTCAACATCTGCAGGTATCCAGATATCACCCGCCAGCACGGCACGCACGGCGTCGCTGATTGTTTCCATGCCTGCCGACTTGGAGATAAACCCGGAAGCACCCAGTTGCACTGCGTGGTGAATGGTTGCCGCATCGTCTGTGGCAGACACGATGACAACCGGAAGCGCGGGTTGCAAAGCTTTCAGCGCCACAAGACCCGACAGCCCTGTCCCGCCGGGCATTGTGAGATCGAGCAGCAGAAGATCGATATCGTCGCGTTCTGCAACAAGCTTTTTGACCGAATCGAAATCGCCGACTTCCACGATTTCAACGTCTCCCGCCTGCCCCGACAAGGCCTGACGCAATGCCCCGCGAAACAGCGGATGATCGTCAGCAATAATGAAATGCATGTGCCTCGCGCGCCATTCTCGTGGTTCCTCCCCGTGCGGTGCATACCCATACTGTTTAGGCTGATTTTGCCGCCGGGCAAAGAAAAATAATGCTCGCAATATTTTTTCACATTTCTTCTTGCCGCCATGTGGCCGCATTGTAGGGTAGAATTTAACATCTGAATTGAGGAAAATATTTCAACAGACGGGTTCAGGAAGGCACTGATGACACGCAATACGCTCTATCCCGAGATCGAACCTTTCGAGCAGGAAATGTTGCAGGTCTCACCGTTGCATCGCATTCATGTCGAGCAATGTGGCAATCCGGAGGGAAAACCTGTCATTATGATCCATGGCGGACCCGGTGGTGGCATAACGCCTGCCATGCGCCGCCTGCACGATCCAGCCCATTATCGGATCATCTTGTTTGACCAGCGCGGATGTGGCCACTCTACGCCCCATGCAGAATTGCGCGAAAACACAACCTGGGATCTCGTGTCCGACATGGAGCAGATCCGTACCCATCTCGGCATTGAAAAATGGCAGGTCTTCGGCGGATCATGGGGATCGACGCTTGGCCTAGCTTATGCGCAGACCCATCCCGATCATGTGTCGGAACTTGTCCTTCGCGGTATCTTCATGTTGCGTCGCTTCGAGATCGACTGGCTTTATACCAATGGCGCCAGCATTCTTTTTCCCGACCATTTCGAAGCCTATCAAAACCATATTCCCGAAGCTGAGCGTGGCGACATGGTGAGCGCCTATTACAAGCGCCTGACCGATCCCGATCCACAGGTGCAGATCGAAGCTGCAAGGCTCTGGGCGCAATGGGAAGGTTCGGTCATTTCGCTGCTTCCCGATCCGGCACGCGTCGCGGCCTTCGGCGAGGATCAATACGCCATCGCTTTTGCGCGTATCGAATGCCACTATTTCCAGAATCGTGGTTTTCTGGAAAGCGACGACCAGCTTTTACGCAACGTCGAGCGCATCCGCCATATTCCGGGCGTGATCGTGCATGGCCGCTATGATGTCTGCACACCGCTTATCAATGCCTGGCAATTGAAGAAATTATGGCCGGAAGCCGATCTCAAAATCGTCGAGGATGCAGGCCATGCCGTCACCGAACCCGGCATCACGCATGAACTGATCGAGGCCACGAAACGGTTTGCTTCCTGATGAAAAGGCACTGATTGGTGCTTTTTTAGGCTGACCTACATCCGACCCGGCACAGCCCCTTCATCGGGCTTTGCTGGCTTATCATCAAAGCTTTTTGCTATATCCATGAAGCGGCGCATGAAACGCTCCATATAACTCATGGATTGCTCGAATTCCTGTTCGCTCGGAAGGTCGGATTTTGATGCGCTGCCACCCTTTTGCAGATCCGTCACGTTTTCTTCGAGTTTTTTAACCCGGTCCTGCAAAGCTGCGATGTCGTTTTCATACGCCTCACGGTCTTCGGTCGCCATCTTGCAGACAAGCTGTGCCTGCTGCTCGGTGCACACAGAGATTGCGCCAGTGCGCGTATCCAGACGCACATAGCCGTTTTCCGTACCTTCAAGGCGATAACGGCCATTTTCCTGAGCACCTGCGCCCGTTGTCCAGCTCAATGCAACCAGCAGCATTCCGCCCGCCATGAGGCCGAATTTCGGGGGATTCTTGCTCGCCATATTCCCAGTCTCCTGTTGCTTCGTACTCACTATATGGCATCTTTGCGACGAAAATCGAACGAACGGCTTTGATTCCTGATAAATTCGGTTTAGAGAGCAGCCATGAGCAACAAGATCATCTATAAGATCGTTCCGCGCGACCTCTGGGCACACGCGCAGAAAAGCGGAAGCTTTACGGGCGCACCAATTGATCTCGCCGATGGCTATATCCATTTTTCCATGGCCGAACAGGTTCGCGAAACCGCCGCGAAACATTTCGCAGGCGAAAGCGATCTCCTGCTTGTGCAGGTGAATACTGCCAGCCTCGCGCCCGATCTTAAATTCGAAGTCTCGCGCGGCGGGGCGCTCTTCCCGCATCTTTATGCCGACCTGCCGCTTTCTGCTGTCGTCCATGTCGCGCCTTTGGCCCTTGGCGACGATGGTCTGCATATTTTCCCGGAGCTTAAAGACCAATGAGCGCATTGTTTGAAACTCTCGGGCGCAGTGCCCTGTTCGCACTTGATGCCGAACAGGCACACGGGCTTTCCATTGCTGGCCTTAAAACCGGCCTTCTCAGCAGCAGCGCGCCCACCGATCCCGCGCTCTGTCTGAAAGTGGCAGGGCTCAAATTTCCCAATCCGCTCGGCATGGCTGCCGGTTACGACAAGAATGGCGAAGTACCCGATGCGGTTTTGAAACTCGGCTTCGGCTTCACGGAAGTCGGCACCGTCACGCCGCGCCCGCAAAGCGGCAATCCACGCCCGCGTGTTTTCCGGCTCGTGGAAGACAATGCGGTTATCAACCGGCTCGGCTTCAACAATGAAGGGCATGAAGCGGTTTTCAAGCGCCTGTCCAATCGCGCAACCAGCGGTATTGTCGGTATAAATATCGGTGCCAACAAGGATAGCGAGGATCGCGTTGCCGATTACGTAGCGGGTATTCGCAAGTTCTACCAGCTTGCACGCTATTTTACCGTCAATGTTTCCTCGCCCAATACGCCGGGCCTCAGAAACCTTCAAGCACGTGAATCCTTACGCGAACTTTTAAGCCGAATTCGTGAAGCGCATCATGAGGAAGGCGGCAAATGCACACTCAAACGCCCGGTGTTTCTGAAGATCGCGCCTGATCTGGACGATGACGAGCTCGATGATATCGCAGCCGAAGCCGTCGCACAGAAACTTGACGGTATCATTGTGTCCAATACGACGCTTTCGCGTGCCGGGCTTAAAAGTCCGAAGCACCAGGAGGAAACGGGCGGCCTGTCCGGCACGCCGTTGTTCGAGCGCTCGACGGTCGTTCTGGCGCGTATGCGCGAACGCGTCGGGGCTGACATGCCACTGATCGGCGCGGGTGGGATTGACAGCACTGACACTGCCCTGACCAAAATCAGGGCAGGTGCCGATCTTGTGCAGCTTTATACTGGTATGATCTATCGCGGCCCCGGCCTTGCCGGCGACATCCTGCGCGGACTGTCTGAAGCAGTAAAGCGCGAAGGGGTTGCTTCCATCGCAGAACTGCGCGACCGCGACACCAAGGACTGGGCATCGCGCGCACTTTCCAACTGATACAAAACGTTTTTTGTTGAGACAGCATTCCGAAAACCGTTTCGCGCTTTTCGGGATGCTTTTTGTCGCTCAATGCGCGGGAATGCGCGCAATGACCTTGATTTCGAAATCAAAACCGGCAAGCCAGTTGACGCCGACAGCCGTCCAGTTCGGATAGGGTTTTTCAGCGAATACACGGCTTTTCACGTCCATGATCGCTGGGAATTGCTTCTCAGGATCTGTGTGGAACGTCGTCACATCGACAATGTCATCAAAGGTGCAATCGGCGGCGGCCAACACGTTGCGCAGATTGGCGAAGGCCAGTTCGACCTGTGCGGCAAAATCCGGCTCGGGCGAACCGTCTTCTCGGCTACCAACCTGCCCTGAAACGAACAGCAGATCGCCAGAGCGAACGGCTGCGGAATAGCCATGCTGTTCGTAAAGCGCGTGCCGATTGGGTGGGAATACGGCCTCACGTGTCATGATGTATCCTTTCTTAGAGTTTTTCGGCTTTGCGGGCCTGTTACAAATTTGATATACGTAGCGTATGTTTAATTCACATACGCTGCGTATGTCAATGGGAAGAGGTTCATGCCCCCGAAACCCCGCGCTCAAACCATGCAGGAAAACCGGCGATTCCTGCTGGCGGCAGCTAGAAAAGCTTTTGCAGACAAAGGCTTTGCCGCATCCTCGATGGATGAGTTAACAGCTGAAGCGGGGCTGACGCGTGGCGCCCTCTACCACAATTTCGGTGACAAGAAGGGCTTGCTTGCCGCAGTCGTAGCGCAGATCGACGGCGAGATGGCAACACATGCAAGAAAGGCTGCCGCGCTTAAAGCGGATCCGTGGGAAGCCTTGATGACGGAAGCAGCGGTCTATATCGAGATGGCACTGGAACCGGAAGTGCAGCGCATTGTTCTGCTAGACGGTCCGGCCTTTTTGGGCGACCCTTCGCAATGGCCGAGCCAGAATGCCTGTCTTGAAATGACCCGTGAAGCCGTAGCAGGTCTGATTGCACAAGGGGTGCTGAAAACCCTTGATATAGACGCTGCCGCACGGCTTTTGAGTGGGGCTGCCTTCGATGCAGCGCTTTGGGTGGCTGCAAGCGACGATCCCAAATCAGCGCTTAAAAAATCTATCGATGTGTTCCGACACCTTGCATCAGGTCTTTTGGCGGAAAAATAGCCGCCATCAAGCAAGTTGCACTGAGCCAGAAAATCCGTACCATTGTCCTATGACACGAGACCAATTATCCGATCTTTATCGCCGCTATATCGAATGTCTCAACCGGCAGGACTGGGAACGACTTCACCAGTTCGTTCATGATGAAGTCGAGCACAACGGAAATGCTTTCGGTCTGAGCGGCTATCGCAAAATGCTGCAAAGCGATTTTCGCGCCATTCCCGATCTCAATTTCAAGGTCGACCTTCTGGTGTCCGATCCGCCGCGTGTTGCAAGCCGACTGCTGTTTGATTGCACGCCCAAAGGCATGCTGTTCGACCTGCCGATCAATGGCAAACGGGTGAAATTCTCTGAAAATGTCTTCTATGAATTTTCCAATAGACGCATTCGCAAAGTATGGTCAATCATCGACAAAACAGCCATCGCGCAGCAGCTTTAAAATTCAACGCCCCAGCATCATCGCCCAGTATATGCGCCTCGACTTGTCTTCGGGCGTTGCCCACGCAAGGCCGTAATGACCAAACGTCGGGTCGAGCATATTCTTGCGGTGGCCTGGCGACTTCATCCACGCATCGAAAACGGCTTGTGTATCCGGTTGCCCGGCAGCAACGTTTTCCGCAGCTGGTCCCCGGATGCCCGCCTTGCGCAGCCGCGCCACAAAACCATTGCCCCAGCCGACACTGTGACCGATCTTTCCAAAACTTGCCATGCGCCGCGCCTGATAAAGTGCTGCCTGTTCCAACCGCGTGTCCGTTGCCATCGGAGACAGTCCATTCGCCTTGCGAATGGCATTGAAAATAACTGTCGGGTCAGTTGTAAAAGTCCGGGCTCCCGCCGCCTGCGAAAGCTCCAACGGCAGCGTCACATAAGCCATAGCGCCGCCCGCCAATACCAGAAACCGACGACGGGAAAGCATAGAATAATCTGTTTTCATGGCGTGAGCGTATCTGCGTTTTGATGTTGCGTTACTTACGGTAACTCAGGATACGGAGCAGAATAAAGGCGGGAATGACCACCGCCGCGCCTAAAATGAGATAGTCAACAAAGCCCGAGATTGCCGAAAAACCCATGTTCCACAAGCGCAGGAAGAAATCGCGAATGCCATAAAAAATGTCATAGGGCGTCCAGTGAAAAGCGCTCATGACCACACCAACAACGAGCGAGATCAGCACCAGCTTGACAATAACGCGTGCTGGCGTATCGCCCAGAAAACGGTTCACACCATCGGCCATGCAAGTCTCTCCCGACTCTCAAATTCACGTGTATTCGCGCAAGACATAAGCTGCCAGCGCTCTATTCGCAAGTTTAAGCCTTAGCGCTGCCTGCGATAATCGCGCGGTGCTTTTTGCTTCTGGCGAGAAAACGAGCGGTTCATGCTACGCGTATCGGTAAAGCCACAGGCCACCGCCACTTCCAGCAGTGAGAGTGTGCTTTCCGCAAGCAGCTCCTTTGCTTTTCTCACTCGCAATTCCTCACGCACTTCGAATGCCGTCCGATCGAGCGCCGTGCGAAAAGCACGCTCCATCTGCCGCACGGAAATGCCTAATCTGCGCGCCACGTCGATCATCGCGACCGGCTCTTCCAGCGTTTCCTCGAAAATACGGATCGCCTTGCGGATCAATGGCGAGCGCACGCCGTTGAAACTGAGTGCGGGCTGCTCGGATCGCACCAGTTCATAAGGGATCAACAAGATCGATGCGCTCTTGCGTGCCAATTCCTCAGAAATCTCGTTCTGGATGATCGAGAGCGCAAGCGACGCCGCGCCCAGACCACCGGCGCACGTATAATGCCGCCCGCTTTTATGAAAAAGGCTGGTCGTGTCAGCGGTGTGGCCGTCAAAAAGTTCGAGGAAGTCATCGCGGTGAAACCAGCTCACGCAGCAGTTGCGATCATCGAGCAGGCCGCCCTCGGCCAGCAGAAAAGCCGCAGTGCATAGGCCCACGACCGTCTGGCCGCGCTTGTCGGCGCGCTTGATGAGGTCGACCAGCGCCTGCTGGCGCGGGCGATATTGCGCAATTAAACCGCCGACCACCGCCACATAATCGCATTCATCGAGTTCGCCGATAGGCACGGTCGGTTCGATCACCATGCCGGAGCTGGAGGTGACGGGATTGCCAGAAAGAGTACAGATTTTCCATGCGCAGCGAATCTGGCGGCTTTTGTCGCGATCATCGGCTGCAAGGCGAAAAGGATCAAGAAACAGGCTTAGCGCGGTCAGTGTAAAGCCTGGCAGCGCGATAATACCAACCGATAGCCGACGTTTTTGATTATCCGCTTCGCGTTCGTGTTCTGGACTCACCAAAGCTCTCCTCCACTTTTGTTATATCTGCGCGGAGGGAGCCGATCCAGTCAACGAAAATGCTTGGAGAGCTTCAATTGCTGCGCCTGATAATTGGAACCAAGATCAATGCCATAGAGCGCCTTGGGGCGATTGAGCATATGTTCGTATATGAGTCTGCCGACAATCTGGCCATGTTCAAGAATGAACGGCACTTCGTGGCTTCTGACTTCCAGCACCGCACGGCTGCCGGTGCCGCCTGCAGCGCTGTGGCCGAAACCGGGATCGAAGAAACCGGCATAATGCACGCGAAACTCACCGACCAGCGGGTCGAAGGGCGTCATCTCAGCGGCATAAAGCGGGGGCACATGCACCGCCTCACGCGAAACCAGAATGTAGAATTCGTCCGGGTCGAGCACCAGTTCGCGTGCACCGCGATCATAGATCGGCTCCCAGAAATCAAGCACGTCATGCGCACCGCGTTTGTCGACATCGACCACGCCGGTGTGATGCTTGCCGCGATAGCCGATCAGCTTGTCCTGCCCCCCAGAAATATTGCCAGCAAGATCAACTGAAAGTGCAATGCCGCCGCCCGAAATATTAGGCTGCTCAGAAGCAACCAGTGTTTCGGCTTCATGCAATGCCCCAAGTTCAGCCTCGTCCAATTGCGCGCGACCTTGACGGAAGCGTATCTGCGACAGCCGTGATCCTGCGCGCGCAACGATGGGGAAAGTCCGCGGGCTGACCTCAAGATAAAGCGGGCCGTTATAGCCCGCCGGCACCTTGTCGAATTCCTGCGCACCATCGACAATCACGCGTGTGAATATGTCGAGCCGCCCGGTTGAGCTTTTCGGGTTGGCGGATGCGGACAGGTCGGGTGCAAGCGCAAGACTTTCCAACAGCGGCACGATATAGACACAACCCGTTTCGAGCACCGCACCGGCGCTCAGATCAATTTCGTGCAGTTTAAGACGTTCAAGCTTATCAATGACCGGGGTGCCGGGACCGGGCATGAAAGAGGCACGCACGCGATAGGCTTTTGTGCCGAGCCGGAGATCAAGGCTCGCGGGCTGTATCTGGTCCGCATCGAGCGGTCGGGCTGTTTTGAGCAAACCGCTTTCAAAGAGGGCTGCAATATCCGCATCCGCCAGAATTCCCGCTTCTCTTTGCGTCATCGACCCGCCACTCCATCACATAGGTATTTCTTGATGAAGACCATTGACCGTTCACAGCCCCGCTGCCAAGCCTTGGACGGCACAGAAACGCGGTTTTCCGCAGGAATCGGCAGTTTTTAATGCGGCCATGCTCACGCTTTTCACGGAAACGCAACAATCCAGCATTGACGACCCTTTGCAACAGGCATAAGAAAAAACAGTTCCGTGGTGATTTGGCCGGCCGGCTTGCAGCCACGTTAAAGAATTCGCTAAAACAGGGCCGCGGTTCGATACCGGCCTTTTGCGCGTTCGCAAGGCCGGTTTTTTTTAAGCATTTCCAGCAAAAGTGCGTAAGCCTTTTGGGTAGGACAATGCGACGAAACGAAGAATGGCCGCCGAGATATGCAACTATCCCGGCCGACCAGCTTTTGACAGGTTGGAAAAATGACGACTGAGAATACCCGCAAATTTCGCCCTGCAACCCAGCTCGTGCATGCCGGATCGCTGCGCTCCAGTTTTGCCGAGATGTCAGAAGCTATGTTCCTGACACAGGGCTTCCTGTATCCAAATGCTGAAGCTGCGGAAGCGCGCTTCAAGGGTGAAAATCCGGGTTTCATCTATTCGCGTTATGCCAACCCGACCACAGATATGTTTGAAAAGCGCATGTGTGCGCTCGAAGACGCTGAAGAAGGTCGCGCCACGACATCAGGCATGGCAGCGGTGGCCGCGGCCATTCTGTGTCAGGTGCAGGCGGGCGATCATGTGATTTCCGCGCGCGCCGTTTTTGGCTCGTGTCGCTACATCGTCGAGACGCTTCTGCCCAGATACGGCGTTGAAATCTCGATTATCGATGGCTCTAAAGTCGAGAACTGGAAAGCGGCTGTTCGTCCCAATACCAAAGTGCTGTTTCTTGAAAGCCCATCAAACCCGACGTTGGAAGTCATCGACATTGCCGCCGTTGCCGACATTGCCAATGAAGCGGGTGCAAAACTCATCGTCGACAATGTTTTCGCCACACCACTTTACCAGAAGCCGCTAGAACTGGGCGCGCATATCGTCATCTATTCGACCACCAAGCATATTGATGGACAAGGGCGTTGCCTTGGCGGCATTGTTTTGTCGGATCGCGAATGGATCGAAGACACGTTTCAGGAGTATTATCGCCATACCGGCCCCGGCATGAGCCCTTTCAATGCATGGATCATGCTCAAAGGTCTTGAAACGCTGGCCGTGCGCGTGCGCCAGCAAACGCAGTCGGCACAAGCACTGGCCGATTATCTTGCAGGCAAGCCCGGCGTGAACAAGGTCATCTATCCGGGCCGGGCCGACCATCCGCAGGCCGATATTATCGCAAAGCAGATGAGTGGTGGTTCGACGCTGATCGCGCTTGAACTTGAAGGCGGAAAGGAAGCCGCGTTCAAATTCGAAAATGCGCTTCAGGTTTTCAGCATTTCCAACAATCTGGGCGATGCCAAGAGCCTGATCACCCATCCCTCCACCACCACGCACAAGAACCTTTCCGATGAGGCTAAGGCGGAGCTTGGCATTTCCGATGGCGTGCTGCGCGTTTCGGTCGGCCTGGAAGATACCGATGATCTGATCGAAGATGTCGAAGCAGCGCTCAAGGCCGCTCGCAGCTAGATCATTCTGTCCAAAATTGCTGTTGCACCATCCCGAAAGTTATTTCTAGACTTTCGGGATTTTTTCGACTGGAGATTGTGACCTTTTAGTTTCAATGCCTGAAAAGAACACCGTATCAGGTCAAACCGTACCACTTCTTTCCGTCCCGGCAGCAGCCTTACGTTGACCTCGTTCGCAACTTTGGCGATAGAGACGTCAGTCGACATGATACGAAGGCAAGGCAATGTACAGGGCGGTCACTTACGGCATCGAAGTCACGGTCGTACCGTTTTATCTCGAAGACGAGTCGGCACCAGAAGATAATCGCTATGTCTGGGGCTACCGGATTACCATTGCCAATAATTCATCGGAAACCATACAGGTTAAAGCGCGTTACTGGCAGATTACCGATGCCAATGGTCGTGTCGAGGAAGTGCGCGGGCGAGGCGTTGTCGGCGAACAACCGGTCCTCGAACCCGGCGACTCATTTCAATATTCTTCGGGCTGTCCTTTGACCACATCGTCTGGCGTGATGGTCGGGCGCTATGAGTTACACACCCCGCAGGGCAAAACATTCGAAGTCGAAATTCCGGCTTTCTCGCTCGATGTGCCGGAACAAAGACGCACGTTGAATTAAAAAAGGCGGTTCGCAGGAACCGCCTTTTTTTAATCCTCTTTTGCAAACGCTGCCGGATCGAAATCATAGCGCGTCGAGCAGAACTCGCATGTCACGACAATGCGCTCATCCTCGATGCTGTCCTTGATCTCCTCAGCGGTAAAACCGGACAAAACATCGGCGATCTTTTCAAGCGAGCACGAGCATTCATCAAGCACCGACACCGATTCATAAACCCGCACACCCCGCTCGTGGAACAGGCGATAAAGGAGCCGTTCGGACCCCACCTGCGGGTCCGTCAGTTCCGAGCTTTCAATGGTGCCCACCAGTGAGCGCGCCTCATCCCAGGCATCGTCCACCGGATGATGTGATGGATCGTTGTCGTCGCCGTCACCGCCCGGCAAATCGGGAATGCGCGCGCGCAATTGCGATTCCGGCAGGAACTGGATGATTAAACCGCCTGCCCGCCATTGCTCGACCGGTTTTCCGTCAGACCCACGCTCGATGAGCTTGGCGACGCTCAGCCTGAGATCGGTCGGGATCTGCTCAGACTGACGAAAATAGGTCGTGGCGATTTCTTCAAGCGTCGAGCCATCCAGGGCAACAATGCCCTGATAGCGCTGCATATAGGCGCCCTGATCCACAGTCAGTGCCAGTGTACCGCGCCCGAGCAATTCTTCGGGCTTGGTTTGGCCCGCAGCGACAGCCTCCTGCAAACGCTCGGCGTCGAAACGCGCATAGGCGCGCATCGAGCGCGGTGTGCGAAAATCGACCACCAGCATATCCACCGGCCCATCGGACTGGGTCTGGAAGATGAACTTGCCCTCGAATTTCAGCGACGTACCAAGCAGCACGGTCAGAACTGTTGCTTCCGCCAGAAGGCGAGCGACTTCTTCCGGGTAGTCGTGTCGCTTCAGAATGGCATCAATGCTGCCCCCAAGCTGAACCGCACGCCCGCGCACGTCGAGACCTTCCACCTGAAAAGGCACGACGGCATCGTCGCCCGCAAAATTGAAATCGCCCAGATTGATCTGGGCGGTTTCGGTTTCAAACTGTTCGCTGCCGCTCTTGTCAGCCACGTTTTTCTCCTTGCAGGCACCAGGCCAGAATAGCTTTCTGGGCGTGGAGCCTGTTTTCCGCTTCGTCGAAAACCACTGATTGCGGCCCGTCGATTACCTCATCTGTCACTTCCTCGCCGCGATGCGCGGGCAGGCAGTGCATGAAAAGCGCCCTTGGATCAGCCTTCGCCATCAAAGTCGCATTGACCTGATAGGGCATGAAGACATTATGACCACGCGCGCGGTCTTCTTGTCCCATGGAAACCCATGTGTCGGTCACGATGCAATCCACTCCCATCGCCGCCTTCTGCGGGTCGGTGGTGGACATGACGTGACCGCCATTGGCCTTAGCCCAGTCAATATAGTGCTGCTTCGGCTCGCTGCCTTCCGGCGTTGCGATATTGACATTGAAATCAAACCGCGCCGCAGCCTCCACGAGAGAATGGAGCACGTTGTTACCGTCCCCCATCCAGGCAAACGTCTTGCCCTCGATAAGCCCGCGATGTTCCTCATATGTAAGAACGTCAGCCATGATTTGACAAGGGTGGGTGTCGTCGGTCAGTGCATTGATGACCGGAACGGTCGCATGTTCGGCCAGCTCCAGCATACGGTCATGTGAGGTGGTGCGGATCATGATCGCATCGACATAGCGCGATAAAACCTTGGCCGTATCGGCGATGGTCTCGCTGCGGCCAAGCTGCATTTCAGATCCGGTCAGCATCAAGGTTTCACCCCCAAGCTGACGCATGCCGACATCGAACGACACACGCGTGCGTGTCGAGGGTTTTTCAAAGATCATCGCCAGCACCTTTCCTGCCAGCGGCTTGTCGCGCTCACCCGCTTTCAACCGCGCCTTGATAGCTTTGGCGTCCTCCATGATGGCGCGCAATTCCGATGCGGGAACCGTGGAAAGGTCGATGAAATGCTTGATAGAATTATTGGTCATGATTTTATGCCGTCTTGCTGCTCGGGTTTGCGACGGAAAGCCGTTCGACGGCAGTCTCGATGCGATTGAGGGCTTCACGCGCCTCTTCAGGCGTGGTGACAAGCGGCGGCAAAAGCCGCACGACATTGTCCCCGGCGCCAACGCTCAACAGATGCTCGTCACGCAACGCCTGAATGAGCATCGCATTGGGTACAACGCATTTGACACCGATCAGCAGGCCATGGGCACGGATTTCCCCAACCACATTGGGATAGCGGTCAGCAATCGAGGCAAGCCCCTGTTTAAGTACCAATGCGGTATCGCGTACCATCTCCATAAAGCCGTCGCTCAAAACGACATCCAGAACGGCGTTGCCAACTGCCATGGCCAGCGGATTACCGCCATAGGTGGTGCCATGCACACCGGCAGTCATGCCCTTGGCAGCCTCAGCCGTGGCAAGACAGGCGCCCATTGGAAAACCACCGCCGATGCCCTTAGCGACCGCCATGATGTCAGGGGTAACACCTGACCATTCATGCGCAAAAAACCTGCCCGTACGTCCGACACCGGTCTGCACCTCATCGAAAATCAGCAAAAGCCCTTCATCGTCGCAGATTTTGCGAATAAGACGCAAAAACTCTTCCGGGAAAGCGCGCAAGCCGCCCTCACCCTGAATGGGCTCAAGCAGGATTGCTGCCGTTTCATCGGTGATGGCGGCTCTAAGCGCTGCTTCATCGCCAAAGACCACCTGATCAAAACCCTCGACCTTGGGTCCAAAGCCTTCGAGATATTTTTCCTGCCCACCGGCAGCGATGGTCGCAAGCGTGCGGCCATGGAACGCGCCTTCAAAGGTGATGATGCGGAAACGCTCAGGATTGCCATCCATGTAATGATAACGCCGTGCGGTCTTGATCGCGCATTCAAGCGCTTCAGCGCCAGAATTGGTGAAAAAAACCTTGTCGGCAAATGTATTGTCGACAAGACGCTGGCCGAGTGTCTGCTGCCCTTGTATCTCATAGAGGTTCGACAGGTGCCAGAGCTTTCCCGCCTGCTCCTGCAAGGTTTCGACCAGATGCGGATGGGAATGGCCGAGCGAATTGACGGCAATGCCTGCAGCGAAATCGAGATAGCGTTCACCCGTCTCGGTGATCAGCCAGATGCCTTCCCCTCGCTCGAAGCGCAGGGCCGCACGATTATAAGTGTCGTAGAGCGGTTGCACGTTCGTCGCGTTGGTCGTTGCACTGGTCATTGCGCTCAGGCCTCCATAAGCCCTTCCAAAAGACTGCCGGTCCGGCCCATCCAGACCGCAAACAGCCAATATTGTCTCGATGTTCCAGCCTGCGATTGAAAACAGTTGCAGGTCCGGGACCGGTCGACTGTGGACATGGCCACACACTCTTCCGGCTGAAATAAAAAGCCGCCCTCGGGGCGGCATATTTATCGCTGGCGTATATTGGAGGTTATGGGCCAAAAGTCAATCAAACAAGAGCGCCAAAAAAGCGTCATTGCAAGGGACATATCCGCATGAAACCAAGCCATTTAGGCTCCCAAAAACAAGGCGACAGCGAGCATTGCTCTGACAATTTTCGTGAAGCATCACCACCTGCCCTGTTCAAAGGGCCGACACGGTCATATATAAAAGGACGAAAAAATACCGTAATGACCTAAGAAAAACCGTCTTTTCCACCCAAGTTGGGGAAAACCATGAAAATAGAATCTCTCTGACAGGCTATCCCTTGTCATAGAGTCATGCCTTATTGTAGTTTCATTTTTAAAGAAAAAGCTACATTTCGTGCGGCGGACCTAGTCACCCGGATAGATATAGTGTTTTTGCCCGGAGCAGTCCGGGGATGCAGTCGGATTCCGGATAACGAGAATGATTGGAGCCCAGGGCAATGAACTGGACAGATGAACGTGTTGAACTCCTGAAGAAATTGTGGAGCGAAGGCTTGAGCGCGAGCCAGATCGCGGCGCAGCTCGGCGGCGTCAGCCGCAACGCCGTGATCGGCAAGGTTCACCGTCTGAAGCTTTCCGGCCGTGGCAAGACCACGACCACTGCCCCGCGCAGCAAGAAGGTGAATACGGTGGCAGCCACCCCGCGCCCCGCAGCCCAGCATGCGAGCGGTGCCCATACGACGACAATGCGCACCGCGACGTCGACGAGAACAGTCGGCGCAACTGCGCTGAAGATGGACTATGACACCGACGTGGTTGCCGAGGCCGTAATCAAGCCCGCCTCCGACGTGGTGGTGCCGATTTCCCGCCATCTCACGCTGCTGCAACTGAGCGAACGCACCTGTAAATGGCCAATTGGCGATCCGCTGAATGAGGATTTCCATTTCTGCGGTCATGAATCGGGTGAATCCAGTCCCTATTGCAGCTACCATTCGCGTCTTGCTTTCCAGCCGACGTCCGAGCGTCGTCGCGCACGCTGATTGAACGGCGGTATTGATTGAAAACCCCAGCACCTTGTGGATGCCGGGGTTTTTTGTTGCGGCAGTTTCAGGACGCGCGCTTAGGCAATCGCACCACGAATGTTGAGCCTTCCCCCAGTTGCGAACGCACAACCAGACGCCCGCGATGGCGGGCCAGAATATGTTTGACGATGGCCAGACCAAGGCCCGTTCCCTTGTGCGAACGGCTTGTCTCCACATCGATGCGGTAAAATCGCTCAGTCAGGCGCGGCAGATGTTCGGCAGCAATACCGGGACCAAAATCGCGCACCGAGGCAACCACTTCCGGCGCATGTCCGCTCTGATCCTCTTCCAGCCGCACAATGACCTTGCTACCCCCCTGCCCGTATTTGCAGGCATTCTCGACCAGGTTCTGGAAAACCTGAATAAGTTCATCACGCGCACCGGAGACAAGCAAAGGCGTGTCCGGCACATGTCGCTCGATAACCACGCCCATGTTCTGAGCCAGCGGCGTCAGCGTATCGGTGACATGGTTGAGGATACCCGTCATATCGACGGGTTCATTAACCGCCAGATGAGCACGCATTTCCAAACGCGAAAGCGAGAGCAGATCATCGATCAGCCGCGACATGCGCTCGGATTGCTTTTGCATGATATCGAGAAAACGGTCGCGCGCGGCAACGTCATTGCGGGCCGGACCTTGCAGCGTCTCGATAAATCCGCGCAGCGATGCCAACGGCGTACGCAACTCATGGCTGGCATTGGCGATAAAGTCGGAGCGCATGCGGTCGATGCGTCGCGTCTCGCTTTGATCGCGGAACAAGAGCACGAAAAGCTCGGGCTGACCTTCACCGTCCACCAGTGCCTTGACGACGGCCTTGTACCAGCGATCGATCGGTACGCGCTCGAAATAGTCGATGCTGCGCGGTGCGGCATCTGCAATCACGCCCTGAATGAGCGCATGCATTTCTGGAGCGCGAAAACGCAGATAAAGTGCGGTGCCGCTTTCAAGCGACTGAAAAGCTTCACGTGCCGCCGCATTGGCAAAAAGCACGGTGCTGCGATGGTCGAAAACGATCATCGGATCGGTGAGCAGGTCCGCAAGCCGCTCGCCCGAAACGCCCGCCATTTCGCTATGCCCCACAGTTTTGACAGGCCCCGCCTCGGTTTCACCATGGCCGACTTCATTGGAAGTCCACACAGCGCCTACAACGACCAGCCCCAGCAGGACAGCGCGAAACCAGAATGGCAATTCCAGCGCCATTATGCACAGTGCGAGAACCACGCTGACGACAAGAATGCCTTTGACACGAGCAAGCGGCGCAAAAAGCGATGCAGCACGACCCTGCGTCTCATGTTCCGTCGTTGAACCGGCGCGGCTTTTTTCACTCATTTCATCGTCTCCGCTCATCCGCCTTAATAAAATTCCAACATGCCGTCTTTGCGCAACTTTTAATCTTCCCATATCATGCTTTGCTATACAGGAAAGGAATTTGCCGTGGGTGACAGTTCTAAGACAGAAAACAAGAAGAAGAGTGCTCCTTTGGTTACGAAGCCTATAAAACTCACCATTGGCGGTAAGAAACACAAGTTCGACATCAGCGATCCCGATTTGCCGGAGTGGATCGATGATCAGGCCTTGCAATCCGGTGACTATCCGTATCCCGCAAGAATGAACAAAAAAGAATATGAAGAAACGCTGGAGCGACTGCAGATCGAACTGGTAAAACTGCAATACTGGCTGCAAAACACCGGCGAGCGGGTCATCAGCGTCTTTGAAGGCCGTGATGCTGCGGGCAAGGGCGGCACGATCTTCACCATTCGCCAGTTCATGAATCCGCGTACAGCGCGCAATGTCGCCTTGCCAAAACCCACCGAAACCGAGCGCGGGCAATGGTATTTTCAGCGCTATGCCGCGCATTTTCCGACGGCGGGCGAATTCGTGACTTTTGATCGCTCCTGGTATAATCGCGCTGGCGTTGAGAAGGTCATGGGTTTTGCCACCCCTGCGCAGATAGAAACATTTATGACCGAAGCGCCGGATTTCGAGCGCATGATCGTCACTGATGGTATTCATCTGTTCAAGTTCTGGCTCGATATAGGTCAGGAAATGCAGCTCAAGCGTTTCCACGAGCGTCGTCACAGCCCGCTCAAGAATTGGAAGTTCTCGCCCATGGATATCGCTGGCATCGAGCGCTGGAACGACTATTCCGATGCTCTGCACGTCATGTTAGAGCGCACCGATGCCGGCTATGCGCCATGGACGCTGATACGCGCCAATGACAAGCGGCGCGCTCGACTGGCCGCCATTCGACGCATCCTTTTGACACTGCCCTATGACGAGCGTGATCTCGACGCCATCGGTGCCGAGGATCAATCCATTATCGGCCGTGGGGCGGCATTCATCGCACCTTCTTCAGAAGAAAAATAGAACACCGACGGAATATGAGGGGTTTTTTCCCACAAATGCGGCTCATGAGTGAGTTGCCATACCGCCCGCCACGCGGAGAGGGAAATCAGCATCCAATAGAGCGGTATCGCGAAGAAATACGCATAGCCGTTGCGTTCTGTCGGCTCCAATGTGCGCGAACCCAGAATATAAAAGCTTAAATAGGCGAGCAGGATATTGGTCACGTCAAGACCAAGTAGAATGAGGTTGTTGGGCGTTAACGGCGCTCCGGCCAATTTTATCAAAAGCCCAATGAGCATGCCCACCATGAACGGATGCAGCAATGCGGAGCTGATAATACCAACCGTATAGATCTGGTTGATCGCAAAGCGCCACACACCAAGTTCGCGCATCGCATCATAGGGGTTACGAAGATGAACCAGCCAGGTCTGTATCCAACCCTTAATCCAGCGGGTGCGCTGCTTGCGCCAGGTGCCGTAATCTTCGGGTGCGTCCTCTATCGTACCGCGACCGATCACGTCGATGTGGTAGCCGAAACGTGACAATCTGATGCCGAGATCTGCATCTTCGGTGACATTGAAAGGGTCCCAGCCGCCGACATCCAGAAGTGCGGTACGGCGAAAATGATTGGACGTACCGCCCAGCGGAATAACCAGCCCTTGCGTCGCCAGCCATGGCAGAAGTCCACGGAAAAGTGCCGCATATTCGAAGGCGAACATACGTGTGATTGTGTTGCGACGGAAATTGCCGATGATCAGCGGAGCCTGCACGCAGGCGAGTTTGGCACCTCCCGCCTGAAATGCCTGCCATGCCTCACGCAACTGATCGGGATGCGGACGATCTTCCGCATCGAACACCGCAATAATCTCGCCGCGTGTAAATTGCAGCGCATAGGTCAGCGCATTCGGCTTGGTACGCGGCCCACCGAGCGGCACGGTAATCAGTTCGAAATGCGCTGGAAGCTGCTCCCGCCTTATCGCAGCGCGCGTATCGAAATCGTCCTCCTCGCATACGAGCTTGATTTCGAGCTTGCTCTTCGGCCAATTGAGGCGATCCAGCGCCCCCACAATTTGTGCGACGACGGCCTGCTCGCGATAAAGCGGCACCAGAACCGAATAGACGGGCAGAGCGCGTGGGCTTACCGGCAAAAGGCGGCTGAACTGCAAACGCTTGCCTTTTGCTGCCGCAAAAAGACGGATCAGCACACAGCCGAAAAAGAACATGGTCAGGAAAATATGCGCTGCCAGCACTGTCGGGAACGGCCAGCTAACGATACAGGCCACCAGAACATAAACCACCGTGGCAATGGCGATGGCCTGTGGCGTATGCAACACCCGCGATGCAGAAAACACAAGCGGTGTCATTTTGCTCGCACGCTCGATCAAATGCTGGCTATGACGTTGGCGAAGGGTGCTACGCAGAACAGTAGGCGCACAGATGCGAATGCGATTGCGCACCAGAGGCGACGCACGCACATGATCGAGCAGCATCCGCAGGCGGTTCTCCGTCGGCGCAAGATAGAGGCAGGTATTGCCGTCCTCCCCGATGACCATGACCTGCCAGGCATCGGTGAAGCCGGCAAGCTTTTCCTCCCCCGAAACCAACACGCGCGAGGTCGGTATTTCCTCCGTATAGTCAAGCCCTAGAAGCTCCGCGATCGCTCTATAGAGCAGAGCTTCCGTCATGCCGGACTGCTGGACCAGTTCACTACAAAAAGACGTTCCGTTTTGCACGGCGTCCCGATAGGCGCGCAAAAGCGAACATCGCGAAATCCCCCACCGCTGCAATCTGGCAGATATGGCTCCGCATATCTCCAGATCGAAGCCCCCAGATAGATTCTTCATAATCCCCCGCGATATAAAGAAAGCTATATATTCAGTATTTAGTCCATTAACTATTGCTAATAAGCAATTATACTTTATGTTCCGCCCCACATAATCTTACGTATATTTTAACTTTAAATATTGCCCACAAAAAAGCAATCAACAATTCGTCTAATACGGGGGCTTCGTTTGGTTTCCAAACCATAAATCCAGTGCAACGCAAAACCGCGGACACATAGAAACTTGATAGAAATCAAGACTGTAAATCTAATTTACCCATAGAGAGGCTTCGTCCCCGTTGTTAAAAATGCGCTTTGATGAAAAAGCTTTGGCAAGATTTTACGGGTAATGGTGTTATGAAGCGGAATAGGAAACAGAGACGCAGATGAAGGGAACCAGTTGATGAAATGCCATCTTGCAATGGGCCGCCTCCATCTGACGCGATTGGGATGCGCTGCAGCTCTGGCGATGAGCGCAACCATGCCATGGCCCGCAACGATCGCCCGCGCACAGGATGTACCCGCCGCGCCAAGCTTTCTCAATGAGCGTGAACGGCTGCCGCTGCCATCGTTGCGCGGCCTCAATCGTCTGCGCTTTGTGACGACGCTGGATTTCCCTCCCTTCAATAGCCTCAACGATCAGGGCCAGCTGTCGGGATATCATATCGATCTTGCCAGAGCGCTCTGCGGTCAGCTTGGCATCGACGCGATCTGTCAGATAGAAGCGCTGCCGTGGGCGGAACTGGAACAACGATTGATACGCGGCGAAGCCGAGGCAATCATCGCCGGATGGCAGCCAAGCGAGGTCAATCGTAAAGATTTTGTTTTTTCACGCAGCTATATGCGTTTGCCAGCGCGTTTTGCGACAAGAAACAACAGGCCGCTCACGCAAGCCGCCGCACTTGAAGTACGCGACAAGACAATCGGCGTCATAGCTGGCCAGGCGCATGAGGAGATCCTCAAAGCCTATTTTCCGCAAGCCATTGCGCGGCCGTACCCGGATCGCACAGCTATGCTTGTCGATTTGAAAGACGGCAAGGTCGACGCCGTGTTCGATGACGGCATGACGCTTTCTTTATGGCTGAACAACGCGGCAAGTGATAGTTGCTGCGCATTTGCCGATGGACCCTATCTCGCACCGCAATATCTGGGCCCCGGGTTCAGCATCGCTGTCACCCAAAGCAATGCTTTCATCGCCGCAGCCTTCGACAATGCCTTGCAGAGCCTGCAACAGAAGGGCACGCTGACTGAACTCTATCTGCGCTATTTTCCGAGTAGTTTTTACTGAAACTATCGCAAACTACCCGCTCAACCGGTACTCAGCCACCATAGCCCCGACACGCATTGTTCTTAACCGGCTTCGCCACAAGGTGCGCTATTCTGACGCAGGCCGTCAGGCTATCAATTGATATTTTCAGAATTTTTTGAAATTTCCGACATATCGATACTTACAGTACGAAAGTAAAAATATTCTATATCAAGAATTTAAGCGGATAATTTCGGCTTAAAAAGCCAAAGGCCAGTCGATACCAGCGATGATTTCTGCGCTTTTATCACAAAAATAAGAAAAAATGAATATATTTATTATGTCTTGAATAATTTCTTCTTTGCTCTCAATCTCTGTATGAGAGAAAAAGGAGGATATGTGATGGTTGATGGCGTTATCGCCCCCTGGTACGACACTCCGCAACAAGTAGAGCATACAGCCCATAAACAAGCTTACGTGTTTCTTGGCATCATGCTGGCTGGACTCAGTGTCCC
Organism: Brucella sp. BE17; assembly: GCF_039545455.1. Classification (NCBI taxonomy): domain Bacteria; kingdom Pseudomonadati; phylum Pseudomonadota; class Alphaproteobacteria; order Hyphomicrobiales; family Brucellaceae; genus Brucella; species Brucella sp. BE17. The sequence goes on along the minus strand of NZ_CP154467.1, from coordinate 46,807 downwards.
TGCCGCTTTTCTGGGGTGGGCCCTGTTCCACGCCATAATGATTTATCTTCAATAGTCTTTGGATGTGAAACAACCGCAATGAATAAAGCCCCGCCTTGCAGCGGGGCTTTCTTTTTTCGTCATCGGAGTAGCTATCTGACGCTGCCGACCGGACGATCAGGCGCTGCAGGTGTTTCCGCAATGACCGCATCGTCATCGTCGTCTTCACGTTTCTTCACGTCCTTCCAGGCAATCAGCCGGTAGAACATCGGCACGAAGATCATGGCGATGAAGGTTGCAGCCAGCATCCCGCCGATAACGCCGGTACCGATGGCGTGGCGGCTTGCGGAACCCGCGCCCGTGCTGGTGGCGAGCGGAACGACACCTAAGATGAAGGCCAGCGACGTCATGACGATCGGACGGAAGCGCAGACGCGCCGCCTCTGCTGCCGCCTCGAAGGCGGTCTTGCCTTCTTCGCGCTGCAACACGGCAAATTCTACGATCAGGATCGCATTCTTTGCCGCAAGACCGATGAGCGTCACCAGACCGATCTGGAAATAGACGTCATTGGTGAGCCCCCTGAGATGAGTTGCGAGCAACGCACCGAACAGCGCAAAGGGTACGGCCGTCAACACCGCCAACGGCAATGTCCAACGCTCATATTGCGCTGCCAGAATGAGGAACACCATGATCAGGCCGAAGATAATCGCCTGTGAGCCGGAGCCACTGGTCGACACTTCCTGATAAGCGGACCCCGTCCAGGCGATCTGGTAATCCTTGGGCAGCACTTCGGATGCCACTTCCTGCATGGCCTGAATGGCATCGCCTGATGTGTAACCGGGGGCAGGATTACCCGTGATCTTGGCCGCATTGAACGCGTTGAAACGTTCAAGCTGGTCGGGACCGACAATTCGCTGGACGGTGACAAGCGCATCGAGCGGGATCATGCTACCCGAATCAGCACGAACGAACACATGTTTCAGATCGCTCGGATCGCGGCGGAAATCGGCTTCCGATTGCAGATTAACCTGATAGTTACGACCGTACAGCGTAAAATCATTGACATAAACACTGCCGAATGTCGCCTGCATGGCTGTAAAGACTGAGTTGATCGGAACGCCCATGGCCTTGGCTTTTTCACGGTCGAGCTGGATGTCATATTGCGGGACATTCGGATCAAACGTCGTGCGCACACCGGCCAGTTCGGGTCGTTTTGCGGCTGCATCGGTCAAAAGCTTGATGGCATTGGTGAGTGAGGCAACGCCGCCGCCCGAGCGGTCCTGCACGTAAAGCTCAAAACCGCCGGTGGTGCTCAATCCAAGGATTGGCGGCGGATTGAAGGCCAGCACCATGCCGTCCTTGATACCTGCATTCATGCCCATGATCGTACCGGGCAGATTGCGCGCATCGAGATCCGGCGTCGTGCGTTCCTTCCAGTCTTTGAGCATGATGAACATCGTACCGGAACTCGTCTTGAGGCCACCCGAAAGAAGGTCAAACCCTGACACAGCAAAGACGTTTTCAACCGCCGGATGCTTACGAATGTTTTCGCTGGCCTGATTGAGAACATTGGTCGTGCGCTCAAGAGAAGCCGCGGGCGGCAAAACTGCAACGCTGAACAGGAAGCCCTGATCCTCATCGGGCAGAAGCGAACCCGGAACCTTTTCGAAGAGGTAATAGGTCGCACCGATGACACCGGCGAAGATCAAGAGACCGATGGCGATACGTTTGAGAAAGAAGCGCACCGCGGACGTATAGCCGCTGGTAATCCGGTCAAAGAAGCTGTTGAAGATGCGGAAAGGCAGGATCGGCTCGTGATGGCCGGGCTTGAGAATGAGTGCGCAGAGCGCTGGCGTCAGCGTCAGGGCCACAATACCCGAGAGCACCACGGAAATCGCGATGGTGACAGCGAACTGCTTGTACATTTCGCCGACAAGACCGCCCATGAAGGCCACCGGAATGAACACCGCGCATAGCACGAGAACAATCGCGATCACCGGCTCCGTTACTTCGCCCATGGCCTTGATCGCCGCCTTGCGCGGCGACAGCTTTTCGGTCGTCATGATGCGCTCGACGTTTTCCAGCACCACGATGGCGTCATCCACCACGATACCGATAGCCAGCACCAGACCAAACAGCGTCAAAAGGTTGATGGAGAAACCGAGCACATACATGCCCGCGAACGTACCGATGATAGAGATCGGAACAGCGATCACCGGAATAAGCGTCGCACGCCAGTTCTGCAGGAAGACGAAGACGACAAGCACCACAAGGATGATCGCTTCGATGAAGGTGTGGACCACTTCCTCGATCGAGACCTTGATGAACTTGGTCGTGTCGAACGGCACCGAATAATCGATACCCGCCGGGAAAGCCACTTTCAGCTCATCCATGCGTTTCTCGATCGATTCCATCGTATTGAGCGCATTGGCGCCCGGCTGCAGATAAATGGCGATCGGCACGGCAGGTGTGCCGTTCAGCTGACTGTCGACGAAATAGCTTTCCGTACCCAGCTCCACCCGTGCAACATCCTTGAGCCGCAACGTCGCGGCATTGCTCGTCGAGCGCAGGATGATGTTTTCGAACGCCTTGACGTCCGGCAGACGTCCCTGTGTCGTGGCCGTATAAGTGAAGGGGCCAGCCTGACTGTCGGGCTGATCGCCAAAGCGACCAGCCGCATATTGCGCATTCTGTTCCTGAATGGCCGTCTGCACGTCGCTCGGCGTCAGATTAAATTGTGCAAGCCTGTCTGGACGCAGCCAGACGCGCATCGAATAATCGATATTGCCGAGCAATTGCACATCGCCCACGCCGGGAATGCGTTTAAGATCGTCGATGACGTTCAAAAGCGCATAATTGCCAACATAGGTGCGGTCATAATTCGCATTTTCGGAGAACATCGCGACCATGCCGAGAATGGTCGAAGAGCGCTTGGCGACAGTGACGCCAAGACGCTGCACTTCCTGAGGCAGCGACGATGTCGCCTGTTGCACACGGTTGTTAACATCAATCGTTGCCTGATTGGGGTCGGTTCCGAGCGCAAAGGTAACAGTGAGCTGCATCATGCCGCTGCCAAGGCTGGAGGACTGCATGTAAAGCATGTTCTCGACGCCGTTGATCTGCTGCTCAAGAGGAGCTGCAACCGTCTGCGCGACAGTTTCGGCACTCGCACCGGGATAGGTTGCGCTGACCACCACCTGCGGCGGTGTCAGTTCTGGATATTGCGCGATCGGCAGGATGCGGATGCACACCAGTCCGGCCAGAACGAGCACAATGGATATGACCGCGGCAAAGACCGGACGGTCGATAAAGAAACTTTTCATTATTTATCCGCCGCCTGTTCTTCATCAGCCTTGGGGGCCGCCTTGGGATCCGCCTGAGGGTCACCTTGTGGGGAAGCCGCATCCGTTTGGGTCTGCTCTGACGCAGGTTCAGCCTTGACCGGCGCACCGGGCGCAACCTTGATAACGCCTTCTGTTATCACCCTGTCTCCAGCCTTAAGACCATCGCTGATCAGCCATTCGTCGGTAAGCTCACGACCGATGACCACCGGACGCACTTCAGCCTTTTCGTCCTTGTCCACGACATAGACGAACTGGGCCTGCGGCGTCTGCATCAATGCGGCCTTGGGGATGGTGATGCCGTCCTTGACATGAATGTCGAGAATGGCAGCACGCACAAACTGTCCGGGAATGAGACGGCGATCCGGGTTCTGCACCACTGCGCGCACGCCCAGCGTTCCGGTTTCGGTATCGAGCGTCGATGAGGTGAAGTCGATCGTGCCGTCCTGATCATAGGCCTGACCGTCGCCGAACAGAACCTGGATTTTCAGACGGTCGGCATCCGCGCCGGTCGCGCCGCGCTCCTTGCGCAGACGCTGGATTTCCGCAGCTTCCGTATCCGTGAACGAGAAGTTCACGTAGACGGGGTCGAGCTGCGTAATCGACGTCAACAGACTGGAGGCCGCATCGGTGCCGATGAGGCTACCCTCCGACACCTGCTCCTGCGAGGTAATACCGCTGATAGGAGCGGTCACCTTGGTATAGTCCAGATTGAGCTGTGCTGTGCTCAACTGCGCCTGTGCAGCGGCAACCGCCGCCTTGTTCATGTCGCGTGTCGCAAAAGCAGTATCGCGTACAGCCGCACTCTGCACCCGCTGTTGAACAAGCTGTTCCGCGCGATCAGCGTCAATTATCGACTGCTGATATTGGGCCTGGGCCTGCGCAACCTGAGCCTGCGCCCTTTCGACCTCGGCCTGATAGGGAGCCGGATCAATCTCGAAAAGCACATCGCCAGCGTTGACCTCGGTTCCTTCCACGAAATTGCGGTGCTGCAGGATACCGCCAACACGCGCGCGCACCTGAATTGCACGATAAGCCGAAATACGTGCCGCATATTCATAGGTCACAGGCACGTCATGCGGCTTGATTTCTATAAAGCTGACCTCAGGCGGCGGGGCGCCCGCGCCCGGTGCCTGCGCCAGAACTGGCTGTGCCGTAAAAATAAGAAAGGCGGCTCCTGCCGCGATATGCCGAATAGTACGGTAGATTAACATAATGGGAGCTGCCCTTGCTTAAGTCCGATACGGCCAATTAAACATACATAGTTGTTTGTAAATACGGACTATGTTTTATAGTCAATGGAATGCGTTAAATGATCACGAATGATTTATCCATTCTAGAATTGAAAAAGCAAGCCAGTCCCTCTTTTTATGTGGGTCAAAATGAGCCATGCGCCGCACAAAATCTGATGCAGCCGAAACACGTGAAGCAATCCTCGCTGCCGCTGAGCAACTGTTTCTTGCGCGTGGCGTCAATCAATCCTCGCTGCTCGAGATCGCCGCACAGGCCGGTGTGACGCGGGGCGCCGTCTATTTTCATTTTCATGACAAGCTCGATATTTTCCGCGCTATTATTGGTAACGCACGGTTTCCGCAGGAGGAAATCATGCTGCAGGCGGCAAAACTCAATCACCCCAATCCGCTGCATGTGCTTGAACAATCCATTCTTGCGGCACTGGAAATGTTCGTGACCGACGAAAGACAGCAAGTCATTTTCACCATCATCCACCAACGCTGCGCATATGTAGGCGACATGGCTCCAATCGTCGAACGCATCAGGGAAGCGCGCGATAATGCGCTTTCGCTGTTCGCCGGCCTTCTGGATGTTGCCGGGCGGCGCGACGAACTCTCAGCACAATGGACCGCCTGCAGCGCGGCCCCCATTCTGCTTGCAATCGTCAGCGGCCTTCTCAATGAATGGATGCGCAGCGAGAAAAGCTTCGATCTGGTGGGGGATGGCAGCAAGGCAATCCGGACGTTCATCCAGTCTCTGCGCAAAACAGACTGATTGATCCGCACCAGTGGGCAATTAGCGCCCACAAAATAACGGCCCTTGCCTGAAAGATGTTTTTAAGTTTACGCTTACGTCAATGTAAGACTTGCGCAACAGATCAAACTCGACCACATTCTTATCATGGAAGCAGCCCCGGAGGATGGTGGGCAGGCTTGGGAGATTGGCGGGAACTGTTCGCCACAAAAACGGAACGGAGCAATCCGGGGAGGAAACATGGCAGAAAAAGCGACGGGGAAGACGACATCCAAGGCGAGCGCATCCAAGAGCACAAAACCCAAAACGACAGCGCCCAAGAAAACAACAGCACCTAAGGCGGCTCCATCGAAGGCAAGTTCTGCCAAGGTTAGCGCGACCAAAACCACTGCGTCCAAGCCCATTGCATCCAAATCAGGTGCATCCAAACCAAATATAGCCAAAGCCAGCACAGCTAGCACGAAGCCTGCAAAACCGGCTGTCGCCAAAGCACAAGCAAACAAGACTGCAAAGTCCAGCACAAAAACTACCGGCACGGCCAAGGTTGAAACAACGAAAGCCACCACAACGAAATTGTCTGCGCCAAAACCCGCAGCAGCGCAAAAACAAAAGACAACAGGCGCGCAAACCCAGCCCAGCAAGACACCTGCAACGAAGTCAAGCAAGCCCAAACAGACAGCGCAAAAGCTTCAAGAAGAGACCGCACCAAAGCCGGAACGCTTATGGCTCAAATCCTATCCTGCCGATGTTCCGCACGAACTCGAACTTAATCGTTCAACATCGATCGGTGAAATGATCATTGGTGCTTGTCGCCAGTTCGGTGACAATCCGGCTTTTACCTGTATGGGCAAGGATCTCACTTATCGCCAGATGGATGAGGATGCACGTGCCCTCGCAGCATTCCTGCAATCGCGCGGACTGGTCAAGGGCGATCGCGTCGCGGTGATGATGCCCAATATCCTGCAATATCCGATTGCCATCGCCGCAATCCTGCGGGCTGGGCTGGTAGTGGTCAATGTCAACCCGCTCTATACCCCGCGTGAACTTGAGCACCAATTGGCTGATTCCGGGGCAAAAGCGCTGATCGTTCTCGAAAACTTTGCTGCGACTGTCGAAAAGGCGCTCCCGACGCTCAATCTTCCCAACATAATTGTCACTTCAATGGGTGACATGCATGGGCTGAAGGGGCATCTCATCAATTTCGTGGTGCGCAAGGTCAAGAAGCTGGTCCCGGCATGGTCCCTGCCCGGTCATATAGCTTTCAAAACAGCACTCAGCGAAGGCCGCGGCAAATCATTCAATCCAGTTCCGGTTGAAGGCAGCGACATTGCATTTCTGCAATATACAGGCGGCACGACCGGCATTTCCAAGGGCGCAATGCTGACCCACAGCAATATCCTCGCCAATGTCGAACAGATGCGGCTGTGGATGGATGTCGCCTTCCGCAACAAGGGGCGCCCCAAGGCGCTCAACTTTGTCTGTGCCCTTCCACTTTATCATATTTTCGCACTCACCGTGAATGCGATGATCGGCATCAAGCTTGGCGCACGCAACATCCTCATTCCCAATCCACGCGACATTCCGGGTTTCGTCAAGGAACTCAAAAAATATCCGTTCCATATCTTTCCGGGCCTCAACACGTTGTTCAACGCGCTGATGAACAATGGTGATTTCCAGACACTGGATTTCAAGCCGATGATCCTCACACTGGGCGGCGGCATGGCCGTGCAGCGCCCGATTGCCGAGCGCTGGCAGGAGATGACCGGATGCCACATCACCGAAGGCTATGGCCTGTCCGAAACAGCGCCCGTGGCTCTGGCCAATGCGCTTGATGTCACAGAATTCACCGGCACCATCGGCCTTCCCATGCCCTCAACCGATGTCGCAATCCGCGATGATGACGGCAACGACCTTTCGCAGGGCTCTGTGGGCGAAATCTGTGTGCGCGGACCACAGGTCATGAAGGGCTATTGGGAGCGCCCCGACGAGACGGCACGCGCCATCATGGCAGACGGTTTTTTCCGCACCGGCGACATGGGGCTGATAGACGCGCGCGGCTATACAAAAATCGTCGACCGCAAAAAGGATATGATCCTTGTTTCCGGCTTCAACGTCTATCCCAACGAAATCGAGGAAGTGGCGGCGGAACATCCGCGCATAGTCGAATCGGCTGCCATCGGCATCCCCAACGAGCATTCGGGTGAGGTGGTCAAACTCTATGTCGTGCGACGCGATCCCGATCTCACGGCAGATGAAGTAAAGGCTTTCTGTGCCGAACGGCTCACCAATTACAAGCGCCCGCGCGAAGTGGAATTCCGCGAAAGCCTGCCAAAAAGCAATGTCGGAAAAATCCTGCGTCGCGAATTACGCGATTAGCCGAAAAGATCGGGCAATTCGGCAATGGAATGAAGCACGATATCCGCGTGAGGCTCAAGTGCCTCGCGTGGACTGTTGCCCGAAAGCACGCCAACGGCGAATCCTGCTTCTGCGGCACGCGCGGTTTCCAGATCATGCAGATTATCGCCAACCATCGCGATCTCATAGGGCGCTAGATCAAGCTTTTGTGCGAAATAAAGCAGCGGATCTGCATGTGGTTTTGGACGCGCCGCCGTGTCATAACCGATGATGACATCAAAAAACGCTTCGATCCCCAAGGCCTTTACTGTGGCTCGCGCACCTGCCTCTGAATCATTGGTGGCAATACCGAGCCGGTAGCCCATTTCCTGCAAGCTCATGAGCGTTTCGCGCAAGCCCTCTATGGCGACCGCTGAAAGTGCGCCTTGCGCCACGCAATAGCTGTCGAATTCGGCAATCCGCGTCCTGATATCCGTCTCATCATGATCGGGAAACCATAGCCGCACGATGTCGTCCACTGTTCCCGCCGCAATCACCGAATTGGCGCGAAAGCGTGCAGCTTCCCAGTCATAGCCACCGGTATCGAGCAGCAGTCTGGCACGCGTTTCATCGTTATCAGCCGCTCGACGCGCCAGATCCCAAGAAACCGCGAACCATGTGCGGTCGAAATCAATAAGTGTACCGTCCTTGTCGAACAGGATGGCACGGATTTGTTTCAATTTTGCAGATGGCAAAGCATCACTCATCGTTCAAGCGTAAAGAAAACCGGGCTTTAGAGCGCATCCCGAAAAGTGTGAAACGGTTTTCGAATAAGATGCGCGTTAAATCAAAAAGATAGAGCGCCCGGTTTTTAGTCGATTTGGCTTGACCCTATCAGGCTTTGCGGCGTGCATGCAAATGCGCGACAAGCCCTCGCGTGGACGCATCCTTGTCATCAGCACGTTCCTCGCCCGATACCACCGGCAAAAGCGCGGTCGCCAGTTCCTTGCCCAATTCCACGCCCCACTGATCAAAGGCATTGATGCCGAAAATCTGCGCTTCTACGAACACGCGATGCTCATAAAGTGCAATCAGGCGGCCCAGCGCGTAAGGATCAAGTTTGTCGTGCACCAGGGTGAGTGATGGACGGTTGCCGGAAAAAACGCGATGCGGCGCGATACGCTCGACATCGGCCTCCGGCAGATTTTTGGCTTGCAACTGCGCGCGCGCTTCGTCGAGCGTACGGCCTTTCATGAGCGCTTCCGACTGTGCAAGACAATTGGCGAGCAGCATCTGGTGCTGATGATCAAGTTCCGCCTCATGCCCCTTTGCAGCGACAATGAATTCGAGCGGAATCGTATCGGTGCCTTGATGCAGGAGCTGGAAGAAGGCGTGCTGGCCATTGGTGCCAGGTTCGCCCCAGACGACCGGACCGCTCGGACCAGACACCGGCTTGCCGTCAAGCGTCACGCTCTTGCCGTTCGATTCCATATCGAGCTGCTGGAAATAGGCCGCAAGGCGCGTCAGACGCTGATCGTAAGGAATGATCGCACGGCTTGAATAATCGCAAATGGCGCGGTGCCAATAGCCGATCAGGCCAAGCCAGATGGGCAGGTTTTCTTCCAGTGGCGCATCGCGGAAATGCACGTCCATCGCGTGCGCACCAGCCAGAAACTCTCGGAAATTTTTGGGCCCGACCGCGATCATGACCGGAAGACCGATTGCCGACCAGACCGAATAGCGTCCGCCGACCCAGTCCCAGAAACCAAACACGCGCTCCTCAGTAATGCCAAAGGCCGCAACCTTGTCGAGCGCGGTAGAAACGGCCGCAAAATGTGCACCAACCGCGTCTTCACCCAAAGCATCGGCCACCCATTTACGCGCAGTTTGTGCGTTGGTCATGGTTTCGATGGTGGTGAAGGTTTTAGACGCAATGATTACCAGCGTGGTTGCTGGATCAAGTGGAGCAAGGGTGTCGGCGATGTGCGCGCCATCGATATTGGAAACGAAATGCGCACGCGGTCCGTCATGATAAGGGGCGAGCGCCAGCGTCGCCATCACGGGTCCGAGGTCAGAGCCACCAATGCCGATATTGACGATATCGGTGATTTTCTTGCCGGTCGCCCCTTGCAGCGCCCCCGCGCGGATGCCTTCGGAAAATTCCGCCATACGGTCGAGAACGTCCTTCACATCGGTAAGGACATTGTGGCCATCCACCAGCACCTCTTTTGAGGTCGTGTCGCGCAGCGCCACATGCAGAACGGCGCGATCTTCGGTCACGTTGATATGCTCGCCCGCAAACATCGCGCTACGACGGCCCTCAACGTCGGCGGCAAGAGCCAGTTCCTTCAGAAGCGCTACCGTCTCGTCATTGATACGCGCCTTGGAAAAGTCGAACAGAAGATCATCGAGGCTCAGCGAATATTTCTCGAAACGGCTGGAATCGGCCTTGAATGCCGCACGCATGTCTGTGGGTGCGGTTTCTGCCCAGTGCTTTTTGAGCTTTGAAACCGTCGCTTCAAGCCTCGCCGTATCTCTTGCCATAATGTCACTCCAGTCAATCAAATCGATTTAATTTCCATAATAGAGCATATTAGTCGAGAATTGCAGCAGATAAATTACGGTTTTTTCATTGGCCGTACTCTTCCCTGCGGATATGCATCAATTTAGAGCGCATCCCGAAATGTGTGCAACGGTTTTCAGGATAAGATGCGCGCCAAAACAAAAGATCGAATCCTTCTGGAGTAAAGCATGGACCTCACCGGAGAAGAAAGAATTGCAGCGCCCAGAGAAGCGGTGTGGGATGCGCTCAATGATATCGAGACGCTCAAAGCCTGCATTCCCGGCTGCGAGGATCTGGAACGCCTTTCGGAGCGTGAAATCCGCGCCGCTCTCAAGGTCAATCTCGGCATTATCAAGGTCCGTTTTCATGGCACGCTGGAACTCTCCAATATGCAGCAGCCTAAATCCTATACAATCTCGGGGCGGGGCGAAGGCTCGATCGCCGGCTTTGCCCATGGCGTGACCGATGTGGCCCTTCTTGAAGACGGAAACGAAACAATTCTCACTTACATTATTCGCGGTGATGCCGGTGGCAAGATTGCGCAACTCGGATCAAAGCTGCTCGGTTCTGCTGCGCGAAAGATCGCTGACCGTTTCTTTGCCAATATTGCCCAAGCGGCACAGACTGCCGCAACAAGAACGACATGATGCTGCGCGCTCAACAGATTATGGTCTGATATTACAGAACAAGCCAAAGCGCGTCCGCCATGAACCCCAGAGATACCGCGACCTATGTCTTCCTTGCCGTGACGTGGGGTCTTTCCTTCCTCGTGGTCTTACGCGTCGTTGAAGCCTTTGGCTGGGTGGGCGCTGTCACGTTTCGGTCATTCATTGCCGCAGGGACGCTTTATGCCATTGCAAGGCTTTCGGGACGCAGGCTCGATTTTCAGGCAGGCTGGAAACCCTTTACGATTGTGGGCGCCACCACAGTCGCTGGTCAATTGCTCGGGCTTTCCTATGGCACGCCACTGATCGGCACCGCGATGGCAGCTATCTGCGTCGCTTCGATTCCGTTGTTCTCCATGGTCATCAGCCAGCTTTGGGGGCTCGAGCGCATCACGCCGCGCGGGCTCACCGGTCTTTTGCTCGGCATTTCCGGCATCGTGCTGCTGGTCGGCTTTCCTGCAATCAGCGTGACACCCTCTTTCATTGTGGGTTGCGTTGCCGCACTCCTTGCCTGCCTGTTTGCTGCCTTTGGCAGCAATTATGCCAGCCGCCGTCTCGCTACAACCGGTTCATGGGAAACCACAATCGGCGCCTTCGTCTTTGGAGGCATCATGACCCTGCCGCTGATTATCATCGTGCCGATACCAAGCGTGCCAAGCCCGGTCGACATTCTCTATCTGCTTATCTCGGCCTGCGTGATGAGCGCGCTCACCTATGTGCTTTATTTCAAGCTGGTAGGCAGTGTCGGTCCGACTAAAGCCATCAGCGTTGAATTCGTTGTCACCGTGATTGCCGTGCTGGTTGGCGCCATCTTTCTCAAGGAACAGCTTTCTCTCATCCAGTTTTTCGGCGCTGCCATCATCATTGCAGGCTGCGTGCTGGTGCTTGGTTCGCGACCCACATTGTGATTTTCAAGCGCGTGCAATCTGCACTACGCAAACCGTGCCTGTATCGCCTGAGACAGCAACGCAACAGGGCGCTCGGTCCCGCCAGGCACGTTCCACAACAACTCCTCGATCTCGCTCGACGCCACAGGCTCCTGACCGTCTCGAAGCACAAGATGGAAAAGCTCCGCCTCAACCGTTGCATCCACCTCGTTGGCGGCGGGTGCGGACATATTGGCTGCATAGCACAACTGGCCCTGATCGATACGCAATCCCAGTTCTTCCTCGATTTCGCGCAACAGGCAGGTTCGAGCATCTTCGCCCGGGTCGATCTTGCCGCCGGGCTGAAAGAAAATGTCACTGCCGCGCTTGCGAACCAGTAAAAACCGGCCCGCTTCATCGCGAATAATAGCGGCTGCGATTCTTATGATCTTCATGCCCCGCTCTATTTCAATTTCTCTTCCAAAGCCAGAGCCCTCACAAGCTCGCGCTGGAGCCGCGCTTCTTCTTCGACCTTGGGCTTGGTGAAGCGCCCCAGCAGGAGATAGGCGACCGGTGTGACGAAAAGCGTGGCAATCGTAGCAAGACCAAGCCCGCCGACGATTACCCAGCCGAGCGAGACGCGTGCTTCCGCGCCCGCGCCGCTGGCCAGCACCAGCGGCAAACCGCCCAGAACCGAACAGATCATGGTCATGCAGACAGGGCGCAGTCGAATATTCGCGGCCTCCTCGATGGCCTGACGGACATTCATCCCCTTGTCGCGAAGCTGATCGGCGAATTCGACGATCAAGATGCCGTTCTTGGCCATGATGCCGACCAGAAGCACAAGACCGATCTGGCTATAAACGTTCAGGCTGGTTCCGGTCAAAATCATGGCAAAGACCGCACAGCCAAGCCCGAGCGGCACCGTCGCCATGACAATCAGTGCACTGATAAAGCTTTCGAACTGTGCGGCCAGCACCAACAGAATAATGATTATGGCAAAGCCGAATACGATGGCAAGACCAGTCGAGGTTTCGCTCAGCGTGGTGGCTTCTGCCAACGGGATAATGTGGCTGCCGGGCGGCAATAGCGGCTCGGCGATTTCTAGGGCTGCCGCATAGGCATTACCCAGCGCGAAATCCGGACGCAAATTGGTGGTGATGGCCACCGAGCGCTGACGCATTTCACGATTGAGCTGCGGCGGCACCGCCTTTTCAACCACCGAGGCGATGGACGACATCGGCACATAGCGTCCATCCGAAGTTTTAAGGAAAATGTTCTCCAGATCGGTCGGATCGTTGATCGGATTGGACGTCGAGACGAATTTCACGTCGAAACTGCGGTCGCCGACATAGACCGAACCGATCTTGCGTCCATCGAGCACCGACTGCACTGCATTGGCAAGGCCGGTAATGTCGATGCCAAGATCGGAGGCCCTTTCGCGATTGATCTCGACGGAAAGCTGTGGCTGTGTCGGCTCAACCGACAAACGCGGCTGCACGAAACGCGGATCGCTTTCCATTGCATTCACCAGCGCCTGTGCGGCGGGCTGCAGCTTGGCATAATCATTACCCACGATGGCAAACTGCAAACCGTTGCCCGCGCCACGTATACCCAGGCTATTGGGCTGCAAGGCGAAGATGCGCACGGCTGCAATGCCTTCCACGCGTTGCATGATATCGCTCATGATTTCCTGCTGCGTGCGGTGGCGTTCTTTCCACGGCGCAAGAGTCAAAACCATGAAGCCGTTATTGGACGAGCCACCCGAACCCGCAATACCATAGGTGGTTACGATTTCGCCATCGTCACGCAACGGCTTGATTGCTTCCTCGATGCGGGCAAGTTGCGATTGCAGGAAATCAACGCTGATGCCCTGCGGGCCATTGATACGCAGCAACGCCACAGCACGGTCTTCCGTTGGCGTCAGTTCCTGGCGGATCGTGCTGTAGCCAATGACCGATGCCCCGGCAAAAAGCAGTGCCGCTAGCACTACGATCCAAGGTGCTGCAAGACAGGCATGCAGGCTCACACGGTAGAAGCGCGAAAGCCCGCTACCGATGCGGCGCAGAAATTTTGGCCCATGCCCGCCTTGCGATGCCTCGATATTGCCTTCCTTGAGGAAGCGTGAGGCGAGCATCGGGCATAGTGTGAGGGCAACGACGGAGGATAGCAGGATAGCGATCGCCAACACGAAACCGAATTCGCGAAACAGCCCCCCCGCCTGCCCGGGCAGGAACGAGATCGGGACGAAAACGGCTGCCAGCGTCAGCGTGGTCGCGACGACAGCGAAGAAGACTTCCTGGGTGCCAAGAACGGCTGCCGCACGCGGTCCCATGCCCTGATTACGTCGACGCACGATGTTTTCAAGCACCACGATAGCGTCATCGACTACAAGGCCGGTGGCCAATACGAGTGCGAGAAGTGTTAAGATATTGACCGAGAAGCCGGCCAGATAGATCGCTGCAATCGTACCGATAAGCGCCACCGGCATGGAAAGGGCTGGAATAAGCGTTGCGCGAATATCCCATAAAAACATGAAAATGATCACCACCACGATGATGACCGAGGCGATCAGCGCAATCTGGACTTCGTGGATAGCGCCGTTGATAAAATTCGCATCGTCACTGGTGACGGTGATATTGACACCCGGCGGCAATGTCTCTTCCAAATTGGCAACAGCTGCACGGATGCCTTGCGAAATATCCAGCGTATTGGACTGCGCCTGCCGCACGATGCCAAGGCCAATGGCAGTCTTGCCATTGGAACGCACAGAAGAAGTTTCGATATCGGGGCCAAGCGTCACGGTCGCGACATTGCGGATCTGGGTGCGGCCCTTGATATAAACGTTTTCAAAATCCTCAGGCTTTTCGAGGTTAGCTGTGGCACGCACCACGATGGACTGATCGGAGGAGCGCAGCGAACCAGCCGGTGCATCGAGCCCCATGGAATTGAGCGCGGCGGCTACATCGGCGATGGTCAGGCCATAGCTTGCCAGCCGCCCCTGATCGATGTCGATGCGGAAGATTTTTTCGCGGTCGCCGTTGATCTGCACATCCGCGACGCCGGGCACCGCCGACAAAACATCCTCGATGTCGTCTTCAATCAGCACGGTCATGTTGTCGACCGACATAGTGTCCGACGTCACCGACAGACGCATGACCGGATCGGCATTGGCATCCGCCTTGATGATGCGTGAGGGGTCGGCTTCCTCGGGAACCGTGTTGGCAACGCGCGAAATGGCATCGCGCATATCAGCGGCGGCGACATTCAAATCGACGCCGTCATTGAATTCCACCGTCACGCGGCTGCGCTCGAATGAAGAGGTGGAGGAAATCGACTTGACGCCGGAAACGCGCGCTACGGCATTTTCCAGAACCTGCGTCAGCTGTCGGTCGATTGTTTCCGCCGAAGCTCCGCTGAAGTCGGTGCTGATGGTGACGACCGGACGGTCCACATCGGGCAATTCGCGAATATCGACACCGGTAAAGGCGGCAAGGCCCGCCACGATGATCAGCACATTGATGACGAAAGCAAAAACCGGGCGGCGGATGAAAAGTGCCGTCGAACCACCATGATCGGCGGGCGCAGATGGGGGATTGCTCACGGACGCCCCCTCAACCGGCTTTGCGCTTGAGGGCGGAAGGGTCGGCGCGCGCCGTTCCCTGCTCGTCCATGATGCGTACCGGCTGATCGTCACGAACCGTCTGCACACCCTGTGTTACGATCATGTCACCCTGCTTGAGCGCGCCATCGACCAGAATGCTGTTAGCGTTGCGCTGCACGATGCGCGTCGTGATTCTCTTGGCAATGCCATTTTCAATGCGCCAGATATAGGAACCATCGGCACTCCACTGGATCGCCAGCGGGTCGACGGAAGGATATCGCTCACCGGGAAACAGCACCGTCACAGAAAACGACATACCCGCCCGCAGCCGGTCGTCGGTATTCTCTACTTCGGCGCGTACATGCAGGGTTCGGCTTGCCTCATCCAGCATGTTATCGACGGCATTAATGGTGCCATTATGCTTTTCCCCCTGAAAGGCGGTGGATTCAGCAGTCAGTGGCTGACCGGCAGCAATTTTGGGAGCAAAACGTTCAGGCACCCAGATGTCGATGAGCATTTTGGAACGGTCATCAATGCGCGCAACAGGGGTCTGAGCCGTGACGTAATTGCCCTCATTGATCGGCAATATGCCGACAACGCCTGAAATGGGCGCCCGTATGGTGCGTCGGCTGAGTGCCAATTGCGCATCCTGTAAAACCAGACGCGCATTGGCGACACCAAGCTCGGCCTCCACCGCCTGAACTTCTGTAGCCGTATTGGTAGCGCGCAGCCGGTTGACGCGCTGGCGTCTGGTCTCGGCATCTTCAAGGGCCGTCTGCGCCCTGGCCACGGCAATGGTCTCGGCCTCAGAATCCATTTCAGCAATCGCATCGTCAACCTTAACCTTGTCACCTGCCTTGACGAAAACTTTTGTCATGTAACCGCTGGTATAAGGCGTCACCGAAACGGTGCTGAGAGCGCGTGCAGAACCGATTGCGGTCAGGCGATTGTTGATAGTCTCTTCCCCTGCCGGTTCCACCACCACCAGAGGTGCGGTCTGCGCCTTTCCGCCGGATGGCTTTTCATTTACGACTGCCGTATCCGGTGCACCGGCCCGGTTCGTGTAGATATACCAGCCGGCCGAAGCTGCCAGCACGATAAGCACGCTCAAAGCAATCTGCTTCCAGAATTTCATTCAGCTCTCCGGCAGGACCGTCATCGCCCGACGAACCCGTTTTTTATATTTTTTATCGGGAACCATTGCGCAAGCGCCGCGTGGTCCACGCAAAACGATCAATCAACATAACCATTTTCGCATGACAGGAAAACGCGTCGATTAAATAACCATATGGAGTTCTTCCATCCTGCATTTTGCACCGGCGACAGGCAAGGTCGAGTTAAATATCGGTAATGTGCAGAGAGGCCCCATTTCAACCAATATAACAGACCTGTTGGAAATCTTCATCGCAAGCATATATAAAGCTAACCTTAAAGGTAGGGAATAAAAACATATTGGACGCGTTGTCACGGGAAAGCCGCGGCATCGTCTCATTTGGAACCGGTTCATGGTGGCTGTTGAAAAGATCGCAGATGCAGGCTTGGCGCCTTCAGAGCCTCATCTGGATGCCGCCAGCCGGCAGGAGCACACCTCACCCGCGCAGTTCAGGAAACTGCGCTGGCGCAACCGTCTTTCAAGCAAGCTTCTTTTGCTGATCGTGTTGGCCGTGCTCGTGGCGGAAGTTTTGATTTTCGTGCCCTCCATCGCCAATAAGCGGTTGCTCTGGCTTAACTACCGCCTCGATACGATCGGTGAAATCAGCGAGGTTCTGACCGCCAGTACGCAGATGGATATTCCGCGCGATATACAGGACAAGGTTCTGCTCCTGACAGGCGCAAAGGCGATTGCAGTGCGCGAGGCAGGTGCTTCGCGACTTCTCGCCATGACGGAAGTTCCTGGACAAATCGACCAGGTCATTGATCTCGACAATGTCAGTGAGGCGGGTGCAATCTGGGACGCTTTCAGCACCCTCTTTAACGGCGGTGACAGAACCCTGCGCATCTATGGCTCTCCCACATCTTCAACCACGCCCGGACGTGTGGTCGAAGTCGTAACCGCCGATTCGTCTTTGCGCGCGGCAATGCTCGAATATGCGCGGAACGTGGCGCTGATTTCGCTGGTGATATCGGTAATCGCGGCCAGCCTCATCTACCTCATCATTCATGAGATGCTGCTGCGCCCGGTGCGCACAATGCATCGTAACATGATCGAATTTGCGACCACACCCGACAACCCTGCCCTCATCCTCGTGCCTGAAGACCGCAAGGACGAATTCGGTATCGCCCAACGCCAGATCGCCCACATTCAAAGTGACCTTCAACGCACGCTGAAAGAACAGAAGCACCTGGCCGATCTCGGGCTTGCCGTATCCAAGATCAATCACGACATGCGCAACATTCTGGCATCGGCGCAACTCATGTCGGACCGACTGGCTGATACAAATGATCCTGTCGTCAAGCGTTTTGCGCCAAAGCTCATCCGCACACTGAGCCGTGCCATCAGCTATTCGGAAAGCGTTATCGCCTATGGGCGCTCGCAGGAGGAGCCACCACGCCCGCGCCGTGTGCTTCTCTATGCGATCGTCACTGACGTTCAGGAAACGCTGAACCTCAATGTCGATAGCGCCATTGAATTCGAGAATATCATTGCCGAGGATTTCGAGCTGAATGTCGATTCGGAACAGCTCTTTCGCGTCTTGAGCAATCTGTGTCGCAACGCGGTACAAGCAATGGAGCGCGACGATAGCAGCGATCCTGCCGCCGTAAAACGGTTGACACTTTCAGCAGGGCGTATCGGAACGACCGCGATCATCGGCGTGGAGGATACAGGACCTGGCCTGCCGAAGAAGGCGCGCGACAATCTTTTCACTGCCTTCAAAGGCTCTACCCGCAGCGATGGCACAGGGCTCGGACTGGCAATTGCACAGGAACTGATCCGCGCACATGGCGGCAGTATCGAACTGCGCGAAGACCGCCCTGTCGGTGCACATTTCGAGATTCGCCTGCCGGACCTGCTTTTTACGCTTGGAAATGAGCGAGTAAGGCGGGAAGAGAATGCCTGACCGGCTTGCATAAGACCGCATTGAAGCTAGTTAAACGTGGCTTTGACAAGAAATCTTCATAGAACGACATTTTTTTGCCAGAAGGTGCTTGCATTTGGCATTGGGTCCGATTATCAACCGCCCATCGCCGCAGTGAGTGGCACTAAGGCATGCACCCGTAGCTCAGCTGGATAGAGCACCAGACTACGAATCTGGGGGTCAGAGGTTCGAATCCTTTCGGGTGCGCCATTTCAGTACAGAACTATGAACGCCGAACGCCGCCGTTTCTACGCTTGAAGCGGCGATGAGGCCTTGAAGCAGGTCCGATTTCCTCCCCATGATGCGAACCTCGTCATCGGCGACTTCAACGCGCTGGGCAAAGGCGCGCAGGTGGTCCCGCCGATAGCCGCCTCCTTCGATCCGCAGGCTGCTGCGTGCCGTTTCCGAAAGCGCGTCGATCATGTCTGGCGTAACGGCCCGGTGGCCGGAGCTGTCGAGTGTCGCCCGTATCCGCTCGGCGTCGGCCGCCGCCTGATCGCGGATCGCTTTGAGATTGGCGATCCGGTCCTTCAGTCCCATGTCGTCCAGCGCGGCCACACCCGATTCGATCGCATCGTAGAGCCGACCCAATCGCTGATCCGTCTCGGTGATTCGCCGATTTAAATCAGCCAGGTGTTCGCGCCGGCGTTCGGCTCGCTCCTGCCGACGATCGAGAAGGCTCGACAGGATCGTCTCCAACCGCTTCGGTTGGAGAAGGCGCTCTTCAAGATGGCGCGCGACCAGATGATCGAGCTTATCCATTCGGATCGAACGCCCTTCGCAGCCGACCTTGCCTTGTCGCGCTTTGGTCGAGCAGGTGTAATAGGTGTACTGCCCGCCATTGCCCTTGCCGGTGAGCAGCGTCGGACCACTCGTAACCCGTGCGGGCACCAACATCGGATTGCGCGATTTGAGACGCGCCTGAACGGCGTCGAACGTCTCCCTCTCTATCAGCGGCGGCACCGCCATGATCGAGACCTCGTTCTCCGGCTTCCTCTCGCGGTTCTTGAAAGAGCGTGTGTTGAATCGGTGCTCGCCGATATAGGTCGTGCGGGTCAGGATCGCGTGGATTTGCGCCAGGTCCCATTTCCCGCCGTCACGGGTGAGCATGCGGCGTTCGTTGAGATAGGTCGCAATGGCCTTGACGCCCTTCGGGCCAGACGTACCGCCGCCTTCGAGGAACAGGCGATAAATGAGCCTGACCGTTTCCGCGTGCAGCGGATCGATCTCCAGCTTCTTCTTGATCTTCGATCCACGCTGCTCGGCCGCGACGACGCGATAGCCGATGGGCGGTCGCGCGCCGTTCCAGAAACCCTGACGGGCGTTCTCGTTCATGGCGCGCAGGACGTGCTTAGCGTTCTCCTTCGATTGGTACTCGTCGAACAGGGCCATGATCTGCCGCGTCATGACGTGCATGGGATCGTCGCCCATCTCCTGCGTGATGGAGACGAGCTTGACGCCATTCTTCGCCAGCTTCCTGACATAGAATTCCAGCTCGAAGTGATCGCGGAAGAAGCGCGAGAAGCTGTGAACCACGACGACATCGAACGGCGCAGGCTTCGATGTGCCGGCTTCGATCATGCGCTGGAACTCCGGGCGGCGGTCATTGGTGGCGGAAGCTCCAGCCTCCACGAAGGTTTCGACAAGCTGGTATCCACGCGAAGCACAATAGGTTTCACCCTGCTTACGCTGATCTGGGATCGACACATCATGCTCGGCCTGCCGCGTCGTCGAGACGCGCAGATAGAGCGCCGCGCGCTGCACGATATGCAGACTTTGAATGTTCATGGGCGGCCTTCCTTCGCTTCGCGCCGTTCGAGCAATGGCAGTTCCAGGGCCACCCGATCGTGCAATACCTTCAGCATGATCTTCCGGCCTTTGCCAGGCTCCATACTGACGAGACCGTAGCCCGCCATTGTCTTGAGGGTTCGAGACAGGCTCGACTTCGCCCGCCCGGTGATCTGCGACAGCTCCTCCAGCGAACTGGGTGCTTGCTCGTCGATGACTCGCAGCAGTTCGCGATTTCCGCTGGAAAGCACCTGTGCGAAAGATTCAGTGGAGGTGAACCACACCTTCGGATCGTCCGCCGCCGACTTTTCCTCGCCGCGCGCGATCCGCATGGTGCGGGCCTTCATCTCGTCGTAGTCGGCAATGCCGACTTTCAAGGTGGTCATAACACGCCTCGCTCCTTCAACACCGCGTCCACCGCCTTCCAGAAGTCGGCCAGTAGCGTGGTCGCATCCTCCCAGGCGTATGGCTTCATGGTCTGGAGGCGGTGGCGATGATCCATCGGCTCGCCGCGCCTGCCTCGGCCGACCGGATGGGAGTTGTCGAAACCGACAAGCCGGTCGCCCGAAGGCCCGTGAAGCGTGAAGCGTGAAGCGTGAAGCGTGAAGCGTGAAGCGTGAAGCGTGAAGCGTGAAGCGTGAAGCGTGAAGCGTGAAGCGTGAAGCGTGAAGCGTGAAGCGTGAAGCGTGAGCGAGTAATCAAGGCCATGCGGCTTTTCCGGCGAGACCGGAACGCGGGTGACAACGAACTTCACCCAACGACCGCCCTCGGGGTCGACAACGAGCACCTGACCGTCGAGGTCCAGAAGCGTGTCGAGGCTCGGGTAGCGATCCTCGCTCATGGCTTATTGTTAACATCCGATGTTAACTTTGACAAGCCCTCATTACCGTTATTGGGATCAAGCGGGCCAAACAGCCGGTGGAACACGTCGGCGAAGTAGCGCTCAAATATATCGACCTCAGCCTCCGTTACGGGCACGCACTCCGGCCAATCGTCGATGACGGGCACCAGCTCGGGCGGCGCGACGATGCGCTCCTGCAAACGCGCATCCTCGAAATAGCGGGCCTTAGTGGCGCGGATCGGCGGCGTGCCTGCGACCATCACGATTTCCTCATGTGGCGGGAGCTGCATGATCTCGCCCGGAGTCAGCAGCGGGCGCGCGGTTTCCTGCCGTGAAACCATGAGATGCCCCAGCCAGGGCGACAGGCGATGACCGGCATAGTTGGTGGAATCGCGCAGCTCGGTCGCCGTGCCGAGTGCATCGGACACGCGCTTGGCGGTGCGCTCGTCGTTGGTCGCGAAGCTGACGCGGACGTGGCAGTTGTCGAGGATCGCGTTGTTCGGCCCATAGGCTCGCTCGATCTGGTTGAGCGATTGGGCGATCAGGAAACCCTTGAGGCAATAGCCTGCCATGAAGGCGAGCGCAGATTCAAAGAAGTCGAGCCGACCCAGCGCCGGAAATTCGTCGAGCATCAGCAGCAACCGGTGGCGCTTGCCCGATGCTGCAAGCTCCTCGGTGAGCCGGCGGCCGATCTGATTGAGGATGAGGCGAATCAGCGGCTTGGTGCGGTTGATGTCCGACGGCGGCACGACGAGGTAGAGGCTGACCGGCCTCTTGCCGCCGACAAGATCGGCGATGCGCCAGTCGCAGCGGGCGGTGACACGCGCGACGACGGGATCTCGATAAAGGCCGAGAAACGACATGGCGGTCGACAGCACGCCGGAGCGTTCGTTGTCAAACTTGTTCAGCAATTCGCGCGCCGATGATGCGATGACGGGATGCACGCCGGCCTCGCCAAGGTGCGGTGTATCCATCATCGCGCGCAAGGTCGCCTCGACCGGACGGCCCGGATCGGAGAGGAAGTTGGCGACGCCAACCAGCGTCTTGTCGTCTTCGGCGTAAAGGACGTGGAGGATCGCGCCGACCAGCAGCGAATGGCTGGTCTTTTCCCAATGGTTGCGCTTGTCGAGGCTGCCTTCGGGATCGACCAGAATGTCCGCGATGTTCTGCACGTCGCGGACCTCCCATTCTCCCTGCCGGACTTCGAGCAGCGGATTGTAGGCCGACGATCGGGCATTGGTCGGATCGAACAGCAGCACGCGGCCGTGCCTGGCGCGAAAGCCCGCCGTCAGCGTCCAGTTCTCACCCTTGATGTCGTGGACGATGCAGCTTCCCGGCCAGGTCAGCAGCGTCGGTACGACGAGGCCGACGCCCTTGCCGGAGCGGGTCGGTGCGAAGCACAGGACATGCTCGGGGCCGTCGTGACGCAGATAGACTTGGCTGTATTTTCCAAGCACGACGCCATCTGAGCCGAGCAGGCCCGCCACAAGCACCTCCTCCTTCTCGGCCCATCGCGCCGAACCGTAGGTCGCGACGTTGCGGGCTTCACGTGCCCGGATGAGCGACATGAGGATGGCAGCGGCGATGGCGATGAAGCCGCCGGATGCGGGGATGATCGAGCCTTCGGTGAAGATCGACGGCGCATAGGCGTCGTAGGAAAACCACCACCAGAAGAAGGCCGACGGGTAGTAGATCGGAACGCCTGCGAGCTCGAACCAAGGCTGACCGATTTGCGGCTGAAAGCCGAGCCGCCACGCGGTCCATTGCGTCGCCGCCCAGGTCATGACGAGAACTATGGTCAGAACGACCGTAATCTGACCCCAGAGGATTCGGCCGCCGCGCATACAGGCTCCAATCGGCAAAAATGTCGGAGCCGATCAGAGAATGGGTGTTTTCGGGACAGGCAAGAAAAAAGATGAAACGGGAGGGCGGTCGGATACTCTGGCGTACAAATCGGATAGGTTTGCGTTATGCCTTGGTTTGTTCGCGGGATTGTAGAGGCGAACCGCTGAGAACCTGAGTGAGCTGGGCTGAACGCCCCATTTCGTCCGCGAGTGCAAGTAGGTTCCGCAGCGCCGCGCCGCGGTGATGCGGCGACCAGACTGCGGAGAATGAAACCGACACAGGTTCGTCTCCAATGAGAAGAAAGACCAAGCCGGAAGTTGGCAAAAGGGACGCGGCCTGCCCGACAATGGTGATGCCGAATCCTTGCTCGACCATTTATTGCAACGTGGTTTGCCCGACATCGAAACGGAGGATCGAAGGGGCGGACCAGCGACCGGCTAGGCGCGCCACGATATGGTCATAAACTTGCGGCCCGGCGCCACTATAACGGACAAGGAACGTCTCCGCTGCCAGATCTGACCACGTGACGTAGGAGCGGTCGGCAAGCGGATGGTTTGCTGGTAGCGCTGCCATCAGCGCTTCGGTCCATATTTGTCGTGAGTGGCAATCCGGAGGATCGGGTGGTCCTGCTACAAATGCTATGTCCAAGTGGGCAGCGCGGAGCTGCATTACTGCCTCGCGCGCAGTGCCTTCGGTGATCTCTACCTCAATGCCTAGATGCCGCTCTCGATAACGTTGCAAGAGAGTAGCGAGGAAGCCGCCAGGGATCAGAGCGTGAATACCGACTCGAAGACGCCCCTACTCCCCGCGCGAGAACATGCCGGCGGTTCTAACGGTATGGTCGAGTTGACCTGTTGCCAAAGCAACACCTTCGACAAAGTGCCGGCCCGCTTGTGTGATGCGCACGCCTCGCGTGTGGCGTTCGAAGAGAAGAATACCAAGTTCTTCTTCCAGCATTTTCACGCGCGCGCTGACACTCGATTGAGTAACTCCAAGCGCATTGGCCGCGTGCCGGAAATTCAGATGCTCAGCGACAGCGAGTGTCTGAATAAGTGATGTCATCGGAATGCGACCGCCAAGCAGCAATGGGTTTGCTGGCATTTGAGGCATATCGCTCTGTTTCCGACGGCGCATTTCTAGTCCCTACTGAACGAGTTGTAGATGGCGCGATCCTCTCTAGTGATCGACCCGCGAGCCGAATGATCACATACAGCGCCGGTCATTCGCCGCCGGTATGATTCCTGTGGGCTATCCGTGCTAACGCGCCTACGACCTTCTTAGTGGGACGACATTCGGTGCTGTTTCGGCAGCTTCCGCGATGCCATGATCACTCTCGTCGCGGGCACGCGCCTTTCGATCACCTCGCTCCGAGGCTCCGGAGGCCGCTTCTCCAAAATATCGAGCGGGAGTCGTCCCAAGCATTCGCCTGAACAAAGAGATGAACGCGCTGACACTCTCATAGCCAAGATCGGCGGCAATGTTCGTAACCTGCTCGCCTTGCGCGAGTCGCTGCAGTGCCAGGCCGATATGCAGTTGTTGTCTCCAGCGAACGAACGACATGCCGGTCTCGCGCTGGAACAGCCGGCTCAGGGTTCGATTGCTCGCTCCGACGCGAGCCCCCCACTCGTCGATCGTGAAACGCAGCGCCGGATTTTCGATCATGGATTCGGTCAGCCGCCGGAGCCTCCGGTCGTTCGGCATCGGCAGGTGGATCGGTTCAAGCGGCGCCGCGGCCAACTCATCGAGCAACACTGATATGAGTCGTGCCTCGCGCCCATGCCCCATATTCAGCAGTGATGACTCAGAATCGAAGCGCAGAATGAGTTCCCGCAGGAAGGGCTGTACGAATACAATGCCGCAATGCTGATCAAGCGGAGCGGCCAGACCCGGATCGATGTACAGGCTGGCGATCTTGATATGGCCGGCCATCCGGCCCGCGTGGGAAACACCGCTTGGTATCCACAAGGCACAATGCGGAGGCACCGTCCAGATACCGTCCGCAGCCTGCATCGTCAGAACGCCGCTGATGACATACATCAACTGCGCCTTCTGATGGCGATGCGGTTCCGTCTCGCCTACGAAAGTCGCCTCGGTGATAAGACTGAAGACGGGTCGTGGAATTGCATCCACGTCATCAATATCAGGCGGATATGGAAACTCCATCACATCATCCCAATCGCAGATACGGCTCAGGCTCCGGGCGTATAGAACCTCGAATATTGCGAGCGTTCTTTCAGCCGGCCCTGTATGATACCATTCTCTGGCGTCTCACGCGGCGTTCTTTTCAAGCAAAGCCAAGCCTTTGGCGGCGGCGGTCTCCTCGTCGGCTGCGAACTGGACAGAAAAGCCCAAAGCTTTGCTTGCCGCCGAAGCGGCGACCCGTGCAGCGGCGTTTATCGGAGAGTGGCCTTCGATCACAATCAACCCAAGGCAATACTTCTTCATCCGGTCCTTGATCCGCTTGAAAAACAGCGCCTTTGCCTTGCGCTCCTCGGGCGTCTCGCCATCGTGATCGTGCGCAGCGTGATCGGCGATCAGCACGAACGGTGTCTGCTTGTCCAGAAGGTCTTCAAGCTGACTGTTCCTGTCCAGCACCTCGTCGATGGACGAGCCTTGTTCCTCGTGCTCGCGCAGGAAGACAAGGGGAAAGCGAGAATCATCCAGGAGCATCATCTTACCTTTCGTTGACCGTACGAGATGCCGGGAGCCGCCGAAGGCCGACATCGCTATTCGGTCAACAGGCAAGTCCACGGGCAATAACTGACGCAGTTATCCATATCACAGGCGGCAGGCCGACTGCTCCGGCAAGCCTGCCAACAAATACCGCGATCCTGCCATCTGCCGGCCGCTGGCTATGCCTTGCTTCGCCACAGTAAGCCCACGGCTGTCAGCAACCGCGCGCGCACTCCAACAAGATGATTGGCCGGTTTGAGAAATATCTTGGCGGGATCGTTCGATGTGGCGTGCTGACCACCAGCGTATCTGAGTTCGGAACCGGGGACGCATCGGCGCCGGCCGGCAACGATCATGTGAGCCGCACAGCCTCCGGCACATACTGAATAGTTTTTTTAGGAACGCTTTTATGCCTCGTCATTCGCCTCGATCATGGCCCGCCCTTCTGATCGTCCTGCTGGTCCTTCAAGGTTGCAATGATGGGGATGAACCTGAAGCGGCAACGGATCCCGCTCCGGTCGTCAGCATCGTGCGCGCACAAATCCTGCGCCTGGTTTCTTCCATCACGGTGACCGGTTCGCTGGTACCGCATCGTGTGGCGCTGGTTCACGCGCAGACGTCCGGCCTGGTAGTGACCGAACTCCTGGCCGAAGAGGGCCAGACGGTCCGCGCCGGCCAGGTTCTGGCACGCCTGTCCTCCGAGCGGCAGAGCGCTGAGTTGTCCGGCGCGCGTGGAGAACTTCATCGTGCCGAGCAGGCGCTGGCTCGCGCCCAAGCACTTAAGACTTCTGGCACGATGGCAGGCAGTGCCGCCGATGCAGCAACGGCCAGCTATGTAGAAGCACAGGCGCGTGTGCGCGCGTTGGAAATCGACGTTGCACGCGCTGAAGTCCGCGCACCCGTGGCGGGGTTGCTACAGCGACGACACATCGAAATCGGCGAGGTCGCGAACGAAAAGCCCCTGTTCGAGATCGCCGCTGAGAGCGCCATGGAACTGGTGGCCGACCTGAGCGAAACGGCATGGAGCCAGACCAGCGTCGGCCAAAGCGCCGACATCACGCTGGCAGACGGGCAAGCGATGTCTGGCACAGTGCGCCGCCTGTCCGGCGCACTGGACAGCAAGACCCGATTGGGCCGGGCCTGGATTAGCCTCAACAACGCGCCCTCGGGCCTTGTCTCCGGCGCAGGCGCCAGCGCCCGCCTGCGGATCGGCCGCGCCAATCTCCTCGCCATTCCGCAATCCAGCCTCCTGTTCGACCAACAAGGAGCCTATGTCTTCGTCGTCGCGGACGGCAAGGCCCTGAGACGGGCGGTGACGCTGGGCGCGCAGAACGCCGAGCATGCCGAAATCATCGAGGGGCTGAATGCTGGCGAAGCTGTCGTGGCGAGAGCGGGCTCGCTGCTGCGCGACGGCGATCCCGTTCGGATCGCTGCAGTCGGCGATGACTCAAGGGGCATCGCACGATGAATCTCAATATTTCCGCCTGGGCAATCCGCCAGCCCGTCCCCTCGCTGGTGCTGTTCGTCTTGCTGATCTTGCTGGGCATGTCATCCTTCCTGTCGTTGCCGGTCGGGCGCACCCCCAACATCGACCTGCCACTGGTCAACGTGTCCATTTCGCAGCCTGGAGCCGCGCCCGAAGAGCTGGAAACGGACGTGGCACGTCTGGTCGAGAACGCGGTGGCTGGAATCACCGGCATACGCCATGTGAGTTCGTCGATCACCGATGGCCTTTCCTCCACTCGGATCGAATTCCAACTGAATGTGGCGCCCGACACCGCGCTGTTCGAGGTCAAGAGTCGCGTCGATGCGCTACGCAGCCAACTGCCTGCCGACATCGACGCGCCCGTCGTTTCCAAGGTCGATACGGAAGGTGTGGCGTTGGTGACGTGGCAGGTTTCGTCACCCGGCAGATCACTTGCGGAACTGTCATGGTTCATCGACGATGCCGTTTCCCAACACCTGCGCGGACTGCCTGGTGTCGGCGATGTCGTGCGCCGGGGCGGGAGTGCAAGGGAGATTGAAATTGCCCTCTATCCGGACCGGCTATTGTCGCTGGGCATCACTGTCGGCGACGTGCAAAAAGCCCTTCGAGGCGGCCGCGTAGATCTGCCCGCCGGGCATTGGAATGCAGCCGATAGCCAGCAACCGGTACGCATACTGGCGCGCGCACGCTCGGTTGAGGAACTGGCCGACACGCTCCTGCCCTTGGCCGGACGTAGCCTGCGTCTTGGAGACATCGCGCGCATCACGGATACGACTGCCGAAGCTCAGACATTCCTGCGCCGTGATGGCGAGCAGGCCGCGGTTGCCTTCTCCGTGTTTCGCGCGCGGGGCGCCGACGAGATCGCGGTGGCGCGTGCGGTCGCCGATGCGCTGCCAACGCTACAGACCTTGGCACCGGATATCACGTTCACGCGCATCGACGAGACAGTAACGCCCACGCAGGAGACTTTCGACGCAGCAATGAGTACACTGCTGGAGGGTGCAGCGCTCGCGGTCCTCGTGGTCTTCGTCTTTCTGCGCGATTGGCGCGCCACGCTGGTTGCCGCGACGTCCTTGCCGCTTGCTATTATTCCGACTTTCTGGGCGCTTGATCTGGCAGGCTACACGCTGAATATGCTCAGCTTGCTCGGCGTGACGCTGGTCACCGGCATATTGGTGGACGACGCCATTGTCGAGATCGAGAATGTCGAGCGGCATATGCATATGGGGAAGACGCCCCGGCAGGCCACAATTGACGCCACTGCTGAGATCGGGTTGGCGGTGATGGCCATATCGACTAGCGTTGCCGTCGTGTTCGCGCCGGTGGGCTTCATGGGCGGTGTCGCCGGCCAATACTTCAAGCAGTTCGGCCTGACGGTCTCGGTATCGGTCATGTTCTCGCTGCTGGTGGCCCGGTTGATCACGCCGATCATGGCTGCCAACTTGCTGCGCTCTTCGATAAAGCTGTTATCCGAGGAGACGTCCCCGGTATCATCGACCGGCTGGTATGCGCGCATGCTGGGCTGGGTGGTTCGCCGGAAAGGTACGGTGATCATCGTCAGCGTCCTGGGCTTTGCGCTGTCACTGGCGGCTGCCAGTCAGTTGCCGGATGATCTGGTGCCGGCGGAAGATACCGGCCGTCTTATATTCGCCGTGGAAGCCTCTCCCGGAATCACACTGACGCATTTGGCCGACCGGACCGATGCCATGGCAAAGCGCGTGCGTGCCGAAATACCCGACGTTGCGCACGTCCTGGTGGAAGGCGGTGTGTCGCCTTCGGGAAGGCAGGAGCTTCGACTTTCCACCTTGATCGTCCACCTGAAACCAAGGGGCGAGCGGCAGCGGAGCCAGCGTGAGGTGCAGCTTGCCGTTCGCGATTTGCTGCGCACCCTGCCGGACCTGCGGGCTTGGCCGCTGAACAGCAATCTCGGGCGCGAGGTGGAAATCTCCGTCGCTGGGGCTTCGCCCGCACGGTTGCACGAAGCAACAGCGCTGGTTGGGACACAGATGCAGGCGATGGGTCTGGCGAACGTCTCCACGGATTCCGGCTTCACGCGCAGCGAGATCCACATCACGCCGCGGCTGCCTGATGCCTCCCGGCTCGATATCTCGACCGTGCAGATTGCCGATGCGGTGCGCCTGGCCGCGGTGGGCGACGCAGATATCGTGTTGCCGAAGTTCAAGGCGGAAGACCGTCTGGTCCCCATACGCATACGTCTGGATGCTGCCGCCCGGCGTGACATTGAATTGCTGCGTGCACTCCCGGTTACGCGGATCGACGGACGGCCCGTTCCGCTCTCCGCCGTTGCCGACGTTCGGTGGCAAGGCGGGCCTTCGTCGATCGAACGATATGACCGCCAACGTCGTGTCTTGGTTGGCGCCGACCTCGCGGCCGGGCTGACCCTCGGCACAGCACTCTCCGGAATTCGTGCCTCCGAAGAGGTGCGGGCGTTGTCGTCCAGCATATCAATCCAGGCCGCTGGCGACGGCGAACTGATGGATGAGGTCATGAACGGCTTCGTCGGCGCGCTGGGCCTCGGGTTGCTGCTGATGTTCGCCGTCCTGGTGTTGCTGTTCTCGGGCGTGCGTCAGCCTCTGATCATCCTGTTGTCCCTGCCGCTGGCCCTGACGGGCGCGATCTTGGCGTTGTTCGTGACCGGCACACCGATCAATCTGCCCGTGCTGATCGGCGTCCTCATGCTGATGGGAATCGTGGCCAAGAATGCGATTCTGCTCGTGGACTTCGCCAAGATCGGTGAGGATCACGGGATGCCGCCTGCCGACGCCATCGTCCATGCCTGCTGCACTCGGGCGCGGCCCATCCTGATGACCACGCTGGCGATGGTGGCAGGCATGTTGCCGAGCGCAATGGGTGCTGCCGTCGGCGGCGGGTTCCGCGCTCCTATGGCGATCGTCGTGATAGGCGGCCTGATTGTGGCAACGGTGCTGTCGCTCCTGACCACGCCGGCGCTGTTTCTGGCAATCGAGGGCCTTCATGGTCGTTTCCGGCGCGCTCCCGCACCTGCCGAGCCATCCCCGGCGCATTCGAAATAGTCGCCGATCCGTGTGGTGGAAAGCAAGCGAATGGCCGGTTCGAGATTTTGGCGGGATCGTTCGATGCGGCGTTCCGCCGGCCGGGAGAAGCAGGCATGGATGGTTTGGAAACCGCATTGCAATACGTGCAACGGGACGTCGCTCGAATCGACAGGATTCCTCGGCCTGTCATCGCTATCGGTCTCAAGCAAGTCGCAAGCCGCCTTGAGGTTTTAGAGCATCAGCACCGCAGATGCGAACTGATCTATACCGTCAAAGGTGTCCTCACTTGCGAGATCGAGCGTAGCCTCTGGACGGTCTCTCCGCAAAGCGCGGTATGGATTCCGTCCGGCACGCCGCATAAGTGTCAGGCTTTCGGCAAGACCGAATATTACGTTCTGTTCTTCGATCCCAACGTCTATCCGAACCTTCCACGGGCCTGCTGTACGATGTCTGTCTCGCCCCTGCTGCGAGAGGCACTGATCCGCGCCGCGCAGTTTAGTGCGCTTTACCCCCTGGATGGGCCGGAAGTCCGGTTACTTCCTGTCATCCTCGATGAACTGAGCACTGCCCGGACCGAACACCACCGACTTCCATTGCCATCCGATCCCAGCCTGCGGCGTCTCACCGACATGATGATGTCCGCTCCTGATGACAAGTCATCGGTGGCGCAGTGGGCGGTGCGCTGCGCGATGAGCGAGAGAACGCTGAGCCGGAAGATGCGACACGAGACCGGCATGAGTCTCTGGCGCTGGCGTCACCAGCTTCACGTTACACTGGCACTCCAGCGCATGGCGAGCGGAGACAGCGTTCAGGCGGTGGCGCTCGACCTCGGCTACGAAACGGCCAGCAGCTTCATCACCATGTTCAAGAAGACGACCGGCAAGTCGCCCGGCCGCTATTTCGCAGAGCGCGGCAGTGGCGATGATGCGCGGGGACCGCGAAAAGGCGCCTTCTCCCGATAGCCTGGCGCCAATGAGAAGCTCATCTGTCGTTTAATGTCTGCCGGCAGGTCGCGGTGAACTTGCCGATGGAGTTCTTCAAACAATGATTGATCGTGAGCGGATTCAATCCGCCGCACACCTCTTTTACCTCCAACTGGCACTCGCGGAGATTGGCCCAGAGAACTCTGCACATCGAAGAGAGCTTGAGGCGATTTTCCTCGACACAGCTCGATATAGCGTCGGGCGTAAGCCGCCACGGCCGCACGCAGATTGACAGAATCTCCGCTTCGCAGGCTTTCTTGACAAAAGACTCAGGGGCGGCAGCCAGCGCGGGTTGCGGGAACGCCGTGACAAGGCAGATCAGCATACATGCCGAACGAAGATGCAAACGCCAGGACCGGGACATGACTGCTACCTAACCTTGGGGCGCAGGTCTGTTTGACGAAGAAAGCCTCCAGGAATCGATCATCAATGGAATCCTCGTCTCCCGGACCATTGCCGGTCTCGAATAGCGGTGCCGCCAGAGCGCCATCTCAAAGGGCATGGATGAGCTGATTGCCCCGAGCAGGCGCCAGTAAATAGTCCCTTCCGATAGCCCCGAAAGCCCTGAACGAGCATTTTGGCAGGATCGGAAATCTGTTTGGCGAAACAGCGAAAGGCGAGTTTCAGTCTCAAGTTTATCAACGTCGATAATGCGGATCATTCGCAGATGTGTCCGTTGGATCGTCGTTGGGGGCTGGTATGTCACTTTGGAATAAAAGTAATCTGATGTTGAGCGGGGTTTCCGTGACCACGCTGGTCTTTGCTCTTTCAGCTATGGAGCCGACCTATGCGCAGGAAAGCCGGCGTTCGTCGCGCCAAGAAGCCGACAATGTCACAGTCCTCGATCCGATCATTATCACCGCGCGCAAAACGGACGAGCGACTTCAGGACGTGCCTGAGAGCATCACCGTGGTCTCGCCGGAAGACCTGGCCGCAGCTCCCTTTGCATCCGCCCCTGCCATCGCGCGCAATTCTCCCAACGTTCAATGGGTCGACCGTGGCGCGGGAACGCAGTTCTTTTCGATCCGCGGCATAAGCTCTCTTGGAACACCGCTCAACTTCTCCGACGGCACCGTTGGTTTCAATGTCGATGGTGTTCCCAACAGCATGATGAGCGCTTCGAGCGTTCTGCTCGATGTCAATCGCGTCGAGGTCCTGCGGGGGCCGCAGGGCACGCTCTGGGGCACCAATGCGCTTGGCGGCGCCATCAACGTCGTGACCAACGAGCCTGACGGGGAACGCGATATTCGCTTCACGACAGAGATCGGATCGAACGGCTACCGCATGGGTGAAGCGGTTCTCGGCGGCAATATCATTCCCGGTGCGCTCGACGGACGGATGGCGGTTCGTTTTGGACGCCAGGATGGAGACATCGACAGCCTGTTCACCGAGGATCTCGGTAAGCGTGATATCGGCGCTTTTCGTGGCGGCCTGCGCTTTACCGGTCTGGAGAACACCATGATCACCTTGTCCGGCTCATATTTGAGCGACAAGGGCAACGCCCCGGCAATTCTGCTACGCGACACGCCTGGCTTTCCGATCAGCGGAACGTTGACCGAGCCCTACGCAAAAACGACGCACGGGGATGTGACACTAAAGGTCGAACATGATTTCGATCAATTCAGATTCACGTCGATCAGCGCATATCAGCGCAACGAAAGCGAAAGATGGTCGAGTTTTGCTGACAAGCTCGTTTTCGAGAGGATCGGTTTGCCTGCTATCCCTGGCGTTGGCGGCACGATCGACAAGGAAAACATCTACAGTCAGGAATTTCGCCTGAGTTCGCTTGAAGGCGATCCGATCCGCTGGGTGGTGGGCGCGAGTGTGGTGCGCACCGAAGGCAGCCGTTTGTGCGATGCTTTGCAATGCACGCTCCCGCCGAACACGACCACGGCGTCCATCGACAGCACGAATCTTGGTCTGTTCGGCGACATATCGATACCGTTCGCCGAGCGCTGGGAAGTCTCCGCCGGCGCACGTCTAAGCTATGACGATATCGATGCAGGCTTCACCAACGCGCTGAACTTGCCGGGACTGACCGGCCACAATTCAACCACTCAGACGTATCCGACCGGCAGGCTCGCACTGTCCTACAAGTGGACCGACGACATTCAGTCGTATGTTTCCGTTGCCCGCGGACACTCGACGCGCGTTTACTCGCTCCTGCCGTCCGTTGTGAACGGTGTCCTTCCCGATCCATATCCCGCCGCGACAGGCTGGACCTACGAAGCTGGTGTGAAAGCGAGCCTGTTCGATGACCGCCTGCAGCTCGATGGAAGTGTATTTCACAACGATATCAAGAACGGCCTGATCGCGTATCTCGACCCCCAGGCACCTCTTGCATTCAAGACGACCTATCAGGACTATACAACGAGCGGATTCGAGCTTCAGGCCCGTGCCCGCATCACGGAAAGCCTGAGCTTCATCGGCGGCGTTGGTTATACGCACAGCTCTCTTGGCGCGAACGGAGCGAACTACGCCAGGGTGAAGGGCAATCGCGTCCCGAACACAGCCGACTGGACGTTCTCGACCGCGCTTCAATACGACGCGCCGGGATCGGTCTTAAACCTGCCGGGGACGTTCTCATTCAACGTCCAGTATCAGTTCAACGGTTCTCGCGCGGCCGATCCCGAAGATTCCTTCGACCTCGATCCGTACCATATCGTGAACGCGCGTGTTGGCTGGAAGAACGACGGCGGGGATTTCGAGGTCTACGCTTTCGGCCGCAACTTGCTGGATGAGCGCTACGAGGCTTTTGGCGCGCCCCTTAATGGCGTTCCGACAGTCAATGTCGGCCAGGGCCGCGTCGTGGGCATTGGCATCACCAAGACTTTCTGAACGTCGTCTCGGTTCCCGTGTCGAGCATATGCCGACCGGGACCAACACGCTCACTCACGTTTCGATCGGACCAGCCTGTGTCTATTTCCGACCATAGCTCACCCATTGCTTCGCGCCGCCGGCGTTACAGCACACGAACGATCCTGATCGCCGCGGCTCTCGGTGCAGCGATCGGCATTATTCTAGTCCCGGTCAATCTTGTCCTTGTCGGCTTTACGACCGCCTTTCCGCCCATCGCCTCCGCTTCGTTCGGTTTGTGGGGCATGGCCGCGTTGCTGCCGCTTGCCGTGCTCCGACGCGGCGGCTCGGGTGTGATCGGCGCGGCCGCTGCCGGTGTCGTGTTGATCGTGTCTCCAGGCGCCTTGCTGATGGTCGTTGTGATGGCGATGTGGGGCGCCGTCATGGAGATGCCATTCTTCATGACCCGATACCGCTGGTTTGGCTGGATCATGTTCACAGCCGCAGGCGTGATTTCTGGCTTCATCTCCTGCGCCATCAGCATCTATACGTACAACCTGCCGAGTATGAACGGCGGTCTGGTCGCTTTGATCTGCACCGTCCAGATCGTCTCCTTTGTCGCGGGAAGCCTGTTGTCCCTCGTCGTCGCTCGTGCGCTCGCCCGAGCCGGCATTGCGGGAGGGCTTCGTGGTGACGACAGCCGATAAGACGAAACCCGTCATCTCTCTGAAAGACGTCAGCATACGTTATGATACGGGCGAGAGATGGATCGGTGATCGGATCAATCTCAACATCGATCCCGGTGAAACGGTTTTGCTGCTCGGTCCTTCCGGCTGCGGAAAGTCCACTGTCATGCTGGCCCTCGCGGGCCTCATTCCGAACAGCGTGGAAGCGGATGTACACGGCCAGGTGCTATGCGATGGCATTGATACCAAGCATATCGACGCCGGGCAGCTCGCTGCAAAGGTCGGGATCGTTTTCCAGGACCCGGATGCCCAGATTGTTACAGGCAGCCTGCTGGATGAGGTGTGCTTCGGGCTGGAAAATCTTCTCGTCCCGGTTGACGAGATCGAGACCCGTGCGCTCACCGCTCTTCGCAGGATGGGCTTAGCCAATAGCCGCGAGGAAGCGCTCCGCGCTCCCACCGAATTGTCCGGCGGCGGTCGGCAACGTCTTGCGATTGCCTGCGCGCTTGCTCTCGATCCGCCGGTGCTTGTGCTCGACGAACCGACCGCGAACCTTGATCCGGTCGCCTCGGCCGAGTTTTACGCTGCTCTCACAACCCTCAAGGGCGCCTCGCGTGCGATTGTCCTGATCGAACACGAACTCGATGACGCTCTCCAACTGGCCGATCGTGTCGTCGTGCTCGACGGCAACGGCACCATAATTCTCGATGGCGCTCCCGCCGAAGTGCTCGGCAGGCATGCCCGCGATCTTTCTGAACGCGGAATTTGGCTTCCAACCGCAACCGGCATCGCTCTCCGTCTGGGTCTTGACGCCGATCCCGAACGGGAGTTGCCGCTGACAGCCAGCGAGCTTGCTCCGGCTCTCGATGCGGTCGAAGCGCCTGAGAGCACGATCGTATCGACTACCGATACGGGCAGATCGCGCGATCAGGTGCTCGCCCAGCAAGATGTTCTCATCGACGTTCACGCCGCCAGTGTGAGGCTTGGGGGCGTGACTGTGCTCCACGGCGTTGATCTTCGGATAATGTCCGGGGAGTTTCTTGCCATTGCCGGTGTCAACGGGGCTGGAAAGAGCACGCTCACGCGCGCGGTCGCAGGTCTGGTTCCGCTCTCGTCTGGTTCGATCACGCTTGCCGGCACCCCGCTGACCGCCCTGGACGTCCGGCAGGTAGGTGATCGGATCGGCTATGTGTTCCAGAATCCCGAGCATCAGTTCCTCGCACGCACCGTCCGCGATGAACTCGCTTACGGCCTGAGCGTCCGGCGCCGTTGCAAACACGAAATCGACGATCGTGTCGATCGCATGCTCGGGCGTTTTGATCTGGCCCGCTATGCCGATGTGAATC
The DNA here is from genome assembly GCF_039545455.1 of Brucella sp. BE17. NCBI lineage: Bacteria > Pseudomonadati > Pseudomonadota > Alphaproteobacteria > Hyphomicrobiales > Brucellaceae > Brucella > Brucella sp. BE17. The sequence goes on along the minus strand of NZ_CP154467.1, from coordinate 10,913 downwards.
CGTTTCTCCTCTCCCATGGAGAGAAGCGCCGCCTTTCCGTCGCAACTTCTCTGATTACGGAGCCGAAAATTCTCATCCTGGACGAACCGACCTTCGGGCAGGATCAAGTCCGTGCGCGTGAAATTGTAAACATGATCTGCGAACTCAACGCTACGGGCATCACCATCATAATGATCACACACGATCTGCAGCTCATCGCGGATTATGCGGATCGTGTGGCGCTGCTATCACAGGGGCGTCTCCTCGACGTGGGCGCGACAGGAGAAATCCTTTGCGACGCCAGGCTGATTGAGCGCGCAGGCCTCCGTCCGCCGCCGGTGCGCCGCATCGCGCTCGCACTCGCGCGAGAAAAACCTGAATGGCGGACGGTCTATCGCACCGGGCAGATCCGGGAAATCGCGCCATGAGCGACGGGCACAATACCGCAACCCGCCGGGGCTGGCTGGCGACGATCAACCCAGTCGCCAAACTCGCCGCAACGCTCCCGCCGCTCGCTCTACTCTTGTTCACCCGCGACATCGCCACACCTGCCGTCGTCGCAGGATTCGCGCTTGTCGCTATTGTCTCTGGTGTCCCGCTGCGGCTTCGCGGGTTGCTCGCCGGAGCCGTAGCGATACTGCTGGTCGGCGCCTGGACGACCCTCGTCTTCGCTCTGCTCACCCGATCCGATCTCGTCAGGGACTCACCTATTGTCATCGACGGGTGGATTACGTTGCGCGCAGCCGCCGTGCATCATGGTGCCTCAACCGCCGTGCGCTTGGCGGCGATGATGATGTTGGCGCTGCTTGGCTCCCTCGGCACAACGATCGATCAGCTCGCAAGCGCACTGGTCCACCAATGCCGCATTCCCTATCGCTTTGCGTACGGTTCGATCGCCGCGATGCGATTCGCACCCCGTTACCGTCAGGAACTCCTCACATTGCGCGCGGCTCAGCGGGCGCGCGGCATCATCGATCCTGATGGTCCGGTCGGCTATTTGCGTCGCACAGGTCGATCGATCGTGCCGCTGCTCGCGGCCGTTGCCCGCTACGCCACACGTCTCTCCCTTGCGATGGATGCACGCGGCTTCGGTGCCTTCAGTTCCCGTAGCGACCGTCAGCCGTCGGTGTTGGTCCGCGCTCGCGACGTGATATTCGTCATGGCAGTTTGGGCTGGCTTCGCGGCGATCTTCGTCACAGCTGGGATGCTTGGACTTCTCTCCATAAGCGGAGATTTGCGCGATCCAGGATAAAGTGTGATCGGGTTTGCCTGATCCCAAGAGCGGCCCCCACCGGCTTCATCCGGCAACCGAAACATCGTTACAGAGCTAGAGCGTGTCCGCTTTACTGGGGGTCATATCCGCACGATTTGAAGTAATTGGCGCATTCTTGTGGTTCGAACAGCGTAACGATTTGGCCAACGGTATTCCATAAGCCGTCGACCGTTCGCTCGGCTTTTGCGCGCAAGACGGCCTTGAGCTTCGCGAATGCCTTCTCGATTGGGTTGAAGTCGGGACTGTATGGAGGAAGGTAAAGCAACCGGCATCCGGCGTCTTCGATTGCGTGACGTACTCCTTCCGCTTTGTGTGCAGGCAGATTATCCATGATGACGATGTCGCCCGGCACCAAGGTTGGAATGAGAACCTGCTGGACATAGGCCTGGAATGCTACCCCGTTCATCGCGCCGTCCAAAACCATGGGTGCGGTCATTCCAGATAGCCTGAGGGCTCCGGTAAACGTCGTCGTCTTCCAATGGCCGTGCGGGACCGGTGAGCGGCATCTATCTCCGCAAGGGGCCCGTCCACGAAGCCGGGACATCTTCGTGCTCAGGCCGGTTTCATCGATGAAGACGAGCCGCGCCGGATCGAGATCGAGTTGGTCGTCGAACCAATCCTGACGACGTTTCAGCAGGTCAGGACGCTCCTGCTCCAGTGCATGCGCGGTCTTTTTTTGAAAGTCCAACCGCGCTTTCGCAGCCAGACGTCAAGCGCGCTGCGGCCGATCGATACGGCTCTGTCCTCGCGCAATCGCAGAACCATCTCGTTGAGCGTGATATCCTTTTCCTCTTCGATTATGCGGATGATGAAGTCCTCGTGAGCATCGAGGCGTGAACCACCGCGTCGGCCCTGCTTGGCAGGCGTCAACTGGGCCGCCCGTGCGCTGGCAATCCAGGCGATGGCCGTTGAAATGCCAATTCCAAATCTGGCTGCCGCCGATCTCGCCGACATGCCATCGCGTGACGCAGCCAGAACGCGGCTACGCAAATCATCACTGAAAGCTCGGGTCATATTGCCTCCGACCAAATCACCAGTCGAAGCGATAGAATCAGAATTCGGAAGCCAGGGGAATCCTCAACCCGATTCCGCGTTCAATGGACGTGCTCTAGGCTCCGTTGTCGGCCAATCTGCCACGACACCGATCCGCCCTGCACGATACCGCTCACCTCACGGCCAAGTTGGCGGTCGATGACCGGGCGCCACGGGACAAGGGTGAACTCGTGGCTCTGCTCGACGACGGCAAACTTGCCGCTCGATAGCTGGACGGTCCCGGTGAATCTGCCGCTGACGGTCTCGCCGTCGCTGGCGGCGCGGAACGGCAGGTTCTTCGTCGCAGCCATCTCGCCGCCTATGCGTCCGATCTCCCGCGCGCAGCGTGGCGAGGAGATTGCGCCGATAGAGGGTGTCGCCGTTCAGGCCGAGCGTCGCGTCGCCACGGTCGATATGATTCTCGCGGCGGCGGTCGATCGCCTGGCGCACCTCAAGGCCGAAGCCGGTCGGCGCGAGGTCGGATATTTCCGCCGTTATGAGCCGCCGGTCGAGCCAGGTCGCGCCGTCCGCGCCGATCTGCTGTTCGAGCTGGGCGGCTGAGAGGATGCGGATATTGGCATGCTTGTTGCGGCCCGCGTCATAGGCGGCGGCGCGGCTCTCGAAGTCGTCGGGGATGCGCCATTGGTTGGCGTCGATCCGCTCGACGATGCCGGCGCGGCGCAGCGCCTCCAGCCGGCGCACATGGGCGTCGACATAGCCGTCATAGTCGCCGCCCGGCACGCGGCCCTCGAACTTCGCCTGTTCGATATGACGGCTCGGCCGATAGACGCCGCCTTCGGCGACTGTCGCGATGGTGCGGTCGGACGGACGGCTCGCGGTGTCGGGGGGGGGGCGATCTCGACGACGCTGCCGATTCGTGCATCCGCGACACGGGCGGCGTCGATGCCGTCGACCACCACGGTCAGGTTCTCGCCCAGCTCGTCGGTCAGATATTTGTCGACGACGCGGCCGGCGATAGGAGTCCTCGGCGGCCCATCGTGAATCTGGAAGGTCATGGGGTCGCGCTCCAGCCCGTCGGCCTTAAGCGCCTTGTGCATGTTGCGGATAATGTCGCCGTGCTCGCCCAGCTCGCGCAGCGCCGGTTCCATGCGCTCGCCCAATTCCCAAACGCCCGGCGCCTGCTCGGTGGCTAGGCCCATCTTCTCCAGTTTGGCGAGACGGCGCAGGCGCAGCGTCCGGTTGAACTGGCGCTTCGTGTCGGCGGGTTCATGGCGCAAGTCGAAGAAGCGTTCATCGGCTTCCTCGACCATCGCACGGTCGATGCGGATGAAACGATCTTGGCCGATTTCGGCCGAGAGCTTGCGGGTCTGCTCGATCTCGGTGACGGGGCCAAGCTCCAGCGTTGTCAGCTCGCTCGCCCGCTCGCGGATGCCGTTGGCGAGATAGTCGCCATTGATGGCGAGGTTTTCGCCCAGCTCGTCCTTCACACGCACGATGACATGGACATGCTGATGGCCGGTGTTGTGGTGATTGACAGCGACCCAATCGAGTTTCGTGCCGAGATCGGTTTCTTCCTGGGCCATGAGGTCGCGGGTATAGGCCATGAGGTCGGAAAGGTCTGCACCATCCTCTGGCGAGACGATGAAGCGGAACTGGTGGCGATCGTCCGCACCAAGCTCGACGAAGGTGGTCCCGTCGGCGCGGTCCTCGGTCGCGGAATAAAGCTGGCCGCGCTCGCCATCGCGCGATGTGCCGTCGCGATGGATATAGCGCAGATGCACGGCGGACTTCCCGGTTTTGCTCGCACCCTGGACGTAGCGGGTCTTGACGACGACGCGGCGCTGACCGGGCGTGCTGTGCTTCCATCCGCCCAACAACGTGCGGGCGTGCACGAAGGCCGCGCCGCGCCCGCGCTTCAGGCCAGGCGCGCTCGTCCGCGATGCCTTGCCGCCCTTGGCGGTCGCCGAGAATCGAGAGCGCGATGGCGATGACGCGGATGAGCGAATCCGACAGCGGTTTTCCGTCATCCCCGGCTTCTTCTTCCGGTTCCGGCTCGCTCGCGGAAACGTCGCCGCCTTCGCCGTCCTGCTCGTCGCCGCCGATGATCTCGCCATCGCTGTTGACGCGCACCCCCTCGATGACGGTTTCGCCATCCTCGGCGGCTTCCGGTTGCGGGGCCTCGTCCTCGGCCCGGATGAAACCGCGTTCGATCTCGGCGTCAAGCTCCGCGAACCGGGCGTCCTCTTCGAGCGGGAGATCAATATCGGCGTCCTCCCATTCCGCCGTCAAGCGCTCAAGCTCGTCCTGCACGGCGTCATAGTCAGCGGCGCTCGCTTCCGAAAGCTCCACCGAATGCGGATAGATGCGCCGCATCCCATGGGCGTGGGGGAAGTCGAGATAGGCGGCGGTCCATTTCCAGCCTTCGGCCTCCCGCACCTCGGCGGCGATCCGTTCCAGCTTCTGGCTGGCGAGCCAGCCCAGAAGCGCGGGGTCTTCATAGAAGCCACCACGATCCTCGGTGAACAGGTCGCGGATGATGTTGCCGCCAGCTTCCGTATAAAGCCGGGCAACTGGCGTGGCGAAATTCTTGGAAGCTGCAAGGTCAATTTCGGACAAGTTGTTCAGCCCGGCCCACCTCGGCAGTCGGTCGAATTCACATACATGATAATGCCTGGAGTTTTTACCATGCCGGAGGTGCGGTTCACTTGGCCGGGCGTCATCATGATTATGACGCCAACTCCCATGAAAACTGATTTTCCGGACGCAGGCTGTTTGCTCAAGGCCGAGCATCTTCCCTCGCTGCACCTATCGCTTGAGGTCACACGCGGGCAGTTTTCGGACATGCTGCGGATGCTGGAGACAAATCGTCTTAAGGATTTTCACTTCACCTTGGAGGATGAAGCCGACGGCTCTTGGCCAGTCTACAGTTGGGGAATGTCGGCAACGAGCGCCACAGGAGGGCATTAGAGGGCTATAGCGTAGACATAGTTCTCATCATCGCCCGGTGCGGCGCGCCACTTTTCTCTACATTCAATATTCGTTACAGCGTTGAATTTAAAGCGCTTTTATTGGAGCTTAATTCACCTGTAATTTTTTCTTCTTGACTTCGTGCTCCACAGCGCGCCCATTTTGCGCCCCATAAGGACACGGAATGCGAACAGCGAAACTCTCAGACCCCGACAGATTTCTGGTCATGCGCGGTGAATATTATCACTATAAGCGCGGAGCGAGAGCGCTGTATCCATTTGGATAGAGTGGAAAGGCCAAAACCTAAATCGGCTGCTACCTGGGGGCAAGTAAGACCACTCGTAAGCGCAATCCGAACGGCGTCACGTCTGAAATCGTCCGTATGTAAGGCTGCCATAAATCTTCTCCTTAATGACCAATAGTCTGTTCAAGGAGGCCGAATCAAACCGCGACAAGTCCCCCTGTTGTCGCTTTTCCGCCCAATGGGAATAGTGTCTGGCGAACTGAAAGCCTAACTGTCCTGCTTGAGACAGAAGTTTTCGAAGGTGACGATGGCCCAGCGGTTCTGGCGCAGGGCCAGCTTTCGCATCCAGCCGGTCTTTTCGCCGAACTTGGCGCGGCACCACGCGCCGTCGGTCGCCATCAAGCACAGTTCGGTCTTTACACAGGTTTGCGTTGGCACTACGCCGACCACCTCTGCATCGTCGCGCGCCTCGGCGCGGATGTTCAGGTTAACCAGGACCTGAACGCTTGCGCCTTCGGGCGCGGGAGGCGCAGCCTGTGCCGCATGCACGCACTTGCTGGTGAAGCCCGAATAGAAGCAGCCCCCGGCGCGCTCGGCAGCCTTGAGCTTGGCCGCTGTTCCGGCAACACCACTCTTCTCGAAGATTAAGGGAGCGCCCGTTGCAGTTGTTCCGCTGATCCGCCGCTGACTGCCGCCAAGACGGGCAATCACCGCGCCGGCTGCATCGAACAGGGTCATCTGACCCTCGCTGACGCCCCAGGATTTGACCAGAGCGGCCTCGCCGCGGCAGCTCTGTCCCTCGACTGCGAAGTGGCCGTCTGTATCAGCTTTCGAACCCAGCACCATATTACAGGTCAACGGAGGGTTGGAGTAGCGGGCATCGACGAGTTGCCAGCTGCCGTTGAATGCCTGGACGAACTGGTCCACGGATTGCGCCCGCACCATCGTGGCCAGTGACAACACGCCGGCTGCAGTCACCATGATCGTTAAAAATCTCGTTACTTTCACGACTCTCCTCCGTTACTCGCCCGACGAAACCTCTGCCTTGCCAACAACTCTGCCTTCCTGCCGGAGAACCACCCTGATGGAAATACGGTCCCCCTTGGCAAGAGACAGCGCGGTCTTGGCTATGTCCTGGGATTGCCCGGCGGCAAGCTTCAGCGTGCGGTTCTGGCGCGTGGTCACCGTGCCCGAGCGGCCCGTACGGTCGATCTCGATCGAGCCTTCGATCTCGGTAACACCAAAGGCGATGGCCGAGGCTGTGATCTGGACACCGGCCTCCGTGGGCACAATGGCGATGGAGGGCACCGCAAGGTCGCCTCCGTCCTGCGCTACCGCGTCGCCTGCACCGCAGGCGGCGGTAAGTCCAACAATAAGTGCTGCTGCGTGGCGCATCTCTAGAAACTGGTCTGGGTGATTGCGACCGTTCCGGGCGACATCGAAAAAACCTCCATGCCCGCCATGCCGGCAGGGCTCAGATTGTTGCCGTTCTGCGTGATTGTGACGGAGGTGTTGCCAGCTACCGACATGGAGAAGTTGTTACCGTTGCCATTCTGAATTATTTCGCCGCTGCCACCAGAACCCACGGAAAGTGAGTTGGAATTGTGGCTTCCGTTCTGCACGATCAGACCGGTCGCGTCACTGCCTACCGTGAGCGATGCATCATTGCCATCGCCGATTTGCAGGACAGCGCCAAGGGAATTGGCTCCAAATGCGCTCAACTGAGCCAAATTGCCCAACGCCCCGCCAGCCGAATTGTCCTGGAGAAGAAGAAATTGGCTACCTTCGCCTTCCATGATTAGCGTTGCAATATTGCCTTGCCCCGTCTGCAGAGCGGACGGCGCACTTGCCGGATCCTGCCGATACAGGTAGTCGACATTAAGCCTGCTGGCGAGCGCGCCTTCGATCATCTGCTGCGTCGGGCCCGCGACAAGAGAGCCAGTGGCCAAGGACTGGTCTAACGACAGGATATTGCCCTCGAGCGCACCAGAAGGGCTTGTTTGGATAATCTTCAGGACGTTTTCGTCAGCAAAGGTCGGAAATGCACAGAACAGGACAATGCCTGTGAGTATAGCTTTAGATTTTCTCTTCATGCGAACATCCAATCTTCTGTAAAATGTCAACGCATAAGCGCTATGGAAGTGACATGGTCACGTTGCGCGTCCGCTGACGCAGCCCTAGGAGCTGCCCCGTCTACGCCGGTCTCAACCGAGCCGACGGTTTCATCAAGCGCTGCGGGGGGCGGTGCCACCGGAGGCGGAGGACGCGGCATAGAGGCCGTGCGCGGCGGTGCGGGCGGTGCTGCGGGCGTCGTTTCGACGACATTCGCAGCGTTGCGGGTCTTTGGCGGCGGCACGATTTCAGCGGCCGCGGTCAGTTTGGTGCCGTACTTCTCGTTGCGATAGTCGGCTATCATCTCACGTCCCGCATCCCGGTTCTCGAACGACCAGACACCGAGTTCAACGCCTTCGATGATCATACCCATGACCGCCTTCTCGATGGCCTGCTGCACGGCGATCTGCTTGGGCTCGTTGTGTGTGATACCAGCCTCTGCCTCGAGGATCTTGTCGAGAGCAATGTAGCGGAAGGCACCGCCCTGAAGCGCAGAGGACGCGATCATCTTGTGGACCGCGACGCTGGACAGAACCTCGCCAGTGTTCGTCGAGACAGCTCGCAGCGTGACGGTCACGGTGTCCTGCTGCCATCTCACGTCGCCGCCGATGCCCAGATAGCGCGCGCCGAGGCCGCCCGTCATGGTGTTGGTGTCATAACCGGTGATGCCGCCCTGAAGAATGATGCCAGCGTGATCGAGCGGCGGCAGGGCGCGCGCATCAATACGCTCCTCGTTGCGGTAGAGCCGCCGCATCTCGGTGACGATCTGCCGCTCCTTGAGCAGATCTTCGAGGCGGGCACGGTCGAGCACAGTGAACCAACGCTTCTCGCCAGCATCCTGCAGGGCCTTAATTAGCATGGGCGCGCCACCCTGAGTGACAGCCCGCGACAGGGTCTGAACATTCTCGCGTTCCTTGTACTGGCCGGTCAGATCGGGGAAATCATAGACCGCGACGGTAATGCGCTTCGAGGGCGCCGGGATGGTGCGAAGGCTGTGGCTCTGCTTTGTCACAGGCGTGTAAACGGGCTGGAGTACGCCTTCCGTTGGAACCGCCTGGCATCCGCTAAGCGCAGCCAAAACAGCGCTTGCCACAGCGACCATTGCAACTGTTCTCCCAAAGCTTCGGCTTTTTGTGATGCCGCTCACCTCTGACGTCACTGTCCGCACCGTCCCGTCCTTCATCAAAATCAATTGAGTCCCGTGCTGAGCGACGTGCTCGTCGTGAGGTCTCCGTTCAGGGCACCGGTGTTCAACCCGCCGGACTGGCCGTGGCTCGCCCCGAGGGTGCCATTGCTCTGCATCAGGTTATTCAGGCCGTTGTTAGCTGTGACCATTTGGGGCACCACGATCTCGGTGACGCCTGTCGGGTCAGTTATGATAAGACGAATTGAATCGAGCGTCCGCTCAAAGGTGATCGTCGTATCGCCGAAAGTAACTGTACCCGAGTCCTGCTGGTTATCGCCGAAAATCGCATCGGTCACCTGACTCGCGAGCGCCGAAAGCAGGCGGCTCTGGAGCTGGCGGACGAAGAGGTCGGCGTCGGAGGAACCCGAACCGGACGGCTTGGTCGGATCCGCACCCGGCGCGGGTTTGCGCGTCGTGGCGGTACGCTGGGCGTTAGCCAGACCCATCAGGTGGGACGAGTTCAGTGGGCTGCCACCGAAAGAGGGATTGATCGGAGTGTAGACCATATCCTGAGCGGACGAACTGCCCGCGCCAGCCTGAACAACGCTGGCGGCCAAAAGAGCCACACGCACAATCTTCATCATCTCATCTCCCCGTTATGTTGCGACTGCAAAACAACATGACCTTGTGTGCAAATCCTTCCGGGCACCGGTTCGGCCCTCCTGTCCTTCTCCTCGAAGGATATGTCAGGATAGTTGATGTGCTGGTGCCCGTCTTCACTGCTTTAGGGCAGCAATGACGGGCCACTTGGCAAACCTACTGCGAGATGCCGATGCTGTTACCGCTGCCGACCTGAGTGAACGCGGAATAGTTGCCGTTTCCGGTCTGGACGATTGCGACCTCGTTGCCAGTACCCGTGATCGACCCGTCGATCGTGTTCCCCTCGCCCAGCTGTGCAAAAGCGAACTGGTTGAGATCGGAACTGGGCACCAGTGCCGACCCGACCTGAAGCGCGATGGTGTTACCAGATCCGGACTGGACCAGATCACCCGGCATCAGCAGGCCACCGGCTACTGCGGCAGACGACCACCCTGTCGAGAAAGCCCCGGCAGAGTTGTTGCTGTTGCCGTAAATGTCGATCGTGATCGAGTTCATGTCGTCGAACAATGACGGGTTCGTCTGGGACACATTGAGGACGTTGCTGTTTCCAGTGATCGCAGCCGTGAGGCTGTTCTCGCCACTGCTGCCGTCCTGGTTGAGGGACACCGTGTTGGAGTCTCCAACAAGGTAGAGCTCGCCGCTATTCAAGTCTCCTGTCTGGCTCAGCGTGACATCATTGGCATTGCCGTTAGCCTGCACCAATACGTCGTTCCAGTCGCCATACTGGTCAATAGCGAACTGGTTGTTATCTCCGACACTCGTGATCAGCGCGCTGTTAATGAGTCCGTTCTGGTTAAGCGTCGCGTTGTTGCCGTTGCCAGTGACGTATACGTCGCCCCGATTACTACCGATCTGGTCCACCCCTACGGTGTTCTGATCGCCCTGGATGTCGACGAGCCCGATATTGTAGCTGATCCCAGCGACCTGATTGATGGAAACACTGTTGGTGTTTCCATCGACGAGGATCTGGCCTTCATTGCCGTAAGCCAATGAGCCGGCATCCTGATTGAGGACCGTCTGATTGCCGTCACTGCCGGGAACCCGATCCCCGATCAAGACCTCGCCGAAATTTCCGATGCCTGTCTGGCTCAGCGCGAGATCGTTGGTGTTGCCTTCCGCTCGCGCCAGCGCTTCATTCCAATCGCCGGACTGGTCAATGCCGAAACGGTTGTTATCTCCGAGGAGACCGAGCCGTGCGACGTTACCGTCGCCTTCCTGCGCGATCAGACCGCTATTCACGTCTCCTGTCTGGCTCAGCGTGACATCATTGGCATTGCCGTTAGCCTGCACCAATACGTCGTTCCAGTCGCCATACTGGTCAATAGCGAACTGGTTGTTATCTCCGACACTCGTGATCAGCGTGCTGTTGATGAGTCCGTTCTGGTTAAGCGTCGCGTTGTTGCCGTTGCCAGTGAAGTATACGTCACCCCGATTACTACCGATCTGGTCCACCGCTACGGTGTTCTGATCGCCCTGGATGTCGACGAGCCCGATATTGTAGCTGATCCCAGCGACCTGATTGATGGAAACACTGTTGGTGTTTCCATCGACGAGGATCT